>NZ_PQIA01000180.1 GCF_003385235.1 Amycolatopsis circi | reverse complement strand
CCTTGATGTTCTTCGTGCTGATCACGTCGAGGCCGGTGACCTTGCCGGCCAGCTTGCCCAGCACCTTGATGATCTTCGTGAAAACCTCGGCGAGCTTGCCGAGCAGCGGCGAGACGCGGCGCATCGTCTCGCACAGCTTCGTCAGCAGTTCGCTGATCTTCTCGCCCCATTTGGAGATCGCGGTGACGGCCTGCGCGACCACCAGCGGCGTCCCGAAACCGAGCGAGAACACCTCCTCCATGACCCAGGAGATCAGCTTGCCCACCAGATCCGCGATGAGCTGGCGCACCAGGCCGCGCACGAAGGCGACGACCTGTCCCATGATCATCGTGACGGTGCCGATCGCGCTCGCGACCGTCGCCGCGCCGCCGATCGCCTCGGCCGCCTCCGCCGCGGACTTCCGGTAGGCGTCCGCGCCGTCGCCCTTCCATTCCGCGGTGCCGGTCTTGACCGCGTTCTCGAGGTCTTTCTGCCGTTCCTGCAACGACTTCGCGACGTTGCCCCAGGTGTCGGCGTAGGACTGGATCACCGGCGGGTTTCCCGCGACGGAGTCCAGCATGTCCTTCAGCGGCTGCACGTGCTCCATCAGGAACGACGCCACCGACGACATCAGGTAGCCGAACGGGTCGATCGCCGCGCCGGCGATCTCACCGGCGAGGCTCGCGACGCCGAGGCCGCCGGAAACCCAGTCGCCGTCCGCGATTCCCTTGAACGCGTCCGTCGCCGATTCGGCGATGTTGATGCCGGTGGCGTAGCCGTAGTCGCCGTTGCCCTCGGTGAACGGACCCGGCCCGTCGCCGTCCTTTTTGGACTCCGCGACCAGCGGATTGGCGTCGGGCATCAGTCGCTCGCCTTCATCGAACCGGCGGCTTCGCCTTCGTAGCTGTCGTACGCCTTCGCCGCGTCGCGCACCTTCTGCGCCTGCGCGTCCATCGCCGTGACGGTGTTCTCCAGCGCGTTGATCCCGTAGTTCTCGACCGGGTCGAGCATCATCCGGAACGGCTGGCAGAGGATCCCGTACGCGTCGGTGGGCATGCTGACCTGGTTCGCTGCGTCGACCGCCTGCTTCAGCCCGTCCGCGATCCCGTCGAGCTGACGAGCGTGCGCCTCGAGATCGCCGCCGATCTCATAACCCCTGGGTGCCATCGTTTTTCTTCCCCCTGGAACGGCTTGGAGTCAGGACAGGATCGACCCGCCGAAGTCGTCGTCATCGTCCGACGAACTCCGGCGGCGGCGTTGCTGCTGCGGTGGTTGAGGCGGCGGGGCTGCCGGGCGCGGCGGTGGCGGCGGCGCGGCGGCACCCGTTTCTTCGGCGTCCTCCGGCAGGAACCGGCGCACCCGGTCGGACGCGGACTCGGCCGGTTCCTCGGCCGGCGGCGCGGGAAACGTCCGCTGCGCGTCGGCCACGAGAGTTTCCGTGGTCTGGTCGCCGCCGACGGTTTCGGCCGCGGCCTGCTGCAACAGTTCGGGGATCCGAGCCTGCGCACGCTGCACGAGCCGCATCACCTCGGCGGAGACGTCGGCCATCTTCTTGCCTGCCGCGGAGTCCGCGAGCACCAGGTTCTTCAGCAGTCCCTTGGCATCCACGGTGACCTCGACCGAACCGTCCTTCGACCGCTCGGTGACGGTTTGGCCCTGCATGCGCTCGGCCATCGCCTGGTAGCGGGCAGCGGTCTGCTGGAGCTGCTTCGTCCAGCCCTCGACCATCTGCTCGCTGGCGTCGATGCTGTCGGGCATCGGGCCCCCTTCTCCACGGTGACTTCTCCAGAATGACGGACGCGCGCCCCCGTCGGTTCCACGCGGTGCCGATTTGTCCGCGTGGCGCGGTTTCTATGTACTCATGACTACTGTACGCGAACTTCTGGTTGCGCGCCGTAATATAAAACGGCCCGCCCGCGAGGTTCGCGGACGGGCCGGGGAAGAGAGGGAGAGGGTCAGAGGTTGCCGCGGCGCTCCTGCTCCCGCTCGATGGCCTCGAACAGGGCCTTGAAGTTGCCCTTGCCGAAACCGAGCGAACCGTGCCGCTCGATGAGCTCGTAGAACACGGTCGGCCGGTCGCCGATCGGCTTGGTGAAGACCTGCAGGAGGTAGCCGTCCTCGTCGCGGTCGACCAGGATCCGGTGCTCCTTCAGGGTTTCGATCGGCACGCGCACCTTGCCGATCCGGGCGCGCAGCTCGGGGTCGTCGTAGTACGAGTCCGGGGTGTCGAGGAATTCGACGCCCGCCTCGCGCATCGCGGTGATGGTGGCGATGATGTCGTTGGTGGCCAACGCGATGTGCTGGCAGCCCGCGCCCTCGTAGAACTCGAGGTACTCGTCGATCTGCGACTTCTTCTTCGCGATCGCCGGCTCGTTGAGCGGGAACTTGACCCGGTGGTTGCCGTTCGACACCACCTTGCTCATCAGCGCCGAGTAGTCGGTGGCGATGTCGTCGCCGACGAACTCCGCCATGTTCACGAAGCCCATGACGCGGTGGTACCAGTCGACCCAGTAGTCCATCTTGCCGAGTTCGACGTTGCCGACGCAGTGGTCGACCGCCTGGAACAGCCGCTTCGGCGCGCCCTCGGGCCGCTTGACGGTGCCCTCGCGCGGCTCGTAGCCGGGCAGGTAGACGCCGTTGTAGCGGGACCGGTCGATGAGCGTGTGCCGGGTCTCCCCGTAGGTCGCGATGGCCGCGCGGCGGATCGTGCCGTGCTCGTCGGAGACGTCGTGCGGCTCCTCGAGGATCGTCGCGCCCTCCTTGCGGGCGTGCTCGATGCACTTGTCGACGTCGGTGGTCTCCAGGGCGAGGTCGATCACGCCGTCGCCGTGGCGGCGGTGGTGGTCGAGCAGCGGGGAGTCCGGCTTCACGCCGCCGGTGATCACGAAGCGCCCGGAACCGGACTTGAGCACGAAGGCCTTGTGGTCGAGCTGGCCCGTTTCGGGGCCGGAGTACGCGACCAGCTGCATGCCGAACGCGACCTGGTAGAACCACGCGGTCTGGGTCGCGTTGCCCGCGACGAACACCACCGCGTCGAGAGCCTTGACCGGGAACGGGTCGGTCGAGGCGTCGTGGTCCACCAGTCCGACGAGCTGGCGGAGCTGGTCATAGCTGACGTCGTCGAGTGCGCCGTGCGGATCCATCGTGGAGGTCATGCACTGAGCATGAGTTGCGCCCGGCAAGCTGCGCAACGGTTTCCGTTTCAGCTGGACAATGTGTTCAGCTTATCCTGGAGAAGCTCGGTCATCTTGGACAACCTGTGCAGGGAGAAAACCGGTGCTTGACTCGCTCGACGCGCGGCTGCTGCTGTTGCTCACCGACTCGCCCCGGCTCGGCGTGCTCGAATGCGCGCGCCGGCTCGGCGTCGCGCGCGGCACCGTGCAGGCGCGATTGGACCGGTTGACCGAACGCGGCATCCTCGGCGGCTTCCCGCCGGAACTCGATCTGGCCGCGATGGGATACAGCCTCACCGCGTTCGCCGTGCTGGAAATCGCGCAGGGCAAACGAGCCGGTGTCGCGGAGGCACTGGCTGCGATCGACGAAGTGTGCGAAGTGCACGCCACCACCGGACAAGGCGACCTCTTCGTACGCCTTGTCGCGCGCGACAACGACGATCTGCAACGCGTCATCGACGAAGTGGTTGGTGTGCCGGATGTCTTGCGTACGTCGACTTCGATCGCGTTGTCGACACCAGTGCCGCCGCGAGTGCGGCCGCTGCTTGAACGAACGGCTAGGACACGTACGTGAGATAGCGCTTCGCGGAGCGCTGTACGACGTTATGGGCGTCTGTACGCACGATGGCGTCCCACCACGCGCCGTAGATGGCGTCGAAGGCGTACGGCTCCAACAGTTCCGCGGCGTGCCGTACGACGCTCGGCCGCTCCGGGATGAGGTTCGGGTAGCTGTACATGAAAGCGACGTGCGTACGGTCCGGGATGACCTGCACGATGTCGCCGGTCAGCAGCGCACCGCGGCCTTCCTCGCCGTCCGGCCAGTGCAGGACGGTGCCGCCGGGGAAGTGCACGCCGAGGTTGATCAGCTGGAGATCCGGCGAGACGTCGAGCGTCGTGCCGGTCCACAGCTGGATCGACGGGTCCGGGCGGCCGATCCACTGCTGGTCGTTCTCGTGCAGGTAGACCGGGACGTCGAAGGCGTGCGCCCATTCGACCATCGTCGTGTAGTAGTGCGGGTGGCTGATCGCGATGCCGGTGATGCCGCCGAGTTCGGTGATCTTGCCGATCAGCTCGTCGTCGAGGTAAGCGGAGCAGTCCCAGAGGAAGTTGCCGCTCGCCGCGCGGACCAGCAGCGCGCGCTGGCCGATCGCGAATTTCGGATCCGAGCCGACGCCGACGAGGCCCGGACCCTGCTCCTCGACCCGCGGTTTGAGGTCGCCGTTCGCGCGGAGCGCCGCCAGATCAGTCCACTGCTGGCCGCCCGGCGGGACGTACTGGCGTTCGTCCTCGCAGATCGGGCAGTCCGCGCGCGGGGCGGCGTACTGCGTCCCGCAGGTCAGGCAAAGCGGTCGGGTGCTCATCGGTGTCCTCCAGTGGTTCTGCTGAAAGACACGCTAGACCGCCGAACGCGCGCCGGGCCACGGGAAACCGGGCGGGCGCGCGTTCGGCGGAAACGAGTCAGGACTCGCTGTAGGGCACCGCCTTGACCAGGGTGACCTTCATGGTCTTGCCGTTCGGCAGCTCGTACTCGCGGGACTCGCCCTCCTTGGCGCCGAGCAGCGCCTTGCCGAGCGGCGACTCGGGGGAGTACACGTCGAGCGCGCCCTCGGCGCCTTCTTCACGGGTGGCGAGCAGGAACTTCTCCTCCTCGTCGTCCCCGTCGTACTTGACGGTGAGCACCTTGCCGGGGCCGGCCGTGCCGTCGTCTTCCGGAGCCTCGCCGACCTTCGCGTTGCGCAGCAGCTCCTGGAGGTGCCGGATCCGGGCTTCGGCCTGGCCCTGCTCTTCGCGGGCCGCGTGGTAGCCGCCGTTCTCCTTGAGGTCGCCCTCTTCGCGGCTGTCGTTGATGCGGGCGGCGATGACCGGACGATTCTCGATCATTTCGTCGAGCTCGTGCTTGAGCCTGTCGTAGGCATCCTGGGTCAGCCAGGTCACCTTGGTGTCGCTCACGGTCACCATCTCCTCGTAGGGCCTGCCAGGCTTGGGTGTACAAGCCGGCCACCGCGTACGCACGCGGCTGAGATAAAAGGAAAAACACGGCCCGTCGGGGGCCGTGCTGGTGTACGAGCGTATCACGGCAGGACAGGTCGACGCCGGTCCATTTCCACGCCGCGCGGACGCTCGCCGCGCAATTCACTCCGTTGGCCGCTACGGGGTTGACAGATAGCGTGGTATGGAATACGAGCAGCCGAACACGTCGGCGGTCACCGGGAGTCCGATGCTCTTCACCACCGTGCTCACCCTGCTGTGGCCGGCCCCGGCGGGAACCAGCACCTCCCGGCGGCCGCTTTCCGCGCCGGACTTGTCGCGCACCCGGACGACGCACACGCCGGGCTTGCTGTCGTCGTCCCGGGTGACGTTGATGGTGACCTGCATCGCGTCGCCCGGCCGCTCCTCGAAGCCGATGCGCTCCGCGTCGATCGGGGTCTGGCCGAGGTTGACGTAGTAGATCCAGCCGATCGCACAGCTCACGATGAGCGCGACGGCCACGAAAAGCCACCTGCGCCAGCGCTTCGACGGCTTGCCCTTGCCCGCGGTGCCGTACCGGTCCGCGGGCCGCGCCGGCGTGGCGTCGCCCTCGGTGGTCACGGTCTCCCCGCTCCGCAAATCCGGGCCTCCGGTCAAACTTGTCGTACCCCTGGGGACAATAGGCGGTGCGGCCGGTCCGGGGCACCACCCTGGTCGAGTATCCGCGACCCGTTCCGGCGGCGCGGAGCCGGGGCGGTTTACCGCGGCGCAACCAGGTGTCACGGAATAACAGGACAGGAAAGGGCCGTTCGGACCATGGTGGGAGCCGACGAGCTGACAACAGAAGACCGCAAGCAGCGACTGCGCCTGATGGCGGTGCACGCCCATCCCGACGACGAGTCGAGCAAGGGCGCCGCCACCATGGCCAAATACGTCGCCGACGGGCACGAGGTCATGGTCGTGACCTGTACCGGGGGCGAGGCGGGCAGCATCCTCAACCCGGCCATGGACCGGCCGGACGTGCTGGCGAACATGACCGAGGTCCGCCGCGAGGAGATGGCGCGCGCGGCGAAGATCCTCGGCGTGAGCCACCGCTGGCTGGGTTTCATCGACTCCGGGCTGCCCGAGGGCGACCCGCTTCCGCCGGTGCCGGAGGGCTCGTTCGCGGTGATCCCGCTGGAGGAGTCCACCGAGGCCCTGGTGCGCGTGATCCGCGAGTTCCGCCCGCACGTCGTCACGACGTACGACGAGAACGGCGGCTACCCGCACCCGGACCACATCCGCACGCACGAGGTGTCGATGGCGGCCTTCGACGCGGCGGGCGACCCGGAGCGGTTTCCGCAGGCAGGCGAGCCGTGGCAGCCGCTCAAGCTGTACTACATGCACGGGTTCTCCAAGGCGCGGATGGTGGCGTTCGACACCGCGCTCAAGGAGGCCGGGCTGGAGTCGCCGTACGAGGAGTGGCTCAAGTCCTGGGACCCGGCCCGCGCCGACATCATGGAGCGGGTGACGACCCGGATCGAGTGCGGGGAATACTTCGAGGTGCGCGACGAGGCGCTGAAGGCGCACGCCACGCAGATCGACCCGACCAGCCGCTGGTTCGCGGTTCCGCTGGAGATCCAGCGCGAGGTGTGGCCCACTGAGGAGTACGAGCTGAACCGCTCCCTGGTGGACAGCACGCTGCCGGAGGACGATCTGTTCGCAGGCATCAAGGAGAAGGTGAGCCCATGAGTTTCGGTGTGCCGGCCGTCGCGGTCGTCCCGCTCACCGCGTCGGCGCTGGTATTGGCCCAGCAGCCGGACAGCGGGGACAACGGCGGCCAGGGCGAGGACTTCGGCAAGTCCTCGCCGGTCGGCCTGCTGGTGCTGATCCTGTTCCTGATCGCGGTCGTCTTCCTGGTCCGGTCGATGAGCAAGCACCTGAAGAAGGTGCCGCAGACGTTCGACAAGGAAGAGGCCGGTTCTGCTTCGGCGGACGCTGAGACTGAGCCGGAACCGGCCGAAGAGGCAACGGAGGCGGCAGCCGCTGCAGAGAAGAAGTCGGACGCGGCGGCCGCCAAAAAAAGCGACTGACCAGTGTGGTGAAGCGGGCCGAGCTATGTCGATCGCGACGAGATTCGGCCCGACTGGTCCGTGCCCAAGCCTGCTGTTCGGCACATATGTTGCAGGGGACTTACCAGGTGTGACAGTACGCACTGTCCTCGGACGGCCGCTAGGGCCTGGCTGACGGTTCAGGCGAACGTCTGGCTCAACGTCGTCAGTAGGTTCTCCGACAGCGCCGAGCTGGCACCCCAGTTCCCAGCAGGTCGAGTTAGCTTCGGCCGTTGCTCGCCCCTACCAATCGGGGCAGTTGGTGCTGGCGGCGGGCGCATCGTGACGGTGTAGTAGAGGATGCTGCTGGCTCAGCGCTGGCGTGGCCCGTCGGCGATGGCGGGGGAGTCGATGCTGCTCGCTGTGCAATTGTCGAGCACCCGGGAACCGGCTGCGAAGGCGGTACCGCCAGCTTGTACTGGCTTAACACGTTGTAAGTAGCAGGTGAACAGGACTGTTCCCGCTGATCGCCCGGCTGGCTTGCAGTTCGCAGCTCGGCGTCTGCTGCCCGCTGGGGCGCACCATCGGCGGGGATCTTGTCGATGCCGATGGTGCGGCTTCCCGCGGACTCGGCACGACGCCATGGCCGCCTACGTGCCGCGTCGAATGGCATTTTATCCGTGGCGACCAGTCCTAGCGCAGGTTCGCTCGACCGGTTTGCCTGCGAAATGCGGTCGGTATGGTCCGCGCCGATGAGCGGATGGCGCAGGAGCTGCGACGGCCGGCCCGCGGATGCGCGGCTCTGCAGGCGATGAATAAGAAAGCCTTGCCAAGCTCTGGCGCGGGCAGCGCGACTCGCGGTGCCGAGGCAGCCGGCTGGCAGCAGGCGCGGCCAATGACAGCGCCACTGGCTCTCTGGGTAGTCAGTGGCTTGCCTAGCATCGTGGACGGCGTGGTTGAGGCAGCCCAACGCCCTGTGCGGCTACGGTCTTGCCCGGCCAGCGCAATGGCTTTCTTCTCGCCGCACGAAGCGGTCCTGGACGACTTGTTTGAGTCGCCGAGTCATGCTTCTCTTCGGGTCAGCAAAGAAGCTGGCACAGTTGACAAGATTGCAGGTTCCCGCGGAGCGCGATGGGCCAAGTAAAGATCCTCGCGGGCGCGAGTGCAGATCGTTAAGAAGCGCAGGCGGGCATCGATGCTGGTGGGGTCTTCGTCGTATGAATCCAAATCCGGCACGAAGACGCTATCGAATTCTAAGCCCTTGATGCTGGCTGCGCTGACGATCTTTATTCTACCCTTCGCGAAGTCGACGGCGTGCCGCAAGGGATCATTGTGGACGTAGGCCTGGGTCTGAGCCGCTAGGCCCACTCTGGTCAGCTTACTCTGGATACTCCGCACCAGAAATGTCGTTCTGCAAATGATCCCGATGGTCCGACATCGATAGGCATTGAAGTATTGGAAAATGCCGGTGGCGAGAGCATCAAGAGAGGGAACTTTGATGACAACTGGGGTCGGCCCGACCCGCGCTGGCAAGGCGGTCTCGGTGTGAGGCTCTGTGCGGAACTCGCTCGCAAGCAATGCGATCTCTCGGCTATTCCGGTGGTTGTTCGGCAGCACAAGGGGTTCGATCTCTGCGGCGAGCGCTCGTCGAATCTCAGATAACGTGCTGTGCTCGGGGCTGATGCACTGGTTCTCGTCTGCGAATACCGTGACGTCGACGCCGAGGACTTGGCACAATTGGTAGAATCCGAGTGGGAGGTTCTGCCCTTCGTCAATCACCAGGTGCGTGGTCGTCGCCGCCACGTTCAGGAGGATGCAGCTGCGCTGCATCTCGATCCAGTCGTAGCCCCGCTCGTCCTGGTCGTATCGGGGCGGATCTGTCTCGAAGCGTTCCCGCCAAAAGTCCCTGACCCACCATTCGTAGGTGGTGATGTCGACTGCCTCGGTGAGATCGGGAGCCAGCTGGGCAAGATGCTGACGGAGCAGATCGAACCGAGTGATGAGGACGACGTCGCGGCCGGTGACTGCCAGGGTCCAGGCGCGGTAGACGGCTGTAACAGTCTTTCCGCCGCCGGGCGAACCCGTGATGACGTGACAGCCTTGGAACGGAAGGTCAATTACTTTCTGCTGCTCGATCCCAAGTTCCAAGAGAGAGGGAATTCTCATGACCGATTCACGGTCTCCGCCGACTCTTCCAGTGCAGCGCGGAGAGTTTCCTGGAAAAACCCTGGAACGTCGTTGCCACCGACTAACAGCGTCCTGTCCAGGATGGAATTGTCGATCTCGCAACAGGTCTCCGGAAGGAGCGTGCAGGCATGGCATGCGGCTCGGTTGAGGTTGGCAAGTGAACGACCGGTCGAATCGGCGCATAGCGGGTCCTGTGAACACCACTGCGCCGATTCGAGCAGGCGGATCAAGGTCTCGGCAAGATAGGGGGGTTGGCCCTGTCGGACGAGGCCGCCGAGCGTTCCTTCCGCGTCGCCTGCAGCGGTGTAGACGAACACGCCCGCTTGCGGTGGATGCCCGCTGCCCGGCGAATGGCTTCTGGCGTAGACGCGTTCCCGTAGCGAAGCCGCGTTGTATCCGCTGTCGTAGGAGAGCTGGCGGATAAAATGGTGAGCCAAGGTGTGCAGCATTACAAACCTCGGTAGCAACACTGGTCCTGACTTTGCCCGCAACCGGTCGACCTTAAAAGAGGCATCCAGGTCGCGCTCGATCCTTCGCGTCCAATTTCGTACTGACGGGATTTCCTCCCAGGAGGCGAGGCGATATTCGTCTACTGAGATAAAAATTCCCTCGCCGTAAGTTTCTACGGCAGGCAGCCACCTGGTTCGACGCGCGGTGTTGACCGAAACTAGACGGCCGCCCTCTTCGTCCTCGCCCGGGGTTGGTTCGTACCGCGAGAACCCCTCCAGGGCGCGGACTTCGCGTACTCGATCCGCTATCACCACGGTGGAGATTGCCGCGTCGAGCTCGTGCATTGAGCGGGAATCGGCGTGGTTGACCCCGAGAAGAGTTTGGCGCACAGAGAAAGTTTTTGAATTCGTGACCGATTCCGGAGTGGAAAAAGCTTCCCACTCGGCAATGCTGAGGTCGTCATCCGAATTGGTTGAAGGCCACACTGAGGAATTCTTGGCCGCGCGTCGTTGCACTGATTCGACAAATTCTTCTGAAACGCTGCACTGAATGGCGATAATGCTTTTAAAATGGTCGACGAGAGGGCCGTCGATCGCGCTGGTAAAATCTGGCCAGAATTTGTGGTCAACGACCTTTTGAGCGAGCTCGTCGCCGTCTGGAAGTCTTGACGTTTCGGGAATGTCAATGGCTGAGTGGGTGACTGGAAAGTATACATTTGAGGCACCGCGCTGTACTGCTTGAGGTGTTTCCTCACAGTTGTCTGCTTCGTCGTTTTCGTTATTCCATGGATGAGTTCCGCGACATCTGCTTTGCAACTGTTTGAGGACGTTTTTCTGGCTGATCCCGGCCAGGCTGCGGCTGGCCCTGCAGGAGCCGCATTCGACCAGCAGGGCGTCGAGGCCGGACGACTCGGAGGTGGCGATAAATCGAAGCTGGTAGACCTGGCATTGGCGTTGATCGGGGGTTTCGCTTTGTGAATGCGCCCACCGTCGCCAGTCGATGTCCGCTAGGTGGCCGGCGCGGCATACCTGGATAAAACGCATGGGTGCCAACTGTGGCGTTCCTGGACATCGGTCGCATGCGGGGTGTTTGTCTTTGATTTCGAGTCCGGCGTGCCATTTTTTCATGACCCTGCACCGAGGGCAGAACAACCAGGTGGGAAATCGGATGTACGAAGGTCCATTTCGTGATACGTAGGCAGCTTTTCCGGACGGGATTACGGGGGCGGAGCGAAATCTTTCCACCTGAAGTTTTTCCGCGAGTCGAGGTGAATCCACTGGGTCTCCGCTGCTGGCCCAGCTGCGGATGTCGGCGGCCACGAACGACTCGCCGCGCAGATCAATGATCCCGCCGACCCCAAAGGGGGCAATGGTCTGTGTCCTGCGAACCTTTCGGCGAATATCTTTCATCAGTCTCACGCTCCCCTGACGGCGATAAGGCATTCACGGTCGACGTTTCGCATGGACTGCGGCGTCTCCCACATTCCTTCCTGCTTGCCAAAGTCGGTGAGCAGCGCGGTCTGTGTTCTTCCCTGCGGCTTGTAGTAGAGGCGCCTGCCTTCGCCCCGGGCATTTTCCGCCTCTTGCTTCCATTCCTCGATCAGGGAATCCAGTTGCGCGGCCGCGGCATCGGCTTCGTTCGGATCGGCGCGCTGCACATGGGAAACCACGAGCTCGCGTACACGCGCGAGGTCGTCCGCGTGCTGCAGGATGTCTCCTGCTTTGTTCTCCGCGTTGAGGCCCGCGCCGTGCCGCATGAGGATAGTGAGTACTGCGTGGAGCGCCCGGTCTCGAGACGGCAGAGACCATGGCGTGACGCTGGTGGGCTCAACATGTCGGTAGAGCGAACGGTGATAAACGCCGAACGACTCGTAGTGGGAGCGGTCACGCGGTTTGGACGAGCGGAACAACGTGATGATTAACCCAGGTACTTTGCGTCGGCCGACGCGACTGGTGGCCTGGATGTACTCAGACGTCGTCTTGGGCTGTCCGTTCATGATCATGAGGCCGAGCCGCGGGACGTCGACGCCCACCGAGAGCATGTTGGTCGTGGCGAGGAAAGAGACGCTGTCTCGTTCCTTGAAAGGCTTCCCCAAGCGTTCGAGAAGCCGTGGTTGTTCGGCTCGCGGAACGTTGCTGGTCAGTTCGACGACGTCGCTGTCCTCCAGCTTGCGTTGCTCGGAACTGTCCTTCGTCAAGTGTTCCAGCCGCGCCGGAATATCGTCCCGCGCGATGGTGACGGTTCGACCGAGCTCCCGCAGACTGTTGTGATAGGCAACTACGGTCCAGTAAGCATCGCGCAGAGCTTCGTCGTTGCTGAGCGCCACAGGTGCCTGCAGTCCGGCTGCTCCCACGTGGACAGTTGCTGTCGAAGCGGTGTGTCCCTGTGCCATGACACCGACGTACAGTCGTCCGGGCTTGTCCTCGTCAGGCGAAGCAAAGTACGAGCGCCCGGCTGTCAGCCCTGCCGGAGGAAAGAGCTGTACGGGACGGCCGTAGAGACCTCGTATCTGCTCCTGTGAGCGTCGGATCGTCGCTGTCGAAGCGATTACCTTCGGAGGCGTGCCTCCCCAGGCGCACAGTTCGAGGACGGCCGATTCGTAGAGGCCGACTGTAGTGCCCAGCGGGCCTGCCAACAGGTGCAGCTCATCCTGGATGACCAGCGAGGGTGCGCGTCTGCCGTCAGCGCCGAAGAGACGACCCGCCTCCGGCTCCCACGCCAATCTCGCGAATTTGTCGACAGTGCCGAGCAAGAAGGTCGGCGGGTCACGGTAAATCTGCTGGTCCACGACCGCCACCGGGAGCTGCTCGTGGAAATCGCAGGTGTTGCGCGGGCAGAAGAACGAGGTGCTGATCCCATCGGCCCGGATCCCGAAGTCCTTCACCCGGCCGCCTCGCGCTGGAACGATCTCAGTGCCGCACCACGGGCATCGTTCCAGCAGAAACCGATCATCCGGGGTGCTCATCTGCTTCAGTTCATCAAGTTCCACTTCCGCGGCGGAGATCTTGTTCGGGGTCGTCTCTTGACCGACCCAGAGCCCGATGGAGATGGGCTCCTCGCCTAGATCGTCCGGCAGCGGACCGTCCTTTCCGGCCCTGATGTACTCGAGGGCGCAGATTGCGGTCGCGGTACGTTGGAACTGCTGAGTAGTCAGCAGGCTGAGGGTGTATCGGCTCAGCACAGCGGTGCCGCCCCCCTTTGCGCCGAATCGGAGCCGGCGCAAGAGGATCTCGAAACAGGCGGTGAGCAGGTAAGCCTCGGTCTTTCCGCCGCCTGTCGGGAACCAGATGAGGTCGACAGTGCGTCGGTCCTCGTGTCCAGGGTTCATCAGGCTCTCGACGACGAGCAAGAAATAAGCGAGCTGGAACGGATGCCATGCGTAGTCGGTGGGGGGCTCGTTCAGCTCGAGCACCTCGCTATCCCTGCGACGACGGCTTCCCGCCAGTTCCGGGCGGCTGTGCAGCATTTGAAGTGCCATCGCTCGGTTTGCCAAGCGGAACGCCTCGCGTGCTTTGCCCGCTGCAGGTGTCGATGCGGTAAGTGCTTCCACACCGGAGGTCATGCGGTCGAGCGCGGTGCCGATTCGGTCGAGGAGTCGCCTGGCCGGCTCGGCGGCCCACGGTCGCAGAGTCTTCGCCTCCGATTGCTGGCCCTCGAACCAGGTGCGGTATCCGAGGACGAAGGATTTCAGCTCGGCGCGCAGGTCATCCGGCGTCAGCTCGGCCTGTGAGAGGTGGGCCAGGTTGAGTGCGGGCAGATCGCGAGGTCCGTCGGGCTTGATGTGCTCGACCACCTGCTGAGGCATGACCTGCGCTCGTACGGTGGTCACCTGGTCGGAACTGTCGTTCCACTCGACAGCGCAACCGTGCCCCACAGCCCTGGTTACGATGTGCCGATACTGGACGCGAAGTTCCTGCTCTTCCTCGTCGCGACTGTTCAGACGCGTGCTCGGGTACTCCAGCACGGTGCCGTCTTCCGTCGTCGCCTGGAGCTCGACCTGAAAGAGCATCAGATCCCGGTCTTTGTGGCGGCTCTCGTCCTCCTGATGTTCGTTGGCCAGCACGCAGGTAACCAGATGGCCATTGCCGAAGGGCCGCCACCGCACATGGAGACGACCATGCCCGTCCAGACAAGGAACCGGGCTCAACGTGTCGAGGTCGATGGACTTCGTCGTAGACAGGCGCGGTTGCCGCTGCCAACTGCGGCGTCCGCCATCGCGGAGCGTCAGATAGCGGGAGGCGGCGCAAGAAACCTCGATTCGACGGGCGTCGGTGAAGAAGGAGAAGCCGAGCGAAGACGGAAGCCAAGCGTTCGCTTCGGCCACTGGATCTTCAGCGAAGCTGTCCTCCTCACCGCTACCCGCCGCGGCCTCGTGGAACCCCTCTTCCCCTTCTTCCTGGGTGTGTTCCAGCATGGAGGCTCCGCGGGGGTACAACGTGCCCATCAGGTAACGCCGGTCGGGCGGGTCGACGAGCGTCTCCGTCTCGTTCGGTTGGGGGCCGACCAGCTGCCGGTGCAGATAGGCCACGTACTCGTCGCGATGGCTGGTGATGCGCGCGGCAAATTCGTTCATTTCAGTCCGCCGTTTCGCTCCAGCACGGTCGTACCTAGAGTCGCCAGCTTCTTCCGGACGTTCGGGCGGCAAGAGATCCAGAGCTGAGCGCGTGCCCTGGTCCAGGCGACGTAGATGGCATCGAGCCTGCCGTCCAAGTGCTCGGGCTCGAGGTCGATCAGGCAGATGATATGACTCTCGTGGCCTTTGAAGTCGGCGATTGACGACCAGGTGAGCCGATGCTTGGCGGTTTCGGAGCCGACGATGTCGATGAAGCGCTGGATCTTGGACGCGCGTCGAGAAAGCCGGGCTGAGCTCGTCTCCCAGTTGCCCGACGCAGACAGCAGGGTGATGTCCTGTACCGAGACATCCTGCTGGACGAGTTCGTTCACATAGTTGTCCAACAGCTCGGCTTCGTGTTGAGGGTCTCTCGAGTCGACGAACTGGGCTGGGCTTCCCTCGCCGGCAGAGGCGATGCCCAAGTCGGCTCCGGTGAATTGCTGTACCTGCTTGACGATCTGCACGGTGTTGCGACAGTTGCGCTTCATGGGCCCGTATACAGAGCCCAACGTACGCAAGTAGTCCCAGGCATCGGGGTCGTAGGAGTCCGGAGCCAGCACTTGGTTGTTCTGGTCCAGCATGAAGATCCAGTGACCTTCTTCGAGGCCATCCGCAACGAGCTCTTCTAGAACTTCGAGGCTGTCAAAGGTCATCAGGTCCTGTGCCTCGTCCAGGATCAGGTGGTCGAAGGTGCGGTGCTTGACCTCGTCCAGCCGGTCGAAAGGCAGGACGGTGATCGCGTCTTCGGCGAGGATTCGAGTCAGGTACGCAGCCAGTGTGCTGCTCGCACAGGTGAACAGGACACTGCCGACGGCGGACTTCCGACGTGCCGCTTCTGCGGCGAGGAACGTTTTGCCAGTGCCCGCACCTCCGGTCCAGATGAGGCGTGGATTGGAGTCCAGCTCGTCGAGCCGGTCCATCTGTTCGTTCGTCAGGCGTTCGAACACGACGTCGAGATCCGCCAGCCGGGACTGCAGGTTGGGTACAAGATCGAATTCCGGGCGGATCGCGTCCAGTATCTTTCGACGAACGCCGCCCGAGACCGGGGTGCGCGCCCATCTGTTGCGGCCCTGCCAGAAGCGGGCGGCTCGTTTCATGGCCTGTTCAAGACCACGGCCGCCGGCGTAGGCAGTGCTGCCCAGATACTGTTCCGGCTCGAATTCGGTTGTGCGGTCCAGATCGATGTCGGTGGTGATCACGAGATACCCGCTGGGGACCCCCAGGTCCCTGAGGTCGCCGACCATCGTGCCGAGTTTCCGTTCGAGCTCGTGCATTCCGCCGCTGGCCTGGGAGAATGGGCTTTCTTTTGGTCCCGCCTCCCGGCCGGCTGGTCCGTAGTACCACTGCCCGTTCTTCTGTACGACACGGCCGCCCTTGACTTCGATGAAGAGAAGGATGTCGGGAGTGATGACAACGAAGTCGATCTCGCCGACGCGCTTCCAACGATGCCGGCCGAGATGGACAGAGTGCAACGCGACGCTTTCCTGGTTGGGGATTTCCTTGAGCGCGGCGAACACGCTGCGTTCGCCCTGGCTCTTGGTAATGCTCGAGACCTCGCTCGGGATGACCCGCATCAACTCTCCCCGTCGTCGCGTCGAAACACCTTCAACATACCGAGTCCTCGGGCTTGTCCTCACGCGGCTTGATAAAAGTGCCGCTGGTCTGGCCGGAATGATGGATGATGAACTATGAGCGGGCGTAGTCGGGATGGGGCTGCGCGGGGGGAGGGACTATGG
>NZ_PQIA01000168.1 GCF_003385235.1 Amycolatopsis circi | reverse complement strand
CACCTGGACCCACCTCCGTGACCTGCGCAAACACGCCACTCGACGGAGTGGCGCGCGCGCAAGACTCGTTGACTGTGGTGAAAAGTGGGGTACGGTGGTGGCCAGTGGGGCGGAAGGGAGCCCCCGAGCCGGAACCGGGCGGGGAGCCAACCGGATCCGGTAGGGAGGTGGAGGCCGGTGTTCCTCGGCACCCACACCCCGAAGCTGGACGACAAAGGGCGGCTCACGCTGCCCGCGAAGTTCCGCGAGGCCTTGGCAGGCGGGCTGATGGTCACCAAGGGGCAGGACCACTGTCTCTTCGTCTTCCCCCGTGCCGAGTTCGAGCAGATGGCCAGGAAGGTCGCCGAAGCCCCGTTCACGAACGAGGCGGTGCGGGCCTACCAGCGCTACCTGTTCGCCGGGACGGACGAGCAACGTCCGGACGGGCAAGGGCGCGTCGCCATCGCGCCGGAGCTTCGCCGGTACGCGGGGCTGAACAAGGAGTGCGTGGTGATCGGTGCGATCACCCGGCTCGAAATCTGGGACGCCCAGGCGTGGCAGGGCTACCTGGACGAACACGAGGACAGCTACGCACAGGCTCGGGAGGAAGTTCTGCCGGGCGTCTTCTAGGAGACGTTCCGGGCGCACCTGCGTCGTCGGGGGACGCGGGTACGCCGTTCGACGCGGATGCCGTGAGGCCTCTGTCCGCTCTTTGACCCTGGCGCACCTTCCCCGGTGCCAGGTCAGCAAGCGGGCGGGCAGGGACCTGACGGCATCCGCCGCATCTTCCCCGGAAAACACGCGGCAGGAAGGGGGAAGACATGACGGACGCAGCCGAGCACGTTCCGGTGCTGCTGGACCGCATCGTCGAGCTGTTCGCCCCCGCGCTGGACGGCCGGGACGCCGTCCTCGTCGACGCGACCGTCGGACTCGGCGGCCATTCCGACGCGCTGCTCGCCGCGTTTCCCCGGCTCCGGCTGATCGGGCTGGACCGCGATCCCGCCGCGCTCGAGCGCTCCGCGGAGCGGCTCGCGCGGCACGGCGACCGCGTCGACCTCGTGCACACTGTCTACGACGGACTTCCCGAAGCGGTGTCCGGACTGGGACTGTCCCGAGTGGACGGAATCCTGTTCGACCTCGGCGTCTCGTCGATGCAGCTCGACCGCACCGAACGCGGGTTCGCCTACTCGCAGGACGCGCCGCTGGACATGCGGATGGACCCGACCACCGGGTTCACCGCGGCCGACGTGCTCAACACCTACGCGCCCGGCGAGCTGATCCGGATCCTGCGCGACTACGGCGAGGAACGCTTCGCGCAGCGGATCGTCCGCGCCGTGGTGGCGGAACGGGAGAAGGAACCGTTCACCCGCAGCGGAAGGCTGGTCGAACTGCTCTACTCCGCGGTTCCGGCGGCGAGCAGGCGCACCGGCGGGCATCCGGCGAAGCGCACCTTCCAGGCGCTGCGGATCGAGGTCAACGGCGAGCTGGAAGTGCTGCGCCGGGCGATGCCCGCGGCGCTGGGCGCGCTGGCGATGGGCGGCCGGATCGTCGTCGAGTCCTATCAGTCCCTCGAGGACCGGTTGGTGAAGCAGGCGCTGACGGAACTGGCGAAATCCCGGACGCCGGAAGGGCTTCCGGTCGAACTTCCCGGGCACGGGCCGGAATTGAAGCTCCTCACGCGGGGAGCGGAGAAGGCCGGCGAGAGCGAGATCGAGCACAACCCGCGGGCCGCCTCGGTGCGGTTGCGCGCAGCACAACGGATCGGAGAGCCGCGATGACCGCACCTACGAAGTCCCGCCGCTCGTCGTCGACCGCTGCGGAGCGGGCACCGCGGAACACCGTCGAGGCCGACGCCCCGGCGCGGCGGCGCACGACGGCCGCCGAGCGCGCGTACGCCCGGCGGGCGCAGCGGGCCGACCTGTTGCGCCAGCGTGCGCCGAAAAGGCCTGCCGCCGAACCGGAAACCGTCGAAGCGAAGACCGTGCCCACGCGGTTCAAGCTGCGCTGGCCGCGGTCGCGCGCGTCGTTCGTGCTCGTGATGATGGGGCTGCTGGCGGTCGGGGTCGCCGCGACGCTGTGGTTCACCACGCAGGCGATCGCCGATTCGTACCGGCTCGAAAAACTGCGCACGGACAGCGCTTCGCTGATGGAGACCAAGGACCGGCTGGAGCGCGAGGTCGCGAAGGCCCAGTCCCCGGCGTCTCTCGCGCCCGAGGCCAAGCAGCTGGGCATGGTGCCCGGCGGCGACCCGGCGCGCATCGTGGTCGGCAAGGACGGCAAGACGACCGTCGTCGGCGAACCGAAGAAGGCCCAGCCGGACGAGCAGGACTCGGCCGCGCCGCCGTCGACACCCGCTGCTCCGCCCGCCGCGGAGGGCGGCATCGAAGGGGACCTGCCGGGCACTGCCGCAGGTACCGCGGGAGGACAGTGATGGCAGCAGGCGGCAACAGCCGTTCCAGGGCGGCGGGCAGCGCGCGGCGGACCTACGCCGCGGGCACCCGCCGTGCCGTCGCGAAACGGGGCAACGGCGGACAGCGCAGCCGGTTTTCGGCGGTGCGCATCATGCTGGTCGTGCTGATGGTCGTGGCGGGCGCGAAACTGGTGCAGGTGCAGTGGTTCGAGGCGCCCGCGCTCTCTGCGGCGGCCGAGCGCCAGCGCACGCTCACCATCGACATTCCGGCGCAGCGCGGATCCATTGTGGACCGCAACGGCGCGAAGCTGGCGTTCAGCGTGGAAACCCGCACGCTGTCGGTGAACCTGCGCGCGCTGCACAAGACGATGGACGAGTACGCGAAGAAGTACCCGGACAAGGGCCGCAACTTCGAGACCGAGGTCGCCGGCGCGGCGAAGCTGATCGCGCAGAAGCTCCCGCACCTCACGACGGAGGCCGAACAGCTGGCGCTGCTGCACAAACAGCAGTCCTTCACCTACCTCGTCGACAACGTCGAGCCTTCAGTGGCCGACCAGATCGTCAAGAAGTACGCGTGGATCAGCGTGGAGAAGCGCGCCAAGCGCGAGTACCCGGGCGACACGCTCGCGTCGAACATCGTCGGCCTGGCGAACTGGCGGATGGACGAAGCCGACGTGTCGAAGCACAACCTGCACGGCGTGATCGGACTGGAGAAATCGCGCGATGCCGACCTGGCGGGCACGCCCGGCCGAGAGATCGTGAACACCCAGAACGGCAACGACAATCTGTACCTGCCGGGCACCGAGCACGTGCTCAACGCCGCCGTCCCGGGCTCCGACCTCGAGCTGACCATAGATTCCGACCTGCAGTTCGAACTGCAGCGCCAGCTGAGCGACTACGTCGCGAAGGCCGGGGCCAAGGGCGGCCAGGCGGTCATCATGGACGCGAAGACCTCCGAGGTGTACGCGCTGGCCGACGCGAGCACGTTCAACCCGAACGACCCGTCCACGATCAAGGACGATCTGCTCAACAACCGCCCGATCACCACGCCGTACGAGCCCGGTTCGGTGAACAAGGTGGTCACCGCCACCGCGGCGATCGACGACAAGATCACCACGCCGACCTCGACGCTCGAGGTGCCGGGCTCGATCAAGATCGCCGACCGGACGGTCCACGACGCGTGGCCGCACGGCACGCAGACGTTCACCACCACCGGCGTGTTCGCGAAATCGTCCAACGTCGGCACGCTGGAGCTGGCCCAGCAGGTCGGCCCGGACCGGTATCTCGCGCTGCTGAAGAAGTTCGGGATCGGGCAGAAGACCGGCATCGGCCTTCCCGGCGAGAGCTCCGGGTACGTGCCGCCGCGCAAGGACTGGTCGGCGTCCACGTTCGGCAACCTGCCGATCGGGCAGGGCCTTTCGATGACCGTCGTGCAGATGGCCGGGATGTACCAGGCGATCGCGAACGACGGCCTGCGCGTCGAACCGCGGATCGTGAAGGCGAAGAAGAACCCGGACGGCACCGTGACGCCGGAAGCGCCGCCGAAGACCGAGCGCGTGGTGAGCCCGGAGACCGCGAAAACGGTGCGGGACATGCTGCGCGCCGTCGTGCAGAACGCGAAGAGCCCGAATTCGGGTACCGCGCCGTCGGCCGGGCTGGAGGGCTACCAGATCTCCGGCAAGACCGGCACCGGCCAGCAGATCGACCCGCGCACCAAGGCCTACAGCTCGAGCCTGGCGAACATCACCTTCGCGGGGATCCTGCCCGCCGACCACCCGCGCTTCGTCGTGGGCATCCGGCTGGACGCGCCGGACAGCACGCCCGCCGGGCATTCCGCGGGGCCGCTGTTCCACTCGATCGCGTCGTACCTGTCGCAGCGGTACCAGATTCCGCTGTCCGACGGGCCGGCACCGGTGGTGCCGCTCGTCGTCGGCTGACCGCCGCGCCGGTTTCGACAGTCGGCCATGGAGATGTCCGTGAAGGGCCCCTTGAGGGAATCAGATTCCCTCAAGGGGCCCTTCACGGACATTTGCGGGTGCGGAGAGCTGACGCGTCGCGCCTCGGGGGCAGGCAACGCGTGTGAAGCGGCAGCGGAGCACCCGCTGATCGTCCACACGGGCCGGTGCGGCACCCGGGAAAGGGTTGCGCCGCAACGATCTTGACCGCCTCGCCTAGCACACCCGCGGCGGCGGCGCGCGTTCGCCGTACCGCGTTGGGTCACCCGGATCCGGCCTCGGTAACCTCTCCGGCGTGTCCGTGTCCTCGTCCCAGCCCCGAAGCGGGCCCGCTGCCGCCTCGCTGCCGGACAGCCCGGCCAAGGCAGCCGCCGCGCCGCCCCGCCCGGCCCGGATCGACCCGGTCCCGCTGGCCACTCTGCTCGCCCGCGCGGGAGCCCGGCTCATCGCCGACCGTCCCGAGGCCGCCGACCTCACCGTCACCGGCGCCACGCTGCGTGCGCAGCACGTGCTGCCCGGCGACCTGTTCGCCGGCCTCCCCGGAGCCCGCGCGCACGGCGCCGACTTCAGCGACCAGGCGCTCGCCGCCGGAGCCGCGGCCGTCCTGACCGACCCGAGCGGAGCCGACCGGCCCGCGCTGCGCGATTCGCCGGTGCCGGTCCTCGTGCATCCGGACCCGCGCGCCGCGCTCGGCGAGATCGCCGCGTGGATCTACGGCGAGCCGTCGCTGAGCCTGTCCGTGCTCGGCGTCACCGGCACCTCCGGCAAGACCACCACCTCGTACCTGGTCGACGCGGGCCTGCGCGCCGCCGGGCGCACCACCGGCCTGATCGGCACGGTGGAGACCCGGATCGCCGGCGAGCGCCTGGCCAGCGGGTTCACCACGCCGGAGGCCCCGGACCTGCAGGCGCTGCTCGCGGTGATGCTGGAGCGCGGCGTCACGCACGTGCCGATGGAGGTGTCCAGCCACGCGCTGGCGCTCGGCCGGGTCAACGGCACCCGGTTCGCGGTCGGCGCGTTCACCAACCTGTCGCAGGACCACCTCGACTTCCACAAGGACATGGAGGAGTACTTCGCCGCCAAGTCCCTGCTGTTCGACGGCCGGTCCACCACCGAGGTCGTCGTGGTCGACAGCGCGTGGGGGCAGGCGCTGCTCACGCCGCAGACGGTGACCGTGTCGATCGAAGCCGGGGCCGACGCGCTCTGGCGGGCCGCCGACATCGAAGCGACCCCGGCGGGGGAGCAGACCTTCACGCTGCTCGGGCCGGACGGGCGCAGCCTCGCCGCGAAGATCCCGCTGCCCGGCATGTTCAACGTCGCCAACGCGGTGCTCGCCGCGGCGATCCTGGACAGCGCGGGCATCGAAGCCGACGCCATCGTCGCCGGGCTCGCCTCGGTGGAGGTGCCCGGCCGGATGGAGCGGGTCTACCTGGGCCAGGACTTCACCGCGGTGGTCGACTACGCGCACAAGCCGGCCGCGGTGGCGCAGGGCCTCGACGCCCTGCGCGCCCGCACCGACGGCCGGATCATCACCGTGCTCGGCTGCGGCGGCGACCGCGACACCGCGAAGCGCCCGATGATGGGCGAGGCCGCGGTGCGCCGCAGCGATCTCCTGATCGTCACCGACGACAACCCGCGTTCGGAGGATCCGGCCGCGATCCGCGCCGCGATGATGGCCGGGGCCCGCGCGGTCGGGCCGGCCGCGGGCGGCGAAGTCGTGGAGATCGGCGACCGGCGCGAGGCGATCGCGTCCGCGGTGTCGCTCGCCCGGGCGGGAGACATCGTCCTGATCGCAGGCAAGGGCCATGAGACCGGCCAGGAGGCCCAGGGTGTGGTGCACCCGTTCTCCGACCGGGACGAGCTGGAGGCCGCCATCCGCAAGCGTCTCGAGGTGACCGCGTGATCGAGCTGAGCCTGGCCGAGATCGCCGACGTCGTCGGCGGCCGGCTGCACCGCACCGACGGATCCGCTGTCGTGACCGGCAGCGTCGAGTTCGACACCCGCGAACTCGGCCCCGGCGGGCTGTTCGTCGCCCTGCCCGGGGAACGCGTCGACGGGCACGATTTCGCCGCGAAAGCGGTCGAGTCCGGCGCGGTCGGCGTGCTGGCCGCGCGGGAGGTCGACGCTCCGGCGATCGTCGTGCCGCCGCTGCCGGCGGGACAGGGCAACTCCGGGTCGGTCGCGCTGACCGGCGACACCGACGGCTCCGGGGCCGCCGTGCTGGCCGCGCTGGCCAAGCTCGCGCGGCACGTCGTCGAGCGGCTGGCGGCGGGCGGGCTGACCGTCATCGGCGTCACCGGCTCGTCCGGCAAGACCTCGACGAAGGACGTCATCGCGCAGCTGATCGAGCCGATGGCGCCGACGGTCGCGCCGCCCGGGTCGTTCAACAGCGAGCTGGGCCACCCGTGGACCGCACTGCGCGCCGACGCGTCGACCAAATTCCTCGTGCTGGAGATGTCCGCGCGCGGGGTCGGGCACATCGCGGAAGCGGCCGCGACCACGCCGCCGCGGATCGGCGCGGTGCTCAATGTCGGCAGCGCGCACGTCGGCGAGTTCGGCTCGCGCGAAGGCATCGCGAAGGCGAAAGGCGAGCTGGTCGAGGCGCTGCCGGAAGACGGTCTCGCGGTGCTGAACCTGGACGATCCGCTGGTCGCGGCCATGGCGAGTCGCACTAAAGCCCGCGTCGTGGGCGTGGGGGAGTCGGCCGGGGCGCAGGTCCGGGCCGCCGACATCACTGTCGACGACGAAGCTCGCGCGTCCTTCCGGCTGGTCACGCCCGAAGGCGAGGCCCCGGTGACGCTGCCGCTGCACGGCGAGCACCACGTCGGCAACGCGCTGTCGGCCGCCGCCATCGCGCGCGAACTCGGCGCGACCACCGAGGAGATCGCGCAGCGGCTGTCGTCGCTGCAGCGGCGTTCGGAGCGCCGGATGGACGTCACGACCCGCGCGGACGGCGTCACGATCCTCAACGACTCGTACAACGCCAACCCGGAATCGGTCCGGGCCGGGCTGAAGGCGCTGGCCTCGATGAGCCGCTCCGGCCGCCGCGCCTGGGCGGTGCTCGGCGTGATGGGCGAGCTGGGCGAGGACTCGGTGACCGCGCACGATTCGATCGGGCGGCTCGTGGTCCGGCTGAACATCGAGAAGCTCGTCGTGGTCGGCCAGGACGCGGCCGCCATGCACCAGGGCGCGTTCCAGGAGGGTTCCTGGGGCGAGGAGTCGGTGCTGGTACCCGATGTCGAGGCCGCGGTCGCCGTGCTGCATGATCAGCTCCGTCCCGGGGACGTGGTGCTGGTCAAGGCGTCCAAGGCCGCCGGTCTCTGGCGGGTGGCCGAAGCGCTGCTGGCCGATCCGGAAACAAACACCGACGACTCTCCTTTGAACTCTGAACGCTCGAACGGTGGTCACGCGTGATCAACATCATGATCGCGGCCGCGGCGGGTCTGCTGGTCTCGATCCTGCTCACGCCTTACCTCATCCGGGTCTTCTCGCGGCAGGGCTTCGGCCAGGAGATCCGCGAGGAAGGCCCGCAGGGGCACAAGTCGAAGCGCGGCACGCCGACCATGGGCGGCGTCGCGATCATCATCGCGATGGTCGTCGGCTACTTCGTCGCGCACCTGATCACCTGGATCGGCAACTCGCGCTCGGCGGCGCCCTCGGCGTCCGGCCTGCTCGTGCTGATGCTCGCGGTCGGGCTCGGCCTGGTCGGCTTCCTCGACGACTTCATCAAGATCCGCAAGCAGCGCAACCTCGGGCTGAACAAGACCGCGAAGCTGGTCGGCCAGCTCGTGATCACCATCCTGTTCGCGGTGCTGTCGCTGCAGTTCAAGGACGCGCAGGGGCTGACCCCGGCGTCGCAGAGCCTGTCCTACGTCCGCGACCTGGCGCTGATCACGTTCCCGTCGGTCGTGTTCGTGATCTTCTGCTACATCGTCATCTCCGGCTGGTCGAACGCGGTGAACTTCACCGACGGCCTCGACGGCCTGGCCGGCGGCGCGGCGGCGATGGTGCTCGCGACGTACGTGGTCATCTCGTTCTGGCAGGCCCGGCTCTCCTGCTCGACCCAGCCGCTGCCCGCCTGCTACGACGTGCGGGACCCGCTCGACCTCGCCGTCGTCGCGGCCGCGGCGACCGGGGCCTGCATCGGGTTCCTGTGGTGGAACGCGGCCCCGGCGAAGATCTTCATGGGCGACACCGGCTCGCTCGCCCTCGGCGGCCTCGTCGCCGGGCTTTCCATGACCACCCGCACCGAACTGCTCGCCATCGTCATCGGCGGCCTCTTCATGGTCGAGATGATCTCGGTGGTCACGCAGATCGCGGTCTTCCGCACGACGCGGCGGCGGCTGTTCCGGATGGCGCCCTTCCACCACCACTTCGAGCTGGCCGGGTGGGCCGAAACCACGGTGATCATCCGGTTCTGGCTGCTCTCGGCGATCTGCTGCATGTTCGGGCTCGGGCTGTTCTACAGCGAGCAGCTCAATTTCGGGGGCTGACCTTTGGAGCTTGACGGCAAACACGTTCTCGTCGCGGGCGCGGGCGTCACCGGCAAATCGGTCGTTCCGGTGCTGCGCGAGCTGGGCGCGCGGGTCACGGTCACCGACGGCAACGCCGAGCGGCTCGCCGAACTGGACGATCTGGACGCCGAGCTGGTGCCCGGCCTGACCGAACCGCCCGCGGACACCGCGCTCGTGGTGACCAGCCCGGGCTGGCGGCCGACGTCTCCGCTGCTGGTCGCGGCGGCCGAGGCGGGCATCGAGGTGATCGGCGACGTCGAGCTGGCCTGGCGGATCGGGCAGCTGCGCGAGCATCCGCCCGCGTGGCTGGTGATCACCGGGACCAACGGCAAGACGACCACGGTCGGGATGCTGGAGTCGATCCTGCGCGCGGCCGGCGCGGACGCGGTGGCCTGCGGCAACGTCGGCTACCCGGTGCTCGACGCGGTGCGCGGCGGGCACCAGGTGCTGGCCGTCGAGCTGTCGAGCTTCCAGCTGCACTGGTCGTCCACGATCGCGCCGGACGCCTCCGTGGTGCTGAACCTCGCCGAGGACCACCTCGACTGGCACGGCTCGATGGAGGAGTACGCCGCGGCGAAGGGCCGCGCGCACCACCGTTCGCGCGCCGTCGTGCACAACGTCGACGACCCGTGGTCCACGCGGATCGCCGAAGAGCACGCGCCGGAAGACGCGCGGCGGATCGGGTTCGTGCTCGACACCCCGCGCGCCGGAGAGCTGGGCTTGGTCGAAGACCTGCTGGTGGACCGCGCTTTCGGGGCCGACCCGGAGACGAGCGCCGAGGAACTCGCCGAGATCGCCGACGTCCGCCCGGCCGGACCGCACAACCTCGCGAACGCGCTCGCCGCGGCCGCGCTGGCTCGCGTGCACGGAGTGCCGCTCGCGGCGGTGCGCAAGGGGCTGCGCGCGTACGAGCCCGCTCCGCACCGCGCGGTGGAGGTCGCCGAGATCGGCGGCATCCGGTACGTCAACGACTCGAAGGCCACCAACCCGCACGCCGCGCTCGGCTCGCTGCTCGCGCACGAAAGCGTGGTCTGGATCGCCGGCGGGCAGCTCAAAGGCGCTTCGGTGGACGAACTGGTCGCTGCGGTCGGCGGACGGCTGCGCGCGGCTGTGCTGCTGGGCGCCGATTCCCCCGTGATCGAAGCCGCTCTGTCGCGACACGCGCCGGATGTCCCGTGCAACCGCCTCCTTCCGGGTGACGATGAGCCCATGACTGCGGCGGTGAATGCGGCCAGCGCCCTGGCTCGTCCTGGTGACGTGGTGCTCCTCGCGCCCGCCGCTGCCTCGCTGGACATGTTCCGCGGCTACGGAGCGCGCGGCGACGCGTTCGAAGCCGCGGTGCGCGCTCTGGCCGACGGCGCGGCGGGGGCGGCGGATGACAGTCGTTGACGAGAAGAAGGCTCGCCCGCGCCGCGTCCGCAAGGAAAGCCCGTTCGTCGCGTTCCGCACCGCGCTGACCGCCTGGCTTTCCCGTCCGCTGGCGTCGTTTCACCTGGTCCTCGCGCTGACCGGGATCCTGACCCTGATCGGCATCGTGATGGTGCTGTCCGCGTCTTCGGTGGCCTCCTACAACCCGAAGACCGGCAGCGGCGTGTACGCGCTGTTCTTCCGGCACCTGATGTTCGTCGCGCTCGGCGGGATCGTGTTCTGGGCCGGCCTGCGGGTGCGGCTCGAACGGATCCGCCGGATGTCGGCGACGATGACCGTGGTCTGCCTCGGTCTTCTCCTGCTGGTGCTGACGCCGCTCGGGTCGACCGTGAACGGCTCGCAGGGCTGGTTCAAGCTCGGCGTGTTCACCTTCCAGCCGGTCGAGGCGGCGAAGGTGGCGCTGGCGTTCTGGGGCGCGCACATCCTGGTGATCAAGTACAGCAAGCTGCACCAGTGGCGGCACCTGCTGGTCCCGGTGGTGCCGGTGGCGCTGCTGATGTTCGCGCTGGTGATGATGCAGCCCGACCTCGGCGGCACGATCACGCTCGCGGTGGTCCTGCTCGGCCTGCTGTGGTTCGCGGGCGCGCCGAAGCGGCTCTTCGGGGTGATCCTGGCCGGCGGCCTGAGCGGCGTGCTGGTGCTGGCGATCATCGCGCCCTACCGGCTCGCCCGGGTGATGTCGTTCCTGTCGCCGGACGCGGACACCTCGGCCGAGGGATTCCAGGCGAACCAGGCCAAGCTGGCGCTCGCCGACGGCGGGCTGTTCGGCAAGGGGCTCGGGCAGGGCGCGTCGAACTGGGGCTACCTGCCGAACGTGCAGAACGACTTCATCTTCGCGCTGATCGGCGAGGAACTGGGCTTCGTGGGCTGCGCGGTCGTGCTGGCGCTGTTCGCCGGCGTCGCCGTGGTCGGCCTGCGGATCGCGACCCGCAACATCGACCCGTGGATCCGGATCGTCGCGGGCACGCTGACGGTGTTCCTCGTCGCGCAGGCCGCCATCAACATCGGCTACGTGGTCGGGCTGCTGCCGGTCACCGGCGTCACGCTGCCGCTGATCTCCTACGGCGGCACGTCGCTCGTGATCACCATGCTCATCATGGGCGTGCTGGCCAACGCCGCGCGGCACGAACCCGAGGCGGTGGCCGCGCTGCGCTCGCACGGGCCGGGTAAATTCGGACGCCTGCTGCGGCTGCCCGCGCCCGATCCGTACCGCCCGCCGTCCACCCGCAAGGGAACGCGCGCCGCGGGGACCGGGACGAAGGCGGCCCGGCCGGCGCCGCGTGCGGCCCGGCCCGCACCGGCACAGGAACGCCGCCGGTCGGCGCGGCGGACTACAGCGAACCGCGGTGCCCGGAGCACCGCGAACCGGAGAGGTCATCGGTGAGCAAGCCCGTCAAGGGAACGCAGCGGTCGGCAGCGGGCCGGGCGCCGGTCGTCGTGGTCGCAGGCGGAGGCACCGCCGGGCACATCGAGCCCGCGCTCGCGCTGGCGGACGCGGTGAAGCGGCTGCGCCCGGACGCCGAGGTGATCGCCCTCGGCACGGAACGCGGACTGGAGAACAAGCTCGTGCCCGCGCGCGGGTACCCGCTGGAGCTGATCCCGCCGGTCCCGATGCCGCGCAAGCCGACGCCGGAACTGCTCCGGCTGCCGCTGAAGGTGCGCGACGCGGTCCGCCGCACCCGCGAGGTGCTGGACCGGGTGCACGCGGACGTCGTGGTCGGCTTCGGCGGCTACGTCGCGCTGCCGGCGTACCTCGCCGCGCGCGGCCGCACCCCGATCGTGGTGCACGAGGCGAACAAGTCGGCAGGGCTGGCCAACAAGGTCGGCGCCCGGTTCGCGGCCCGGGTCGCGGTCGCGGTGCCGGGAACGCCGTTGCCCAAGGCCGAGGTGGTCGGCATTCCGCTGCGCCGCTCGATCACGTCGCTGGACCGGGCCGCGCTGCGGGCCGAGGCACGCGAATTCTTCGAGCTGGACCCGGACGCGCCAACGCTGCTGGTGTTCGGCGGTTCGCAGGGCGCGGCGTCGATCAACTCCGCGATCTCCGGCGCGGCGAAGGACTTCGCCGAGGCCGGCGTCGGCGTGCTGCACGCGCACGGCCCGAAGAATTCCCTTGTGGTGCAAGAGTTCCCCGGGCGTCCGGCGTACGTGCCGGTGCCGTACCTGGAGCGGATGGACCTGGCCTATGCCGCGGCGGACGCGGTGGTGTGCCGGTCCGGCGCGATGACCGCGGCCGAGGTGTCCGCGGTCGGACTGCCCGCGGTGTTCGTCCCGCTGCCGCACGGCAACGGCGAGCAGGCGGTCAACGCCCAGCCCGCGGTCGACGCCGGCGCGGCGCTGATGGTCGCCGACGCCGACCTCACCGCGGAGAAGGTCGCCGAGCTGGTGATCCCGCTGGTGACCGACGCCGACCGGGTCGCCGCGATGAGCGCGGCCGCGGTCGGGCTCGGCCACCGCGAGGCCGACGAAACCCTCGCCCGCATCGTTTTGGAGGCCGCCGGTGCCTGACACGCCCGAACTGCCCGCGCAGCTGCGCCGGGCGCACCTGATCGGGATCGGCGGGGCCGGGATGTCCGGCATCGCGCGGATCCTGCTCGCCCGCGGCGCGGCCGTGTCCGGGTCGGACGCCAAGGAATCGCGTGCGCTGCTTTCGCTGCGCGCGCAGGGAGCGACGCTGTTCGTCGGCCAGACCGCGGAGAACCTCGGCGAGCTGGCCGAACCGCCGTCGGCCGTCGTGGTGTCGACCGCGATCAAGGAGACCAACCCGGAATTCGCCGCGGCCCGCGAGCGCGGCATCCCGGTGCTGCACCGCGCGCAGGCGCTGGCCGGGCTGATGGCCGGGCACCGCGTCGCGTGCATCGCGGGAACGCACGGCAAGACGTCGACCACGTCGATGCTCACCGTGGCGCTGCAGAACTGCCGGATGGACCCGTCGTTCGCGATCGGCGGCGACCTCAACGAATCCGGCGCCAACGCGCACCACGGCGAGGGCGGCGTGTTCGTCGCGGAGGCCGACGAGAGCGACGGTTCCTTCCTCACCTACACGCCGTCGGTGGCGGTGGTGACGAACGTCGAGCCCGATCACCTCGACCACCACGGCACCGCCGAGGCGTACGTGAAGGTGTTCAGCGACTTCGTCGGCCAGATCGAGCCGGGCGGCCTGCTGATCGTGTGCGCCGACGACGAGGGCGCGGCCCGGCTGGGCGACGAAGCCGCCGCGGCCGGAGTGCGGGTGCGCCGTTACGGCCGTGTCGCTTCCGGCGAGGGCGACGTGCGCGTGCTCGACTACGCGCCCGCGCCGGACGGCGGCGTCGTGCGCGTCGCGCTGGACGGCGAAGAACACGACCTGCGGGTCGCGGTGCCGGGCGAGCACATGGCGCTCAACGCGATCGCCGCGCTGCTCGCCGGGCTCGAACTGGGCGCGCCGCTGGACGGCATGGCCGCGGGGCTCGCCGCGTTCGGCGGGGTGCGCCGCCGGTTCGAGTTCAAGGGCCGCGCGGGCGACGTGCGGGTGTACGACGACTACGCGCACCACCCGACCGAGGTGGCCGCGCAGCTGCGCGCGGTGCGCACGGCCGCCGGCAGCGGACGGGTCGTCGTGGTGTTCCAGCCGCATCTGTTCTCGCGCACGCAGACCTTCGCGGCCGAGTTCGCCGAGGCGTTGTCGCTGGCCGACGAGGTCGTGGTGCTCGACGTGTTCGGCGCGCGCGAGGAGCCGGTGCCGGGCGTGACCGGCGCGCTGATCGCCGACCGGGTCACCGTTCCGGTGCATTACCAGCCCGCCTTCGACGTGGCCGCCGGCCTGGTCGCGGACCTCGTGCGGCCGGGCGATCTCGCGATCACCATGGGCGCGGGCGACGTGACGCAGCTGGGCCCGGAGATCCTGGCCGAACTGGACCGGAGGGCCGGACGAGCATGACCGGGACCCGGCAGCAGCGCCGTCGCTCGCCCGCGCCTCGCGCGGGCGAGGAACAGCGTGCTGCCCTGGCCCGGGAACGGCGGGGGCGGCGGACCGAGGAGGAACGCCAGCGCACCCGGGCCCGCACCGCCGTGCGCACGGGCCGCTCGAAGCGGGCCGCCGCGCGGAAGTCCCGGCCCACCCGCGGCCAGGAGATCCGCCGTCGGTGGGTGGCGCTGCTGATCGTGGTCACCCTGCTGGGGCTGGGGTATCTGCTGTTCTTCAGCTCGCTGCTCTCGGTGAAGACGATCGAGGTGCAGGGCGCGAAAACCGTGTCGGCGGACCAGATCCGCGCGACCGCCCAGGTGCCGGCCGGGCAGCCGATGCTGCGGGCGGACGTCGACGGGATCCGCGACCGGGTGGCCCAGATGCCGGGCATCGCGACCGTCGACGTGTCCCGGTCGTGGCCGACGACGCTGGAGATCGCGGTGACCGAACGGACCCCGATCGCGTTCTTCGACAGCGGTCCCGGCGGCGACGGGGTGCATCTCGTCGACGGCGGCGGGGTTGTGTTCAAGACGGTGAAGACCCGGCCGGTCGGGCTGCCGGAGCTGAAGCTGCCGAAGGTGTCGGTGGACGATCCGGTCACTCGTGCGGTTACCGCGGTGCTCGGGGTCTTGCCGGAGCAACTGCTGAAGCAGACCAAGACGGTCACCGCGCAGACTCCGGCGAGTGTGGAGTTCACGCTTTCTACCGGCAAGACTGTGCGGTGGGGGAACTCGGAGAACACCGATCGCAAGGCGAAGGTGCTGGCTGCGCTGCTGACGCAGCAGGGGAAGATCTACGACGTTTCCGCGCCGGAGCTGCCGACCATCACCTCCTAGGCCTCGTCCTGGGCCGCGTTCGGGGGTTCGGTGGCTCTTATTTCTCGTATGGCGTACGCTTGTCGGGTTCGTACGGCATACGAGAAGGTGGGGGCATGACTGTTCTGGTTACCGGTGCTACGGGCAATGTCGGGCGGCTGGTCGTGGACGAGCTGGTGGCTCGTGGCGTGCCGGTGCGGGCGTTGACGGTGGATCCGGAGCGGGCGGCGTTGCCGGATGGGGTTGAGGTGGCGGTCGGGTCGTTGGCCAAGCCTTCGACGTTGCCTGCTGCGTTGGACGGGGTCGAGGCGGTTTATCTGGCTCCTTATGCGCGGACTGTTTCCCGGTTTTGCGAGTTGGCTTGTGAGGCGGGGATTCGGCGGGTGGTTGCGTTGTCCGGGGCGAGTGTCGGGGATGAGCATCCGGCTTCTAGCGGGCATGGGTTTGCTGCGGTGGAGAAGGCCGTGGGGGCCGGCGGGTTTGACTGGACGTTTTTGCGGCCTGGGGCGTTTATGATCAATTCGCTGGGGTGGGCGCCTTCGATTCGGGAGCGCGGGGAGGTTCGGTCGGTCTGTCCTGGGGCTACGCAGACGCCTATCGATTTGGGGGATATTGCTGCGGTGGCTGCTCATGTGCTGGCTACTGACGGGCATGTGGGGCGGATTTACGAGTTGAGCGGGCCGGAGGGGATTTCTCTCGCGGGGATGGTTTCGGCTATCGGGGGTGCGTTGGGGAAGCCGGTTCCGTTTGTGGAGTTGACTCCGGAGGAGCAGGTTGCGGAGTGGGTTTCCTCGGGGTATCCGGAGGAGATTGCTTCTTGGTTGGTGGAGATGTTCGAGTTCACGGTGGTGAATCCGCAGGTGCCTACTGGGGTTGTCGAGGAGTTGTTGGGGAGGGCTGGGGTTTCTTTCGCCGAGTGGGCTAAGGGGAATGTGGCTGCGTTTTCTTGAGTTTCTCGTTCGGCTCGTCGCCTGGGGGCGACATTGCGCCCGTTGTTGCGGCGGGGCACCCCGAAGCTGATTGTGACTACGGCGCGGGGGTGCTTGTCAAGGCGGGAAAGATGCCTTGACAAGCACCCCCGCGCCGCGTTTTTGGCTTCGTATCGGGGTGCGGGGGTGGTGTGGGTGCCTCGATCGTTGGGTGCGCTGGTGCGGTTCGCGGGTGGGTGCGCAGTTTTGGTGCGCTGGTGCGGTTGAGCGGGTGGGCGCGCGGTTTTGGTGTCTGGTGGGG
>NZ_PQIA01000176.1 GCF_003385235.1 Amycolatopsis circi | reverse complement strand
CCACACCCCCACAACCCCGATACGAAGCCAAAAACACGGGCGGCGGGTGCTTGTCAAGGCATCTTTCCCGCCTTGACAAGCACCCGCCGCCCGTAGTCACAATCAGGCTGAGGGGTGGTGGCCCCACCTCAAGCGAAGAGGCGGCGGCTCACCTCAGGACACGTACTGCGCCCGCAACTTCCGCTTGTAAAGCTTCCCATTCGGATCCCGAGGCAGCTCAGGCAAGTAATCCACCGACCGAGGCAACTTGAACCGAGCCAACCGAGTCTCCGCATACGCGAGCAACTCGGCAGTCAGCTCAGCCGACCCCTCAACCCCGTCCGCAGGCTGCACAACAGCCTTGATCGCCTCGCCCCAATCCTCGTGTGGGATGCCGAACACAGCCACGTCGGCGACCTTCGGATGCATCACCAACTCACCCTCAATCTCAGCAGGATAAATATTCACCCCGCCAGAAATGATCATGTCCGCCTTGCGGTCATGCAGGAACAAATACCCGTCCTCGTCCAGATGCCCAACGTCACCCAACGTGAACAAGTCGCCAACCCGAGCCTTCTCAGTCTTGGCCTTGTCCCGGTGATACTCGAACTTAGAGTCGCCCATCTTCATGTAGACCGCACCAGTCTCGCCAGCAGGCACCTCGTCCCCGGCATCATCAAGAATCCGAATCGTCGACCCCGGCCAAGGCAACCCAACCGACCCAGGCTTCCGCAACCAGTCCTCGCCGGAGATCACCGTCCCGCCACCCTCAGTCGCCGCGTAGTACTCCGTAACCACAGGCCCCCACCACTCAAGCATCTGCCGCTTAACCTCAAGCGGACAAGGCGCAGCCCCGTGAATCATCACGCGCAGCGAACTGAGGTCGTATTTCGAACGCACGTCGTCCGGCAAGGCCAGCAACCGACGGAACTGAGTCGGCACCATATGGCTGTGCGTAACCCGATGCCGCTCGATCAACCGCAGCATCTCCTCGGCGTCCCACCGATCCATCAGAACCGCGGTATGCCCCAACTGCAGCGAAATAGCCACAAAGTTCAACACCGCAGTGTGATACAACGGCGACCCGCAAAGATGCACATGATCATCGAACGGCTGTAGCCCGAACACTCCGAAGAACCACGTCGAAGCAGCAGGCACCTGATCCGGGTCCGCCCCGGTCAACGGCCGCTTGACGCCCTTGGGCCGCCCAGTCGTACCGGAGGTGTAGAGCATCGGCGACCCGGCAGTCCGCCTCTCCGGCCGCCCATCGCCCAGCCCAGCGCCCAATTCCTCGACTCGGCGGAAGCCAGGCACCGCACCAACCGCGAACCGCGCCGAAGCAGGCAACTCGGCCTCATCAGCCGCAGCCACCGCGACGTCAGCGAAGCGCTCGTGCGCCAGAAACGCCTTCGCCCCGCTGTCGGAGAGGATGTACGCGACTTCCGGCCCGACGAGATGCCAGTTCACCACCACCACGTACAGCCCGGTCTGGATTGCTGCGAAGTACGCCGCGACCAGGTCGTCGCCGTTCGGCAGCAGCAGCACCACCGAATCGCCGACGCCGAGTCCCAGCTCGCGCAAGCCCGACGCGTACCGGTTGGCTTTCGCCGTCAGTTCGCCGTAGGAGATTTCCCGCCCGTCCGGATCCACCAGCGCCACCCGGGCGGGCTCGGCCGCGGCGATGGTCCACAGTCCCAGGTCCATCCTCCAAATCTAGAACGCGTTCCACCCAGACACAACAGGTTCCTTGCCTCGGATTCGAGAACGTGTTTCACTCGGAGCCGTGACGGTTTCGGATGCCCCTCTGTCGGCGCCGCTCAACGTCGGCTTCGACTACACCCGTTCCACCGGCCCGGTTATCGGCCGCTTCGTCAACGCGCTGCGCGAGCGCCGGATCGAGGGCGTGCGCGGCAGCGACGGACGCGTGCACGTGCCGCCGGTCGAGTACGACCCGGCCACCGCGGACCCGTTGACGGAGTTCGTCCCGGTCAGCGCGGAAGGCGTTGTCGTTTCCTGGTCCTGGTGCGCGGATCCGCTCGACGGCCAGCCGCTGTCGCGCCCGTTCGCCTGGGTGCTGGTGAAACTCGACGGCGCGGACACCAGTCTGCTGCACGCCCTCGACGCCGGTTCCCCGGACAACGTCCACATCGGACAGCGCGTGCGCGTGCGGTGGGCGGACGAGACCGTCGGCCACATCCGCGACATCGCGTACTTCCTGCCCGCGGACGCGCCGGACACCACGCCCACCGAGGCTCCCCCGCCGGTGGCGAAACGCGAGGACGGCGCGCCGGTCAGCGTGATCATCACGCCGGTACACCTGAAATACCAGCATTCCGCGTCGCCGGAGGAAAGCCGGTACCTGCGCGGCCTCGCCGAAGGACGGATGCTCGGCCAGCGCTGCCCCGAGTGCGGCAAGGTCTACATCCCGCCGCGCGGCGCGTGCCCGGTGGACGGCGTGCCGACCACCGACGAGGTGGAATTGCCCGACACCGGCATCGTCACGACGTTCTGCATCGTCAACGTGCCGTTCCTCGGCCAGCGTCTCAAACCGCCGTACGTCGCGGCGTACATCCTGCTCGACGGAGCCGACATCGCGTTCCTGCACCTGGTGCTCGGCTGTGCCGCCGAGGAGGTCCGGATGGGCATGCGCGTGCGCGCCAATTGGCGGCCGCGCGAGGAATGGTGGACGTCGCTGGAGAACATCAGCCACTTCGAACCCACCGGCGAGCCGGACGCCGCGTACGAGACCTTCGCCCACCATCTGTGAGGAACCATGCCTGAAGTAGCCGTAGCCGGTTTCGCGCAGGCGCCCAACGTCCGCAAGACCGAGGGCACCACCAACGGCGTGGAAATGCTCGTGCCGATCCTCGCCGAGGCGTTCGCCGCCACCGGACTGTCCAAACAAGACATCGGGTTCTGGTGCTCCGGATCGTCGGATTACCTTGCCGGGCGCGCGTTCTCGTTCATCGCCGCGGTGGACGCGCTGGGCGCGTTCCCGCCGATCAACGAGTCCCATGTGGAAATGGACGCCGCTTGGGCGCTGTATGAGGCGTGGCTGAAGATCCGCACCGGCGAGGTCGACACCGCGCTCGTGTACGGCTTCGGCAAGGCCAGTGCCGGACAGCTCCGCCGGGTCATGGCGATGCAGCTGGACCCGTACCTCGTCACTCCACTGTGGCCGGATTCGCTGGCGATCGCCGGCCTGCAAGCTCGGCTGGGCCTCGAAGGCGGGCTGTGGTCCGAAAAGGACTTGGCCGAAGTCGCCGCCCGGTCGCGCGCTGATGCGGCGAACAATCCGGCCGCGCAGCTGTCCGGAACCGTGGACGTCGCTGATCTCCTCGACACGCCATATGTCGCCGATCCCCTTCGCGCGCATGACATCGCGCCCGTAACAGATGGCGCGTCGGTGATCATCCTGGCGTCGGAGGAACGAGCCCGCGACCTCGTCGAGCGGCCCGCGATCATCTCCGGGCTGGAGCACCGCATCGACTCCCCCGTCCTCGGCGCGCGCGACCTCACGCGCTCCCCGTCGACCGCCATTGCCGCAGCCCGGCTGGATCTCGACGGCGTCGAACTGGCCGAACTGCACGCGCCGTTCACGCACCAGGAACTCATCCTGCGCCGCGAACTCGGTTTCGCTGACAGCGTCCGGATCAATCCGTCCGGCGGCGCGCTCACCGGGAATCCGATGTTCTCCGCCGGACTCGCGCGGATCGGCGAGGCCGCCACGCGGATCCATCGCGGCGAGGCGGCCAAGACGCTCGCCCACGCGACCAGCGGACCTGCCCTGCAGCAGAACCTCCTCGCCGTGCTGGAGGCACGATGACCAAGCAGCTCGCCGCGGTGCTCGGGACCGGGCAGACGCACCACCGCGCGAAGCGCACCGACGTGTCGATGGCCGGTCTGCTCCGCGAAGCGATCGACCGCGCGATGACGGACGCCCAGGTCGGCTGGGACGACATCGAGGCCGTCGTGATCGGCAAGGCCCCGGACCTGTTCGAGGGCGTCATGATGCCCGAACTGTTCCTCTCGGATGCGTTGGGCGCGAACGGAAAGCCGTTGATTCGCGTGCACACCGCGGGTTCGGTGGGCGGGTCGACGGCGCTGGTCGCCACGTCGCTGATCCAGTCCGGCGTGCACCGGCGCGTGCTGACGGTGGCGTTCGAGAAGCAGTCCGAGTCGAACGCGATGTGGGGCCTGTCGATCCTGCCGCCGTTCCAGATGCCGGTCGGTGCTGGAGCCGGTGGTTACTTCGCGCCGCACGTGCGGTCGTACATCCGCCGTTCCGGTGCACCCGAACACATCGGCGCGATCGTGGCGGCGAAGGATCGCCGCAATGGTGCGTTGAATCCGTTCGCGCACTTGCAGCAGTCCGACATCACGGTCGAGTCGGTGCAGGCGTCGCAGATGCTGTGGGATCCGATCCGGTACGACGAAACGTGTCCGTCCTCCGACGGTGCTTGCGCGATGGTGCTCGGCGACGAAGCCGCCGGGGACGCCGTGCCTGGCGGCGCGGCTTGGATCCACTCGACGGCCATGCGGACCGAGCCCACGACGTTCGCCGGACGCGACCAGGTCAGTCCCCAAGCTGGCCGGGACGCAGCGGCCGCGTTGTGGCGGGACGCGGGCATCACCGATCCTCTGTCCGAAGTGGACGTCGCGGAGATCTACGTGCCGTTCTCCTGGTTCGAGCCGATGTGGCTGGAAAACCTCGGTTTCGCCGCCGAAGGCGAGGGCTGGAAGATCACCGAAGCCGGCGACACCGCGATCGGCGGACGGCTGCCGGTGAACCCGTCCGGCGGTGTGCTGTCGTCGAATCCCATTGGCGCGTCCGGGATGCTGCGGTTCTCCGAAGCGGCGAAGCAGGTGATGGGCCGCGCTGGCGACTACCAGGTGGACGGTGCCCGAGTCGCGTTAGGACACGCCTACGGCGGCGGCTCGCAGTACTACAGCATGTGGGTGGTGGGAGCAGCTAAGCCCTCGTGAGTGGCAATGCCGGTTCTAACCGGGATAAACACTCACGAGTCCTTCCGCCGCCCCCTCAACGCGACCACCGCTCCCAACGCCCCCACCATCGCCCCAAGCACCGCAGCCTTCGCGCTGTTCTGCTTGGGCGCGATGATCGGCCGCAGCTGCGTCGCCGCCGGAGGCTGGATCGGCTTGCGCGGGGCGTCGCGAGCAGTGGCCGTCCAAGCGGTGATGTACACGAGCATCCGCGCGATCAGCGAGATGAAGAACAGCAAACCGATCACTGAACCGAACGCCACACCGGACGGCGACACGCTGATCAAGTTCAGATAGAACCCGCCGGCCTGCTTGAGCAGCTCGAAACCCACCGCCGCCGCGACCGCGCCGCGCATCGCGCTGCGCCAGCCGACGCGTTCGCGCGGCAGCCGGGTGAGCACCCACAGGAACACCATCCAGTCCGCGAGCAGCGCCAGCGGCACCGAGACGAACGACAGCACGGTGTGCCCCCAGCTCGTGTCCTGGACGCCGACCAGCTGCAGCAGCGACCGGCCAACCGCGGTGCCGGACACCGAGATCCCGAACGACACCAGCAGCGCCGCGGCCAGGCCGAGCAACGCCAGCACGTCCGTCAGGATCGTGCGCAGCAGCGGACCCTCGGACCGGTTCTGGCCGTACATCGCGGTGAGCGCGTCCCGCAGCGCGTTCATCCAGTTCCAGCCGGAGTACAGGCCGACGACCAGACCGGCGACCCCGACGCCGGTGCGCTGCTCCACGAACCCGGTCAGGATCGACGACACCTGGGCGCCGATCGGGCCGGGCAGCGATCCGGAGATGCCGCGCACCAGCGCGTCGAGCAGATGCGGCTGCGTCGCCAGCACGAACCCGGCCGCCGACGACGACACCATCAGGATCGGCACCAGCGACAGCAGGCTGAAGTAGGTGATCGACGCGACGTAGTGGTAGCCGCCGTAGTCGATGTACCGGTTGGTGGCGCGAGCGATGTGGTCCAGCCATCGATACCGGGCACGCGCACGGGCCCATCTGCTCGGCCCAGGGGTCTTGCGGGAACGCTTCACTGTCACTGTCTACCCAGCGGACGCGCTGTTTGTCGCAAAAGACACGCATTCAGGCCAGTACGACCGGGGCGTGCCCGTCGTCACGCGGCAGCGGCTCGTCGGTCGTGGCGAAGACGGTCGCGCCGAGGAAGTCGAGTTCGCACCCCAGTGTCGCGAGGAACGGGGTGTCGGCGGCGTCGCGTCCGGTCGCGATGCGGAGCATGGTCTGGCGCGGGGCCAACCGGGTGGCGTCGAAGACGTACCAGCGTCCGTCGATGCCTGCTTCGAAGACCGCGTGGAAGTCCATCGGCTGCAAACCCGGCGCGTAGACCGAGGTGTAGCGCGCGGGGACATCCACGAGCCGACAGAGTGCGACGCATACGTGCGCGAAGTCGCGACACACGCCTTCACCCGCGAGAAGCGTGTCGATGGCGTCATGGGTCGGGTCGCCCGAGCCGACGACGTACGCGAGCCTGCTGTGTACGTGGTCGACGATCGCCTGCACCCGTTCCCGCGAAGTGGCGAGATCACCGATGTCCGGCGGCAGCAGACCGCCCATCCGGTCGGACGGGCAGTACCGGCTGGGCCGCGTGTACCGCGCGACATCGGCGAGCGTGACCGGTTCGGCGTTGCCGCGGTGCAGCACGCGTTCGCCGTGATAGGCGACGCGATGCTCGCCCTCCGCGAGGTCGTAAACCTCCGCGCGGGTGCCGTGTTCGAACTCGGCGGTGCGCGCGGAACCGGCGTCGGACACGGTGAGTTCGCCGGCGTCCGCGCGCACGGCGGCGACCGAGATCGCGGCGAGGCCGGGTTTCGTCACCCGGACGCCGAATTCCGCGTCTACCGTCGTGCGCACGGGGTCATCATGCCGGTGCGTCGTGTTCCTTGCCGAGCACGCCGCGTGCCCGGGCGTTTCGCCTGCTCGACCTGCTCAGGCGTAGCGGACCTGGTAGTGCTTGATCCCGTTGAGCCAGCTGGAACGCAGCCGCTCGGGCGCGGCGGCCTCGGCGATGTTCGGCATCACGTCGGCGATCGCGTTGAAGATCAGGTCGATCTCCAGCCGGGCCAGGTTCGCGCCGATGCAGTAGTGCGAACCGGTGCCGCCGAAGCCGACGTGCTGGTTGTCCTCGCGCGTGATGTCGAACTTGCCGGGCTCGTCGAAGACCTCGGGGTCGAAGTTGGCCGAGCTGTAGAACATCCCGACGCGGTCGCCCTTGCGGATCTGCGCGCCGCCCAGTTCGGTGTCGCGGGTCGCGGTGCGCTGGAACGCGACGACCGGCGTCGCCCAGCGGACGATCTCGTCCGGCGCGGTCTTCGGGCGCTGCTCCTTGAAGAGGTCCCACTGGTCCGGGTGGTCCAGGAACGCCTTCATGCCGTGCGTGATGGCGTTGCGGGTGGTCTCGTTGCCCGCGACGGCCAGCAGGATCACGAAGAAGGCGAACTCGTCGGAGCCGAGCGATTCGCCGTCGACGTCGGCCTGGACGAGCTTCGTGACGATGTCGTCCATCGGGCAGCGGCGGCGGTCCTCGGCCATGTTCCAGGCGTAGCCGACGATCTCGGCGGAGGCGGCGAGCGGCTCGACGTCGTACTCGGGATCGTCGTAGGCGATCATCTGGTTGGACCAGTCGAAGATTTTGAGCCGGTCCTCCTGCGGCACGCCGATCAGCTCGGCGATCGCCTGCAGCGGCAGCTCGCACGCGACGTCGATGACGAAGTCGCCGGAGCCCTTTTTCTTGGCCTCGTGGACGATTCGCTCGGCGCGGTCGCGCAAGGTGTCTTCGAGCTTCGAGATCGAGCGCGGGGTGAACCCCTTCGACACGATGCGGCGGAGCTTGGTGTGCTGCGGGGCGTCCATGTTCAGCAGGACCAGCCGGTTGGCGTCGAGGCCTTCCTGGGTCATCTGGTCGTCGAACCGGATGATCGCGGTCTTCTCGCCTGACGAATAAAGCTCGCTGTCGCGCGAGACCGCCTTGACGTCGGCGTGTCGCGTGACGACCCAGTAGCCGTCGTCGCCGAATCCGGCGGTGTTGTGCGGCTGCGGGTTCCACCAGACGGGCGCCGTGCGGCGGAGTTCGGCGAACTCCTCCAAGGGCAGCCGGCTGGCGTAGAGGTCCGGATCGGTGAAGTCGAAACCGGCGGGCAAAAGCGGGGCTGCCACGGCTTGGCCTCCTGCGCGGGATCGGCGGTGATACCCAACTGCAACGCGTTCTATGACCCCAGTAGAGCATACGGTGTTAACCAACGGAACCCGCTTGAGTGAAACCTGTTTACTTTACCGTTCCAGATCAGGTTGACGCAGGTGAGCGCTTGCTCAGACTTCCGTGATCGACTTCCGCCTTTTCGTGGGCGCGCTTGTACTTAATAGGAACGTGTTCTAGTTTTGGCGGAGTACCGAGCTTGGGAAGGGGACACTCGTGGGCGAACCGGTGATCGTGGCCGCGGCACGCACGCCGATCGGCAAGCGCGGCGGCTGGCTGTCCGGCCTGCACGCGGCCGAACTGCTGGGCGCGGCCGTGCGCGGGGTGGTCGACCGGGCCGGCATCGACCCGGCGCAGGTGGAGCAGGTGATCGGCGGAGCGGTCACGCAGGCGGGCGAGCAGTGCGGCAACCTGACCCGCACCGCGTGGCTGCACGCGGGTCTGCCGGAATCGACCGGGGCCACGACGATCGACGCGCAATGCGGTTCGGCGCAGCAGGCCGCGCATCTGGTCGCCGGCCTGATCGCGGCGGACGCGATCAGCGTCGGCGTGGCGTGCGGGGCCGAGGCGATGAGCCGGGTACCGCTCGGCGCGAACCGCGGCGAGGGCGTCGGCTCCCCCAAGCCGGACGCGTGGTCGATCGACATGCCGGACCAATACGGTGCGGCAGAACGGATCGCGATCCGTCGAGGCATCACCCGAGAAGACGTCGACGCTTTCGGCGTGCGGTCGCAGACCAACGCCGCCGCTGCTTGGGCCGCCGGGCACTTCTCGCGGGAGATCGTGCCGGTCACGACGGAAGCCGGTGTGGTGGACCGGGATCAGGGACTGCGAGAGACCACAATGGAGGGTCTCGCGCGGTTGAAGCCCGTGGTACCGGACGGAATTCACACGGCGGGATCGTCGTCCCAAATCTCCGACGGCGCCGCCGCGGTGCTGATCATGGACGCCTCCTTGGCCCGCTCGCTGGGCCTGCGCCCGCGCGCGCGAATCCGCCGGCAGGCCTTGGTCGGAGCTGAGCCGTACTACCACCTGGACGGCCCGGTCCAGGCTACGACGCGGGTTCTCGACGCGGCCGGGATGAAGATCGGCGACGTCGACCTGTTCGAGGTGAACGAGGCGTTCGCGTCGGTCGTGCTTTCGTGGCAGCGCACGCACAATCCGGACGAGTCGCGGGTGAATGTCAACGGCGGGGCGATCGCGCTGGGCCATCCGGTGGGGAGCACCGGGGCGCGGCTGTTGACTACGGCGTTGCATGAGCTGGAGCGGCAGGACAAGACCACGGCGCTGGTGTCGATGTGCGCAGGTGGCGCGATGGCCACCGCGACGATTTTGGAACGGATCTGAGTTTGCTGGCCCGGGTCCTTGTTGGGCCCGGGCCAGTTTTGCCGTGCTGGCACCGTGATCCGCTCGGAAGTTCCCCGTTGCCGCTGAGCTGGCGGGGCTCGTCAGGGCCGGTCGTCAGTCCAGAAACAGAACGGATGCCCGGCAGGGTCCAGCAACACCCGCACGTCCTGTTGCGGCTGAAACCCCGCCACCCGCGCCCCCGCGGCGACCGCCTTCGCGACCGCCGCCTCCAACGCGGCGCGGCCGTCGACCTCGAAGTCGAGGTGCAACTGCATCTGCTGCTCTCCCGGGCCGGCTGGCCAGACCGGTGGCACGTACTGCGTTTCCAGCTGGAACGACAGCCCCGGCCCGCCTTCAGCCGGACGCAAGGTGACCCAGCCCGGCTCGTCGGCGCCGATCGGCCACCCGAGCAGTTGCCGGTAGAACTCGGCCAGCGCCCGGGGTTCGGGCGCGTCGAGCACGGTGGACGTGAGTTTCATCAGCCCAGGCTAGGGCTTCGGCTGGCCCGTCCGGGGCTGTTCAAGCTCACGGATTCTTCGGCTGCCCCGGCTCTCTCGAGCGCATCCGGTCACCCGGTGCCGCTTCCCGGGCCGCTCCTTGACGACCGTCCGGGTGTCTCGCCTCGGCCAGACCACTCCCGGGTTCCCCGGCCCCGCCTCTCGAACCACTCGGTCACGACCATCCGCACACCTCACGTCGGCCAGACCACTCCCGGGCTTCCTGGCCCCGCCTCCCCATCCGCTCCGTCACGAACATCCAGGCACCCCACCTCCGCCAGACCGCTCTCATGTTCCCTGGCCCCCTCCCGAACCACTTCGTGACGAGCATCCGGGTGCCTCGCCTCAGCCAGACCACTCCCGCGCTTCCCGGTCCCGCCTCCCCATCCGCTCCGTCACGACCATCCGAGCACCCCGCCTCGGCAGACCGCTCCAGGGCTTCCTGGCCCCGCCTCCCGAACCGCTCCGTGACGAGCATCCGGGTGCCTCGCCTCAGCCAGACCACTCCCGGGCTTCCTGGCTCTGCGCTTCGGCCGTCTCCTCCCCTCGCCTAACCCACTCCCGCTGGCACCGCGCCAAGCCGACTGCCGAGCCGCCCCGTCAACTCACCTCAACCAGCCAGCCTCCTCAACCCACCCAATCCCCTCTCATCCCAGTTCCAGCTCCGTCCGCACCGCGGGACCGTTGTCCGGCCTCGCGAAGCGCACCCAGCTCCCCGGATGCCACGATTCGATCCACAGCGTGTTCTCCTCCACCCACGTCACCACCGCCTCCCGCAGGTCCAGCCGGAACAGGTGGCTCTCCTGTCCCTCCTGGATCCGCGCTGCCTCGGCCGGGTCGGTGATCTCCACCGCGTGGCCCGCGATTTTCGCGTCGCCGCCTTCCTCGATGCCGGGGTAGGCGTGGAGGGCGAAGCGGTCGTCGCGCTGGAGGTCGCGGGCCTTGCGCGCGTCGAGCATCGACCCGAGGTACGCCTCGCCGTCGCGGAAGTCGATCTCCGAACCGCTCACTCGCGGCGAGCCGTCGCGTCGGAGGGTGGCCAGGACATGCGAGTCCGCGGCGGCGAAACGGGCTCGTACGCGCGAGGCCAGCGACGGGGCGGCGGCACTGAACTCATCCCAACTCGTCATCTCCGGAGTCTCGCACCCGCCACCGACAAAAACCGGCGTCCCGGGAGCCGTCGGGGGACTCGGGTTGTGCTTGACTTCTCGGCATGATCGCGGAAGATGCGGAGACTGCCGAGCATCGCTGTCCGGTCGAGGGCGGCGAGCTGGCCGTCCGCACGACCGGCGTGGGACCGCTGCTGTTGCTGGTCCCCGGCGGGACCGGCGCGGCGGACTCGTTCCGGGCGCTGGTCAAGCTTTTGCGCACGGACTTCACCGTGATCACCTACGACCGTCGCGGGCATTTCTCCAGCACGGACACCACGACCGGGCCCGTCCCGGTGCCGCTGCAGGCGGACGACGCGCTCGCCGTTCTCGAGCACGTCGGCGGGAGCGGGCCGGTTTCGATGTTCGGGACCAGTGCCGGGGCGCTGATCGGGCTCGATCTCGTCGCGCGGTATCCGGACCGGGTCACCACGTTCGTCGCGCACGAACCGCCCGCGATCCAGTTGATGCCGGACGCCGCCGGGATTCTGGAGGCCGCGGCGGCGCAGGTTCGGCTGGCCCGTTCGGGTGATCTGATGGGCGCGGTCACGCGGTTCGCGGACGGTATCGCCGGCGCCGCCCTGCCCGACCTGCCGCATCTGCGGCTGCCGAACGAGAGCGACTGGCTCCGGCTGTTCGACCGCGAGCTGACCGAGTTCTTCGACTACCTGCCGGACTTGCGCGCGCTGCGCCGCACGAACACCGAGATCGTGCCGGTCGCCGGGGAAGCCAGCCGCGGCTGGTATCACTACCAGCCCGCCAAGATCCTCGCGCTCGAACTGGGATTGCCGTTCACCGAGACGCCGGGCGCGCACCTGGCGCCGCAACGCAATCCGGCCAAATTCGCTGCCGCCCTACGAGAACTGCTCGCCGACGCCTGACTCCGGACAGGGCAAAGTCCGTGAGGGGAACCTTCACGGACTCTGATTCCCTCAGGGTTCCCCTCACGACCAGCGCTGGTTCATGAGGCGACGTCAGGTTTTCAGCGAGTCCTCACGAGGCGGAACCGTCGGCGGCAACAGGCTTCCGCCGCGGAAGCTCCCGCACCAACCCTGGGACGATCGCCAAGAGCAGCAGCCACAAGAACCGCGCCGGAGTCAGCTCCCCGCCGAGCGCACCGAGAACAACCGGGATCCCCACCCCAGCGAGCACCGCGATGAAATCCCACCGTTTCCACGTCCGGGAAGTCACCCGCGCCACCACGCCCACCACCGTGAACGCCGCGACACACCCGCACAGCATCCACCGCGTCCCGGCGGCGACGTGCCCGTGCTCGACGGACTCCACGACGTCGCCGAACCCCGCCGCCAGCGCGGCCAGCAACCCGGCCACCAGGCAATGCATCGGCAGCAGAACCCGGGGTCCCCAAGCGCCCTGGGACAAATAAGGAATCCCGCCGAATCCCTGGTACAACGCCGCTCCCCACAAAGCCGCGAGCAGCGCCAAAACCCCGAGAACGGTCGAGAGCAACGACCACTCCCAGTCCGCGATCTCCGTCATCGCGTCGGTGACCGTCAGGACGCCCTCGCCCAGCACGATGATCGTGAAAAGCCCCAGCCGCTCGCCGAAATGCGCGAAGTCCAGATGCGCGAAAGCCAGTCCCGGCATCGGTTTCTTGGACTGGGCGGCCCGTTCCGCCACCTTGGCCGCGATCTGCTCCCCCGACATGGTCAGCCCGGCCACCAGGTCGATCCCCAGCCCCAGCGCCCACAGCGCGTACTTCCAAGGCGCGTCGACCCAGAACGAAACCACCCAGGGCACCATGCCCATCCCGGCGTGCACGACCGGCCATTCGACGATGATCCGCGTGCTTTCCCGGCCTTCCCAGACCCGGCTCGCGAGCGCGCGCACCGCCACGTAAGAGATGGCGAAGCCCTGCGCGTGCTCGCCGAGGTCATGCACCGAACCGGCCATGAAGACCAGCCCGGCCATCGCGAGCAGCACCGGCATGGTGCGGGCCGCCGCACCGGTGACATTGCCGTACACGGTGAAGCACATCCACGCGGTCCAGAACGCGAGGAAGCACACGACGTACAGGCCGGCGTCGCTCCAGGAGGTCGTTCCGCGCACGAGATGCGAAAGCTGGGCGACGCCGGCGACAGCTACCAGGTCGAAGAAAAGCTCGAGCCAGGACGCGTGGCGTTCCTCGGTTTTCATGATCACGGCGCACAGTATGCCGTGACCAGGAAACTGCCACCCTAAACTGCGCGCGCTCCGTCTTGCCAGACTTCCCGAACGTTGCCCGCCAAAGCCGGGAAATCGTATATATCGCCCGAAACGACCACAACGTCCGCTCGATACCCCGGAGCCAGGCGACCCAGTTCGGCGTCCTTGCCCAGCAGCCGGGCGGCCGAAGACGTGGCGGCGACCAGCACGTCCGCCGGACTCATCCCGGCCGAGCGCATCAGCTCCAGTTCTTCCAGGTTCGTCCCGTGCGGGCCGACGCCGCTGTCGGTGCCCATCGCGATCCGCACCCCGGCCGCGACTGCCCGGCGCACCGAATCCAGGTGCACCTCCGCGACCTCTTTCGCCTTCTGCACCACCGCATCCGGCAACGCGGCGCCAGCGGCGGCCGCGCGGATGACGTTCACCGGCGCCACCAGCGTCGGGACGAGCCAGGTGCCGTGCGCGAGCATCAGCTCGATCGCCTCGTCGTCGAGATAGATGCCGTGTTCGATCGACCGGATCCCGGCGCGGACGGCGTTCTTGATCCCCTCCGAGCCCTGTGCGTGAGCCATCACCGCACGCCCCTGCATGGTCGCCTCGGCGACCAGGACGTCCAACTCCTCAGGCGTGAACTGCGAATGCCGCGGATCGTCCCGCGGCGACAGCACGCCGCCGGTGGTGCAGACCTTCAGCACGTCGGCCCCGGCCCGCAACAGGGTGCGCGCGACTCGGCGCATCTCGTCCGGGCCGTCGGCCAGCGCGCTCGGGCGGCCGGGGTGCGGGAGCGACAGCGGGACACAATGCCCGGACGGCATCCACCCGTCGCCGTGCCCGCCGGTCGGGCTGATCAGGCCGACCGCGATTTCCAAACGGGGACCGGGGATCAGGCCGTCCGCGACCGCCTGTTTGATGCCGAGGTCGGCCCCGGCGGCGTCGCGCACCGTCGTGATGCCGAGTTTCAGTGTGGTCCACAGGTTCCGGGCCGCCTCGTAGAACTGGTAGGAGAACGGCTTCTGCACCCGCTGCAGCAACCCGAGATCGGACACCGTGACGTGCACGTGGCAGTCGAACATCCCGGGCAGCAGCATCGCGCCGGTGCAGTCCACCGCGCGGTCGCCGTCGAGGCCGGCGCCGACCTCGACGATCCGGCCGTCCTCGACCGCGACGTCCGCCGGCGCGGGCGCGCTGCCCGTCCCGTCGAACACGGTGCCGCCGGTGAAAAGGGTCCGCGTCATACCGGTTCTCCTGTCTGCACAACGTCTCCGGACCGGGTCACGGCCCGTTCGATCAGTGCCGCGATCGCGAGCACGACCACGTTAACCGCCAGTCCGATCAGCCCGACGTTCACCGTGCCGACAAGCTTGGTGTCCACAAAGGTCAGCCAGATCACCACGACCTCGCCGGCCAGCAGACCGGCGAACACCGGGGTCTTGCCGACCGGGACCTTCTTCAGGAAGCCCAGCAGGTTCGCCGGGGCCAGCTGCACCGATCCGGAGTAGGTGAGCAGCAGCAGGTTCGCCAGCAGGTCCGGCCGGTAGATGCCGAGGACCAGGGCGAGCGCGCTGGCCAGCACGACCGTCCCGTGGTTGATCCAGAACTGCTTGCGTTCGCTGCGCACCCGGGCGATGTTCCGGGCCACCAAGGAGGAGATGCCGATCAGGATGCCCGCCGCAGGCACCATCGCAGTTGCCGTCGCCGCGACGACCACGAGCCCGGTGACCCACCCCGGCAACGCGTCCTTGCTCAGCGTCAGCAGCACGCCGTTCGGATCGCTTCCCTTGGGCACCACCAGAATCGCCGCGAACCCGATGATCATCGGCAGCAGCAGGCACAGCTCGTACACCGGCATCCAGGTGTAGTTGCGGCGCAGCACCTTCGGATCACGCGCCGACATCAGCGCGGGCCAGGTGTGCGGCAACGTCATCAGCCCGACACCGATCGCGCTCACCAGCATGCTAGTGATGAACCACGTGTGGTCGTTGGCTCCGGCGTGCACGAACAGCTTCTCCGGATGCAGCTGGTCGATCTTGTGGAACACCCCCGACACCCCGCCGGCGAAATGCGCGGGCACCGCGATGATCAGCACCACCAAGACCACAAGCATGATCGCGTCCTTGAAGTACGACGTCGCCGCCACTCCGCGCAGCCCAGCCCACAACACGAACGCGACCACCAGCACGCTGCCCGCGATCATGCTGAGCGTCCCGGACGCGTGGTCGCCGGTCACCAGCCGGACGATCAGCCCGAGCCCAGTGATCTGCAGCTGCAGGTACGGCAGCACGAACACCACGCCAAGAACCGCCGACACCGTCCCCAGTGCCCGGCTGGAAAACCGGTCCTCGAGAAAGTCGCCCTGGGTCAGATACCCGCGCTCTTTGCCCATCCGCCAGATCCGCTTGGCGAGGAAAAACAAGATCACGTAAGCGATCGGCACATACGGCAGCGCATACATCGCGGCCACGCCGCCGGAGAACGCCAACCCGGCCATGCCGAGGAAGGTAAAGGTCGTGAAGACCTCCCCGGCCTGCAAAAACCACATGGTCAACGCACCGAACTTCCGCCCGCCGACGGTCCATTCGGCAAGATCCGCAGCAGGCCGCCGCCGCCCCACAAACCCGAGCACCCCGATGAGCACGATGCCAACCAGCGTAAAAGCGAGGATCATCGTCAATCCTCCTGTCCGCTGCGAGCCAGGAGCCGTTCAGACAACAAGAGGGCAGGAGTGAACATCAGACACCAAAAAGCCCCCCAAACCATTATCTTGGGCAGGCCAAGCCACAGGCCGGAGGAGTTGACGAAGGGGAGGAACGGCATCAGCACAAGAGCGACTACGGGGAGAACAGGAGGGAGATAGTAGCTACGCATGCGCACACGCTGCCAGAAGCAGCCCCCGTCGGCAGCCCAGCTCGACACTCACCCCTCAGCCC
>NZ_PQIA01000170.1 GCF_003385235.1 Amycolatopsis circi | reverse complement strand
CCCCGCGGAGGCGCTGGTGACCACCACCGCACCCACAACCGGCCGGGATGTCCTCCGCAACGCCATCGCCGGACAACGGAAATCCGTCGTCGCCGCCTCCTTCCTCGCCGCGGGTCACCAAGGCGGTGAAGCCCTCGTCCCGGTAGTGGTCGGCGTCGTGCTGGACCGCGCTGTCGGCGACAGTTCGGTGCCCACCCTGCTCGGCTGGCTAGGCGTACTCGCCGTCGTCTTCCTCGTGCTCTCCTACAGCTACCGCTTCGGCGCGCGCGCAGCCGAGCGCGCGTCCGAACGCGCCGCGCACGAGATCCGGCTCGCGGTCAGCCGTCGAGTCCTGCACCCTCGCGGCGGAGCGGAAAACGGCTCGCTCGCTGGGGAATTGGTGAGCGTCGGGACCTCGGACGCCCGCCGGGTCGGGATGATCAACGCCGTGCTTCCATTCGGCATCGCCGCGCTCGCCGGACTGGTCGTGAGCGCGGTCGTGCTCCTCCGGATGTCGGTGCCGCTCGGGCTGCTCGTCCTCCTCGGCACCCCGCCGCTGCTCTTCCTCGCCCATCTCATCGGCAAACCGCTGGAGAAGCGCAGCGAACTGGAACAGGAGCGCGCCGCGCACGCCTCCGGTGTCGCGGCCGACCTCGTCAGCGGGTTGCGGGTGCTGAAGGGCATCGGCGCGGAACCGGCGGCGACAGCCCGGTATCGGCGCACCAGCCGCGATTCCTTGCAGGCGACCATCCGCGCGGCCCGCGCCCAGGCGTGGCACAACGGCGCGTTGCTGGCGCTCACCGGGATCTTCATCGCGATCGTCGCTCTCGTCGGCGGCTCGCTGGCGGCTAACGGCGAGATCTCCGTAGGCGACCTGGTCGCCGCCGTCGGACTGGCCCAGTTCCTGCAGACCCCGTTCACCATCTTCGCCTGGGTCAACGGCCAGCTCGCCCAGGGCCGCGCCTCCGCCGGACGGGTCGCCGCCGTGCTCAGCGCGCCTCCGGCTGTCCTGGAAGGAACCGGCGAGCTACCCGCCCCAGCCCGTGGCAGCGTGACCTTTTCCGCGGTGTCGCACGGAAAACTCCACGATCTCGACCTCACCGTCCCGCCCGGCGAGCTGCTCGGCATCGTCACCAGCGATCCCGCCACGGCCACCGATCTCCTCGACTGCCTCGGCCGGTTCGCCGATCCTCGCGGCGGCACCGTCCACGTCGACGCGGTCAATCTGTCCACTGTGGACCCTGATCGAGTCCGCGACGTCGTCCTCGTCGCCGCACACGACACCGATCTGTTCGAGGGCACCGTGGAAGACAACGTCCGCGGCGGGATGCCCGCCGTCCCCGACGGAGTGCTCACCGCCTCCGCCGCCGACGAGGTCGCCGCGACTCTCCCGTCCGGCACCGCCACGACGGTCACCGAACGCGGACGATCGCTGTCCGGCGGGCAACGGCAACGCGTCGCCTTGGCGCGCGCCCTCGCCACCGACGCTCCGGTCCTGGTGCTGCACGATCCGACCACTGCCGTCGACACCGTCACCGAAGCCCGCATCGCCACCGGAGTCGCGCAACTGCGCCGGAACCGGACGACGATCGTGGTCACCACCAGCCCGGCCTTGCTCGCCGCGACCGACCGCGTGGTGCTGATCGAAGGCGGTCAGGTCGTCGCGGAAGGCAGCCACGCCGAACTGGTCCGTGCCGAGGCGGTTTACCGAGCGGCGGTGCTCTCATGACCGAACGCGAACTGCTGCCCGTCGCCGCCGGACCGCGCATCCGGGCCGTCTTGCTCGATCTGCTGCGCCAAGCGAAAGGCCGCGCCGCCGGGTCGTTCGCCTTCGTAGTCGGTGCGACCGCGATCGGCCTGCTCACTGCTCCCCTGCTCGGCCGCGTCGTCGATCTCGTAGCCACCCGGCAGCCCGCGTCGGCGCTCGCGTACCCGGTCGCCGGGCTGGTCGTGGTCGCCGTGACGTCCGCGATCGCCACCGCCATCGGCGTCTCGATGCTCGCCCGGCTCGGCGAAACCATGCTCGCCGACCTGCGCGAACGGTTCATCGACCGCGCCCTCGGCCTGCCGCTGGAACAGGTCGAAAAAGCCGGCTCCGGCGACCTGACCACCCGCGTGACCAACGACGTCTCCGTCGTCGCCGAGGCAGTCCGGCAAGCGCTGCCCGCGCTGGCCCGTTCGGTGCTGACGATCGTGCTGACCCTGGTCGCGATGGCGATCCTCGACTGGCGTTTCCTCGCCGCGGCTCTGTTGGCGGTCCCGATCCAGCTGCACACCGTCCGCTGGTACGTCCGCCGCGCGACCCCGCTGTACGCTGCCCAGCGAGCCGCCGTCGGCGCTCAGCAGCAACAGCTTCTCGACACCATCGGCGGCGCCAAGACCGTCCGCGCGTTCCGTCTCGCGGACGCGCACGTCGACCGGGTCCGCGAACGGTCGAACGGCGCGGTGAAGCTGGCCCTGCGCGGCGTCCGCCTCGGCACCCGGTTCTACGGACGGCTGAATCTCGCCGAATTCGTCGGGCTATCCGCGGTACTCGCGGCCGGTTTCCTCTTGGTGGGCGCGAATTTGGCGACAGTCGGCGTCGCGACCGCAGCCGCGCTGTACTTCCACAGCCTCTTCGGGCCGATCAACACCGCACTCGCGCTGGTGGACGACGCACAGGCGGCAACCGCGAGCCTGTCCCGGCTCATCGGCGTGGCAGATCTCCCCGCACCCGCCGAACCGAGCAGGGTGTGCCGTCCGGTCGACGCGTCGGTGAAGGCCGTCGACATTGGACACTCCTATGTGGACAACCATCCCGTGCTTCGCGACGTCGATCTCGAAGTCGCGCCGGGCGAGCGCGTCGCGTTGGTCGGGGCCAGCGGGGCGGGGAAGACGACACTGGCGAAGCTGATCGCCGGAATCCACCAGGCCAGCAACGGCACGGTGTCGATCGGCGGTGTTCCGCTCGACCAGCTCGGCCCGGCCGCCACTCGGCGCGCGGTGGCGTTGATCAGCCAGGAAGTGCATGTCTTCAGCGGCCCGCTGGCCGACGATCTCCGCCTCGCCGCTCCCCAGGCCAGCGACGCCGAGTTGCAGGCTGCGCTGGCCAAGGTTGGTGCTGCCGAGTGGGTCGAGGCGTTGCCGGAGGGGCTCGCGACGGTCGTCGGCGAGGGCGGGCACCGGCTGACCGTCACACAGGCTCAGCAACTCGCGCTTGTTCGGTTAGTGCTCGCGGATCCAGCGGTAGCGATCCTCGACGAGGCGACGGCCGAAGCGGGCAGCGCGGGGGCGAAAACACTGGAAGCCGCCGCAGCCGCCGCGCTCGAAGGCCGCACCGGCCTGATCGTGGCGCACCGCCTGACCCAGGCAGCCGCTTCGGACCGCATTGTCGTCCTCGACGCCGGTGCGGTGGTCGAATCGGGGACACACGACGAACTGGTCGCGGCAGGCGGACGGTACGCCACCCTCTGGACCGCCTGGTCCGGCTTGCGCAGCACGGAGTGAGCCGTTGCCAACCTGCTCACGCGCACGCGGTGTTGTCCGGTGCGCGGCCGGGCTATGCGGCGTATCCGCCGTCGATCCTCAGCACCGCGCCGGTGACGTAAGAGGCCTGCGGGCTGGCGAGGAAAACGACGCCCGCGGCGATCTCCTCCGGCCTGCCGTACCGCCCCATCGCCGTGGTGGAAAGGAACATGGACGCGGCCGGACCGTCGGCGGGGTTTCCTTCGGTGTCAACGAACCCGGGCTGGACGACATTGACCGTGATACCCCGGTGCGCCAGATCGCGGGCCGCGCCCCGGCTGAAGCCTTCGAGAGCCGATTTCGTGCCCGTGTAATACGCCATCCCCTGGAAACCCGCCCGAGCGGCCACCCCCGAGCTGATGCTGACGATCCGCCCGCCGTCCGGCAGCAACGGCACCGCCGCCTGGATCCCGGCCACCACGCTGGTGTAGTTGACGGCGAGCTGCCGCTCGACAGCGGCCCGGTCGGGCAGCTCGCTGCCGACGAGATCGCCGCCGCCCGCGGCCGCGTTGTTGACCAGGATGTCCAGCCGCCCGAACAGCTCGGCCACCCGCCGGATCAAGCCCGCTGCCTGCGCCGCGTCCGCCTGGTCGGCCCGGAAAGCCGCCGCGCGCACCCCCTTCGCCTCCAGCTCGCCGACCACGGCCTCGGCCCGATCCGCCGAGGCCGAGTAGCTGATCGCGACGTCGGCCCCTTCGTCGGCCAGCGCCAGCGCCGACGCGGCACCGATCCCCCGCGACCCGCCGGTCACGATCGCCACCTTGCCGTTGAGCTTCCCCATGTGCTTCCCGCTTTCTCTGGCCTCGACCTGCTGCGGAGTTCTTGACCGCGCGGTCCACCATAAGGATGGTGGACCGCGCGGTCAAGAACCTTTACCCTGGTCGGCATGGCACGTCCGCGCATGTTCGACGAGAAGCAGGTGCTCAACGCCGTCCGCGAGCAGTTCTGGGACGCCGGTTACGCCGCGACCTCGCTGGAAGACCTGATGCGGGTCAGCGGACTGGGCAAAGGCAGCCTGTATGCGGCGTTCGGCGACAAGCGCCAACTCTTCCTCCGGGCGCTGCGCGGCTACACCGACGAAAACCACGACCGGCTCCGGGAAGCCCTCGCCAAGTCACCGCGGGCCCTGGACGCACTGCGCCTGCTCCTCGAGGTGCCGGTCGACGACCCCGGCACGCGGCGTGGCTGCCTGATGGCCAACAGCACGTGCGAACTCGGCAACGCCGATCCGGAAGTCCTCGCCCACGCCCACCGCACCTACGAAACGTCCACCTCGCTGATCGCCGACTGCGTCGGCCGGGCCCAACGCGAGGGCGACCTGCCGGCCGACGCGGATCCGATCGCACTGGCGCGGTCCCTCCTGGCCGCGCAACAGGGGCTCGTCTTCATGAGCCGGACCGGACTGGACGCGGCCACACTCACCGCCACCGCACACTCGCTCGCGGCCCAGCTCCTGCCGGACCGCACCGGCGACTGAACCGACCGGCGCGCCCGGATCGTCCGCCCTCAGCGCCGGACGTTCCGCGTCAGCAAGCACCAAGCCCACAAGCGGGACGCGCAGGTCATCGCCGACCCGATCGGACGGCTCGCGCGGATCTCGCCTGCGCCCGATCCGGCAGCGGCCAGGCGAGCCGCAGTCCTGGGCGAGGAACTCTGGATGCACACCGGATTCCCCACCCAGGCTTCAGGATTCCTGCGCCCTGATCAGCGAAAGCGGACGCAGATCGGTCCAGGTCTGCTCGATGTGGTCCACGCACGCTTGCCGCGCGTCCGGGCCGAACGTGGTCCGCCAGCCGTCCGGCACAGCCACGAAGTCCGGCCACAGGCTGTGCTGGCCCTCGTCGTTCACGAGCACCAGGTAAACGCCGTCGGGGTTCTCGAACGGATTCGTCATAACTCAGTCCTTCCCTGCGCGCTCAGCGAATCCCGCTCACCGCGTACTCGACCGGGTCAGCCCCGGCCGCTCGTCGATCCACAATGGACTGCAGGATCTCGCCTACCCGCACGGCTGTATTCGACAGCAGCGACGAAGTGATGCCGTGCGTGTGCTCAGTGCCGCCCTGCAGGTACAGGCCGCCACGCACGGCAGAGTCGGTCGTGATCCGGTAGTCGCGTTCGACCTTCAATCGGCCTTCCTCGTCCCTGCGGCAGTGACTCGCCAGGCCGCCGAGCAGCGACGTCGGGTCCGCGGGCAGGTAGCCCGTCGCGTAGATGACAGCGTCGGCGTCCAGCACCGACCGTTCGCCAGTCGCCAGCGATTCGACGGTCGCGCGCACGTGCGTGCCCTGGTCGGCGACCTCGACCGGACGCGAGATGTTGAACAGCCGCAACCGTTCCGCGCCGAGCACCTTCTCCTGGTAGCGTCGCCGGTACAGCTCGTCGATGAGGTCCAGGTCGACCGCGGAGTAGTTCGTCGCGCCGTGGTAGCCCATCAAGCGTTCCTTGACCGGTTCGCTTGCCGCGTAGAAGGAATCGACCGCCTGGGGGTCGAAAATCCGGTTGGCGAACGCACTGTCGTCGGCGGGACTGTAGCCGTAGCGCGCGAAAACCGCGCACACCTCGGCGCGCGGGAATTCGTCGTGCAGCAAGGCCGTGACCTCAGCCGCGCTCTGACCGGCGCCGATCACCACGAACCGCCGCGCGTCCGTGCCGCGCAACGACTCAACGCGATGCAGCAGTTCGCTGTTGTGCCAGATCCGCTCCCCAGCAACGACCCCGTCTGGAAGTTTCGCGCGCAATCCGGTTCCCAGCACCAGATTCCGCGCCCGCAGCTCGGTGATCTCGCCGGCCACGTCGGCACGCACGTCGAAATACGCGATCTCGTCGCCGTCGCGCACCGGTTCGACCGAGACGACCTCGCTGCCGTAAGAGACCAGGTCGTCGACCTTCGCCGCAGCCCATTCGAAATAGTCGTGGAACTCGACGCGCAGCGGGAACAGGGTCTTGTGGTTGATGAAATCGACCAGCCGCCCCTTCTCGTGCAGGTAGTTCAGGAACGTGAACGCGCTCGCCGGGTTCCGCATCGTCACGAGGTCCTTGAGGAACGACACCTGCATGGTCGCGGTGTCGATCAGCATCCCGCGATGCCAGCCGAACCGGGGCTGGCGCTCCAGGAAGTGCGCCGTGACCGTCTCCCCCGAGCCCGCGTTGTGCTCGGCGAGGGCGATCGCGAGCGCGAGGTTGGACGGCCCGAACCCGACTCCGACCACGTCGTACACCGGCACCCGGCTGTCCTCGGCCCCTGCTCGTGACATGAAAGTCCCCTAGCGCGGCACTGCCGCATCACCGTTCTCGACTGACCATGCTCAAGAAACCCTAACCTAACTTAGGTAAGCCTCAACTAGTACTGTCTGGGTGATGTTCGTCCCGACCACGAAAGGTGCACCGCCGATGCGCGTGGCCATGTTCGGCTACCAGACCTGGGGGCACCGCACCCTGAAGGCCCTCCTCGACGCGGGCCAGGACGTGCGGCTGGTGGTCACCCACCCGCCGAGCGACCACGCCTACGAACGGATCTGGAGCGATTCGGTCGCCGAACTGGCCGAGCAGCACGGGATCCGCACCCTGCTGCGCACCCGCCCGGACGACGCCGAACTCCTCGACGAGCTGAAGGCCGCGGACCTGGACCTGATCGTCGCGAACAACTGGCGCACCTGGCTGCCGCCGGAGATCTTCGACCTGCCGCGCAACGGCACGCTCAACGTGCACGATTCGCTGCTGCCCGCCTACGCCGGCTTCTCCCCCATCATCTGGGCGCTGATCAACGGCGAGCCGGAGGTAGGCGTCACCGCGCACATGATGAACGACGAACTCGACGCGGGCGACATCGTGGCCCAGCACGCGGTCGCCGTCGGCCCGCGCGACACCGCGACGGATCTGTTCCACCGCACCGTGGACCTCATCGAACCGCTCGTGACGGAAGCCCTCAGCCTGATCGAGTCCGGCACGGTGGTCCCGATCGCGCAGGACCGCACGAAGGCGAGCTTCTTCCACAAGCGAGCGCCGCGCGACAGCCTCATCGACTGGACGTGGTCGGCCGAGGAACTGGACCGTCTGGTGCGCGCCCAATCAGACCCGTACCCCAACGCCTTCACATACCACCGCGGCGAACAACTGCGCATCGTGCGCGCGTCGGTTTCGGACGGCCGCTACGGCGGAACTCCTGGCCGCATCTTCATCCGCGAAGGCGAGGGCGTGGTGATCGTCGCTGGCCGGGAGGCGCGGCGAGGTCAGTCGCCGGGGCTGCGGATCGAACGCGTCCGGACGGCCGATGACCGGGAGCTGGCGGCGGCGGAGTACTTCACGACTATGGGCGGATATCTCACCGACCGTCCGTGACAGCTCGTGAGTGCTGGCGCCGGTTAGAACCGGCGTAAGCACTCACGAGACGCCGGGGAGAACCGCCGCCCGCCAGCCAAAACCGGCGAAGTGCTGCCCGTCCTCCGCTGCCGTCGACCCCCGCGCCGGACACGGCGTTGCTCGGGGCTTGTGAGTGTTTATGCCGGTTAGAACCGGCATAAACACTCACAAGGGCCTGGGTCAACGCTCGGAAACCTTGCCACCGTCCACTTCCAGCCGCCGAGTCACCGAAACCGCGTCCAGCATCCGCCGGTCGTGCGTCACCAGCAGCAGCGTGCCGGGGTATTCGTCCAAAGCGGACTCGAGCTGTTCGATCGCGGGCAGGTCCAGATGGTTGGTCGGCTCGTCCAGCACCAGCAGGTTCACTCCGCGCGCCTGCAGCAGCGCCAACGCCGCGCGGGTGCGCTCGCCGGGCGAAAGCGTCGCCGCCGGGCGCAGCACGTGGGCGGCCTTGAGCCCGAATTTCGCCAGCAGAGTACGGACTTCCGCGTCGGCGAGCGACGGGACCTCATGCGCGAACGCGTCCGCCAGCGGAAGGTCGCCGAGGAACAGCCTGCGGGCCTGGTCGACCTCGCCGACCACCACGCCCGGCCCGAGCGCGGCGTTGCCTTCGTCCAGCGGCACCCGGCCGAGCAACGCAGCCAGCAGCGTGGACTTGCCCGCGCCGTTCGCGCCGGTGATGGCGACCTTGTCCGCCCAGTCGATCTGCAGATCGACCGGCCCGAGCGTGAACTCGCCGCGCCGCACGACCGCGCCCCGCAGCGTCGCGACCACCGCGCCCGCGCGCGGAGCGGCCGCGATTTCCATCCGCAGCTCCCACTCCTTGCGCGGCTCGTCGACGACCTCGAGCCGCTCGATCATCCGGTCCGTCTGGCGCGCCTTCGAGGCCTGCTTCTCGGTGGCCTCGCTGCGGAACTTGCGGCCGATCTTGTCGTTGTCGGTCGCCTTGCGGCGGGCGTTCTTGACGCCCTTCTCCATCCACGCGCGCTGCATGCCCGCCCGGGCCTCCAGCGACGCGCGGGTGTTGGCATATTCGTCGTAGTCCTCGCGAGCGTGCCGCCGCGCGACCGCCCGTTCCTCCAAATAGGACTCGTACCCGCCGCCGTACGCCTTCACCTGCTGCTGCGCCAGGTCCAGCTCCACCACGCGGTCGACCGTCCGGGCGAGGAACTCGCGGTCGTGGCTCACCAGCACGGTGCCCGCGCGCAGCCCGGTGACGAACCGCTCCAGCCGGGCGAGCCCGTCGAGGTCGAGGTCGTTCGTCGGCTCGTCGAGCAGGAAGATGTCGTAACGGCTGAGCAGCAGCGACGCCAGCCCGGCGCGCGCGGCCTGCCCGCCGGAGAGCGAAACCATCGGCTGATCCAGGTCGACGGCCAGCCCGAGATCCGCGGCGACCTCGCCTGCGCGGTCGTCCAAGTCGGCGCCGCCGAGCGCGAGCCAGCGGTCCAGCGCGGTGCCGTATGCGTCGTCGGCGCCGTCCGCGCCCGCGGTAAGCGCATCGGTCGCCGCGTCGAGTGCGGTTTGCGCGGTCGCGACACCGGTGCGTCGAGCGAGGAACGCGCGCACCGATTCGCCCTCCCTCCGCTCCGGCTCCTGCGGGAGGTGCCCGACGGTGGCCGTCGGCGGGTTGAGCCGGACCTCGCCGGATTCCGGGCGGGCCAGCCCGGCCAGCGTGCGCAGCAAGGTGGACTTGCCGGCGCCGTTGACGCCGACCAGGCCGATCACCTCGCCCGGGGCGACGACGAGATCGAGACCTGAGAAGAGAACGCGGTCACCGTGGCCGGCGGCCAGGTCCTTCGCGACGAGTGTGGCGCTCATATCGGAGCCGAGTTTACGGGCGCCGCTCGCGCCGCGTGCCGCGTGTCGGCTCCGTCACTCCGAGTGGGTACTCTGGGCGGGTTCTCGGGTCCAACAAGAGCAGTGAGGTCGGTGAAAGGCAATGGCGGAACCCGCCCCGGTCCCGTTCGGCCAGGGGAAGCAGCGGGCTCCCCGGCCGACCGTCAGCAGACGGCGCGAGGTCAGCCACGCGAGCGCGCGGTCGCTGCTGATGACCGTGCTGGGCGAGTACGTGCTGCCCCGCGACCGTCCGGTGTGGACGTCGATGCTGGTCGAATCCCTCGGCATGCTCGACATCGAGGAGAAGTCCGCGAGACAGGCGCTGGCCCGGTCCGCGGGCGAGGGCTGGCTGGTGTCCGAACGCATCGGCCGCCGCGTCCGCTGGTCCCTGACTCCGCCCGGACGGCGCCTGCTCACCGAGGGCGCCGAACGCATATACGCCTTCGGCCGCGACGCGCACGCCTGGGAGAACCGCTGGCTGATGCTGATCGTCTCGGTGCCGGAAGCGAAGCGCGACCTTCGCCACCGCCTGCGCACCCGGCTCACCTGGGCCGGCTTCGGTTCGCCGGTGGCGGGCGTCTGGGTGAGCCCGGATCCGAGCCGCGAGCCCGAGGCGCAGAAGATCGTCGCCGAGCTGGGCCTCGAAATGCAGGCGATGTCGTTCACCGCGGAGTACGGCGCGATCGGCGACCAGGAGAGCATGGTCGCGCGGTCGTGGGACCTGTCCGAGCTGACCGACCGGTACGAGGACTTCATCGACCGCTTCACCGGCGTCTCGCCCTCCGGCTCGCAGGCGGTCCTGCGCGCGCAGACCGAACTGGTGCACGAGTGGCGTCGTTTCCCGTTCCTCGACCCGCAACTGCCCGCCGAACTGCTGCCCGCGACCTGGAGCGGAGCAAAGGCAGCCGAACTGTTCCACCGCAAGCACGTGGAATGGCGGCCGGCCGCGCAGGCGTACTGGGACGAACTCACCGCGAACGAGGAGCAAGCATGACCAAGCTGGAACGCGACGGCGGGCTTGCCGTGGTCACCATCGACGAGCCGCCGCTCAACCTCTACACGCGGCCGCTGCAGGATGCTTTGCTCGACGCGATCGGCTCGCTGGAGGAAACGCCCGCCCGAGCCCTCCTGATCCGCGCCGAGGGCCGGGTCGTGAGCGGAGGTGTCGATGTCGCGCTGTTCGACGAGCAGTCTTCTCCCGCGGAAGCCAAGGTGCTCTTCGATGAGCTGCTAAGCGTCCCGGATCGCCTTGCCGCACTGCCGTTCCCGACGGTTTTCGCTGCCCATGGCCTGTGTCTGACGTGGGCTTTCGAGGTCGCAATGGCTTGTGATCTGTTGCTCGCTGCCTCGCGCGCGAAGTTCGGTCTGGTCGAGAAGGTCGTCGGCCTGACGCCCACGATGGGTGGCACGCAGCGTCTCGCCGCCCGCGCTGGCGTGGCCCGAGCGAAGGAGTTCGTGTTCACCGGAGAGCCTTTCGACGCGGCGACGCTGGAGCGATGGAACGTCGTGAACCGGGTGCTGCCGGATGAGGGTTTCGATGAGGCCGTCCGGGAGTTCACGCGGCAGCTGGCCGAAGGACCGACGCAAGCTCATGCCGCGACGAAGCGAATCCTGGCGCACTTCGAGCACGGCGGGGTGCCGGAGGCGAACGCGCATGTCACGGATATCGCCGCGGATCTGTACAACACGGAGGATCTGCGGAGCGCGGTGAAGTCGTTCCTGGTTGACGGGCCGGGGAAGGCTCGGTTCACCGGCCGCTGATCGGGTTTGCCTGTCCAGCCCTGGTCCGTGTGCGGGACCAAGGCTGGTTTCGTGGTGCCCTTGCCTGCGAACATCTCTGGCTCGGTTGATCACGACGGCGTCGTTCTTCGTCCCTCGCGCGGGGAACCTCGTTCGCCTTGCTTTTCTGGGTTTGTGCAGGTCAGGACGTAATGGAGACCTCGTTGCGGGGGTGTTTCGGGGACCCGCTAGAGTAGTCGCATCGCACTCCACGAGAGGTTCTTCGGGGAGTGAAGAGTCCGGGCTGTGGCGCAGTTTGGTAGCGCACTTGACTGGGGGTCAAGGGGTCGCAGGTTCAAATCCTGTCAGCCCGACCGGACAAGGCCACGTTCACCCAGGTGGACGTGGCTTTTTTGTTGCCCGCGATCGTCCGGGAACGGAGGAAGCCCTGGGGCCGGGCCACATTTATCCAACACCCGCCCAGGGCTTCCCCGGTCAGGCCGTCATGCGTTTGAGTGCCTGCCCGCGACGGAGGTCGAGCGCGGCGCTGCTGCTCAACCCGTTCAACGACCAGCTGTCCTGGACGCGCCTCAACCCGACGCCGTGGTCGGCGAACTCGTCGACGGCGAGCGGGCGTGGCAGTGGCTCGCCGCATCGTCGCCGACCTGACCGGCCGCAAGCACCGCCGCTGCCCGGTGATCCGGTAACCCGCCCTCCGAATCGTCTCGATCCGGGTTTGTTCCCGCAGGGTGCGTTGAAGCTGGCGGACCACGACCTCCGGGACGTTCGCGTCCGGGTCGGCTTTCGGCCCGCCCTGGTTTCCATTGCGGACGGCGGCGTTCAGACCGTCCACTGTGGATTCTCGCGTGATTCCGCGGTCGGTGTGGCCGCGATGTTCTGGAGATCGCCGGCAAACGGCCGCTTCTGCCTCGAAGCGAGCCGTCTGGTCGATCCGCGTCCGCCTGCCGATGCGGGCTCGGTGGCCGGTACGCCGCTGCGCATCCGGCTGGTGATCACGACGTGCGTCGGGTCGTGCTTGCATCTCCCCCGAGGGGAGGTGCGAGGGTGGAGACATGGACGGCGACCCCCGGTACTCGATCGGCGAGCTGGCTCGGCGGACCGGGCTGACGGTCAAGGCTGTCCGGTTCTACTCCGACCGTGGCCTGGTCGTGCCGTCCGGCCGCACCCCCTCCGGTCACCGCCGCTACGGCGTTGACGCGCTCGCACGCCTGGATCTCGTCCGGACCTTGCGCGACCTCGGACTCGACCTGTCCACGATCCGGAAGGTCGTCGAGAGCGAAGCTGCCCTTCCCGACGTCGCCGCGGCGCACGCCGAGGCGCTGGAGGTGCAGATCCGCGTGCTGCGCATGCGTCACGCGCTGCTGACGGCGGTGGCCAAGCGAGGATCCACTCCCGAGGAGACGACGCTCATGCACAAGCTGGCCAAACTGACCGAGAACGAGCGCCGCCGCCTGATCGGCGACTTCCTCGGCAACATCTTCGGCGGGCTCGATCACCCCGAATTCACCGGGATCGCCCGCTCCATGACTCCCGAACTGCCCGACAGTCCCGAGGCCGAACAGGTCGAAGCCTGGGTGGAACTGGCCGAACTGGCCCAAGACCTGGATTTCCGCGCCGTCATGCGGCGCATCGCCGAACAGCACGTCGCGGGCCGCGCCGGCGACGGCGTGCTCCGCGACCCGGCTGCGGACATCCGCGACGCCGTCGCTCCCGCCCTCGACGCCGGGATCGACCCGGCCTCGCCAGAGGCTGCCCGGATCGTTGCCGCCGTCACCTCCCGGTACCGCCCCGGCCAGCTTCCGGCGTGGCTCGACACCGTCAACGACCCACGCCGGGAGCGGTATCTCGAACTGCTCGCCGCGATCAACGGCTGGGCGGCTCCGGAGAAGCTGACACCGGTGCTGGACTGGCTTTCCGAAGCCCTGCGGCGGCAAGACCAGCGCTGCGCGCCCTGATCGCCGCGGCCGGTCCGCGCCAGGAGATCGGCGGCCTGCCGCACGTCGGGACGACGCTCCCCGCGCAGCTGTAAAGCATCTCGCCCGCGGGGATCTTCTGAGCGCTGATCACCACAAGCGAACATCCGCTTCTGCCGCATACCGGACGTTCGGGAGCGCTGCGGTGGCCGAAGAACAGCGCGACAACCCGTTTCGCCCTTCGCATTGTCGCTGCCGCCGACCTGCCGCTGGGCGGCAGTGTCCCGAATTGGACGATCTCGTCCGGTGTTTCGCCGACTGTCTGGTGCTGCGCACGGACACCTCCGGAGATCCGTCGTTCCGGAACTTGGCGGCGCGGGTGCGCGAGATGGACCTGACCGCGTACGCCACCACGACGTGCCGTTCAACCGGTTGGTGGCGGACGTCGGACCGGCATCCGTTGTTCCAGGCGCAGCTGGCTCCCCAGGACCGGCAAGCCGGACCTCTATCTCGAGTGCGTCGTGGCGTTCGGCGAACTGCCCGACACCCGGCCGGACAACGCCGACGCGCTGGTGCGGCTCGGTGTCGGCCGCCCGATCGATCCGGGCCAGGTTGCGGCGGCTGCGCTGCGGAAGAGCTTGCTGGAGTTGGTCGAAGCGCCGGAAAGTCGCGGCTCGGTTGGAGGTCTGCAGGGAGCTGATGGCGGGGCTGGTCGGGCCGCTGACCTGATCGAGGCGGTGCTGGCGGGTGGGAGAGGCTCAGTCTGTGGGCACGGAGTGGGTGGCGTCCGAGATGCACGCGCGACGGCGCGGACCACTACCCGGTGAACCGGTAGCCGACGCCGCGGACCGTCTCGATCAGGGTTTGTTCCCGCAGTTTGCGCCGGAGCTGCCGGACCACGACCTCCAGGACGTTCGAGTCCGGGTCGGCCATCCGGTCCCACGCGTGCTCGATAAGTTCCTTGCGCGGCACCGGCGCACCGGCGGCGGCCAGCAAGCGTTCGAGGACCAGGAATTCCTTCGGGGCCAGAGTCAGCAGGACGCCCGCGCGGCGCACCTCGCGGGTGCCCGCGTCGAGTTCCACGTCGCCGCGGCGCAGGATGGCCGGGCGGGTCCGCGCCGCGGGGCTCAGGCGGCACAGGCTGCGGACGCGCGCGACCAGCTCGGCCATCTCGAACGGTTTGCCGAGGTAGTCGCCGCCCAGGCGCAGGCCTTCGACCCGGTCGGCGGTGCTGTCGCGCGCGGTCAGGAACAGCACCGGCACCAGCCAGCCGGACCGGCGCCGATGTTGCACGTAGCCGAGCGAGTCGCCGGCGGGCAGCATCCGGTCGAAGACCACGCAGTCGTAGGCGTTGACGAAGAGCGCTTCGTCGGCGACCGGCAGGTCGGCCACCGCGTCCACGGCGAAACCGGCGCTGCGCAACGAAACGTCGAGGGCTATCCGCAAATTGTCGTCGTCTTCGACCACCAGCACCCGCACGAAACCCAGGTTAGCGGGCCACCGCCGCCTCGATGTCGGCGATGCTCAGGCTCCGCAGCTCGTCGAGCGTCGGCACCCGTCCGAGCAGCCGCAATCGCTGCGACTGCGACTTCCGCACGCCCTCGAACAACCGGCGCGCGTCGCGGGCGTTGCCGAAGTTCTCGTCGCCCGCGATCCGCGCGAAATGCTCCACGAGAACCGGTTCCGCGGCTCCGTCGAGTTCGTAGTCCTGGCTGGAGACCATCCGGCCGATGATGCCGAGCAGTTCGCCGGGCGTGTAGTTCTCGAACTCGATCGTCTTGCCGAAGCGCGACGCGAGCCCGGGGTTGGCGGACAGGAACCCGGCCATCTCCTTCGTGTACCCGGCCACGATCACGGCCACCTCGTCCCGGTGGTCCTCCATCAGCTTGACCAGCGTGTCGATCGCCTCCTGGCCGAAATCGCCGCCCGCCGAACCCGCCCGCGACAGCGTGTAGGCCTCGTCGATGAACAGCACTCCGCCCTTGGCCTCCTCGAAGATCAGCGCGGTTTTCTCCGCGGTGTGCCCGATGTACTGGCCCACGAGATCGCGCCGCGACACCTCCCGGAACTGTCCGTGCGGCAGCACCCCCAGTGCTTGCAGCAGCCGCCCGTACAGCCGGGCCACGGTCGTCTTCCCGGTGCCGGGCGCGCCGGCGAAGATCAGGTGGTGGCTCGCGCCGCCGACCGGCAGTCCCGCGTTCCGCCGCCATTCGTTGACCTGCAGTTCGTCCACCAGCGAGCGCACTTCGGCCTTGACCCGCGGGAGGCCGACCATCGTGTCGAGTTCGGACAGCAGTTCGTCGGGGGCCCCGCCGCCGGAACCGGCCGGTCCGGTGGCTTCGACCACGGCCGGGTTCGCGCCGTCGGCCACGGAAATGCCCGGTTCGGCGGTGTTTTCCGTCCGGCACTCCTCGATCGTGCCGCCGCATCCGGCCGCGAAGGCGATGCCGACGCCGCGCGAATCCCGGACGGTGCAGTGCCGGAGCACCGGCGCGCTGTGCTGAGCCACAGCGATCCCGTCCGAGCCGGTCCGCGAAATCTCGCAGTTTTCCAGTACCGGACGGCTGTATTGGTAGACGTACACCCCGCGCAGTCCGCAGTCGGTCACGGTGCAGCCGCGCAACACCGGTGCGGCCCCCATGCCGATGACGACGCCGTCGCCAGTCACTTCCTCGATGACGGTGTCCACCAGCCGTCCCGGACTGCCCTCGATCACCACGCCTTGCTCGACAGCTTTGAGCGAGCAGCCCGTCAATTCGAACGCTGCCGTCCCCTCGATCCGCACCGCAGGTCCGCGTCCGCCGGTGATCGAGCAGCGGCGCACGACCAGTTCCACATTCTCCGCGGCCAACGCGGCCGCCTCACCAGCGTGCAGCTCGATCCCTTGCAGCGTCAGGGATGCCCGGACCGCGTGCAGCACCGGATGATCCGCTCCGGCACCGTCGACGATCACCTG
>NZ_PQIA01000175.1 GCF_003385235.1 Amycolatopsis circi | reverse complement strand
GGGTGGGGGGGGGGGGGGGGGTGTGGGGGGGAGGGGCGGGGGGGTGGGTGGGCGGGGGGGGGGCTGGGGCGGCTGGGGTGTTGGTGGGGGCTTGTGAGTGGCGATGCCGGTTAGAACCGGGATAAACACTCACGAGCCCCGGTCGCAGGGGTCTGACCTGGGCTTGTCGGCCCGCGCATAGCCCTTGTGGGTCAACGCGGATCACCTCATTGCTGGCTGGTGCCTCCCGCCTCGCGCGTGTCACGGTGGTAAGACCCGTGTGACGCAGCGTGTCCGGAGGAGGGTGCCGAGGTGAATGTCCCGCTGGCGTGGCTGTTCACCGCGTTGTTCGCGTTGCTGGCCTTGCCGTGCGTGCTGCGGCTGGTGAAGCTCGACTACGTCAGCCTCGGTCATCGAGTACGCAACGGCGACCTCGCCGAATTGCTGCTGGTCGTGGCGATGGTCGCGATGCTGTCCCCGGTCGGCGGCCCGATCCCGGCAGCGGGCTGGCAGGCCGTCCTGGTGCTGACCGCGGGTTGGTTCGCCTGGTCCGCGTGGCGAGGCCGCGCCGAGGGACACAGCTGTGCGCACCACGCGTTGTCGGCGGCGGCGATGCTCTACATGGTCACCGCGATGCCACACGGCGGCATGGTGCACGGGCCTTGGCTCACGATGTCCACAATGGACACGAGACTGGCGTGGCCGGTGGTCGCGATAGGCGCGGCGGCCTACTTCGCGGTGGACGCGGTCCGCTCGGGTGTGGTGGCGATGCGGTCGCGCGGCACGACGGTGCCGGGGCACGCGTCGCGTACGCTGTGCCGTGCCGCGATGGGCGCGGGCATGGGCGTCATGCTGCTCGCTGCGGTCTGAGCCAGCCCGGCGAATCAAACTCCGGCGCACAGCTAGCGTGGAGAAGTCCGGCGAATCAGCCAGTGTGAATCAACCCCGGCGGAATCAGCCCGGCGAATGAGCCCCGGCCGAATTAGCCGAGCCGCTGGACTTCGCCGTCCGGCGGGAGTTCGGCCAGCTTCGGCAGCGCGTCCGCGGGATGCGCGGCGACCCACTCGCGAGCCGCGGCGACGTCCTGGCCCAGCGCGTCGATCAGCTCTTGCGCGGAACCGAACCCCTGCTGGTCCCGCAGGTGTTTGCCGAGCCAGACGGTGAGGCGCTCGCCGTACAGGTCGCCCTCGAAGTCGAGCAGGAACGCCTCGACCAGCCGGTAGCCGTCGGCCCCGTAGTAGGTCGGGCGGCGGCCCACGGACACGGCGGCGGCCACGCGCGTGCCGTCCGCGCGCTCCGCCCAGCCGGCCCACACCCCGTCGCCGAGTTCGCCGCGCTGGTCGCGCAGCGCGATGTTCGCGGTGGGGAAGCCCAGCTCACGGCCGCGCTTGTCGCCCGGCTCGACTGGCCCGCGCACCACGAAGAAGGTGCCGTCTCGCTCGTCCGCCATGGGACAACCGTATAACGGTCCCGATGCTCAGCGGGGCGTCAGCACTGTGTCGGCCAGCACAGGCGCATCGTCGCGTTCCGGCGCGGTGGTCGTGACCAGCAGACGTCCGCTTTCGCGCCAGACGCGCACGCGCAGCTTTTCACCGGGGAATACGACGCCGGCGAACTTCGTCCCGAATGCCGAGACGCGCTCGGGATCGCCGTCGAGGAACGCGTCGACCACGGCCTTCGCGACGATGCCGTACGTGCACAGCCCGTGCAGGATCGGCCGGTCGAACCCGGCGGCCTTGGCGAACGCCGGGTCGGCGTGCAGCGGGTTGCGGTCGCCGCACAGCCGGTACAAAAGCGCCTGCTGAGGCAGCGTCGGCACGTCGAGCACGGCGTCCGGTTCGCGGTCCGGCCACTCGATCTTGTCCGACGGCCCGCGTTCGCCGCCGAAGCCGCCCTCGCCGCGGGCGAAGATGCTGGACCGGGCTGTCCACAGTGGAGCGCCGGACTCGTCGGCGACCTCGGTTTCCTGCACCAGCACAGCGGCCTTGCCCTTGTCGAAGACGTCGGCGATCCGGGTGCGCGCGACCGCCTTGCCCTCGACCGGGATCGGCCGGTGCAGTTCGATCTCTTGCTTGCCGTGCAGCACTTTCGCCAGGTCGACGTCGACCCCGGGGAACTTCAGCGCGGGTGGTTCGAAGGTGCGCAGGTTGGCCGCGACGGTGGCGAAGGTCGGCAGCACGCGCAGGTCGCGCTCGTAGGTGTAGCGCAGTTCGCGCTCGGCCACCGGATCCGCGCCCGCGCCGACAGCCAGGTGGTACAGCAGCACGTCGGACGGCGTCCAAGCGAAATTGACCTCGCCGAGATCGGCTCCGATCGCGACCGCGGGATCGATGGGCACGGGCTCTCCACTCACTCGTAGCTGACGGACACCTCGTCGGTCAACGGTACCGACTGGCAGGCCAGCACGATCCCGTCGGCGATGTCGTCGGCGTCCAGCACCTCGTTGTTCAGCATTTTCACCTCGCCGGAGACGATGCGGCACGCGCACGCGCTGCACTGGCCCTCGCGACAGGAATACGGCGCGTCAAGGCCCTCGGCGAGCAGGTGGTCGAGCAGCTTCCGCTGCCGCGGCCAGGACAGCTGCCGGGTCTCGCCGTCGAGGTCGACGGTGAGCGCGGTGGTCTCGCCGCTGGTCTCCTCCTCGGGCTCCGGCTCATCCGCGAACGGATTCCCAGTAAGCGAATGGAACTTCTCCACGTGCACGCGTTCCCGCGGCGCGCCCAGTTCGCGCAACGCGTCCTGTGCGGCGGCCATGAACGGAGCCGGGCCGCAAAGGAAAGCTTCATGCCCCACGTAAGGCTTGGCGAGCGCCCGCAACGCGGTGACGGTCGGCAGTCCCTGCAGGCTTTCCAGCCAATGCACCACAGTGAGCCGGTCACCGAACCGCTCAGCCAATTCGCGCAATTCCGCGGCGAAGATCACCGACTGCTCGTCGCGGTTGGCATAGACGAGCACCACCTGTCCGTCGCCCTTTTCCAGCGCGGACTTGAGGATCGACATCACCGGTGTGATCCCGCTGCCCGCGGCGAACAACAGAAGGTCCGCGTCCAAAGAGGACGGACAGAACACGCCGGACGGCCGCAGCACGTCAATCGTCGCGCCCGCCCGAAGCTCGTCACAAACCCAATTCGACCCGTACCCGTCGACAGTCCGCTTCACCGTGACCTGCACCCGGCCCTCGTGCGGCGCGCTCGAAAGCGAGTAGCATCGCGCGACGGAACCCGTCTGGTCGCTGGGAATCCGCAGGGTGAGGAATTGCCCGGGGGAGTAGGCGAACCGCTCGAGATGCTCGTCCGGGACAGTGAACACAATGGACCGGGCGTCCGCGGTTTCCTCGATCACCTCGGCGACGGTGAGCGTGATGACGTCAGTCATTGCGCACCTGCCCGAAATTGCCGTCGCGCACCGCGGTGTCGATGCTGTCCGCGAGTTTCTCGCAGGTGTCCAGCAACGCGGTGTTGCCGCCGGAAGCGGCGTGCGCGGCGAACACCGGACAGCTGGTCGCGGCGTCGGTGGTCCACTGGATGCTGGTGTGTTTCAGGCTGTTTTTCTTGACCAGCACACAGGTTCCGCAGCTGCGGCATTCGTGCGGCCGCAACCCGGAGGTGAGGAATTCAGTGGCTTCGGCCGTCACACCCCAGCCTCCTCCGACTGAGCCGCCGCCTCGGCCTCCGCCCGCTGGCGCGCCAGGTTTTCCTGCACCTCGGCTGACCACGCCTCGTTCGCCTTCGTGGTGTCCACTTCGAACTCGAACCGGCGCGTCATGTCCTCGGTGACGTCCGCGGCGTCCACGTAGAACTGGTCGTACCAGCGGCGCAGCTGGTAGACCGGGCCGTCTTCCTCGCACAGCAGCGGATTGTCGATCTTGGTCTTGTTCTTCCAGATCTCCACGTCCTGCAGGAATCCGACGCCGATGCCCTTCGCCAGCTTCCCGGCGATCTTGTCCGCGTGTTCGTCGGAAATGCCGGGCATCTTCTTGACCATGATGCCCCACTGCAGCACGAACGAAGTCGGCGAAACCGGGTAGTGGCAGTTGATCAGCACATTCTCGATTTCGAAGCCCTGGAAGGAATTCACCAGCCAGTTGATCATGTAGGAAGGGCCGAAGTACGACGCTTCCGAGCGGAGCAGGTTTTCCTCGCCGCCGTAATTGGACGCCATGCCCATGTCCGGGCGGCCCTTGGTGTTGAGGTACTGGGTCGCGATGTGGCCCTCGAACACGTTCTTGAAATACGTCGGGAAGGCGTAGTGGATGTAGAAGAAGTGCGCCATGTCCACCACGTTGTCGATGATCTCGCGGCAGTTGGCGTTCTCGATCAGGATCGAGTCCCAGGTCCAGTTGCTCCACTCGTCGCTGAACGCGCCCTCGACACGCGGGATCACGACGTTCTCCGGCGGCGGGTTGCCCTCCGGGTCGTGCCAGACGAACAGCTGCTTGTTCTCCTCCAGCACCTGCCACGCCCGGGTGCGCGCACGCAGCGGGACCCGCTTGGCGTAGGGGATCGACTTGCACTTGCCGTTGCCGCCCCAGCGCCAGTCGTGGAACGGGCAGGCGATCTCGTCGCCCTTCACCGAACCCTGGGTCAGGTCGCCGCCCATGTGCCGGCAGTACCCGTCGAGCACGTTCAACTTGCCCGCGGTGTCCGCGAACACGACCAGCTTCGTGCCGAACGCCTGCACTGCGTGCGGTTTGCCGTCGCGGAAGCTGTCGGCGAGCCCGAGGCAGTGCCAGCCGCGGGCGTACCGCGCAGGGGGCGCCCCCGCGTCGATCGTGCGGATCTCGGATCCATCGGTCTTCGGCGTCACTGCCTGCCTCCCGTGCCGGTCTGATCTTCGTTCGCCAGCGCCTGTGCCGCAAGGTAGCCGAACACCATCGCCGGGCCGATGGTCGCGCCCGGTCCGGCGTAGGTCCGGCCCATCACCGGAGCGCTGGTGTTGCCCGCCGCGTAGAGGCCGGGCACGACCGTGCCGTCCTCGCGCAGGACGCGGGCGTTTTCGTCAATCCGCAGGCCGCCCTTGGTGCCCAGGTCGCCGGGCACCACGCGGACCGCGTAGTACGGGGCCTTGGCCAGTTCGCCGAGGCTCGGGTTGGGGCGATTGCGCGGGTCGCCGTAGTAATGGTCGTAGGCGCTGAGCCCGCGCTGGAAGTCGTCGTCGACGCCCTTGCGCGCGAAGCCGTTGAACCGCATGACGGTCTGCTCCAGCGCTTCGGCGGGCACGTCGATCTTCTCGGCGAGCCCGGCCAGCGTCGCGGACTTCGCCACGATCCCGGCCTTGTACCAGCGCCCGGGCAGCGGCTGCCGCGGGCCGAGGCCGGTGAACAGGTAGCGGTCGCGGTAGCGCTGGTCGAACACCAGCCACGCCGGGACGTGCTTGCCCGGGCCGTCGCCGTCGCCGTACATCGCGTGCACGGCCTCGACATACGGCGCGGATTCGTTCACGAACCGCGTGCCCGCGGCGTCGACCATCAGGCAGCCGGGACGGGACCGTTCGGCGAGCGCGAACCACGGGCCGCCGGTGAGCGGGAACGACGGGCCCCACCAGGCGTCGTCCATCAGGTCCGTCGCGGCGCCGAGCTTGAGCCCGGCGTTGATGCCGTCGCCGGTGTTCGCCGCCGCGCCGACGGTCCATTCGGTGCCGATCGGCGCGCGCTGGTACTTGGTGCGCATCTCTTCGTTGTGCTCGAAGCCACCGCAGGCCAGCACTACGCCGCGACGCGCGCGGAACAGCGTCTCTTCGCCGTCGCGGCGGGCCACGATGCCGGTGACGACGTCGTTCTCCACCTGCAGGTCGACCAGCGGCGTGTCCAGCAGAACCTCGACGCCCGCGTCCCGCAGACCCTTCCGCAACCCGGCCGCAAGCGCTTGCCCCATGGACAGCAGCTGCTGTCCGCGGACCCGTCCGACCAGCCATTTCATTCCAAGGGACAGCATCCGGGCGAACCCGCGCGGATGCCGGGCGATCAGGCTCAGCCAGCGATAGTCCGACTGGGTGATCGGCACGCCGAGCGGTGGCGCGCTGTACGGCGGTTCGAGCTGCGCGAGGTCGGCGCCGAGCAGCTTGCCGTCGAGCGCCTTCGGCTCCACGGACCGGCCGCCGGGACGTCCGCCGGGCGCCTCGGGGTGGTAGTCGCTGTATCCGGACACCCACTGGAACTCCAGCGGAGTGTTCCGCGTGACGAATTCCAGCACCTCGGGGCCGTGGTCGAGGAAGGTCGTGCGCAGGTGCTCCGGCACGACGTCGCCGACGATCGAGTCCAGGTACTGCCTCGCGCGTTCGGGGGGTTCTTCGATGCCCGCGGCCCGCAGCGCGTGGTTGCCGGGCAGCCAGACGCCCCCGCCGGAGCGGGCGGTCGAACCGCCGAAGCAGGCTGCCTTTTCCAGCACCACCACGGACAGCCCGCGGCGGGCGGCGGCGAGCGCGGCGGTCATCCCGGCGGCGCCGCTGCCGGCCACCACCACGTCGTACTCGTCCGACATGCCACCTCACATGCAACGTGTTATCGGCTAAAGCTGGCCTGCTCGGGGCCACTTCCGTCACCATAGACGAGAACGTGTTCCAGTTCTAGGGTGGCGGACTATGGACGAGTTCGGGACGGACGTCGTGATCATCGGAGCCGGCGCGGCCGGCGTGTGCGCGGCCATCGAAGCGGCCGACGCGGGCGCCGAGGTGCTGCTGGTCGACCGGTTCTCCGGCGGCGGGGCCAGTCGCGTGAGCGGCGGCGTGGTCTACGCCGGGGGAGGGACGCCGCAGCAACGCGCCGCGGGCGTCGACGACAGCGTGGACGCGATGTACGCGTACCTGCGGATGGAAACCGGCGACGTCGTGTCGGAGCGGACGTTGCGGCGGTTCTGCGAGGAAAGCGTCGACATGGTCGCGTGGCTGGAGCGGCAAGGTGTGCCGTTCGAGGGCAGCATGTGCGACTACAAGACGTCGTATCCCAGCAACAAGCATTACCTGTATTACTCCGGCAGTGAACTCTCTGGCGGCTTCCGCGACGTGGCGAAACCCGCGCCACGCGGACACCGGGTCAAGGGGCCGGGCACGTCGGGGAAGCTGCTGATGAAGCAGTTGCTGGCCGCGGCTCGCGAGCGCGGGGTGAAGGTGCTGCCGCAGACGCAGGCGATGAACCTGATCACAGATGACTCCGGGACGGTCACTGGGGTGCTCACGCACAGTTTGCGCGACGCGCCTTCGTGGGTGCGGGTACGACATGCGCGGCTGGCGGATTGGGCGGCGAAGCCGGGGATTTACGTGCCTGCGATGCGTCGGTCGCTGCATCAGCGGGTGGAGCGGATTGAGCGCAAGCATGCGCGTGAGCTGCGGATTAGTGCGCGGCGAGGCGTGGTGCTGTCGGCGGGCGGGTTCATCGTGAACCGGGCGATGGTGCGCGAGCACGCGCCCGCGTATCGCGGCGGGCTGGACCTCGGGACTTCTGCCGATGACGGATCCGGTATCCGGATGGGTGTCGAGGTCGGCGGACGCACGGCGGAACTGGACCGGGTGTCGGCGTGGCGGTTTCTCACGCCGCCGTCGGCGTTTCTCGGCGGGTTGCTGGTGGGCGCGGACGGGCGGCGGATCATCGACGAATCCCGGTACGGCGCGGCGATCGGCGAGCGCATGATCGCCGAGCACGGCGGACGCGGCTGGTTGCTGGTCGACGAACCGATCGTCACCGAAGCCCGGCGCGACGGGCGAAAACAAGGCCAATGGTTCGCGACGCTGCAGCTGCGGTATCTGCTGGGCAAGGGCCGGGTGACCGCTGGGACGATCGAGGAAGTGGCCGCGCGCGCCGGAATCGACCCGGCCGGGCTGGCGGCGACTTACGCCGAGTACCAGCGCGGTCCGGACCCGGCGGGCAAACCGGCGGACTTCGCGCGGCCGTTGGACACGCCGCCGTACTCGCTGATCGACGTGTCCGTGAAACCGAACCTCGGCTACCCGTGTCCGATGCTGACGCTGGGCGGCCTGGTGGTCGACGAGGACACCGGCGCGGTGGCCGGCGTACGCGGTCTTTACGCCGCCGGACGCACCGCGGTAGGAATCTGTTCCAGGTCGTATGTGAGCGGCCTTTCGCTGGCTGACTGCGTGTTTTCCGGCCGCCGGGCAGGGTTGCACGGCGCGCGCGGGACGGACCGCGTCGACAAAAACGAGAACGTGTTCTAGTCTTGAGCGTGTCGAGCGAGAGAGGACGGCCGATGAGCGAGCTGGCTGCCGTGATCGCGGGGGTGCGCGACCTTCTTCCCGTGCTGCGGGAACGCGCACAGGAGACCGAGGACGCCCGTCGGATCCCCGCCGAATCAGTGAAAGCGCTGCAGGAGACCGGATTTTTCCGCCTGCTGCAACCGAAACCGTACGGCGGCTTGGAAGCCGACCCGGTCACCTTCTACACCGCGGTCAAGCTCATCGCGAGCGCCTGCGGGTCCACCGGCTGGGTCGCGTCGATTCTCGGCGTGCACCCGTGGCACGTCGCGTTGTTCGACGCGCAAGCCCAGGCGGACGTGTGGGGCGAGGATCACGACGTGCGGATTTCTTCTTCGTACGCGCCGATGGGCAAGGCGACCGTCGTCGAGGGCGGCTACCGGCTGTCCGGGCGATGGAGCTTCTCGTCCGGAAGCGACCACTGCACGTGGGTGCTGCTGGGCGGTCCCGCGTTCGCCGACGGCAAGCCGGTGGACTTCTGCACGTATCTCGTGCCGATCTCGGACTACTCCATTGTGGACGTCTGGGACACGGTCGGGCTGCGCGGCACCGGGTCCAACGACATCGTCGTCGAGGACGTGTTCGTGCCCAAGCACCGCGCACTGAGCTTCATGGCGACGTCGAAGTGCAAGACCCCGGGACAGGAAGTCAACCCGGGCCCGCTGTACCGGCTGCCGTACGGTTCCGTGCACCCGAGCACCATCACCGCGCCGATCATCGGGATGGCGCAAGGCGCGTACGACGCGCACGTGGAGCACCAGGGCAAGCGGGTGCGGGCCGCGTACGCGGGCGAACAGTCCAAAGAGGACCCGTTCTCGAAGGTGCGGATCGCCGAGGCGAGCAGCGAGATCGATGCGGCCTGGCTGCAGCTGACGCACAACATCGACGAGCTGTACCAGCTGGCCTGCAAGGGCGAGAAGCTGCCGTTCAGCACGCGGTTGCGGGTGCGCCGGGACCAGGTGCGCGGCACCGAGCGGGCGATCTCCGCGATCGACCGGCTATTCGAGAACTCCGGCGGCCGCGCGTTGCAGCGGGGCACGCCGATCCAGCGCTTCTGGCGCGACGCGCACGCGGGCCGGGTGCACGCGGCGAACGACGCGGAACGCGCGTACGTCATGTTCGGCACCGGCGAGTTCGGCTTGCCCGTCGAGAATGCGATGGTCTGATGGCTCCCGAAGGTTCCTATGTGGACACAGCGGGCGGTCTTCGCCTGCACTACCACGAATCCGGCGCGGAGAACGCCGAGACGGTGCTGTTGCTGCACGGCGGCGGCCCTGGTGCTTCGGCGTGGAGCAACTTCGGCCGTAACCTGCCGGTGTTCGGGAAGTCGTATCGCACACTGGCGATCGACCAGCCGGGTTTCGGCCGGTCGGACAAGCCGACTGAGCACCCGCAGTACTTCCGGCACAGCTCGGACGCGGTCGTCGGCCTGATGGACCAGCTCGGCATCGAAAAAGCGCACCTCGTTGGCAATTCGCTCGGCGCGGGGGCGGCGGTCCGGCTGGCGCTGAACCATCCCGGACGCGCGGGGCGGCTGGTGCTGATGGGCGCGGGCGGGCTGAGCGTCAACCTGTTCGCCCCGGATCCGACCGAAGGCGTGCGGCTGCTGTCCCGGTTCGCCGGGGATCCGACGCGGGAGCGGATGGAAGCGTTCCTCCGGATCATGGTGCACGACCAGGCCTTGGTGACCGACGAGCTGATCGACGAACGCTTCGAGATCGCGCGTTCGCCGGAGTCGCTCGCGGCGATGCGGGCGATGGGCAAGTCGTTCAGCCTGCCGGATTCCTTCGAGGAAGGCATGTTGTGGCGCGAGGCTTACCGCCTGCGCCAACGGGTCTTGCTCGTCTGGGGCCGGGAGGACCGGGTCAACCCGCTCGACGGCGCGTTGCTGGCGCTGAAGACGATTCCGCGTGCGCAACTGCACGTGTTCGGCGGCTGCGGCCACTGGGCGCAGCTGGAGAAGTTCGACGAGTTCAACCGACTCGCCCTCGACTTCCTCGGGAGTTCGTGATGGCTATCCGTTCGCTGGGATATCTGCGCATCGAAGCCACGGACATGGACGCCTGGCGCGTCTACGGGCTGAAGGTGCTCGGCATGGTGGAGGGTTCGGGCACCGACCCGAACGCGCTCTACCTGCGCATGGACGATTTCCCGGCGCGATTGGTGATCGTGCCGGGTTCGAAGGACCGCTTGGCGGTAGCGGGCTGGGAAGCGGCCAACGCCGCGGAACTGGACGAGGTCCGCACCCGGCTCGACGCGGCTTCGGTGCCGTACAAGGAAGGCACGCCGGAGGAGCTGGCCGACCGCCGCGTCGCGGAGATGATCAGTTTCACCGATCCGTCCGGCAACACCCTGGAGGTGTTCCACGGGGTCGCGCTGCAGCACCGGCGCGTGGTGAGCCCGTACGGCCACCGTTTTGTCACCGGTGAACAGGGCCTGGGCCACGTGGTTTTGTCGACCCACGACGACGAGGCGGCGCTGAGGTTCTACCGGGACGTGCTGGGCTTCCGGCTCCGCGACTCGATGCGCCTCCCGCCGCAGATGGTGGGCCGTCCGGCCGACGGCGACCCGGCGTGGCTGCGGTTCTTCGGCTGCAACCCGCGGCACCACAGCCTGGCGTTCCTGCCGATGCCGACGCCGAGCGGGATCGTGCACCTGATGGTGGAGGTCGAGGAGACCGACGACGTCGGGTTGTGCCTGGACCGCGCGAAGCGCAAGAACGTCCCGATGTCCGCGACACTCGGCCGGCACGTGAACGACCTGATGCTGTCGTTCTACATGAAGACTCCCGGCGGCTTCGACGTCGAGTTCGGCTGCGAGGGTCGTCAAGTCGAGGACGAGGACTGGATCGCCCGCGAAAGCACCGCGGTTTCGTTGTGGGGCCACGATTTCTCGGTGGGCGCGCAATGACAGCCGCCGTTCCGGAGGCCGTGCCGGACCGGTTTCGCGAGGTGCTGGGCCACTTCTGCACCGGCGTGACCGTGGTGACCGGCTATGTCAAGGGCGCTCAGACCTTGGCTGACTACGCCAGTTCCGGCACGCCGACCGGACCGGTGGGCTTCGCCTGCCAGTCCTTCGCGGCGCTGTCGCTGGACCCGCCGCTGGTGCTGTTCTGCGTCGCCCGGACTTCGCGCACCTGGCCCGCACTGGCCGCGGCGGGCACGTTCGCGGTGAACGTGCTCGCCGAAGACCAGCAAGCGGTCTGCGCCGAGTTCGGCCGCCGCGGCGGCGACAAGTTCTCCGGAGTGTCCTGGCAGCCCGCCCCCTCGGGCGCACCGCTGCTGGACGGGGCCCTGACCTGGGTCGACTGCGAGGTACAGGCGGTCCACCCGGCCGGGGACCACTACGTGGTGGTCGGCCGCGTGACCGCACTGGGCGAGACGTCCGACGCTCGCCCGCTGCTGTTCCACCGCGGCCGCTACACGGTCACCGAACCGGTGCCGGACGCGCTCACCGCGCTGATGCCCTGGCCCCGCCCGGACGACTGGCTCTGACTCCCTCGTGAGTGGCGATGCCGGTTAGAACCGGCATCGCCACTCACGAGGCCTATTTCCAGCGGAAGTGCACGAAGACCCGCCCGAAGTTGTCTTTGTCCTTCTCGACGCGGTGGTAGAGCGCCTTCACGTCCTTGCGCTCCAGGAACCGCAGCACGTGCTTCTTCAGCTGCCCGGACCCCTTGCCCGGGATGATCTCCACGAGCGGCGCCTTCTTCGCGACCGCCTCGTCGATGACCGCGCGCAGCGCCTTGTCGATCTCCCCGCCGCGGTTGTAGATGTCGTGAAGATCGAGCTTGAGCTTCATAGGTCCTTCCTACCGCACGCGCTTATAGTCGACATCGACTACTCTTTCGCGTATAGTCGATCCTGACTAAGGAGCTGCAGTGAAGCGACGCGTGGTGGGGAATCCGCTCGGGCTGGCCGTGCTGGCGGGCTTGCTCGAGGAGCCGATGCATCCGTACGAGATAGCACGGCGGTTCGTGGAGTACGGCAAGGAGCGGGATTTCAAGTACACCCGCAGCTCGCTGTACATGGTGGTCGGGCAACTGGAGAAGGCCGGGTTCATCGCCGCGCAGGAGACCCTGCGCGATTCGGCGCGCCCGGAACGGACGGTCTACGCCATCACGCCCACCGGACGGCTCGAGCTGTTCGACTGGATGCGCGAACTCGTCGCCGAACCGGCCACCGAGTATCCGCTGTTCGGGGCGGCGCTGTCGCTGTTCATCGTGCTGCCCGCGGACGAACTCCGCGAGTTGCTCCAGCAGCGGCTCGCCGCGCTCACCGCCATCGCCGACGACATCCGCGCGGCGATCGAAAACGGGCGAGAGCAGGGGCTTGCCTGGTGGTTCCTGGTCGAGGAGGACTACCGGCTGACGAAAGTCGAGGCGGAGCGCGGCTTCGTCGAGCGGCTCGCCGAGTCGGTCGCCGGGGAGGACTACCGGCAGGCGTGGGAAAACTACTTCAAGGGGAGATCATGAACGTATCAGTGATCGGTGGCGGCATCGCCGGTGCGACCACCGCGATGGCGTTGCAGCGGGCGGGAATCGAGGCCACTGTCTACGAGGCTTATCCCAAGACGGCGGACGGAGTCGGCAGCGCGCTCACGCTGTCTCCCAACGGCCGCAACGCTTTGCGTCAGCTCGACGCCGACGACGCGGTGGCCGCAGTCGGCGTCGAGGTGCCCGGAATGGTGATGCAGAACCACAAAGGCCGGGTAGTCGGCAGATTCGACGGGCTGCCGGAGCTGCCGTCGAGCCTGCTGCTGCGCCGGGACCGGCTGTACCGCGCGCTGATGGACGAGGCGCTGAGCCGGGGGATCCCGGTCGAGTTCGGCAAGCGGCTGGAGTCGATCGAGAACAAGCGGGACCAGGTGGTCGCGCACTTCGCGGACGGTTCTTCCGCGGCCGGCGACGTGCTGATCGGCGCGGACGGCATCCGGTCGGCCGTCCGGTCCACTTTGGACCCGGCGGCGGCTGCCCCGCGCTACACCGGGCTGCTCGGCCTCGGCGGCTGGATCCGCAATCCCGGCCTGCCGGTCACCGGGAACTACCAGCATTTCGCGTTCGGCAAGCGGGCATTCTTCGGCTACTTCATCGACGCGGAAGAGATTCTCTGGTTCAGCAACGTCCCTGCCGCTGACCCGGCCGAGGCGAAGACCGCGTCGCCCGAGCATTGGCTCTCGGTGCTGCGGGAACGACACGCGGACGACATCCCAGCACGCGACATCATCGCACTGTTGAAGCCGGAAGACGTTGCCCAGCCAGGAATCCTGGAGGACATCCCGACGGTGCGGACGTGGCACCGCGGCCGGGTCGTCCTGGTCGGCGACGCCGCGCACCCGACGTCGCCGAGTTCCGGACAGGGAGCGTCGCAAGCGGTCGAGAGTTCGCTCGAATTGGCTCGTGCTTTGCGGGATTCCCCGGACGTGGCAACAGCTTTCGCCGCGTACGAGAACGCCCGGCGGGAGCGGGTCGAGAAGATCATCGCGCAGGCGGCGAAGACCAACAACGACAAGGCGGCGGGTCCGGTGGCGCGGATTATGCGTGACTTGCTGATGCCGGTGATGATGAAGACGGTGATGAGCCCGGAGAAGATGTTCGGCGAAGTGCATCGGCACCGGATCGAGTTCGCGTCCTCTCGCGCCGCGGTTTAGCGGAGGCACGCGAGCGCGGACCGGCGCACGAGGGCGGTGCGGCCGAGCAATCCCAGCACGGTCAAGGCATCCGGGGGACCGCCGGTCCGGATCACGCGGAGCTGGGTCCGCTCGGAGGCCCGCAGCAGGTCGTCGGCACGCCAGTCGGGGCCGCTCGTGACGGCGCGGATCAACGCGGCCGGGTCCGGACGCTGACGGACGGGGAGACCGTCCGTCAGCCCAGGGTCTGCCACCATCCGTCCACGGGCGGCGGGGCGGACGCGTCGATCCGCTGCCCCGGTTTCGGGATCGCGAGCGGGAGGTCGTTGGCCTTGGCCTCCCGCCACACCCGGTCCGCGGGATCCGTCCAGGCGTGCGTGGCGAGCGTGAACGTCGCCCAGTGCACCGGGACCAGCAGCCCGCCGCGCACGTCCAGATGCGCGGCGACGCCTTCCTCCGGCGTCATGTGGATGTCCGGCCAGTGCGGGGCGTACGCGCCGACCTGGATCAGCGTCGCGTCGAACGGGCCGTACTTCGCGCCGATCTCCGCGAAACCGGCGAAGTACCCGGTGTCGCCGCTGTAGAAGACGCGATGTTCCGGACCCGCGAGCACCCACGACGCCCACAGCGTGCTGTCGTTCGCGAGTCCTCGGCCGGAGAAATGCTGCGCGGGAGTGGCGACGAACCGGATCCCGGCGACGACCGCGTCCTCGTGCCAGTCGAGTTCGACGATCCGGGCGGCCGGGACGTGCCACCGTTCGAGATGCGCGCCGACGCCGAGCGGGACGAGGAAGGGCGCGTCGGTCAGCGAGATCAACGCCTGGACGGTGGGCAGGTCCAGATGGTCGTAGTGATCGTGGGAGATCACGATCGCGTCCAGATGGCCCAGCGCCCGCAGCGAAACCGGGGGAGCGTGCAGCCGTCGAGGCCCGGCGAACGCGGCGGGCGACACCCGGTCGCCCCACACCGGATCGCACAGCACGCGGGCGCCGTCGATCTCCACCAGCGTGGACGCGTGTCCGTACCAGGTGAGAAAAAGACCGTCGGCCGAGGAAGCGGTCGACGAGGAGATCAGCGGAATCGCACCGCCCGGACGGCGGCGGGCGCGGTCCTCGCCGAACAGGTATTCGCGCACGAGCCCGCCGGGGGCGGAGGGCGTCGCGCGAGTGGAGGCGGCGTTGCGGAACACGCCGTCGGCGTACTGCGGAGACTGGCGCATCCGCTCCGCACGCGCTCCGGCGGCCTTCGCGCCGAAGGCCGCCGGAGTCAGTGCTTGGAACGTCATGCCACCAAGTTTACGAACCGTTCCTGAGAGGGGCCCCAGCTTCGTGCAGGTGCCGCAGCGTCTGCCGGTACGACGACACCAGGCCGGTCCGCAGGTACGAGATGCCGATCTCGGCGCAATACGCCTCCACCATCGGCTGGGCCCGGCGCAGATGCACCGACGGCATGCTCGGGAACAGGTGATGCTCGATCTGGTGGTTGAGGCCGCCGAGCAGGACGTCGATGACCGGTCCGCCCGCGACGTTGCGCGAGGTAAGCACCTGCTTGCGCAGGAAGTCGAGATCCGTCTTGCCGGTCAGCGTCGGCATGCCCTTGTGGTTCGGCGCGAAGATCGAACCCATGTAGACGCCCCACAGGCCCTGGTGGACGGCGAAAAACAGCAGTGCGAGACCCGGCGGAAGGACGATGAACAAGGCGGCTAGGTAGACCGCGAGGTGAGTGAACAGCAACGCCGCCTCGAGCCCGCGACGGCGCAGACCCGGGCGCGCGACGGCGCGGAACCCGGAAACGTGCAGGTTGAGGCCTTCGAGAGTGAGCAGCGGGAAAAACAGCAGCGCCTGGTGTCGGCCGATGAACCGGGGCACGCCGCGCGCCTCGCGGGCCTGCCGCTGAGACCAGACGAGGACATCCGGATCCACATCCGGATCCAGCTCCTCGTGGTTCGGATTGGCGTGATGCCGGGTGTGCTTGTCCATCCACCACCCGTAACTCATGCCGATGCCGAGATTCCCGGCCAGCCGCCCGGCGATCTCCGCGGAACGACGCGTCCGGAACACCTGCCGATGCGCCAAATCATGCGAAAGCAGGGCGATCTGCCCGAACATGAACGCCTGGAACGCGGCCACAGCCAGCTGCCACCACGAGTCGCCGAGCAGCGCGAACGCCACCCAACCCCCCGCGAACAGCACAGTCACCAGCGAGATTCGAGCGGTGTAGTAGCCGGGACGGCGGTCGAGCAGACCGGCGTCGGTGATCCGGCGGCAGAGCCGGGCGAAGTCGCTTCCCGGCCGTGGGGGCGAGGAGAGGACGAGTTTTTCGGTGGTCACGGGGGGAGTATTGCGGCGCGGCCCCCAGACAGGAAACCTGCAGGCCCGAATCATCGTGCTGGGGTTGACCCCACCATGCTCGTATGCGGGTGCGCGGCGGTGCTGCTCAGGCGGGGCGGCGAGGCGGCTAGCAGGGGTTTTGCCAGGGGAGTGTGGGGC
>NZ_PQIA01000171.1 GCF_003385235.1 Amycolatopsis circi | reverse complement strand
GGGCGTACGGGCTGGTGCGGCGGGCGTTCCGTTGAACCCCGCGCCTCTGACGCCGGTCCCGCCCCACCCGCTTCCCGTCCCCGGACCCCTTCCGCCCGAATCGGAACCCGGCCCCGAACTGGCGATGGCGGGTCCCTTGTGGACAGTCCGGCCGGAGTGACCCCGGCCCGGGGCGCTGTTCGGTCTCTGCCGGGTCTTCCCGTTCGACCGCGCCGCACGGTCAAGTCCTGAACCGAGCGCGCTCGCGCCGCCGCTGACCCGTTCTCAGCGGGCAGCGGCCCGGCTCAGCCGCTGAACCCGCCAGCCTCCAGAGCCGCATCCACCTTCGCCCGGTGCGCCTCCGCCCATTCGTCGAGCGTCTGCGCCTCCTCTTTGGCCAGCTTCGCGCGCGCGTCCACGAGCACCTGCGCGGCGTCGGGCCCTGGCACCACGACCACGCCCTCCTCGTCCGCCACGACGATGTCCCCGGCGTGCACCGTCACTCCGCCGCACCGCGCGGGCTCGCCCAGCGGTGCCATCGCGGCCTTCGTGCCCGGAATCGGGATCACGCCGCGCGCGAACACCGGGAAACGCGCCTCGCGGACTTCCGCCAGGTCACGGATCACGCCGTCCAGGACGAAGCCCGCGATGCCGCGTCGCTGAGCAGTCGCGCAGACATTGCCGCCGGCCAGCGCGTAATCGACGTCGCCGGACTCCGCCACGATCACCGCTCCGGCGGGCGCGCGGTGGATGGCCGCGTGCAGCATCAGGTTGTCGCCCGGCGGGCAGCGCACCGGGTACGCGGGCCCGGCGATCCTCGGCACCGGCCCCCACAAGGGGCGCACGCCGTAGTCGAGCACCTGGCCGCGGCCGAGCAGGTCGGCGAGCGTCGTGGTCGGGATGTCGGCGAAACCGTCGTCCATGGACGGCGATGCTCTCACGCGCGGCCCGGCCGGATACCGTTCCGTGGCACCGATCACGGAGGAGAAGATGGCTTTCCGGCACACCGTCGCCGCATCCCCGGTCGGCGACCTCACGTTGGTCGCCGACGGCAGCGCGCTGGTCGCCGTCTACTTCGACGGCCACAGCCGGACCCCGCGCTTTCCCGACCTCGGCCCGCGCGCCGACGACGGTTTCGCCGCCGCGACCCGGCAGCTCGACGAGTACTTCAGCGGCAGGCGGCAGACCTTCGACCTTGAACTGGACCTGCGCGGATCCGAGTTCGAACGCCGCGTGTGGCAGCTGCTGACCCGCATCCCCTACGGCGAGACGCGCACCTACCGCGACCTGGCCGTCGAGCTGGGCGAACCCGGCGCGGCACAGGCGGTCGGCAACGCGAACGGCTGGAATCCGCTGAGCATCGTCGTGCCGTGTCACCGGGTGGTCGGCAGCAGCGGCGGCCTCACCGGCTACGCGGGCGGCGTCGACCGGAAACGGTTCCTGCTGCAGCTGGAAGAGCCGCCAGCCGACGACGCCGGACGGCTCTTCTGACGGATCACCCCAACGACGCGCGACCGTGTTTCCAATACCCCTGGAACGCGATCGCCTGCTTCGGAACCCCGCGCTCCCGCGTGAGAAACCTCCGCGCGCCGGTGGCCAGCCCGCTTTCCCCGGCGACCCACGTGTAGCCCGGCGGCTCGGACAGATCGAGCTGGGCGAGGACGTTGAGCGCGAGCCGACCGGGAAGCCGATCGTCCTCGCGGACCAGCCACTGGACGTCGGCGCCGAGCGGCACGTCCACGGTGTGGATGTCGTCCCGCGCCCCGACCTCCAGCAGCACGGTCGCCCGCAAACCAGGTGACGATTCCAGGATCGCCAGCACCGCCGGAATCGCGCTCTCGTCGACGAGAAGAAGCTGCGTCCCGCTCTCCGGCGGCAGATAGGTGATTCCCTCGTCGAGAATCCCGATCTCGTCGCCCGGCCGCGCGTTCTCCGCGAACCTCGACGCTGGACCGCCGTCGCCGTGCACCGCGAACTCGATGTCGATTTCCCCCGGCCGCGTCGCGCGGATCGTGTAGTTGCGCACCCACGGCCTGGACGCGGTGCTCATGAGCAGGTGCTGAGCGAGCCAGCGGGTGCCGGAAGCGGTGGGGAGGCGCAGCTCGCGCTGGCCTTCGCGCGGAAAGAACAACCGGCACCATTGATCGAACCCGAGCGGCGCGAAGTCCTCGAGATCCTCCCCGCAGACAGTGAGGGTCACGAAATGCGTGGACGTCCGTTCGGCGCGCAGCACGGACGTCCGGAGCAGCCGCCTGCTGTCAGGCGTGCGGCGCTGGGGGAGGGTCGGCATTGGTTGGTCCCGATTCAGTTAGGTAAGGCTTGCCTTCTGAACGCTAGCCGCTGACTCGACGGGACGGCAAGGACCGCACATTCGCCCTTGGTGCATCTGTCCGTACTCCTTGCCCTGCGCGGATGCGTCCGTCCGGGGCAGTTCCACTGATTGTTGGTTCCTCTTGCCGATCACTCTCTGTGTCACTCGTGTGGGTGACGGTTGACTGCTCAATAAACTGGCTCGCCGTGACACTCTGTGTATCACTGTGAGGCGTCCGGCTTGGCGAACCTGAGTTTCTCCAGGCGGCGAATGTGCGAATGAACGTGCATCTTCCCGTGTCAGCGCCGGTTCTCCGCAGTTCGCGGATACGTCGAGAGGTCTGGACAAGTTGCCGCCGGGGTGGCCGTCAGGTGTCGAAGCGGTGACCGCGAAGAGTAGCGAAAACCTTCACTCGAACCGTTGGGCGACGCTGAGGGACCGTTCACCGCGACACTGCCAGTAGAACTGGTCGGTGACGCACCGTCTTCGCCAGGATGAGCCCATCCGGGGCCCGCACTGCCCGACAGCCGGGGCCCGGGAAGCCGTCGGAGCCGGTCCGCCGGCCGGAAGGGAAGGGGATGACGACCTCATGACGGTGGTTCCCTGCCTCGCCGACCAGCCGTCCCGCGCCGGGCAGCAGCGCCGGACCGGCGAGCCGCCCGAGCCGGAGGAAAGCGTGCTGGTCCGGGAGCCTCAGCCGAATCCGCCGAGCCGCCCGCACGCCTCGGCGGACGGGCCGGAGCCTGGGCCGGGACCGCGCGGGGCGGCGAAGCTGGAGCGACTGGTCGAGCCCGCCAAGGTGACGCAGGTCGACGGTGGGACCGAGCAGCGGAGGCCCTTGCGGCCAGACGAGGCAGCAGACGCAGTCGCCAGCAATGCCGCTGAACCCGCCTCAGCCGAGGCAATCTCCGCTTCGCCCGCGCAGTCGTGCGATGCAGCGGCGGGCCATGGGGCCGCGCTCAATCTGGCGGAAGCAAGCTCAACTGATCCCGCCCTGCCAAGCACCACGGCCGCAACCGAGGCAGCCGGGAGCAACGCAGCCGAGCCAAACCGCCCCGAAGACCCGTCCCACCCAGACCCCGAGCACCCCAGCCGGGTCCGTGTCGTCGTCGACTGGGATCCCTTCTCCCGTCCGCCCCGCCGGATCGCCACCCGGGACGAGATGGTCGCCTCCGCGCACTGGGTTCTCGCCCGCCGCCAGCGCGGCCGGCATCGCAAACCCGACAGCCGCGATCCCTGGGCCTCCCGGGCCGCGGACTTCGTCGTCACCTGGGCGTCCACGCTCCGGACGGCGTTGCTCCTCCTCGCCGGGACCGCGTTCCTCACCGGGCTCGTGCTGATGGACAGCCCGATCGCGGGCGTCGCGGTGACGTCGGCGACCCTCGCCGCGGGTGTCGCGGCCTGGGTCGCCCGGCCGCGAAGGTCGCCCTCGCATCGCTGCTGAAAGAAAGTTCGGCGAAGTGTCGATGCGCGGCGAGTCCGTTCGACGAGGATGTACCGGCTGGACGAAAACCAGCCACCGACCCCGAGGAGCGGGCAATGCGTTTCCTGATGATGCACCGGCTTGACGAGAGCGCCCCCGAGGCCTGGAACCCCAGCCCCGAGTTCATCGAGAAAATGGGCGCCTTCGTCCAGGACTGGACCGAACGCGGCATCCTGATCACCGCGGAGGGCGTGCATCCGTCGGAGAAGGGCGCGATCGTCCGCAAGCCCCGCGGCGCGACCCCGACCGCGACGGACGGGCCGTTCACCGAGGCCAAGGAGGTCATCGGCGGGTTCGCCCTGGTCAACGCCGCGGACCGGGCCCAGGCGGTCGAGTACGCGCGGCAGTACGCGGACCTGTTCGACGAGATCGAGGTCGAGGTCCGCCAGGTCGTGGAGTTCGAGGACTTCGAGGGCCTGGCCGCGGAATAGCCCAGCGCGCAAGGCATCCGGCCGTATTCGCGCGCCAAGTCTTTGTCATTCGTTGACCCGCACCGCGCCTCGCGGGGATCTTCGTCCTGGGGACAGGGCGGGATCCGAGGAGGCAGCGGTGCGGGTCATGCTCACGGCGGTCCTGACAACGATGTCGGCGTTGCTGGCGGTCCAAGCGAAAACACCGGCGCCTCAACCGGCGGCGAACATCGTGGTGTGCAACAAATACTGCGACGACCGGGCAGCCGACCAGGCGTCCAGCGACCGGATCGCGGTCACCACGCCGCTTGACGACCGGGTGCTCCAGCTGCACTTCGCCGACGGCGACCCGATGGGCTGGGCCGTCATCGACCACTCGCGCCCGGGCGACCAGGTGTGGCTCGACCGGTCCTTCGACGGCGGCGCGACCTGGGACGGCGGCGCGCAACTCGGCCTGACCACCGCGCCGTCCGGGGTCGGCGGCTGGCGCACTCAGATGTACAACAACGACGACTGGAACAACCGAGGCGTCGGTGCTCTGCGCGCGTGCGGCAGTGCGGTCGACACCGGCCGGATCGCTTGTACGCCTTGGGCCCGCACCCGCTGGAACGCGGCGGATCGCGCGCAAGCGGCGGCGACCGCGCTGATGGCGCTCTACGACAACGGCACCGGCTACTTCCGCAACGGCGGCGGCTGGGGGAGCGCGGTGTCGCTGGCCGCGGTGATCCGCAACGCTTCGGTAAGCCGGATGGCCAGCTACGACTACGCGATGGCCACGACCTACGACAAGAACGTCAACGCCGGGCGCGGCCAGTTCCGCAACGAGTTCTCCGACGACACCGGCTGGTGGGCGATGGCGTGGCTCGACGCCTACGACCGCACCGGCCAGCAGCGCTACCTCGCCACCGCCAAAGCCGACGCCGACCACATGCAGACCTTCTGGACCAGCGACTGCGGCGGCGGCATCCGATGGAAAGAAGGCCTGACGTACAAGGCATCCATCTCCAACAGCCTGTACATCCAGGTCAACGCCACCATCGCCGACCGCACCGGCGACGCGACCTACCGCACGCGAGCGCAGCAAGGGTGGGATTGGTTCCACGGCAAGGGACTCATCGGCTCCGACGGCCTGGTCGTCGACGGCATCGACAGCGCCAGCTGCGCCGCGGTCGGCCAGCGCTACACCTACAACCAGGGCGTCTTCGTCTCCGGCCTCACCGCACTGTCCAAAGTGACCGGCGACCAGAACCTGATCGGCACGGCCCGTTCGGTCGCCGACTCGACGACGCGCACTGGGTCGTATTTCACCGGTGCTGACGGCATCGTCCACGATCCCGGCGAGGGCAGCAGTTGCAGCGACGACGGGTCGTACTTCAAGGCCGGGCTCGTCCGAGGTCTGTCCGAACTGGACGCCGTGACGCCCGACGCGCCTTACCGGGATTTCCTGGCCAGGCAAGCGGATTCGGCCTACGCCCACTCCCGAAACGACTTCGACCAGTACTCGCGTTCGTGGTCCGGCAGCGGCGAAAAGGGCCCGGGTTGCCAGGCCGCGGCGCTCGATCTGATGAACGCGACGCACTAGCCCGGCGAGTGATCGACAGCACACCCGTCTTCGCAAGGCCCGTCCGGGTACGGTTGACGGTGCCACGGAATCCTGCGTGGTTCATGCGGACGGGGAAGGGCGATCGTGGAGCTGAAGGTCGGGTACAAGGCGTCGGCGGAACAGTTCGGGCCTCGCGAGCTGGTGGAGTTCGCGGTGCGGGCCGAGGAGCTGGGGCTGGACTCGGTGTGGGTGTCGGACCATTTCCTGCCGTGGCGGCACGAGGGCGGACACGCGCCGTGGGCGCTGGCGTGGATGCCGGCGGTGGCGGAGCGGACCAGCCGCGTGCTGATCGGGACCAGTGTTTTGACGCCGACGTTCCGGTACAACCCGGCGGTGATCGCGCAGGCGTTCGCGACGATGGCGCTGCTGTCGGGCGACCGCGTGATCCTCGGCGCGGGCACCGGCGAGGCGCTGAACGAGATCGCGGTGTCGGGCCGGGAATGGCCGGAGTTCAAGGAGCGGTTCGCGCGGCTGCGCGAGTCGGTGCGGCTCATGCGCGAGCTGTGGAGCAAGGACAACGTCGACTTCGAGGGCGACTACTACCAGCTGGTCAACGCGAAGATCTACGACCGCCCGGAGCGTCCGGTGCCGGTGTACATCGCCGCGGGCGGTCCGGTCGTGGCGAAGTACGCGGGCCGCGCGGGCGACGGCATGATCTGCACGTCCGGCAAGGGCATGGACCTGTACACGGACAAGCTGATGCCGGCGATGGCCGAGGGCGCGGCCGCGGCTGAGCGCGACGCGTCCGGCGTGGACCGGATGATCGAGATCAAGATGTCGTACGACCGGGATCCGGAGAAGGCGCTGGCCAACACCCGGTTCTGGGCCCCGCTGTCGCTGAGCGCGGAGCAGAAGCACACGGTTTCCTCGGCGGAGGAGATGGAGCGGCTGGCCGACGAGTTGCCGATCGAGCAGGTCGCGAAGCGGTGGATCGTCGCGTCGGACCCGGACGAGGCGGTCGCACAGATCAAGCCGTACCTCGACGCGGGCCTGAACCACCTGGTCTTCCACGGCCCCGGCCACGACCAGGAGCGCTACCTGGGCCAGTTCGCCGAGGACGTGCTGCCGCGGCTGCGCGCGCTCTCCTGACGGGTGCTTTCACGAGACCCCCGCCCGGCTTCGGCCGGGCGGGGGGCAATGCCAGGGACTTAAGCCGAGTGGCCTCAGCCGCTGACGTCCACAAAGGACGCCAACATCGCCGAAATACCTGGTTGGTCCGTGAGGGGAACCCTGAGGGAATCAGAGTCCCTCAGGGTTCCCCTCACGGACCGCCCGCCGCTTCCGCCAACCTGTCCCGGCCACGACGGCGGCCACCTGGGCACCGTCGGACCCTTCGGCCTGGGCAGCCGCGCTTCAGCCACACCCGCAGCGCCGCCTTAAGTCCCTGGCATTGGCGGGGTCTCAGTCTTCGCTGGGGAAGAGGATCGGGCTGAGCAGGTACCGCCTGCGCCCAGGGGCGGGCTCGTTGACGAGCATGGGCGCGATGGCTTTCCGCATGCCGTCGATCATCTCGAGCAGTTCGTCGCGGTCCAGCCAGACGGCGTGCTGCCGGTAGCCGACCAGATCCTCGACCGGATCCGCCTGGTCCCGGCTGAGGTAGGCGTCGAACTCGGCGACCAGCGCGGCAGTCGCGGCGGCGAATCCGCGCCGGTGGTCGTCCGGGGTCAGCTGGGCGATCGCGTCCTGGCCGAGCGACGCGCGTTCCTTGCGCAGCCGGTACGTGCGTTCGACCGCGCCGCGCACGCGTTGCTCGTCGGCGACTTCGAGGATCCCACCGTCGGCGAGAAGGTCGACGTGGCGGTAGACCGTCGCTTTCGAGACATCCGGGAGCAGTGCGCCCAGTTGTGCGGTGGTGAGCGTCCGGTCGCCGCGCAGCGTGTGCACGATCCGCAGCCGTACCGGATGTCCCAGAAGAGTCAACACGTCCACTCCCCAATGTTCTCATAGAGTGCTACCGTTCGCATAACTTGAGAACGATGGGGGTTGGGATGAATCCGAGCGAGTTGGCGACAGCGGTCGTCGGGCAGGCGCGGGACGGGCGGTTCAGCGAGATCGCGACGCGGTTCTCGCCGGAGCTGCGGGCGGCGGTGTCCGGCGCGGCGCTGGAAGCTGCGTGGGCTGCGCAGATCGGCGAGCACGGTCCGGTGACCGCGCTGGGCGAGCCGGTTGCTGAGCCGGCGGGTCCTGGGCTGACGCGGGTTCAGGCGCCGGTCGTCTGCGCGCACGGCGGTTTTCTTGTGGTGCTGTCTGTCGATTCAGCGGGAACCGTTGCGGGACTTCGGCTTGCCTTGGCCGCCGAGTGGACTAAACCGTCCTATGTGGATGAAACAGTGTTCGTTGAACGGAACATCGTTCTTTCCGCGGAACCCCATTCGGTACCAGGAACGCTGACCGTGCCGCGCGGAGAGGGGCCGTGGCCGGGCGTAGTCCTGCTCAGCGGCGGCGGGATTTTCGACCGCGACGAGACGGCCGGTCCGAACAAGCCGCTCAAGGATCTCGCGTGGGGCTTGGCTTCCCGGGGCGTCGCGGTGCTGCGCTTCGACAAGGTGACGCACGCCCATCCCGAGTTGGCGACCGCACCCGGCTTCACGATGTCCGCGGAGTACGTGCCGCATGCCGCCGCAGCCGTCCGGCTCTTGCAGGCGCAGGACGGCGTCGACGCCACGCGCGTGTTCGTAGCCGGGCACAGCATGGGCGGAAAGGTCGCGCCGCTCGTGGCGATCGCCGAGCCGTCGGTGGCAGGGCTGGTTCTGCTGGCCGCAGATGCCGAGCCGATGCACGAGGCCGCTGTTCGCGTCGTCCAGCATCTCGCTGCTGTGGACGCCAAGGTCGAGGTGCTCGTCGAGCCGATCACCCGGCAGGCCGCGGCGGTCGCTGATCCGGCGTTGTCGCCGTCGACGCCGGGGGAGAACCTGCTATTCGGTTATCCCGGCTCCTATTGGCTGGAGCTGCGCGATTACGACCCCGTCGCGACCGCTGCGGCGCTGGAGAAGCCGATGTTTCTGCTGCAAGGCGGCCGGGATTACCAGGTCACCGTCGAAGATGACCTTTCCCGATGGCGGAACGGACTGACCGAACGGCACGGGGTGGACGTCCGCATCTATCCGGAGGACGACCACCTGTTCTTTCCCGGCACCGGACCGTCCACACCGGACAGTTACCGGCAACCGCAGCACGTCGACGCGGCAGTGGTGGCCGACGTCGCGGACTGGCTGGCGCGACAACGGTGACCGAGACCCGCTGAGGGCCTCGGTCACCGCGGCGGTCACTGCCGCCTGAACCGCCTTCTCCGGCTCGCGACCAGGAACGCCGTGCCTCCGGCGAGGAGGGCACCGCCGAGGATCAGCAGCATCGGCAGCAGCGGAATGCCGGTCGAGGCCAGTGAATCCGTGTCCGTCGCGCCCGAAGCAGGCGCATGGGCCACCGGGGGCACCGGGTTCGGGCTCGTCGCCGGGGGAGCCGACGACGTGGGCGGACCGGGCGGCGCGGGCAGGTAGACGCCGGCGTCGATGGTGTGGTCGACCCCGCCCGCCTCGGCGGGAGCGGTCACCGGCGCGTAGCCGTTGCAGAGCCGTCCGGTCTCGGGCGGCACGACGTTCGAATCGTGCGCCCGGTCCGGACCGGCGGCCGGGAGCGTGAACCGCAGGTCAGCCGCGGGCGGCGTGCCGGGCACGTTGTCCGTGGCCGCGGTGCACACGTCGAACTGCACGGTGTACTTCTCGCCCGGCTTCAGCTGGTACTCCGCGCCGACGCCGCCGAAGTAGTACTCGCCCGCCTTGTCGGTCTGGGTGGTGGCGAGCTTCTTGCCGTCGGTGTCGAGGAGGGTGACCGTCGTCTTGGCGAGCGGGACCTCGTCCGCGCGGTTCGGGTCCTGGACGCCGTTGCGGTCGCCGTCGAACCACACGAGGTTGCCGATCTGGATCGGCGCGTTCGCCGCCTGGTAGGCGATGTCGCCGAGCCCGCCCGCCTTGCCGAAGCTGTTGGCCGGGCCCACGAACGCGTACCCGTGCTTCGGATTGTCCTGCCCCGGCCCGGTGCCGGTGTCGACGTCGTAGTAGCCGACTCCGTCCGAGCTGACGTGCTGCGCCGGGTCCATCTGGGTGCTGATCGCCCACTGCTGCTGCGGGATGTAGGCGACCGAACCCTGCGAGGACTCCTGGTGCACGCCGTTGCCCGACCGGCTCGGATCGAAGAAGTCGCCGGGGAAGTACTCCACGACGCCGGGCGGCTCGTGGCCGTTCGTCTCGGGCTTGCCGTGGTTCGGGCAGACGCCGGCGCCTTCCCAGTCGTACCCGCCGCCGGGAGCCGCGCAGGCCATGGTGATGTCGCCGCCGGACATGCCGGTCCGGACCGTGTCGTCGGAGGGCCGCGGGTCTTTGCCGGAGCCGAAGACGTCCATGAACCGGTCGCGGAAGCCGAGGATCATCGAGCCGTCGCGGGTGAACGCCAGGCTCGCCAGTTCCGGCTGCGGGTTGATCCCGGCGCCCTTCCGGATGAACTTGTCCCACGAAGAGAACGAGGTGTCCCAGGGGTTCCAGTGGTCCATGCTGTCGTCCGGGTCCGGGACCGCGATGACGTAGCCGCGCCGGTAGTCGAGGCCGTGCGTGAGAACGGGCGTGAACTTCGTGCCGTCGTAGGTGTAGACCACGGCTTTCAGATCCTCGTGCCGCTTCGTGCTCTCCGCCGAGCAGACGCCGCCGACGTACAGTTTCGCGTCGTGCGCGGCGACCGCGAACGGCCGCCAGTCGTCGGGCGCGGCACAATCCGGATCCGGGATCGGCACGGTCTTGTCCGGTTCTGCGGCGGCCCCGGTCGCGTCGAAACTCACCAGGCTCCGGGTTCGCAGATTCACCGCGTACAGCGTCTTGCCGTCCTCGGCGAGCGCGATCCCGCCGAGGCTTTCCTTTCCGGGGACGTCCACGAAATGCTGGTCCTTGAGCATGTCGACCGCGCCGTGCTCGGTGACCGCGGTGTCCGGCACCTTCGCGAACAGCTTGGGCGCCCCGCCGCCGAGCGGAGTCGTGTAAATCGCGCCGCCGCCTTCGGGACCGTACGTGGTGAAGCGTTTCGCGAACGTGGACTGGAAAATGCGGTCGCGGTATTTGTCGTACGCCAATCCCCACGTGGTGCCGACTTGCGCCTGGGTGTTCAGCACAGCCGGGCAGGCCGAGTCGGCGGGGCAGGTGCCGCGGAGTTCGCGGTCGAACGCGACGAGCGCGCGGGTGTTCGGATCGGGTGCGCTGCCGTCGCTGTTCACCGCCGGGTTTTGCACCGGGACGTAATAGCGGGCGTCGGGCGGCGTGTGGTCGGCCGGGTTCCAGACGCCGGTGATCACCGCAACGTCCTTGGCCTCGCGCAAATCCACGAACGTCGTGAAACTGTCGAAGTGGTTTTTCTTCGTGGACGCGGGCGCGGCTCGCAAATACGCGCGATACGGATCCGGAACCGAGACGTCGACGCGATACCGCCCGCCGGCGAGCGGGGCGGCCGGGTCCACCACGACCTTGCCCGCCGCGTCCGTACGGCCGCGCACCTGATGTCCGGCGGGGTCGGTGACCAGCACGGACATGCCCGGCTGCGGGGTGTCCATGGCGGCGTTGACGATTCCGGTGCCGAAGAAATCGCGGAGCACTTGGACGGTCAAGGTGCCGTCCTCGGCGGCCCCAGCTGGGCCTGCGGTGACCGTCATCGAGCTGCCGCCCAGCAATAGGGCGGTGGCGGCTACTCGCGCCAGCCTCAATCTGCCACTGGTTCTTCTGCCGCCTCGGTTCATGACTGCGGGATCTCCGTTCTCTGCGCGGAATATTCGCGCGGCGTGCCGCAAAGCTGTAACAGTGAACCAGAAAAGGACCTTTCCGGGTACGGCACCGGGATAACGGACCGGGTGAATCGAAAAGCCTGCTACGGTCACTCGCTGTGCTTGCCAAACGGATCGCGCGCCGCTGGATCGTCGTCGCCGCCGCGGTGACAGTCGCGCTGGGCGGAGGAATATTCTGGTATGCCGCCGCCGGTTCCGCCGGTTCCGGCCCGCGAGCGGTCACCGCGGACGAGGCGAGCCGGCTCGCGATCGCGCGATTCCGCAATTACCAGAAGCAGAACCGCGCGGTGACGATCAGTGTGCCCGGCGCGGCGGGGGAACTCGTGATCACCGGTTCGGCCGATTACCGCGCCAAGGCCGGTTACGGAGTGCTGAAAGGCAAGGGCCGCAACGACTCCGGCAATGGTCTGATCCGGTGGACCGCCACCCGCGTCGAACTCCGCCCGTTGCCCGCCGTCCCCGATCTGCCCCCGGCGAAACCACCCGCGGACGGCTGGTTCGGCCGCCCGCTCAACCCGACAGCGGGCGCGCTGGACCGAGCATTGGCGATTCTGCTCGGTCTCGGCAACGACCGTCCGGACAACGCCCAATTGCTGCCGCAGAACGGCGCCGAATGGGTAGCGGCCGATCAGGTGAACGGACATGCCGTCGACGTCTTCACCGGTCCGGATTCCCGGGAACGGCTGGGCAGCGCGGAATCCGTCCGGTACTGGCTCGATGCGGACGGCCTGATGTATCGGGTGCAGACTTCGGTGCCGGGGGAGAAGGATCCGGTGGCTATTTCTTTTGACACGCACGAATTCACTGCGGTGCCGCCCGAGCGTTGACGTTTTCCTCAGGATCGGCGGGCCTGTCCGCAAGCATCTGGCCGATGCCGGGCGTTCTGGCGAGTCCGGGAGAGCGGGGAACCGCGAAATGCGCCTGCCGTGTCTTTGTCCGTGAGCGGGCTTGGCAGCACGGATGCGATTCCGGCGTTGGGGTTTTCGCGATGCCCGGCAGCTCTGGCGCTGCTGGGCGGGTGCCGAGGCACAGCTTGCCCGCGAGAACGCTGGCACCTGCCTCTCCCGATGGTCGGATGCGCCACCGCCGCGAGGGGTTCGTCGGGCCGGTGAGCGTCAGGACTCCCGGCGGCAGTGCAACATCGCGGCCCCTAAGCTGCCGCCACCGAGGCCCGGTCCGCCAGCAACGACGCGGCTGGCACCTGGATTTTCGCGACGTTCGGAAACACCGGCACCGCCGGGACCACCGTAGGTCCCGCCGTGCGGGCGTTCGGAAATTGCGGCTGCAGCGGTGGCACCGCGACCTCGGTGAACGGAATTCCCGCAGGCGGCTTAGCCCTGGTCCAGGCTCCCGAGGGCGAAACCGTAGCTGCGGGACAAGCGGCACTCGCCGCCAATCCTTCCGGAATCGTGTGCAGCGGACCGGAATCAAGGCAGTTTCCGCTGCCCTTCGTCGCACCGGGAAAGGTCCAGCCGACGTCGATGCCGTTCGCCGCGAAGACGTCGCCGACGATCTGGTTGCCCTTCGGCGGCACGTCCTGGGTCGCGGTGAGCACGAGCCCGGCGTTCGCGTTCCCGGCGATCCGGTTGCGCAGCACCTGGTTGCCGCTGCCGCCGTCGATCCCGATCCCGATGCCCCAGCCGCCGCCGGCCTGCTCCGGCGTCGCCGCCTGTCCGTTGGCCGCCACCAGATTCCCGGCGACCACGGAGCCCTGCTGCGGCAACAGCTTCTCCTGGTGGTCGGAGTTGGTGGTCAGCCCGACCCGGTTCCCGCTGAACCGGTTCCCGGCGACGTACATCTCTCCGCTGGCGTTCGTGCCCTCGTAGCCGACCGCGTTGAGTTCCGCGACGTTGTCCCGCACGACCGTCCGGCACGGTTTGCATTGGCCGACATAGATTCCGGAATCAGCGCCGCCGGACGTGTACGACTGCTCGATGACCCCGTTCTGGGCGGAAAACGCATAGATTCCGTAGAGACCGTTGCGAGTGGCGGTGACGTGCGAGACCAGGAACGAACTGAGGAACCGGATCGGCTCGTCGCCCGTGTCGTAACCGCCTCCGTGTCCCGGCAGCCCGTCGGCGGCCTTGACCGAACCGGTGACGAGCACGCCGTTCTGCGTGTGATTCCGGACGGTCAGGTTCTCCACCGCGACCCCCGGCGCGGACACGACGACCCCGTTGTCCCGCTTGAGTTGCCCGTCGACGACGACCTTCTCCCGCACTTCGCCGCGCAGCGTCACCTTCGGCGTCGTGATCTTCACCGTTTCGTGGTACTCGCCCGGCGCGACAAGCACGAGATCCCCGGACTGCGCCAGGGAAACGGCGGCGGAGATGGTCGGCGCGTCGGCCGGAACGCGGATCGTCACGCCGGTCCCGTCCGGCCGATGCCCCTCGGCGGAGGAAGAACCACAACCGCTGACCAATGCGGCGGACAGCCCCAGGATCGCCGCCATGGCGAGAAAACGCATGCGCACAGTCTGGCATGGGGTCCGGTTTCCGTTGGGGTGATTGTCGGTCGGGACGCCTGTCGTGCGCTTGGTTGGGTCCGGTGGCGGGGGATTCGCCGAGGTGACGCGGCCGGAACGGCAATGTCGATCAGGCACCGCGGGGGAGGTCCGCCGAGCCGAATTCGCCTGGCGCACCGGAATCTGTCACGCTGCCCGTCGTGAATTCCGCTGAGCGCCGCCCTTCCCGCCGCGCTTTTCTCGGGGCGGCGGTGACCGCCGGACTCGCCGCTGGGTGCCACGCGGCCTCCGCGCCCGACACCGAAACCCGACCCGGCCCGGTCCCGCCCACCGGCATCCACCAAGCCGGGATCACCACGCCGCAACAACCACAACCGCATCTGCTGATCGTCACCGCAGACATTTCCGTTGCGCCAGGCCCCCTTCTCGCCGAATTAGGCCGTCGCATCCTGGCTATGGCCGCAGGAACGGACGCTCGTCTGCTGGGTTTGCCCGCCGGCGACCTGACCGTGACAGTCGGCGTCGGCCCGAAACTGGTCCGAGCCCGCGATCCACAACTGCCCGGCGCGAAAGACCTCCCACCGGCAGCCCACGAGGCGGTCGCTCCATCCGACCGAGGCGGCGATCTGCTCCTCCAAATATGCGCGAGCGACCCGCTCGTCCCGCCGATCGCCGCAGCCGCGCTCCTTGCGATGCCCGGCGTGCGCGAACGCTGGCGGCAGTCCGGCGCACGCGGTCCGCACGTCCCGGTCGCGGACGGCGTGACCGCACCACGGAACGTCCTGGGCTTCATCGACGGCATCATCGGCCCGCACACTCCCGCCGAGCAGCAGCGAGACCTGTGGCTCCCCGGCCCGGCTCCGGTGGCGGGCGGCACGATCGCGGTAGTCCGGCGGATGGCACTGGACGTGGCGCGGTTCGCCGCGATGCCGACAGCCGCGCAGGAAGCTGTCTTCGGCCGCCGAAGGGACACCGGGACCCCGCTGTCCGGCGGCGCGATCGCCGACGGCCCGGACCTGGGCGCGAAAACCCCGGACGGCCGCTACCTCGTCCCCGCCGACGCGCACATCCGCCGCGCCCACGCGAACGTCGTCGGAGCCGGGCTCATGCTGCGCCGCAGCTACAGCATGGACACGCCGGCCCCGGGCCTGCTCTTCGCGAGCTTCCAGAACGACCTGCACACCTTCACCGCGACCCTGGCGAGCATGGAAGCGGCGGACGCGCTGCTGCCGTTCACGACCACCACCGCGAGCGGGACCTTCCTGATCCTCCCCGGCTTCGACGAACACCGGCCGCTGGGATCGACCCTGTTCCCGGCGTGAACGGGCACCCGAAACGACGGAAGCCCTGCCTCTCCGAAGAGAAGCAGGGCTTCCGACAACGCTGGTGCGCGATACTGGGATTGAACCAGTGACCTCTTCCGTGTCAGGGAAGCGCTCTCCCGCTGAGCTAATCGCGCGAGGTGGAGACGGGATTCGAACCCGTGTACACGGCTTTGCAGGCCGTTGCCTCGCCTCTCGGCCACTCCACCGCATGGGGCTTGAGCCCTCCGAGCGGACGACGGGATTCGAACCCGCGACCCTCACCTTGGCAAGGTGATGCGCTACCAGCTGCGCTACGTCCGCACTACCACTTGGCTCTGAGGTCGCGGGCGGTGCTCTCGCTCGCACCCCGTCGCCGTGGTGTGAAAGAACCATATCCGACCCCGGCGACCGGCGCGGCACCGGGGGGTTGTTGGCCCGCTCGCGGGCCGGTGATCAGGCCAGATCGTTCGGGATCAGGTGGGTGAGCGCGTCGTCGACGTCGACCCACAGGTGCTCGTTGCCCGGCAGCACGACGTCGTACGTGCGGTCCAGGAAATCGGCCAGCTCCTGAGCGGACGCCTCGAACATGGCGTGCCCGGACGGCGAGTTCAGCTCGATGAGGACCGACTCCGGGTCCTCCACCGAAGGCCGGATGCGGACGTCCCCGTCGCCGGCGTCGGCGAGCAGGCCGTCGGCGAGCAGGTCGCGCGCGTAGACCCATTCGACCCAGCCGGCCCGCCCGGTGCGGAAAGCGGCGACAACGGCATACGGGTCGCGGGTGTCGTAGCGCAGCTCCACCTTCACCGGAACCGCCGGGGTCCGCGGCGCCAGCAGGTCGAAGACCGCCGTCGAGCGGAGCGTCACGTGATCGTTGCGCATCGTCCTACCCTTCGTCTCCCTTCCCGGCCCGGACGACCGAGGACAACGGTGAGACGCACCAGGAGCCCGGATCCGTCGCGAGTGCGCTCGAGATCACCCGTTCGAGACCGTCTGCCCCGAGGTCCGTCCGGTCCGTCGCCGTCCGTGCCGCGCAGCCTTCAGCGGGCGCCCGGTGGGGAGCCACCAGTACATCTTGCGCGGTTCGGCCGCTGTGCGATAGCACCGTCGCACGGATGTCGCGGACGCCCGCACGCGCCCCCGCCCGCGCAAGGCCCTGGCTAGCTCGGGATTGTTCGGACCGTATTCGCTGGCAGACCCGCTGTAGTCGGATCAAACCACCCGTTTGCAGGCCCCCGAAAGTCGTGGGGTAGGCTGGATTCGCACCACGGGCGGGCGATTAGCTCAGCGGGAGAGCGCTTCGTTCACACCGAAGAGGTCACTGGTTCGATCCCAGTATCGCCCACTCGACTTGAGGCGATCTGTGCCCGCACACAGCGCGGGCCGGGTCGTCTCGTCGTGTTTTCTGGGGGTGCAACCCCCACGCCCCGCCCGGAGGGCTTCGCCCCCGGACC
>NZ_PQIA01000173.1 GCF_003385235.1 Amycolatopsis circi | reverse complement strand
GCCGGGCCCCGCGCCGCCCCGCCGTCCGCCCGCCGGAGGCCCGCGTCCGCCGCGCGCCCCGAGAGCCGAAGCCGGTCCGGAGTGGCCGAGCGGCGACGAAGGCGGTCCGCAGTGGCCGGCCGCCGACGAGCCGCGCCGTCCGCAGCGGCCGCCGCAAAACCGTGCTCCGCAAGGCCGCCCTACGCAGGGTCCCGGCCCGCAGGACCGCGGCGCGGGCACCCGTGCGTCGCAGATCCTCGACGGACAGGCCCCGCCTCCGCCGCGCCGCCAGCCGCCGGGCGGACGTCCCGGACCCAACGGCGGTCCTAACGGGAACGGCACCCAGGGCTTCCGGCAGCCGCCGCCGAACGGAGGGCCGCCCCAGGGCCGCCGGGTCCCGCCGCCGCCTCCGCCGTCGTCCTATCCGGAGGCCGAGCGCGAACCGGACCTGATCACGCACGCCGCGCACAACGGCTACGCCCCCTACGACGACCGGTACGACGACGCCTACGACGACCGGTACGACGAGGAAACCCGCCTCGCCCAGTACTCGGACGACGCGGACTTCGAGGACGACCCGGAAGGCGAGGGGGACGGCAAGAAGGTCAAGATCCCCCTCTCGCCGATGCAGCGCCGCAAACGCCGGTGGAAGATCGTCCGGCGCGTGCTGTACGCGATGTTCGGCTTGTTCGTCGTGGTGCCCGCGATCGCGTTCGTGATCACCTATTTCACCGTCGACGTGCCCTCGCCGCAGGACGTGCTCGCGAAGCAGAGCCAGCCGATCACCTTCTATTACAGCGACAAATCGGTGATGGGCCGAGTGGTCCCGCAGGGCGGCAACCGCGAACTGCTGCAGCCCAACCAGGTGCCCGAGGTCGTCAAGCACGCGGTGTACTCGGCCGAGGACGCGACCTTCGAGACCAACTCCGGCTTCAACGTGATGGCGATCCTGCGGTCGGTCTTCAACCAGGCGACCGGCGGCACCGGCGGCGGTTCGACCATTTCGCAGCAGTACATCAAGCAGGCGACCAAAAACGACGCCCCGACGCTGACGCGTAAATGGACCGAGCTGGCGAAGTCGTTCAAGCTGAACAACGAGACGTCGAAATCGGACATCATCACCGGCTACCTGAACATCGTCTTCTTCGGGCGCGGCGCGAACGGCGTCGCCGCCGCGTCGAAGGCGTACTTCGGCAAGGACGTCGGGCAGCTCAACGCCTCCGAGGCGGCGCTGCTCGCCGGGATGATCCAGGGCCCGAGCCGCGACCGCGACACCGCGTACGTCCAGAAGCGGTGGAGCTACGTGATGGACCAGATGGTGGCCAACCACTGGCTCTCGCCAGCCGACCGCAAGGCCGCGCAGCTTCCCACGATGATCCCGCGCGACGCGCAGAAGAAGGAGGACGCCGGAACGCTGGACTACCACATCCAGCAGCGCATCATCGACGAGCTCAAGGACAAGGGCTACGACGAGGACAAGCTGTACTCCACCGGCGCGAAGATCTACACCACGATCGACCCGAACGCGCAGAAGATCGCGGCGCAGTCCATTCAGGACAACATGGACGGCCAGACCGACGAGAACCTCCGGGGAGCGATGGTCGCCGTCGACCCGAGAACCGGGGGCGTGCTCGCTTATTACGGCGGGCCGACCACGGTGAAGAACGACGCGGGCAAGGACACGCTGGCCACGGACTGGGCGAATGTGCCGCAGAACCCCGGTTCGTCGATGAAGGCCTACGACCTCACGGCCTGGCTCAAGATGGGCAAGGGACTCGGCGAAACCTTCGACGGCACCGACCGGCGGGAACTCGGCGGCCGCGTGGTCCGCAACGCGGGTGAAAGCTCCAGTTGCGGTCCGCAGTGCACGGTCAAAAAGGCCATGGAGGTCTCGGCGAACACCGTGTTCTACGACATGGTGCTGAACTGGACGAAACCGGCCAGGGTCGCGGAGGCCGCGAAGGAAGCGGGCGTGCAGGCCGCCCCGAAGGGCAAGGCCAAGCTGGGTACGAGCGACGCCAACATCGCCCTCGGCGGCGGTGCCACCGTGGTCACCCCGGAGGACATGGCCGCCGGGTACGCGTCGTTCGCCTCCGGCGGCATCCGGCGCGACCAGCACTTCGTCTCGAAGCTCACGAACTCCCAGGACGAGGTCATTTTCGACGACTCCGCCGGGCAGGGAAAACCCGCGTTCGACGACAACGCGGACAAGAGCAAGCAGATCGCCGGGAACGTGACCGACGCGCTCGGCCCGGTTATCGCCGAATCGCACCTGAAATGCCCGAGCGGCCACGAATGCGCGGGCAAGACCGGCACGCAGCAGTACGACCCGAAGGACAGCGACCCCGCCTCGTACAAGGACCGCAACGCTCAGACCTGGATGGTCGGGTACACGCCGTCGGTGTCGGCCGCGATCTGGATCGGCGGCGACGGCAACAAGCCGCTGCACGACAAGAACGGCAAGCCGATCTTCGGCAAGACGATCGCGGGCCCGGCCTGGCAGGACTTCATGACGAACTACCTGAAGGACAAGCCGAGCGAGAAATTCGACAAGGTAGACCCGATCGGCAAGGACGCCGACCAGGTCGTCACGTCGAGCAAGGCGGCCCCGCCGCCGCGCGAAACGTCCAGCGAACAGGCGCCTCCGCCGACGACGGAGTCCTCTTCGGCACCGCCGTCCACCTCGTCGCACCCGCCGTCCTCGACGACGACCAGTCCGACGCGGCCGAGCGGCATCTTCGGCGGCGGCACCGAAGGCGGCAACCCGGGCAGCGGGGGTGGTCCCGTGGTGAACGGCGAACCGCCGAAACGCTCCGGCTGATCCGCGACCGGCTCCGAAAGAGGCTCCTCTCCGCACTGGAGAGGAGCCTCTTTTTGCCGGTACCGCCCGGCTGGGGGTGCGGTAGGTTCACCGACGGTCTCCCTCCCCCGCGAAGGGGATCGGCCAGGAGAGTGAACCTCGACCGGGGTTGCCGCGTCTGGTCATCAGAGGGCCTTCTGCGTCCGCAGGCTGCCCGTGTCCGAGAAGAGGATCCGCAGTGAACGACGACCGCAGCCGCTCCTGGCCCGACCGGGATCCCGACCCGCGGCGTCAACCACCTCCCTCCCAGTCCGGGCCGCCGCCGTGGGCCCGCGGCCCGCAGCGTCCCGCCGCGGGTCCGGCCCGCCCGGCCGGACCGGCCGGGTCCCCGCCGCCGGGCCGCCGTCCGCCGCCTCCCGGCGGTCGCCCGGTCCCGCCGCCGCAGCGCGAGCCGGAGCTGATGACCCACCGGATGGTCGAGGACGACTACCACGACCCGGGCTATCGCAACGCCGACTACCGCGACGCTGGCTACCGCGACGAGGGCCCGCTCGATCCGGACGACGGGTACCCGCCGGAAGACTTGGACAAGAAGGGCCGCACGCCCGCCCAGCGCAAGAAGAGACGCTGGAAGATCATCCGGCGCAGTGCCTACGCGTTCGTCGGCCTCTTCGTCGTGATCCCGGCGATCGCGTTCGTGATCACCTACTTCATGGTCGACGTGCCCTCGCCGCAGAGCATCGCGCAGGGCCAGAACCAGGCCGTCACTTACCTGTACGCCGACGGCAGCCCGATGGGCAAGGACGTGCCCCCCGGCGGCAACCGGCAGATCCTCACCCCGCAGCAGATCCCGGACGTGGTGAAGCACGCGGTGATCGCGACCGAGGACTCGACGTTCGAGACCAACTCCGGCTTCGACGTCACCGGCCTGCTGCGCGCGGGGTTCAACCAGCTCACCGGCAAGGCGGGCGGCGGGTCCACGATCTCGCAGCAGTACATCAAGAAGGCCACCGACAACGACGCCCCCACGCTCACCCGCAAATGGACCGAGCTGGCGAAGTCCTTCAAGATGAACCAGACGTACGAGAAGCAGGACATCATCACCGCGTACCTGAACATCATTTACTTCGGGCGCGGGGCGTACGGCATCGGCGCGGCGTCGCAGGCCTTCTTCCACAAGGACGTCTCGAAACTGGACTACTCCGAGGCCGCGCTGCTGGCCGGGCTGATCCAGCAGCCGGGTCGTTCGGAAAACCCGAAGGTGGCGCAGGGTCGCTGGAACACCGCGCTCGACCGGATGCTCCAGAACAAGTACATCACCGCGCAGCAGCGGCAAGCGGCGCAGTTCCCGCAGGTGATCCCGCTGGAGGAGTCGAAGGACGACACGAACGCGCCGTACAAGTTCGTCACCGCGCAAGTGAAGGCCGAATTGGCGCAGCACGGCATCGACGACGACAAGTACTTCGCGGGCGGCTACACGGTCCAGACCACCATCGACAAGCACGCCCAGGAGATCGCGACCCAGGCGGCGACCGACGCGCTGAAGGACCAGTCCGACGACCGGCTGCTCGATTCGCTGGTGGCGGTCGATCCGAAGACCGGCGGGGTGCTCGCGTACTACGGCGGGCCGGCGACCATCGACGTGAACGGGAAGAAGCAGGGCGCTCGCGACTGGGCGAACACGCCGCAGAACCCCGGTTCGTCGATGAAGGCGTTCGACCTCACCGCGTTCCTGAAGATGGGCAAGGGGATCAACGAGACCTTCGACGGCAGCAACAACCGGGTCTTCGATGGCCGCAAGGTGCGCAACGCGGGCCCCAGCTCCAGTTGCTCCGGGCAGTGCACCGTCGCCGAGGCGATGAAGCGGTCGGCGAACACGGTGTTCTACGACATGGTGCTGAACCAGACGCATCCGGGCCCGGTCGGGCAGGCGGCCCAGGAAGCGGGCGTGAAGACCAAGGACAACGGCGGCCAGTCGCTGATCTCCACCGCGGACGCGAACATCGCACTCGGCGGCGGGAACACCCAGATCACGCCCGCGGACATGGCCAGCGCGTACGCGACCTTCGCCGCCAACGGCGTCCAGCGCGACCGGCACTTCGTGCTGAAGGTGACCAACGCGCAGAAGGAAGTCGCCTACGAAGCGCAGCCGAGTGCGGGCAAGCCAGCGTTCGACAGCAGCACGGACAAAACCAAGCAGATCGCCGGCAACGTGACCATGGCGCTGGGTCCGGTGATCGACTTCTCGCATCTGAAGTGCCCGTCCGGCCACGAATGCGCGGGCAAGACCGGTACCCAGCAGCACACGGTGCGCTCCGGCGAACCGGCGTGGGCGGCGAACGCGAACGCGCAGACCTGGATGGTCGGCTACACGCCGTCGGTCTCGGTCGCCGCGTGGGTCGGCGCGGACGGCGACCAGGCGCTGCACGGCTCCGGCACGTCGCCGATCTACGGTTCCACGATCGCGGGTCCGCTGTGGCAGAAGTTCCTCGACGGCTATCTGAAGGGCAAGCCCGCCGAGAAGTTCGACCAGGTGCCGCTGATCGGGACCCAGGCCCCGCCGCAGCAACAGGACCAGAGCGCGGGCGACGGGCAGCAGCCGCCGCAGCAGACCAACGGCAACGAGCCGGACCCGGGCGGCGACGGCAACGACCACGGCGGCCCGATCACCGGCGGGCCCAGCCAGCCGCATTGGCCGAGCGGGCTCCCGCACTGGCCGTCGGGCAAACCTTCGTCGCACAACCCGCCCAGCGGCGGTCCGTCGACGGGCGAGGATCCGCCGCAGGAGTAAAGAAAAAGGCCGTGGCCGCGACGGTGGGGGGAGGCCGTCGCGGCCACAGCCGTTCAGAGGGCGGCGTCAGCCGCCGAGCGTGATCACGCGGCCTTCGGCACCGGAGCGGTGTGCGGCTTCGATCACTCGCAACGCCTCGACCGCGCTCGCCGGGTCGACCGGGAAGTCCGCCTCGCCGCGCAACGCGTCCCGGATCTGGGCATAAAACGCTTCGTAGCAACCGGTTTCGGTCGGCACCGCTTCGGTGCGATCGGTGCCGTCGTGCACGCCGAGCCGTCCGGCGTCGCTTTCCGGCTCCACGCCCCAGCCGTCGTCGCCCGGGCGGAGACCGGCCTTGATCTGCGGCTCCTGGACGTCGAGACCGTATTTGGTGAACGTCGCCTGGTCGCCGAGCACGCGGAAGCGCGGGTTACGGGTACCGGCGAGCGCGGACGACCACAGGTGCGACCGCACGCCGTTCGCGTGGTGCAGGGCCACGAACACGTCGTCGTCCACCTGCACGCCGGGGCGGCGGCGGTCGACCTCCGCGTAGACCTGGGTGACCGGGCCGAACAGCTGCAGCGCCTGGTCGACGATGTGCGCGCCGAGGTCGTAGAGCAGGCCACCCGCTTCGGCCGGGTCGCCGAACTCGCGCCAGTTGTCCTTGATCTTCGGCACCCAGCGGTCGTAACGGGATTCGAAGCGGAAGACCTCGCCGAGCCGACCGGAGTCGAGCACCTTGCCGACGGTCCGGAAATCCGAGTCCCAGCGGCGATTCTGGAAGACCGTGAGGCCGACGCCCTTGGCCTTCGCCGCGTCGACGACCTGCTGCGCTTCGGCCGCGGTCGGCGCGAACGGCTTGTCCACGACCACCGGAATTCCGGCCTCGATCGCGCGGAGGGCGAGCGGCACGTGCGTGCGGTTCGGCGTGGTCACCACGATCAGGTCGAGATCACCCGCGCGGGCGAAAAGCGCGTCCGCGTCCGGGACCACCTCGGCCTCGGGATGCTCGGCGCGCGCCTGCGCGGCGCGGTCCGGGTTCGCGGTCACCAGCACCGCCGGGACCAGGCCCGGCGTCGCCGCGACCAGCGGCGCGTGGAAGATCCGGCCGCCGATCCCGTACCCGAGGATGCCGACCCGCGCGTCATCAGCCATGACCCCTATTAAACAACACTGTTGCGTAATAGGCCACCCGTCCGAGATGATCGGCCGATGGCGGAAACCGGCGTCAACCTGCGCGGGCTGCGACGCCACAACCGCGCGCTGCTGCTCGGGCACATCCTGCGCGCGGGCGGGCTGAGCCGGGTCGAGCTGGCGCAGCGGTCCGGGCTGACCCAGCAGGCCGTGTCGAAAATCGTGTCCGACCTGCTGCCGGAGGGGCTGCTGGACGTCGAACGCGCACCCGCGGCCGGCGTCGGCAAACCGCGCACGATGCTGCGGCTGCGCGCGGAAGCCCGTTGCGCACTCGGCGCGCAACTCGACCGGGACGGCTTTCTCGTACTGCGCACCGGCCTGACCGGCGAGGTCGAGGAGATCGTGGAAGGCCCGCTGCCGATCGGATTCAGCCCGGAGGTCGCGGTGACCGCGATCGTCGACGGGGTGCGCAAACTGCTCGCCGACGTCGATCCGGCTCGCGTGCTCGGGCTCGGCGTCGGCGCGGTGGGACCGCTCGATCACCACGCGGGCCGCGTCCGCGACGCCACGAACATGCCCGGCTGGCACGACGTCCCGCTGCGCGATCTGCTCGCCGAACGCACCGGTTTGCCGGTCACGCTGGACAAAAACACCAATTCCGCCGCTTTCGCGCACGCCTGGCCGGAAGAGACCTCGGCGGCGACGGCCGTGGTGCTCGTCGGCACCGGAATCGGCGTCGGACTGCTGATCGACGGACGCGTCTACCGAGGCCCGCGCACCAACGCGGGTGAGTTCGGCCACACCACCATCGCCTACGCCGGACCGCGCTGCGCCTGCGGCCGCCGCGGCTGCGTCGAGGTCATGCACCGCGCCGCCGGAACCCCGCACGACGCCGCCCGGTTGCTCGGCATCGGGCTCGCCGACCTGGTGCAGGTTCTCGATCTCGAACGGATCGTCTTGTTCGGACGGACCGTTCGCGGCGCGCCCGAGGTCTACCGCGAAACCGTCTCGCAACAGCTGCGAGACCTGCTGCCGGTGCCGTATTGGCAGCGCATCGACGTCGAATTGAGCGATCTCGACGAGGAGGCGGTGGCCCTCGGCGCCGCTTTCGAGGTGCTTGCCGGTTTTTACGAGGATCCGAAATGACCGGCGTCCCACCTGCGGACCGATAGCATCTCCCGACGTGTCACGCGTCTCCGAACCCGCCACCGCCGAAGAGCCGGATTCGGCTCCCCGCACGCTCACGCCGGCGGAGCGGATCGCCCCCAGCCGGCACGACCCGCTGGTGGCCGCGGCGACGAGACCCGTCGGCGGTCCGATCGGCGCGCACGCGGCGGTGGGCAGGCAGTGGTTCTGGTCGCCGCAGCGCGTCGGGCTCGCGATGGCCGTGCTCGCGCTCGTGGTGTGCTGGTTCGGCAAGGCGTCGTGCATCCAGCAGTACAGCGATTCAGGCGGCGTGCACCAGCTCGACTGGCGGGCCGGCCGTCCGTTCGTCGCGATGTGCTACTCCGACATCGTCCCGCTCTACAGCTCCGAGAAGCTCGACGATTCGCACACCTTCCCCTATGTCACGTCGTGGCAGGAGGACTCGCAGACCGCGGAGAACCAGACCCGGTACATGGAGTACCCGGTGGTCACCGGCCTGTTCCAGTGGATCAACGCGAAACTCGCGGCGGGCTGGACCTCGGTCGCGAACGCGGGCTGGCTTCCCGGCGCGCTGCCGGTGGCGATCTACTTCAACATCTCCGCGTTCTGGCTCGCGCTCGCCTGGCTGGTGACCGTGTGGGCGACCGGGCGGACGACGAAACGCAGGCCGTGGGACGCGGTGCTCGTCGCGATCTCGCCACTGGTGCTCGTCCATACCTTCACGAACTTCGACGCGCTCGCCACCGCGGCCACCGCCGCCGGGATCCTGGCGTGGTCGCGAAAACGCCCGGAGGTCGCCGGAGTCCTGTTCGGACTCGGCGTCGCCACCAAGCTGTATCCGTTGTTACTGCTCGGCGTGCTGTTCCTGTTGTGCCTGCGCGCCGGGAAACTGCGCGCGTGGAGCCGGACCGCGGCGTTCACCGTGCTGGCCTGGCTGGTGGTGAACGTCCCGTTCATCGTGGCCGCGCCGCGCGGCTGGTGGGAGTTCTTCCGGCTCAACACGTTGCGTCCGATGGACCCGGATTCGCTCTACAACGTCGTCTCCTACGCCACCGGCTGGGCGGGCTTCGACGGGGTACTCCAAAAAGGACAGTCGCCGACCGTGCTGAACATCGTGGTCGCGGTGCTGTTCCTGGCCTGCTGCGCGGGCATCGCGTACGTCGCGCTCACCGCGCCGCGGCGGCCGCGGTTCGGGCAGCTGGCCTTCCTCGTCGTGGCGGCGTTCCTGCTGACGAACAAGGTGTGGAGCCCGCAGTACTCGCTGTGGCTCGTCCCGCTGGCGGTGCTGGCGATCCCGCGCTGGCGGCTGCTGCTGGGCTGGATGGTCATCGACGCGGCGGTGTGGGCGCCGCGGATGTTCTATTACCTCGGCGTCGACCACAAAGGACTGCCGGCGGGCTGGTTCCTCGGCGGGGTGGTCATCCGCGACCTCGCCGTCGTCGGGCTGTGCGTGCTGGTGCTCCGCGAGATCTACCGTCCGCGCACCGACCTGGTCCGGCTCTCCGGCGACGACGACCCGGCGGGCGGCGTGCTGGAGCGGGCCCGCGACAAGGTCACCTTCGCCTCGTTCCGCCGCCCCCGCACCCGGGATCAGCAGCCAGTCTCGTGATCCGTGAAGGACTCCTTCCGGGAATCTGATTCCCCAAGGAGTCCTTCACGGACTTCAGGCGAGCTGTTTGCGCAGGTACGCGATGTCGGCGGCCTGGCCTTCGCCCGGCGTCTCGACGACCACCGGCGCGCCCGCCTGGCGCACGACCTCGGCGAGCAGCTCCGGTTCGATCGTGCCGTCGCCGTCGACCACCGACGCGTGCCGGTCGCGGTTGGAACCGTGCTCGTCGCGGGAGTTGTTGCAGTGCACCAGGTCGATCCGGCCGGTGATGGCCTTGACCTTCTCCACCGCGGTCGCGAGATCCCAGCCCGCCGCGTAGGCGTGGCAGGTGTCGAGGCAGAAGCCCGCGCCGAACTCGCCGACCTTGTCCCACAGCCGGGCGATCACGTCGAGTTCGCGGGTCATCGCGTTGTCGCCGCCCGCGGTGTTCTCGATCAGGATCGGCACGGCGAAGCCGCCCTTTTCCGCCTCGCGCTCGAAAAGCTTGCGCCAGTTGACCAAGCCCTCCTCGACGTCGTCGCCGGCGCCGACGTGCCCGCCGTGCACGATCAGGCCCTTCGCGCCGATCGCGGCGGCCCCGTCGGCGTGCTGGGTGACGTTCTTGCGGGACGGGATGCGGATCCGGTTGTTCTTGGACGCGACGTTGATCAGGTACGGCGCGTGGATGAACACCTCGACCGGGGAGGCCTTGATCTCCTCGCCGTGCGGATGCGGTTTCGGTGCCTTCCACCCCTGCGGGTCGGAGAGGAAGAACTGGACGACGTCGGCTTCTCGCTCGGCGACGGCGGCCAGTGGATCGTCGTCGCGGACATGGGCGCCAATCTGCATGCCCTGACGCTACTACCGGGCGAATCGCCCCCGTCCGCCCCAGTTGGTGACGCTCGTGGAGTACCGTGAGCGCGTTCCGTGATCCATTCGGAGTGAGCACGTCGGGGGAGGAAGGCATGCGGAAGCGCGCTGGACGGATGACCGCACTGGGAGTCGCGCTCGCCGCACCGCTTCTCTCCGCGGTTCTCGCCTTTCCGGCCGCGGCGTCCGCGGACCCGAACCCCACGCTGAACGGCGATTGCCAAGCGACTCTGCAGAACGGCAAGGACGGCGACGGCCTCGCGCTCGACGCGGGCGCCCCGCTCAACGCGCCGAACCGGCTGACTGTCGGCCTTGATTCCAAGGCGAAGCAGACCGACGGCAACAACACATTGCTCTCAGTCCCGGTCGGTGACACCGTCCGCGCGCTGGGCGTCGGCGAGGCCCCGGCAGCTGGCAATCTCGCTGCAAAGGGGCTTTGCCCGACCGCGCAGGGCGCGGCGAACGGCGTCGGCGACGCAACGCAGAACCTGCTCAGCGGCGAACCGGTCATCCCGCCGCCCGGACCGAAGCCGACTCCGCCCGCCCCGCCGAACCCCACGCCTAAGCCGCCGTCACCGGCACCCGGCCCTGGCGGCCCGGGCCAGCCGATCCCCGGCGGAGACACGCTCGGCCCGGTGACGTCGGTCGACGGACTGTCCGGTCTCGACTCGGTGTCCGGCATCTTCTCCGGAGCCGCGATGCTCCCGGCGAGTTTCGTGCAGGCCCCGCTCGTCGCCCAGGTCGTCCCGGGCCAGCTGCCGCAGCAGGACCAGGTGCCGACGGTCGACGCGAAGAAATCCGGCACAGCCGAGGCGCTGCCCGCGGCGATCCCGCCCGCCCGGCTGCCGCTGCTGATCGCCGTGCTGGCGCTCGCGATGGTGGCTGCCGCGCTGGTTCGCGCGTGGCTGCGCCGCAAACCCGCCTGAGATTGACTCTGAGTAGCGCCCGCTTCCACCCGAATGCCTGACCTCGGAGGGGAGACGGGCGTTACTCGTCTTCGTTACCGTCGTTGTCCTCAGCAAGGCAGGTACAGCGGACGCGGCGAAAGGGTCGACGGCCATGCAGCAGCACCGGGCACGGAGGGCTACCGCAGTGGGAGCCGCCGCTTTCGTCCTGGCCGGCTCGGCCGCGCTCGCCGCACCAGGCACCGCGTCGGCGGCCACCCTGACCGCGACCTGCGGTTCCACCATCACCGCTCATCCGGGTGACCACGTCCAGGCGACCACTCCATTGCTCGGCATCCCGCTCGACCTCGGCATCGTCGGCCAGGTCTCGGGCGTGCTCACCGGCACCATCAGCACGGTCCTCGGCGCGGTCTGCAACGTCACGGTGAACGTGGTCAATACCGTCGTCGCCCCGGTCCCGGTGATCGGCGCGCCCGCCGCGAGTGCGGTCAACGGCGCGGTCGCGGGTGGCACCAACGCGGCGCAGCAGGGCGTCACCGCTCTCGGCCAGGGCTTCAGCGGCAGCCAGCCAGGCAAGCAGAATCCGGGTCCGAACCAGCAGCAACCGCCGTCCGGCAGCAACGGCGGCAGCCCGCAGCAGGGCGGCTCGTCCGGCCAGCAGCAGTCCCAGATGCCGGGCTCCACCAGCCCGGTCCTCGGCGATTTCGGCGGCGCGGGCGGCGGGGCCGCACCGTTTTCCGCTTTCCTGCCGAATTTCAGCGATTTGTCGTACGGCTACAGCACCGGATACGCGCCGATGCGCGATTACAGCGGCATCCCGATGGCGATGGCCGGATTGTTCAGCCCGTCGCCGTCGCTGCGCTACGGCAGCCAGATTCCGGGTTACGCGCCGCAGTACGGCATTTCCAACCCGGACGGCACCTCGGGCGGCGACCGCACGATCCAGAACGCCGGTAACGCCGAAGCATTGCCGGGCACCGGCGGCAACCACACGAACGGGTTGGACTGGCCAGTTCTGGTGGCAGTTTTGGCACTCTCCGGAGTCAGCGCGGGCCTGGTCCGCACCTGGGTGCTCCGCCGAATGGCCGCTATAGGTTAGGCCAACTCACCAGTATCTTTACCGGAGTCCATTCGTTGTTCCTGATGCGACGAACCATGCCCGCGGACCCCGGAGGATAGTGCTCGTGCGGAAAATCCCCACCTGGAAGCGAACCCGTCGAGCACTCACCGTCACCGCTCTCGCCGCCCTCTTCACCGGCGGCACGTTCCTGGGCGCCGGCACCGCGTCCGCCGCGACCACGCTCGCGAACCAGTGCAAGGGCGCGGTCACCGGCGGCATGGGCGATTCGGTCGCCGTGCCCGGCTCGGCGGTCAAGGAGATCGTCCGCCAGTCGGCCAAGGACCAGGTGACCTTTTGGAGCTTGGCCACCGTCTGGCCGGATTCGCTGGCGAACGCCATCGCGAACAAGGGCAACCTGCAGGTCGGCGCGATCCCTGACGCCGCGGGCGGCACGATCAGCGGCGACGCGATCGGCCAGGTCGTCTCGAACGCACTGAAGAACGAATGGGGGCTCGGCGTCCTGCCGGACACCAAGACCAAGGTGCTGAACGGGATCCGCAGCGGCGTCGCGTCCGCGTGCGGGCTCACCACGACGGCGAACAACTACCAGGCGCCGTCGTCCCCGAACTCCCCGTCGAACGGCGGCACCCAGTCGAACGGCAACGCGCCCGCGCAGAACGGCGGCGGCAACCCGCTCGGCAACTACCAGGCGGGCTCGACCGGGATCGCCCCGCCGCGCGACTACGGCAACATCCCGACCGCGTCCCCGGGCAACCCGGGCGCGCTGGGCACCGCGATCGCACCCGGCGCGCGCTACGGCACGCTGCCCGGTTCGGGCGCGCTGCCGCAGCAGCCCTCGGCCGGACAGGACCCGCAGGGACAGCAGGGCCCGGACATCCGCAACGCGGGCAACGCCGAATCGCTGGCGAGCCAGGGCCGGACCTCCGACGTCCAGCTGCCGATGCTGCTCGCGGTGATCGTGCTGGCCGGCGTCACCGCCGGGCTGGTCCGCACCTGGGTGCTGCGCCGCGTCAGCTGACCCGCCGGACGGGACTGTCGTACCCGCCGGGTACGCTTACCTGGACAAACCCTCCTGTCACGGAATCCGCCGTGACCGCGAGCCCATAGGAGGTGAGTGGTTATGTCACGCCATTACGAGGTAATGGTCATCCTGGACCCGACGCTTGACGAGCGTACGGTCGCGCCCACGCTGGACAACTTCCTCAACGTGATCCGCACTTCGGGCGGAAGCGTCGAGAAGGTCGACGTGTGGGGCCGCCGTCGCTTGGCGTACGAGATCAAGAAGAACGCCGAGGGCATCTACGCGCTGCTGGACCTGAACTCGACGGCCGACGCCGTCAAGGAACTGGACCGCCAGCTGTCGCTGCAGGAAACCGTGCTGCGCACCAAGGTCATGCGCCGCGAGGTCAAGGCCGCGGCCAAGCCCGCGCCCGCCAAGGCCTGATCCGAGCCCGATCCGAAGGGACGCCATCCGTGGCTGGAGACACCGTCATCACCGTGGTCGGGAACCTCACGTCCGACCCGGAGCTGCGCTTCACCCCGTCCGGTGCGGCGGTCGCGAACTTCACCGTCGCGTCCACCCCGCGCACGCTCGACCGCCAGAGCGGCGAGTGGAAGGACGGCGAGGCGCTGTTCCTGCGCTGCAACATCTGGCGGCAGGCGGCGGAGAACGTCGCCGAGTCGCTCACGCGGGGCGCCCGCGTGGTGGTGCAGGGGCGGCTGAAGCAGCGGTCTTTCGAGACCAAGGAAGGCGAGAAGCGCACCGTCGTAGAGCTCGAGGTCGACGAGATCGGCCCCTCGCTGCGCTACGCGACGGCGAAGGTCAACAAGGTCAGCCGCGGTGGCGGCGGCGGTGGTGACTTCGGCGGCGGCGGAGGCGGCGGCTTCAACGGCGGCGGCGGAAATCGCGGCGGCGGTGGCGGCAACAGCGCGCCCGCCGACGACCCGTGGGGCTCGGCCCCGCCCGCGGGCGGTGGCGGCGGAGGCTTCTCCGACGAACCCCCGTTCTGATCTCATTTCTTTCTAGAATTCCAGGAGTACAACAGTGGCCAAGCCACCCATTCGCAAGCCCAAGAAGAAGGTCTGCGTGTTCTGCAAGGCCGAGAAGAAGGGCCGCCCGGAGACGATCGACTACAAGGACACCAACCTGCTGCGGAAGTACATCTCCGACCGCGGCAAGATCCGTGCCCGTCGCGTCACCGGCAACTGCAGCCAGCACCAGCGCGACATCGCCATCGCGGTGAAGAACTCGCGCGAGATGGCGCTGCTGCCCTACACGTCCACCGCGCGCTGAGGGGAGCCTGAGTCATGGCGAAGATCATTCTCACCACCGACGTGGCGAACCTCGGCGGCCCCGGCGACATCGTCGAGGTCAAGGACGGATACGCCCGCAACTACCTGCTGCCGCGCGGCTACGCGATCGTGGCCAGCAAGGGCGCGGAGAAGAACGTGCGCACGATCCAGCGCGCACAGGAATCCCGCCGCATCCGCGACCTCGACCACGCCAAGGAGATCAAGGCGACGCTCGAGGGCCTCGGCGCGATCCAGCTGACCGGCAAGGCCGCGGCCGGCTCGAAGAAGCTGTTCGGCTCGATCACCGCCGGCGAGATCGTCGACGCGATCAAGGCCCAGGGCGGCCCGCTGCTCGACAAGCGCGTCCTCGACCTGCGCGACCACATCAAGACGGTCGGCAAGCACTCGGTCAACGCCCGCCTGCACCCCAACGTGAAGGTGGACGTCCGGCTCGAGGTCAAGGCTGTGGCCGCGAACTGACGCTCGCGTCCTTTTTTCCGCGAAACCGCCCCCGGGATCCTTCCCGGGGGCGGTTTCGTTTTCCGCCTCGGCGGCCGTCCGGCGACCGCGAAACTACCGCAGGTCCCCAGCTCAGAAGCCCTCGTGCGAACTTGCCAACAGCGAGCGGGAACCAACTCGCGTGCGTTAACATCCAAGACGCTGATCTCGCCGGGGAAGAGCGAGGCATGGGTTATAAGGGGGCTAACGAGATGCCTGAAGGATCTCCCGCATCCGGTGCGAACACGGGGGTTCAGGTGCCTCCGGTGCCGCCGATCATGGTGGGCAGCTACGGCAAGGCCGGCGGCTACAAGTTCACCGAGGACGAGGTCGACTCAGTCATCAAGCAGTGGCAGGACTTGCTCGGCGATCTGTCAAAAGACCGCCAGTTCGCCGACACCATCGCGCACGTGAACCCGCCTGCCGACGAGGTGGCCAGCCATACCTTCGTCAACCAGGGCGCCAACCCGTCGGGACAGAGCCTGCTGGACGAGCACGAGAAGATGGTCGCCTACACCAAGAACTTCATCGACGCGCTCACCGCTGCGAAGAAGAAGATCAGCGTCACCGAGCTGCAAAACGCCGACGAGATGAAGAAGCAGGGACAGAGTGCGGTCTGATCAGCACACGCCAAAACACATCACCTGGATCGCTGCCGGCACCGTCGTCGCGCTCAGTTTGCTGACCGCCTGCAGCGGCGGGACCGGCGGTACTGCTGAGCCGCCCGCGTCGAGCAATCCCGGTCCGTCAAGTTCCAGCAACTCGTCGAGCACAACCAACGGCGCGCCGAAAGTCCCCGCGCCGCTCCCGACTGAGAAGCTGATCGCCAATCCGTGCTCGGCCCTCAGCGACGACGACGCCAAAGCAGTCGGGCTCGCGGCGCCCGGGAAGCTCAACGACATCACGCCGCGCGGGTGCGACTGGCAGTCCGCGGATCCGGAACTCAAGGCGAACGGGATCACCATCTCGCCGATCACCCAGAACACGAACGGTCTCGCCGACACCTACTCGATGAAATCGAGCCAGGCCTACTTCGAAGAGACCCAGATCGCTGGGTACCCCGGGGTTTTCGCGGCTACGCGCGACTCGCGCAAGACCGGCGTGTGCGATCTCGTCGTCGGCGTCACTGATCAGCTGTCCGTCGTCATCGTCGCCTCGATCGTGCGGGGCAAGAACGTCGAAAACCCGTGCGCTCCGGTAGCCAAGATCGGCACCGCGATGATCAACCACCTCAAGACAGAGTCTTGATCGCTACACGGCTGTAGCAGGCCCGGAAGGAAGATTCTCATTATGGGGAATGAGGACAACAGCACTGGCAGCACGCTGAAGAACACCGCCAAGGGTGCGGTGGTCGGAGCCGCCTACGGTGCGGTGCTGGGGCCGGAAGGGGCGGTCGTCGGCGGTGTAGTCGGCGGCCTGGTCGGTGCGGCATCCAGCATCTTCAGCGGCGGGCCGCACGCCGAACATGCCCAAGCGAACGTCGGCGGCGGGTCAATCGACGCGTACACGATTTACGACAAGATCAGCAAAGGCAACACCGGCTCGCTCGACGGCGGCCGGAGCGCGGCCGACTCGCTCAAGCAGCGGCACGCCGATCGCTCTAAGCAGATCGATGCGCTGAACAACAAGATGAGCGACGCTTGGCAGGGCAGCAGCGCGGGCGCGGCCCAGTCGGGCGCGAATGCGCTCAAGATCTGGCACGACGACTCCGCCAACAATCTTGGCAAGAGCCAGACCTTCATGACCAACCAGGTCGACGCGTTCCACGACGTGCACGGCAAGGTCCAGAAACTGGACCAGAACCCGCCGGAAATGAAGTGGTACGACCACCAGCCGTTCAGCGACAAAGACGACGAGATCGACCAGTACAACAAGGACAGCCAGACGAACGTCCAGGCTTACACCGCGTACTACGGCTCGAGTTCCCAGAACGCCGGCGGGATGCCGCAGTACAACGTCTGGCAGGGCAACAACATTTCTGACGGCAACACCGACCCCGGCAAGTACGGCGGCGGCCCTGGCACCGGTCCCGGTGGCAGCGGCGGATTCAGCGGCGGACCGGGCGGTGTCGGCGGTGGCGGCAACTTCACTCCGCCGAAAACGAGCCCGCCGAAGTTCACCCCGCCGGGCGGCCCCGGTGGCAACTACAAGCCGCCGAAGGTCGATCCGCCCAAGTTCACTCCGCCGGGCGGTCCCGGCGGGCCAGGTCAATTCGGCCCGCCTGACGACGGCACTAAGACCTCGGGCTGGACGCCGCCGACGACTGACCCGGCGAAGTTCGACCCGAGCACCTTCGGCCCGACCGGTGGCAGCGGCGGATTCAGCGGCGTCCAGCCCGAGGGCTTAGTGC
>NZ_PQIA01000021.1 GCF_003385235.1 Amycolatopsis circi | reverse complement strand
GCGGCGGGGGCGGCCAACGCCGCTCAGGTCGCTCTCGGCGCGGCTGCCGGGGCAGGCAAGGCGTCTCGCGCCGCAGCCTCCGCGGCGGCGGCCGCGGGGATGGCGCAGCGCGCCGCCGCTCGGGCCCAACGCGCTGCCAGCGACGCGATCTCCGACCGCAAGGCAGCCGGTACCGCGCGGCAAGCGGCAGAAGACGCTGACAACGCCGCGAAAGCGGCGAAGGACGCAGCCGCCACCGTCGCGCACGTTGGTGAGGCAGCCCGGGCGGCGAAACGTGCGGCCGATGCCGCAGTCAGTGCCGCTGCCAACGCGGACGGCGCCGCCGGAGCCGCAGGCGCGGCAGGCGGCTACGCCCGCGAAGCGGGCGTCAAAGCCGAGCAGGCTACTGCCCAAGCCGCGAAAGCAAAGCGGGCTGCCGCGACCGCGACCCGCGCCGCGAACACCGCGCAAGCCCTTGCGCAGCAGGCTATTTCCGCCGCGATGGAGGCCAAAGCCGCCGCCGAATCAGCCGCCGGGCACGCGGAACGGGCAGCACAAGCCGCCAGGGAAGCCGCGGACCGCGCCGGCGACGCGGCGGACGCAGCGAAAGAATCAGCCGCGCACGCCGCCGAAGCACAGGGTGCCGCCGACGCGTCGCTCGCCGCCGCGGAACAAGCCCGCAAGATCGGCGAGATCGGCCGCGCCGCGGACGCGGCCCGGCTCGAAACCTGGCAAGACCAGGCTGTGGCCGACGCCGAAAAGGCAAAGCAAGAGGAAGCGGACAAGGCCGCCGACGTCGCCTGGCAGGTCGCCGACGCCGCGCGGCTGGACGCCGAGACCCGCACCCTGCTCGAGGCCGCGACAGCACCCGGTGCCACCCGTGAAACAGTCGTGTCCAGCGGGCGCAAGGTCGCGATGCGCCTCATGAACACCGGCGCGCCCTTTACCAAGGCCGCCGCTGAACAGGCCTTGATCGGAAACGACGACGTGGTCGCCGACTTCGTCGCCAGCACCCGGCTGACCGCGAACGAACAAGACGACCGCGCCCGGCTCGCCCAGATCGCCGACACCACCGACCGGCCCGGCCTGAAGACCGCCGCGGCGACCGCGCTGGCCGGCGACTACCCTGGCGTGACCCGGATGCTGGCCGGTCAGGACTACCCGGAACGCGAAACCGACGATCGCCTCCGCGTCGTCCAGCTCCCGAACTCCGGCGGACCCGCTGTCAAGGACGGTGCCTCGAAGGCACTCGATGCCCACACTCCTCCGGCGCTGCGGGAGTTTCTGGCCGTAGGCCAGCACTCCGCCCGCGAGCACGACGAACGCATCGCGGTCAACCAAGTCCTCTACAAAGGCGGTCCCGAGGTCAAAGCCGCCGCGCAGGCAGCTCTGTCCGGGCCGGTGTCCTACTTGCGGAAATTCCTCGACGTCGGACAACACCGGGCTGCGCAGCGCGACCACAACACAGCCGCCCACGCCGCCCAAGTAGCCCGTTACGTCGCCGAAGCCACCGAAGCCACCGAAGCCGCGCAGCAAGCCCAGGAGGCCGCCGCGAACGCGGCCAAAACTGCCGCACTGGCTCGCAACGCCGCCGCCGAGGCCGCTGGTTACGCGGCGCAGGCCGATCGGCACGCGTCGGCCGCCGCCGGCTATGCCGATGCGGCAGGCCGATCCGCTCGCGAGGCGCAGGAATCGGCCAAGAATGCCGTCGCCTCCGCCAAAGTCGCGCGCAATGCCTCGGCCACCGCGTAGCAAGCAGCCCGCGCCGCCGAGGCTTCCGCCGCGGCTGCGCGGACTTCAGCCGCCCGAGCCCGGTCTTACGCCATTGCGGCAGCTGACGCCGCCCGCATCGCGCGAAGAGCCGCTATCGACGTCGGCGCGGACGCGGTGAAGGCGGGAGAAGCCGCTGCGCATGCCGCAGGACTGTTCTTGGAGCGGCATAAGCAAGAAACTCTGGACGGACTGAAAGGCGCTGTCGCCGACGTCCAGGTGGAGGCGACACGCTACGACAACGGCACAGCTCTGCTCGTCGTCGACGGAACCTGCCACCTGAACGGCATCGAATCACCGGGCGGCCTCGGTGTCTCCTGCGGTGTCCTCGCCGCCAGCTTCGATCAATGCATCGACGACTTCGGTTTTGTCTTCGGCAAACCCAATGTCGACGAGAAAGACCTGCCGGCCTTCTATCTCAAGGTCTACTGCAAGTACTCGCCTGGTCAGTGCGGATATGCGCTTACTGTCCAGCCAAGCCGCTACGAAGGAAAAATCTTTCCCGGCTTAGAGAACGGCCCCGTTCTCGGCGGCGGCGGTTTCGGCCGGCTCGGACGCTTGGGCAAGCTCGGCGAAATTGCCGGAAAAAACATCGTACCCGAAAGCGGTAAATTCGGGAAGACGCTCCAGTCGATGGAAGACGTGTTCGCCAATCCGCAACTGCTTCGAGGGAAACTTCCGGACGAGGTCGAGAAAGTCTTGAAGGAAACGCCGGGCTGGCGGATCGAGACGCTTGGCAAGGGAAGCCACCAGGGAGAGGGGTGGGTGATGCGCAAGTACAATGAGCGCGGAAATCCGACCGGACCTCAGCTGCGGTGGCACCCTGGCGGCGGGCATCATGGGCCCGAGCCGTACTGGCGGGTCGTCGGTCCCAACGGAGACCTGGGAGGAATTATCCGATGACTTCGGAGCAAGTCCGTTCGCAATTGCGCTCGCTGGTGCGTGCGGTCGAACGCCTCGCGGAACCGGCCGCTTCGCAGGTTGCTTACCTGCGCGATCTGCGGACCTATCCGTCCGCGGACGAGCTGGCTCTGGAATTCGACGCCATGCGCGGGTTCGTGCCTGAGCTTTCCGAATCAGGTCTGGTCACGCGTTCCGCGGTCGCGATGCTGGATGCGATAGACGAAAAACTGGCGGAGATGAGCGGCGGCGAGAACGAGGGGCTGTGGCACGCGGACGCGCTGGAGAGCTCAGCTGACTGGAAGATCGTGCGGACGCTCTCGAGGGATGCACTGGTCCAATTGAAAATACCTTGAGTGATGTGTTCATCGTGTGGCGGGATATCGCGACTGGCCGGGGTGTGATGCTCGGCTGTCCGTGCGCGCGACGCACGGGCAGCCGAGTGGGGCGACTGCCGAAAGTTGGCTGCGGTGGTCGGGTTTTCGAGAATCCGCAGGACGGACGCCGGTAAAGCACGCCCGCTCAAGCGGTATCAGCCGAACGAAATCGAGCCCGCCGTCCTGCTGGCGCTTGAGGAGGCGGCCAGAGCGGCCGGGATCCGAACCAAGCTGATCGAGGTCATCCGGTCGGAGTTGGTTTCCGGCAGCCAGCAATAGCGGAGGAACTGGACCCGCGTGCCGGGAAGTTGTTGTTGGACTTGGTGAACGTCGTGATCGCCGAGGCGGGGTCGAGGGTGAGCAGTTGCGCATCGCGGACGTCCGACGGCAAGCCGAATAAGGTGCCGCGAACCGTGTCGCTTGTGGCCGGAGGGTTCCTCGCACCACTGCCGCGTGGCGGCCTCTGCCAGTGCCCACCGACTTGCTGCGGTGCCGGTGCCGGGAGTCTGAGCTGATCCGGAAGGCCACGGGCGTGCAGGCGCGGCGAACGACAACCCGCGAGCCTCGGTACATGAGCGGCAGGCCGTGCCGCTTGAGAGTTGCCTTGGGGATGAAATGGAGCAGGGGCCGACATTCGTAGTAGCGGTAGCTGGTGCGCGGAACGAAGATCACGTTGTGGTCTCCGCGGTCGGCGACTGCCCGGATCGCTGACGGCAGGTCCTCTTCGGCGAACATCAGCCTGCGGAGGCTGGGCGGCCTCCCATGGCAGGTTTCACTGCCCCAGTGCACCGACCAGCTCCAAATCAGTCTGGAAACCCGGCAGCGGAAGGCTCACGTACTCGGGTGGTAGCGGCTCGCGTGCGCGGAGGACCGCATTGAACAGAGATCCTGCTGACAGGTTCCAGCGTCGTGGGAAGTTCTCGGCGCTGGCCTGCTCTTCATCGTCATGCAGCAGTTCGATGTCGTCCTCGCGCTCAACCTTTTCCGTGTCGATCATGCTCGCTTCCACGGCGTCGACGGTGTTCGTCATGTATACCCCACGACACATCGCCTGCGTTTCATTCCGTGTCGCTGAGAAAAGTTTCGTTCCACAGTTCGCGCGCCGGTGAAAGGCTGAACTTGCTGTCGATCGCGGCGAGCCTGGTCGGTTCCGCGTTGCGAGCTACCGGTGAGCGCGGGGTGGATGACAACAGGCCAGATGTCGGTTTAGCGTGGAGTATCAGTCCTTCACCCATGGCATCCTGCAAGCCAGCGTGCTAAACAACCGCCCCGGCCCATCAGGCGTACGCGGTGCCCGCGGTCCACGCCAACGCGCTACATCGATGTCGGCAACAGCAACGCGGTGCTGTTCCGACGGACCTGCCCGACGAGAAGCGGGGAGATCAAAGACTCTGAGTCGACGCTCACTGAGGTCGAGTCGGCTGCTTGCCGTAAGTGCAAGATGGCTGGCTATTAGCACTGACGTTGGTGGAGTTCCTCGAAGCGATGGCCAGGACTGCGACCGGCAAGCTGTTGAAGAGCTGCAGGAGCGGTAGAGAAAGCCGCAGGACGGACGCCGCAGTTGACTGCACTTGACTGCAGTCCAACGCTGCTCAGCGTCGTTGAACCAGTTCTGCTCCAAGAAAACTCGCATGAATGCACGCTGCGCAAGCACACTCACCTGAGTGTCTCGCTGTGCGATCGTGTTGTCCAGAGCCTGCGTGACAAGGAAGGCCGGGTTCGGTCGTCGGCTGCGGAGATCGAAGATGTCAACCCAGGTCGAGCGGGTAAGCACATCGGTGACTTGTGCCGCAAAGTGGGCCAACCGGTCATACCCCCGTTCGCGCGGGGAGAACTCGATTCACGAGCAGCGCACGGACGTCGAGCTGGGACCACCCCTGCTCGCGCGGGAAAGATACGTACGCTGTGGGTGGCTTCTGACGGCCGGAATTCCGGTCCCGCACGTGCGCCACTGGGGGAGATTCGTGGTGACAGCATCGTCCAGTACAGCGGAGAAAACCGTGCTTCCCCGCATCTTTCACGTCTGGCTGGGCGGTGCTCTGGTGTCGCAGCTTGGCGACGCCGCTTTGTACTTCGCATTGGGGTGGGCGGCCTCGGCTCACGGCGGTGTGGCGGCCGGTTGGGTTCTGTCGGCGGTCGCGCTGCCGCGGACGATTCTGCTCCTGTTCGGCGGCGCCGTCGGCGATCGGCTCGGAGCCCGACAGGTCATGATCATCGGTGATGCCGTGATGCTGGTCGTCGCCGTAACACTGGCTGTCGTGTCGGGGGCAGCTGGGGCGCCGTTGGCCATTCTCGTGATAGCCGCTCTCATAGTCGGCACGAACGACGCCTTCTACCTGCCCTCGTCCGGATCGATGCCCCGCCGGCTCGTCGAGCCCGAGCTGCTCCCGCGGGCAGTCGCGCTTCGTCAGAGCGGAACGCAGGTGATTAGTCTGGTCGGTGCTCCTATCGGCGGTGCGTTGGTGGCATTCGCCGGGCTCTCCGCAGCGGCGTGGGCCGACGCGATTACCTTCGCTGTGGTGCTGGTCGTGCTGGTTGTGGTGCGTCCGCCGTTCACCCCGCCGTCGCCCGCGCAGCGCAAGCACATCCTGCGCGAGGTGTGGGAAGGGATCCAGGTCGCGGTCAGGACCTCCGGACTGGGACCCGTATTGTTGCTTGTGGCGGGCGCGGCGGGGTTCGTACTGCCTTTTGTTTCTCTGCTGATCCCGCTGCTTGCGCGAGAGCACGGATGGGGTTCGACCGGTGCGGGGTTTGTGGTCGGAGCCCAGAGCATGGGCACGATCGTCGTAACCCTGATTATCAGTCGCCGCGGGATCTTCGCCCGCCCCGGCATTGTTGCTGCGCTCGCGCTGGCTGTGGTCGCCGTGGGCGAACTGGCGGTCGGCCTCGCGCCGGCGCTGCCGATGGCCATCACGGGCGCGATAGGTGTCGGCGCGGCGAGCGGCATGTTCGTCAGCCACCTCAGCCCGCTGCTCCTCAGCGCCGCTCCTGATACTCATCTCGCTCGTGTCCAGGCAATCCTCTCGGTGATTCAGAGTGTGACTCTGTTGGCGACCAACAACATCATCGGATCGGTTGCCCATGCGCTTGGACCTCGAGCCGGGGCCTTCGTGTGTACGGCCGCGCTGCTTATATGCGCCGCGGCGGGACTCTTCAGCCGGCCCGTCCGCAGGATCGCCCGACCGGCAGGTCGGGTTGCGCGTTCTTGATGGTCTGTCCTCGATGGCATCGTCTGAACAAGGACAGCGGACGATCGTGCTAGCCACGACACTCGCGGTTGAAATGTCCGGCGGCGTATATCGGGTTTCGGCAGCGGCACCGCGACGTTGCGCGCGTATGAGCCTGCGAGGCCTGGCTGCGGCCGGATCGCTTTCTCCTGCCACGAGCCCGTGCACCCGCTCAACACGAACAGCTGGCCCGACGAACTGCCTGGCGTGCTCACTCCGGACGGGAATCCGTCCGGGGCGCTAGTCCTGGGGCAGTTCTCGTTTGGGGATGCCTGCGCTGACGTTGGTCGCGGAGCGGCGGGACGCGAGGCCGCCGCTGTTGCTGTTGTCTCAGGCGAAGCGCGCCGCAAAGTCCTGGGGGTCAAGTTAAGGCCGGAGATCCGCAAGATCCAGCGGTATATGTAAACCGCAGCAATCTGCGCGGGTCTCCCTATCATCCGTCTATGACGCGCAGCTGGACACGGATCCATGAACACCTCGGGTTGCCGCCTGGGCCGCTCGCCTTCGAGCACATCGCCGCAGTTGCGGAGGCCAAGCTGCCAGAGGCAGACGTGCTCGACTGGAAGGAGCCGTTGCCACGCCGCCGCGAGACGGCGCATGGAACGAGTTCGCGAAGGACGTCGCCGCCATGGCCAACACTCGTGGCGGCCTGCTGGTCTACGGGGTTGCCGACGACAAGACTTTGAAAGGAATCGATGCGGACGCTGTCGACGATCGGCAGTACGCGCAATGGCTGCGCAACCACGTACGTCCGTTCTTGACAGGCGTCACCTATGAGGTAATGCAAGCGGCTGACCAATCTGCGGCAGTGCTGGTCGTAGAAGTTGCAGCGAGCGAGTTTGCCCCGCATTCCGTTACAGGAACCGCGGCCCGGGACAAGCAGCAAAATGCCTTCGTGGTGCCCTTTCGCGACGGTGATCACACCGCATGGATGGAAGAACACCAGATCGCAAGAACGTACCGAGACCGTTTCGCCAGCCAAGAACGGCACGATCGAGCGCTTGCGAAGGCATGGAACGCGACTCACGAATTGCTTGTCGATCCTCTCGGAGACGACGCCTGGCTGGTCGTTGCTGCGCAGCCAGTACGACCATTGTCGCGACTCACTCCTGAAATCAATCGCCAGGACGTCGAGCGGATTCTGGAACAAACCCTTGCGGACACGGTCGGCCTGCGCAACGAAAGCCACTCCGACGTGATGGTCTTGCGCCACCTGGGCACCCAACGCCTCAATGCGCGCATCGGATTGCGCTCCTGGGTCGTCAGCAACGCGGTCGCCGCAGCCGACGTCGACCAGCTGCGGCCGACCTATCTACAGCTCGGGTATGAAGGTGCCTTGACATTCGCAGTCAACGTCAGCACAAGGACACTCAACGAGGAACCAGAGCCTGGCTTACTCGTGGTCAATTCCGATGTCGTGGAGGTTGCGATGTCCGAGGTCGTTAGCTTGGCCCGCGCTTTAGCTCGCCACCTTCACCACGACTCGCCGATCGGCGTCCATGCAGGGATCTCGGACCCGAGAGGAATCACGCACCGTTACGTGTGCGCTGTGCCGAACGGCTTCGGCAGGTTCGAAGTTCCTCGCACGTCGCGGAGGCCACGACGTATCCAACCCTGGACCACCGAACTCGTTCCGAGCGACCCGCCCGACACCGACCGCGTTGTCGCCGAACAACTCTCGGCCGCGATGCTGAACCAGTTCGGGGTGCAGTCTCGGCTGTACTTGTAGGTAGGCGGCGCGGCGGGTTGGGGCCGACTGTGTACCGGAGCGGCCGCGTGAGAAACCTGCCGGTCAGTCTTCGCTGGTGCGGGCTATGGCCGGGTCGTTGGCTGGTCGGCGGTGGAGGCGGGCGTGCCGGGCTGCGGCTTGGTCGAGTTCGTGCCGAGTTGCGGAGCCTCGAATGTCGGCAGCGCGGCTTGACGGGGCAACCTCGACATCATCTCTGGCTGCAGCGGCACCGCTGCGAACCCGGCCTCAACCCCTTCAGCTCGACCGCATCGAACACCTCGCCATACGCAGAGAAGACCGACTCGACGGACTCATCCACGCGTACCAACACGCGGCTTGACCTGCATGGGCGTAATTTTCGGCACTCGTACCGTCCGCGGCAAGACTCTGCCGCTCGACCGCGTACCCGACAGCGTCCGGGACATCCTCGCCAAGGCGGAAGCCAATCTCGCCGAGCTTCTAGCGGCTCTCCACACCGCGAGAACCTGAGAAATACGAAACCGAGATCACTCGGTCCTGAGCCGTATGCAGCCGTCCGATTCGCCGAGACCGCTCGAGATGCGCGGTGCCGACGAACAGGCACATCGAACGGCGCGGAGGCCATGTCGCTGTGCAGCTCGGCGAGCAGGTGCTCCGGGTCCGCCAGTTGGCGTTGAATCTTGCTCATCGGCGGGCTGCGGTGGCTCGTGAAGGAATCGTTCGGGATGACCATGGGGCAGGCGACCAAATTGCACACCACGGTGCGGACCCTGGTGAGCGTGCTCGGCCTGGCAGCGCTGGGGGTGCTGTCGATCTTCGTGTGAGGACACCGCGTCGCGCGGCAGAGGCAGCGCGTGGAGGCGGTGGTGACCGACGCGGCGGTCCGGGCCTGACCCGGCGCCGGAGGCAGCCCGGCGACGACCTGCCGGCGGTAGATTGGCCGTTGTGAGCCGAGTGACCTTGCTGGATGTAGCGGCGCGTGCGGGGGGTGTCGCGGGCGACGGCGTCGTTGGTGCTGCGGGGCACGGGTCGGGTGTCGGAGGAGACGCGGCAGCGTGTCATGGCCGCGGCGACCGAGTTCGGGTACGTCTACGACCGGGTCGCCGCGTCGTTGCGGACGCATTGGCCCATACACAGCTTCGTTGAACAGGAGACGACATGCAGTTCGCGAATGAAGAACGACAGGGGCCGCGGCAAGTGAAGGTCCTCGACCGTGACGATATCGGCTTGGTCGTCGACGAAGGCAAAAGCTTCGGCTCCGGAAGCGCTCATGTTTACTGTGTCGGCGTCCATTTCCCGGCGACAGGGGAAGTGAAGTTTTACGACAAGAGCAAGGTCACGACGGTCTGACGCCGCGACATCAACGCGACGCAGCCGCCCCGCGGAACAATTCGGTGTCCGCACCAGCGAGACGGCTCGGCAGCGAGGCGAGTTCGTCGGTGTCGACCGCGGCGGCTCGGCCGCGCGGACCCGGCGTCGGCCACGGAGCGTGGCAGGCTGCAGGAGCGTGTCGTCCGGCATCCCCGGTCACGGGCAAGTAGGCTCATCGGAACAACGCCCGGTTGATTGACGTCGCCCGCGCATCCTCGCCGACCGAAACTCATCCCGTCGTCCTGGCCAGCGTAGTCACGCCGCCGAACTCCGGCGGCGAACCTGACCGGCCTTCGAAGGGAACAACGGGTGCAGATCCAGATCAGCACGGACAAGAACGTCCACGGCAGCGAAGAACTGATCCAGCGGCTCGAGGCCGAACTCCAGTCGACGCTGTCGCGGTTCAGCGAGCACATCACCCGCCTGGAAGTCCACCTGAGTGACGAAGTGTCGACGGGTGCGGGAAGCGTGGACCGGCGGTGCGTGATCGAGGCGCCATTCGCAAGCTCGAAAGCGTGCTCGAAACCCAGTCCGGACGAGCGGACCACCGCAAGGGCGGGGAGTCCATCCGGCACATGACGGAGGACGGACCAAGATAACGCCGACCGGGACTTTCGCGGTGCGACGCGATACCAAGCCCGGCAACCGCATCAGAGGACGTTCCTTCGTCGATCACCGGCACGCAGAACATCTGTCTATGCCGCATGCCGGTCGTTCACGAACGCGCCGGCGGCCAACGAACCGCGTGACAACGCGTTCCGATCGAGCACTGGAGTTGGCGGTCCCACTACCGGCGACACGATGGTCCCTCTGCCCTGACAAACGACAGGAGGGATCGGCGTCCATGAAATCAAGTCGCGACGAGTTCGTCCGGCTTTGTCAGCGGCGCCGAATTCGGACGGCGTACGTCATTCCGGTTCCGCGTGGATCACGTGGTCGTGAAGGGGGATGCAGCTGACGGGCTGGCCGATCGCTGGCCAGGAAGTCGCGAAGGTCGTCGCTCGGCGAGGGATTGCAACGGCCTGTCTTGAGGTGGCGGCCGGACTCCGGATGCCCTCGAGCCGGCGTTCGGGAGACTGCGCGGGTGTGCGTTCAGGTGTGCCGCCAGGGCTGCCCGGTCGAGCTGGGCAGGCACGGGGCTGAGCTGGCCGTCGCGGTGTCCGCCGAGGACGTCGGTGACGAACTGCGCGACGGTGCCGGGCGGGGGTGCGATGTGGCCGCGGAGGTGGCGGATCACGGGCGGGTGGTCGTTGCCGCGCGGTTCGATCGCGACAGACCAGCCGAGCCGTTCGTCCCAGACGAGCATCAGGTCGCGGTGCGGGCGGCCGACGGCGCCGCAGGCCAGTCCGAGGTAGGCGGTGGCGGTGTCGGTGACTTCGTGTGTCACCGCGTCGAGGGGGACGCCGACCGCCTCGGCCACCTGGCGGACGTAGCCCGCCAGCGCGGAATCCAAGCTCGGTGTCGTGGTTCCGGCGGTGGGCTTGAGGTCCAAAATGGACAGCAAGAGGCTTTCGTCGTGCGGGTCGCGCGCCATCCGGGCGACTGTGCGCGCGGCGCGGACCCGGCATTGCTCGTGCTCGCGCAGGTGACGAGCACGAGAGGAGGCGAAATGCGCCGCCGGTCGTTCGCCTGGCGAAGCGGGGGTTGAGGTCACGGTCGGCACCTCGAACCCCGGAAAGTCGAACGCGGCGGAGATGCGGGCGGGCGGGCAGGCGCCGCTGGGCGTCCACGGCGACGCGGACGCCCAGCCGGCGTGACGGTGGTCAGAGGACCGACACCGCCGTGGCCTGCGGGCCGCGGTTGCCCTGGCCGACGTCGAACTGCACGCGGGCGTTCTCGTCGAGGCTGCGGAAGCCGCCGCCGCTGATTTCCGAGTAGTGGACGAACACGTCGCTGCCGCCGTCGTCGGGGGCGATGAATCCGAAGCCCTTTTCGGAATTGAACCACTTCACAGTGCCTTGGGACATATCAGTATTCCTTGTCGCGTCGAACATGCGGCACAACCTCGTGCGAGGCGGCCGGGCCGCGAGCGTGAAACCAGGGAAAGCCGGAAAGGCACCGAGACGACGCTCGCCAAAAACCTCTGCGGCGTCGGGAACAACGAGCACAAAAATCTTCAACCGCAAACAGTGGAGCACATCGGCGGGCGAGCCGTCAAGCGGGACGCGCGCCTCGCCCCCTGCCGGCAGTGGCCCGCCGATGCGGGTAGCGTCGGAGCCAGCAGGCTCGCGCCGCGTTTTTCGACCCTGGGTCACGAGAAGCCTTGCCGACGCTGTCCGACCTGCGACCAAGCCTCCGCCCGACGATGCGCGCCGACCCTCTCGACGCTGCCGTTCGGTGCTCATGAGTCACCGCTGGCCGTGTTCACCTGCCCGGCCCCTTCCCAGGAGTTTCTTTTGGTTCTGCATTATCGGAACCACGTCGAAGCCATCTCTTCGTCAACGTGCGCCTCAAGAGAATCCCTGAAACGCCAAGGATTCCTGATGCGGATGACATCCGCTTGCTGTGACTCAAGAAACGAAGGTCGACCGCAGCCGCGCCAACCGCGCCCGGCGGCAGTGTGCGGCAACCGGATGAAAGCCCGCCGCCACCACCCACACGCCCGCGAACCGTTCCTCGGCGTGACAGCGTCGAGAGAGCGCGTCCTGCTGCTGCCTGTCTTGGTGGGCAGCCGCGGTCGCCTCACAGGCCGGACGTGTCGTGTGGCTCGATCAGGCCGTGATGGTGGGCGAAGCGCACGGCGTGCACCCGGTCTCTGAGGCCGAGTTTGGCCAGGACGCGGGAGACGTGGGTTTTGACGGTCTGTTCGCCGACGTAGAGCTGTTCGCCGATGTCGGTGTTGGAGAAACCCGCGGCCATCAGCAGGAACACCTCCCGCTCGCGCGCGGTGAGCCGGTCCAGGCCGGGGGCTTGCGCCCGGGCCGGAAGCGCCGGGGCCAGCGCGTCGACCAGCCGTGGGGCGAGTCGGCTGGTGATCGACGGGTCGAGGTAGATGTCGCCCCGGGCGGCGACGCGGATCGCGGTCACGAGTTCTTCGGGGGGCAGGCTCTTCAGGACGAAGCCGCTCACCCCGGAGGCCAACGCGGAGCGCAGGTAGTCGTCGGTGCCGAACGTGGTGAGCAGGACGACTTTCAAAGCTTGCCGCCCTGACGACATCAGCTGGCGAGCGGCCGCGAGGCCGTCGAGTTTCGGCATGCGCACGTCCAGGACGGCGAGGTCCGGGGCAAGGGACCGGACGGCTTCGACGGCGCTGTAGCCGTCGCCGACGTCGGCGACGCATTCCATGTCCGGTTGAGCGTCGAGGACCGCGCGAAAACCGGAGCGGAACATCGCGTGGTCGTCGGCGATCACGATCCGCAAGGTCACGATTCGCCTCGCAGGGGAATCGTCACGCTCGACTCCCAGTAGAGCCCGTCGCCGGCGAGGCCGAAAGCTGCCGTCCCGCCGAGTGTTTCCGCGCGTTTGCGCATCCCTTCGAGTCCGACGCCGAAGCCGGTGACCGGGAAGGCTGACCCCGCCGGATCCGCGCGGGGGACGATCCGGTTGCGGGCGGTGAGGCCAACGCGGTCGCCGCTGTAGTCGAGTTCCACTCGAGCGGCTTTCCCGTCGCCGTGCCGCAGCGCGTTGGTCGTCATCTCCTGCGCCACCCGGTACAGGGTGGTGTCGATGGCGCGGGGGACCGGGTGCGGGGTGTTGTAGACGACGTATGTGACCTGCAGGCCGGAAGACCGGACGCTGTCGAAGAGATCCGGCAGCATCGCCAGTCCCGGCTGCTCCGGTGACTCGTCGCCCTCGTGCAGCAGCGACAGCAGCCGGCGCAGGTCGACCATCGCGGCCTGGCTGGATTCCTCGACCGCGGCGAGCGAGGTGCGCACCGCGCCGTCGTCGGCGGGCGGGCCCGCCGCGAGGTTCAGCCGGGCCGCCGTGGCGTGGACGCCGATCGCGCTGACGTGGTGGGAGATAACGTCGTGCAGTTCGACGGCGATCGTTTCCCGTTCCTCGGCCACTGCCGCGGCCACCTCGGCTTGCGCATCCCGCAGTGCGGCTTCGCGTTGGTGACGCAGTTCGTCCACGTGCGCTTTGCGCGCGGTGGTGTACCGCCCGACGAGCCACGGCATCAGGGAGTTGGCGGCCACGAGGCTCAGCACGGAAGCCGGTGCGCTCAGCCCGCTGATCAGCAACGAGCACAGGACCCCGCCGCACGACGCCGCCAGCGCCGCGCCGGCGGGCCATCCCCGCAACCAGGCGCCGGCCCGGTACGCGCTGACCAATTGGCCGGCGGTGCTCGCGCTGCGGCCGGGAAGCACGAAGGCGAGCGCGGCAACCACCAGGGCGTGCCCGGCCGCGACCCAGCCGGAGAGCCTCGGCGCCGACACGAGGGCAGCGTCGGCAATCAGCATTCCGGTCAGAAGAAGCGCGTTCCACGGGCCAGGGCCGGGACCATGCGTCAAGAAGCTCACCGCGTCGATGACCAGGCACATGACCCCCACCAGTGCCGACTGGCGCGCCAGGGAACGCTCCGTATCGTGCGCGCCCGCGCGGCCGAGCCATCGGCGCAGGGGGCCGCGGTCCACCTGGTTCGTGCTGCTGAGCATCCGGTCATTGTGCCCGGCGCGAACCGGCCGGAAGTCACTCCCGAGAGGGAGGGCGATCACAGCTCGGGGTGACGCAGGGCGGCGGGTCAGGCTCATAGCGTGCTGCCATGCGCTTGTCCCTCTCCCGCCGCCGGACGGTGGCTCTCGCCGGCGTCGCGGCCGTACTGCTCGTGTTGAGCGGTCTCGTCTTCTGGCCGGACGGCACGCCGCGGGTTCCGCCCGGCGCCGCGCCGGACTCGCTGACCCTCGAGTCCTGCACCTATGACACGGAGGCGGGAACGCGGGCCGCCGACTGCGGGACGCTGGTGGTCGCGGAAAACCGCGCGAACCCGGCGTCGAGCCTGATCGCCCTGCCGGTGGTCCGGATCCGCGCCATCGCGCAGCCCGCGGGCGAGCCGATCGTCCGGCTCGGCGGCGGTCCTGGCCTGTCGAACATGGATTTCCCCGAGGCCGCCCGGCTCGCCGACCACCACGATGTGGTTCTCGTCGGCTACCGGGGAGTCGACGGCTCACGACGCCTCGACTGTCCCGAGGTGACGTCCGCGCTGCAGTCGTCGTCCGACGGCATGACCGGTCCGGACGCTCTTTCCGCGACCAGCCGGGCGTTCGGCAAGTGCTCGAACCGGCTCCAGCGCTCAGGTGTCGACCTGAGCGGCTACTCGGCCGCCCAGCGCGTCGAGGACATGGAATCGGCGAGAAAAGCTCTCGGCTACCAGCGGGTCGATCTGGTCAGCTCGAGTGCGGGCACCCGGACCGCGATGATCTACGCGTGGCGCCACCCCGAGGCGCTGCTGCGCTCGGCGATGATCTCGGTCAACCCGCCCGGCCACCTGTTCTGGAACCCGCGCGTCACCGACTCCCAGTTCGCGCAGTACGCCGATCTGTGCCGGGCGGACGCCGCGTGCGCCGCGAAGACCCCCGATCTCGCGAAGACGATCCGAGACGCCGTCGCCACGATGCCGTCGCGGTGGGGGCCGCTTTCCATCAAGGACACCAACGTGCGGGTCTTGAGCCAGTACGCGATGCACCACAACGGCCCGGGCTCAGCACCCAACAACGCGCCCACGGCCGTCGACGCCTACCTCGACGGCGGCCCGGGCGCCAAGTGGGCGATGTCCGTGCTCGCCGAGGCCGCACTGCCGACCTCCACGGTCTGGGGCGAATTCGCGTCGTTCGCCATGCTCGACGCCCCCGCCGCGCGGCAGTACTACGCCCAGGGCGGCGATCCCGGCTCGATCCTCGGCAACGCCTCGACCGACTTCCTTTGGGGCGGCCCAGGAGGCTTCTACACCGCGTGGCCGGACAGTCCCGACAACGCTGGCTACCGCACGGTCCAGCCAACTGCGGTCGAGACCCTGCTCGTCGGCGGCGAACTCGACTTCTCCACGCCGCCGGCGAACGCGACGAACGAACTGCTGCCCGCGCTGTCCCGCGGGCACCAGGTGGTCCTGCCGGGTCTCGGCCACACCAACGACTTCTGGGAGCACCGGCCCGAGGCGGGCAAGCACCTGCTGACCGCCTTCTTCGACACCGGCCGCGTCGACAGCTCGCAGTTCGACCGGCGTCCGGTCGGCTTCGGCACAGTGCCGTTGAGCATGTCGACGATCGCCGGTCTCCTCGTCGGCGTCCCCGCCGGCGGGGCGCTGATCGGCTTGCTGGTGCTCGGCCTGCTGGTCCGCAGGCGCCGGCGTCGCGGCGCGCCGAGCCGCCGGGCGAGCCGCTGGATCCGGGCGCTGACCATGGTGCCGCTCGGACTGGCAGGCTGGTTCCTGGGCGTGTGGTTCGCCTGGACGCTCGCGCCCGGATGGTTCATCGCCGCTCCGGTCGTGGTGGTGCCGGGTACGGGCCTGTTGATCGGGCTCGGTGCGTACCTCGCCCGGTCGACGGCGAATCCCGGGTCCCGGTTCGCCGCCGCCGCAGCGGTCGCGGGGGCTTTGGCGGGGGCGCTGCTGGGATCGCTGGCGGGAACGGGATTGACGGCTCCCGTACTCGGGATTGTCGGCGCGGCGCTGGGTGCGAACTTCGTGGTGGAGTTCCGAGGCCGCCGACAGCGTGCGGAACTCGCCGAGCCGGCCGCGGCGGGGTGACCGACGGGCATGGGGATCGTCGTGAACGTTGCGGTGGTTTTTGGGCGCCCGGGCCGGTTCGTCCTCCGGGCCGGAGTCCGAAAGCGGACAAGGACGTCGGCGCACTGCGTGCTGAATTCTAGGGAAGTCAGGGACTACGCAATGAGCCCGACCACGTCTTTCGACTTCGATGCCGCGCTGATCGGCACCGGACAGACCTGGCCCGGCGAGAGCGCCGATACGTGCCGTCGGATCGGCGCGTCGGCAACCGGCCTCGTCGCCGATGCCCTGCCGGTCACCGACCCGGCGGCACGGTCATCGACCTGGACGGCAAGCCCCGGAGCGCGGCCAGCCGCGACTTCCCGGCCGCCGCCGCGGGCGTCCGCGTCGCCGCGCTCGAGGTCTTGTCCTCGATCTGACCGGCACCCGCCCAGACCTGTCGAGACCAAACAAATCAAGAGCACAAGGAGCATTTCGTCATGACCAGCATTGGCATCCTGGGCGCCGGCCGCGTCGGCACGAACCTCGCCCGCGCCTTCGCCGCGGCGGGCCACACCGTCACCCTCGGCCGTCGTGAGAACGACGAGGCGACGAGCACGCCGCCCGCGGAGGGAGCCGAGATCCGCTACGCCGATCACACCGCCACCGCCCGAGCCGCCGACGTCGTAATCAACGCGACCCCCGGCGACAGCGCGCTGGAGCGGCTCACCGCCCTGCGAGCCGAACTCGCGGACAAGATCCTCGTCAACGTCTCCAACGCCACGATCGACGCGGCCGACGGTCTCCCCGGCGACCTGCGCTACCCCGGCAGCAGCCTCGCCGAACAACTGCAGGCCGCGCTGCCCGGCACCCGGATCGTCAAGACCCTCAACACGATGCTGTTCATGGTCATGACCGCCCCCGGAACGCTGAGCACCCCGCCCACCGCCTACCTGTCCGGAAACGACGAGCAGGCCAAGAAGACCGTCGCCGGACTCCTCGGCGACCTGGGCTGGCAGCCCGCCTGGATCGAGGACCTCGGCGACGTCACCACCGCCCGTGCCACCGAAGCGATGATCCTCGTCGTTCCGCACGTCCTGCGCCGCCACGGCTTCACTCCGTTCGCCGTCTCCCTCGCCCGCTGACTCCGCCGCCCCGAGGCCACATTCCCCGCGACACCGCCTCGCGACCGTCGCGGATCCGATGCCCTCGCGGGCGATGCGCGGGCTGACCCCGCTCCGACGGAGCCCGTCTCGCGGGGCGGGGAGGTGGTAAATAGCCACCTTTTTGACTGTCGACTTAGGAGATATACGTGTCTCAGGATTTGCTGCCTGCCACGACCGCCGCCGTCCGCCGGGCCGGCGCCCGGCTGCTGAAGCGCTACTCCACCGCCGCCCGCCAGCCGGGGCTGGCCGAACTGCTCGCCGATCTGCGCGCCAATGACCTGACCGTCGTCGACGTGCTGGAACCCGCGCTGGCCGAGATCCTCCCCGAGGCGCGCTGGCTCAACGACGAACACGGCTCCGGCCCGCTGCCCGAAGGCGCGTGGTGGCTGATCGACCCGGTGGGCGGCAACCTCAACGCCGTGCACGGAATGACCGACTGGAACATCGGGGCGAGCCTGGTCCGCGACGGCCGCCCGGTGCTCGCGGTGCTGTACTTCCCGTTGCTGGACGAGATGTTCACCGCCACCGAGGGCGGCGGCGCCTTTCTCAACGGAGTGCCCCTGCGCGTCTCCGGCAAGCAGTCGCTCGAGGGCGCGCTGACCGGAACCGGCCAGGCACAGCCCGGCACGACCGTCGCACTGGCCGACCGCACCGGCGCGGCCTTCGCCGCGATGTCCAAGGCCGCGCTCTACGTCCGGATCTCGGTGCCGGTCAGCCACCAGCTCGCCCAGGTCGCGGCGGGACGGATGGATCTGCACTGGCAGTTCGACAACGTCCGCGCCCACGCCGGCGGCGTGCTGCTGGTGCTGGAGGCCGGCGGAGTGGTCACCGACCTCGACGGCAAACCGTGGGCGATCACCTCGGAAAGCTACCTGGCCGCAGCGCCGGGAGTGCACGCCGCCGCGCTCGAGGTCCTCACCGCCTGAACCTCTCACCGCCAGACGCAGAAGGTCATGAAGATCGCCGAGGCCGGCGTCGCCGGGCCAACCGGCCGCCGCCTCGGCGAACCCGCCGGACACGGTCCCGCACCGCGGGCCAGCACCCGACCACCCGGCACCACCCACCCCGTCCGGCCGCCGCGACAGCCGATGAGGCACCAAACCCGCTGCACGCCAGAACACGAGTATTGGCCTCGATCCTGCATGCGGGGGCAGGGATCGGCCGAAGCTGTCGTTGTGAGCGGGAACTGTTGTGAGGGCGCGGTTGTGGGCCGGCCGGGAGCGTTCGTGGCGCAGGGCGAGGCGCTGGCCATGGTTCGGCGGCGTTGCCGCGACGACGGCCTGGGTTTTCACCCTCGCCCCTGTTCGCTCAAGGCCCGCAATTTTTTCAGGTAGGCGTTCTCCGCCGACAAACGCAGGTTCTCCGCCCGCAACCGCTCCAGCTCGCCGGACGGGCCCGGCGAGCTGCCGGTGGGCGGCCTTTCCGCTTGGGCCGCAAAGCGTCCTCCCCGTCCCGCCGATACGCCCGAGCCCACGACTCGACCAGCTTGGGCGAGGACAGCTCGTGCTCGCGTGCCAGTTCGAGCGCGGTGGCCTCCCCGCCGACACAGCGGCGCACGATCTCGAGCTTGAACTCGAACGCTAACGACCGCCGGTCCGGCTTGTTCATCAGCGCTCCCGCGCTCCGCAGCATCCAACGATCACGCAAGCGTTGCACCGCCGTCACCGACACGCCCAACCGGGTCGCGACTACACGGATACAACGAACCACTTCCGGACAGTCGGAACCGGATTCCCAGTACAACTTCCGGGAAACAGGTCAGAATCAGACTCTCTCAGGGTTCCCTCGCGGACACCCTGGTCGTGCAGCGGGCGGGGTGGCGCAGCCCGCACTGCGGAGAGAAATCAATGAGCTGCTTCACATTATTGCAGGATTGACAGGCATGGGCGAACAATGCCCCAGGAGAAAATTGACGAGGATTCGAAAGTATGCCCTCGAGCCGAAGTTGACAAGAATTCCTTAATATGTCCTCGCATCGCCACGAACGGTTTCGGGGAATCGGATTGACAGGGTTAAGAAGAGTGCCTACGGTCCCATTACCGGCCTCTTACCGATCGCATTCGAAGGTGTTCATGACCGCCTCTTCAGCATTGCCGAAGGCTCGGCAATGGTTGATCCTCGCTGTCCTCATGCTCTCCCAGCTGGTGATCTGGGTGGACAACACCATCCTCAGCGTCACCTTGGAAACTCTGACCGATCCCGTCAACGGACTGGGCGCCAGCCCGTCCGAGCTGCAATGGGCCACCGGCGCCTACACCCTGGTCTTCGCCACCTTGATGTTCACCGCGGGCGCGCTGGGCGACAGTTTCGGCCACCGGACCGTGCTCGCCGCCGGAGTGGTGATCTTCGGCGCGGCCTCGGTATGGGCGGCGTACGCGGGCGACCCCGCTCAGCTGATCGCCGCCCGCGCGGTGATGGGAGTGGGCGCCGCGCTGATCATGCCGGCCAACTTCGCCATCCTGTTGTGGACTTTCAGCGGCCCCGCGCGGGTCACCGCGATCTCCATTTCCTCGACCGCCGCCGGCGTCGGCATGGCCGCGGGGCCGGTGCTGGCGGGGATCCTGCTCGGCCATTTCTGGTGGGGCTCGGTCTTCCTGGTCAACGTCCCCATCGTGGTGCTGGCCCTGATCGGCATCGTCGTGCTGGTCCCCAACTTCCGCAGCCCCACCGTACGGCCGCTGGACCCGGCCGGGATGCTGCTGTCGATCACCGGGCTAGCGGCGCTGGCGTACGGGCTGATCCGCGCCGGGCAGGTGGTCGACTGGGATCGTCCGGACGTCTGGGCTCCGATTGCCTTCGGACTGGCCTTGCTGGTCGCCTTCGTGCTCGTCGAACTGCGTATCAAGGCGCCCAGTTTCGATCCCCGGCTGCTCGCGAAACGGATGTTCGGCGGCGGCAACGCGGCCATGGCCCTGGTCTTCTTCGCGGTGGCCGCGATCACGTTCTATAACGCGTTCTATCTGCAAGGCGCACTGGGCTTCTCACCGATGAAGGCAGGCTTGGTCAACATCCCGACCGCGGCCGGCGCGGTGGTGGGTGCGCCCCTCGGGGCACGTCTGGTTCGCTTGTGGCCGCTGCGCGCGGTTTCGGTGCCGACGCTCGTCGTGGTGGCGCTGTCCATGGGCGCGTTCGGATTGCTCGGACTGCACACCCCGCTCGTCCTGATCGCACTCTTGTTGTTCGTGCAGGGCCTTTCGGTCGGCATGCTGATGCCGGTGACCGGGGAATTGATCAGCACCCTGCCGATGGACCGGGCCGGCACCGGGTCGGCCGTCACGCACACCGCGCGGCAGACCGGCAGCGTGATCGGGATCGCGATCGGCGGCACAGTGCTGTCGGTCGTGTACCGGAACGCGATCGAACCGTCGCTGGGCGGGGTGCCCCAGGCCGCACAGGACCAAGCGCGGGTTTCCGCGGAACAGGCCCGGCACGTCGCCGCCGAGATCGGCCAACCCGCGCTTGCCCGGGCCGCCGACGACGCGTTCCTCCATGCGATGCACGTCGGCGCGGTCTGGATCATGGTCGCCGCGTTGATCGGGGCAGTGGTGCTGGTGCCTGCCTTGTGCCCCACCGGAAAGCGCTCGGCGAAGTCGGCCGAGCCGGACGACGCTCGGGAGGGCCTCCGCGCCGGGGCCGGCGACGAGTCCGCACTTGAGAGCGACGCAGTGGGCAGCAATTGACACCATGGGAACCGGGCGAAAACTTCCTGAAGTCCAGCCGGACAGCCAGGCCACGTACCTTCTCGACCGTCATATGTTCGCGTTGTGGCCCTGGTCCGGCCGGGCCGCGGGGGATGCCCCGCCGCACGGTACGGCCGAGACCGTTTCTTTGGTCGTCCCGACGCCGGGACCGGGCGGGTTCGAGTGTCCGAGGTCGAATGCGGGCCGATCGAGCCGGACCGGCTCGCCGACGCGCCTCTGGAATCGCCCGGTTCCTAGGTGGCTGCCTGGCGTGCGTGGACCGCGGGCAGCGACGCGGCTCAAGCGCCTGTGCGCAGCGTTCGTCATCGAGCATCGCACCCGACGGGTCCACCTGCTCGGCGTCACCGGCCACCCGACCGGAGCCTGGGCAACCCAACGGGCTCGAACCTCGCTGCAGATCTTGAAGACAGCGGACACCGGTTCGCCCGCCTGATCCGCGATCGGGACGCCAGATTCACTGCGGTCTTCGACGCGGCGTTCGCCTCGATCGGCATCGACATGGTGCTTACCGCACTACCGGCACCGCGGATGAACGCGATCGCCGAACGCTGGATCTGCTCGCTCCGCCGCGAATGCACCGACCGGCTGCTTATCACCGGTCGTAACCACCTCGGCCACGTGCTTGAGGCGTACGTCGACCACTGCAACGCCGGCCGCAGCCGCCAAGGCGACGGCGTTGGATTACGAGCATCCGATGACGACCCGAACGTGGTCCCGTTGCCCGCTCCGCCGGACCGGATCAAGCGCACCCGACGCCTTGCAGGACTACTCAACGACTATCTACCAGCCGCCTGAATCCCCAGTTCACAGCCGATGACGACATTTTCGACCAGGACAGGGCTGCCGTCCGCGTCCGGTGATGCAGCACCGGACGCAGTTGCGGTCATCGTGTCGTGCGTGAGTTGCAGCGTAGTTCCGTCGTCGAGTTGGCAGGGGCCTTGCTCCGCATGCGGCGAGGACTCAACGTTGCTGCTTTGCTCTGTATTGAGCAGCGTCAGAGGTTGCTGCCGAGGGCGCGACTTGACCAAGGTCTGGAGCCTGGCGAGATACCGGCTGGCTATCGGGCGGGTTGCGCGGCCCGGGTCTCGGCAAAGGCCGGACGGCGATGCTCCAGGAACGCCCGGATCCCTTCTTGACCCTCGGCCGTTTCCACGAGCGCGGCGATCCCCGCTGCTTCAGCGTCCAGATGCTGGGGCAGTGGAGCTTCCTGTGCCTCGCGAACCAGCCGTACCGACTTGGCGAACGCGCCGCGCGGGCCTGTCGCGAGTGTTTCGGCGAGGGCGAGCGCGTCGGTGAGGGCATCGCCGGTGCTGACGCGGCTCACAAGGCCGTAGCGTTCCGCCTGCTCGGCGTCGACCATCCGGTTCGTCAGGATCAGGTCGGCGGCGCGCGCGGGACCCAGTGTCCGGGTGAGGGACCACGAGACTCCGCAATCCGGAGACAGGCCGGCACCTGTGTATGCGACGCGGAATCGGACGTCGTGCGAGGCGAGGACAATGTCGCCTGCCAGTGCGAAGCCGATTCCTGCCCCGGCGCATGCTCCGTGGACGGCGGTGATCACCGGGGCTTGGAGCGCGTGGAGACCGAGCAGCGCTTCGTGTGCGGTGGCGGCCAGTTCGGAGAGAAAGCTACGAGGGTCGGCGGCCTCGGCGAACGACTGCAGGTCGCCGCCGACGCAGAAGTTCTTGCCCTCACCGTGGAGGACGACTGCGCCGAGGCTGGCTCCGGTGCCCAGGCTGGCGATCGCGGCGCGCAATTCCTGCGCGGTGACCAGGTCGATCGCGTTTCCTCGTTCTGGTCGCGCGAAGGCGATCCGGGCGACGTCTCCGACCACGTCGAGGGTCACGTTGTTGCCGGGTGATTGCTGCACGAGCATGCTCCTCGAAGGCGACGGCGCCTGGACTTCGGCCAGTCTCGCCGACAACCTCAAAACAGTCAATGCTGACTGTTGCAGATCACCTTCGCCGGGTCAGCCAGATCGAGACCGCCTCGGCGCGGTTGGCCGCGCCGAGCTTGCGCAGGATGTGTTTCACGTGCGACTTCACGGTTCCTTCGGAGATCACCAAGCGGGCGGCGATGCGGCCGTTCGTCTGCCCGTCGGCCATGTAGCTCAAGATCTCCGCTTCGCGCCGGGTCAGCGAGGATTCTGTGCGTGGGCAAGCGCGCGGGGCTGCGTGTGCGGTCTCGCGGATCGAAGCGGGGAAGCCTTCGGTGTGCTCGACGAGGGATTCGCGCAGCTGGGCGAGTTTGTCCAGCAGGATCGCGCGTTCCAGGGCGTACCCGAATCCGTCGGAGAACACCGAAAGCAGTTCGCGGTCGAGCTCGGCCAGCGGGCCGGGATGGAAGTAGCGGTCGGCGTGCAGGAAGCCGATCACCTGGTTCTTCGGCATCACCGGTGCGGCGACGTAGGTGGCTGATTTCGACGACTGGGCCACGGCTTGGTGGACCCGCGGGTTTTCCTGGACGTCGCGGACGACGATCGCGCGCCTGCGCCGGACGATCTCGGTTTCGTGCAGTTTCGGGGTGAGGGCTTCCGGGTGCTCGCGCCCGGCTTCGAGGATCTCGTGGGCCCAGTTCTCGTCGCCGCCGACGTGCACGGTTTCGGTCACCCACATCGCCTCGTAGATTCGCGAGAAGATCGCCCGGTCGAAGCCGAGTTCGCAGACCGCCGCCGGTGCGGCCGAGATCAGTTCCGGCACCGATCTCGTACTCTGGAAACAGCCCAAGGCGGTGCGCACGGAGCTGAGTGCCGTCGATCGCCGGAGGTCTTCGTCGCGGCGGACCCGGTCTTCGACGTCTTTCGCCCGTACGGCAAGGGAAAGCAGATCGCCGCTGCCGCTTAAGGACGAACGCTCGCCGCGCGCGCCCGCTCGGACGGCGTTCCAGACCTGGTCCAGTGCGGACGTTCCGTCGGGAAGATGTTCGATCTGGGCCGCGTCGGGCGCGCGGCGCGGATCCAGCACTCGTTCCGCGTTCTCCAGTGCTGCGAGCAGTTCGTCCGGAACCGAGCCCGCGGCCTTCGGTGTGGTGGTCACGGCAGCCCTCCTTTGGGCCATTCGGCGCAGTATAACAGTCAGCGCTGACTTGTCCATGGGGCAGCGGGGTAGGCTGGCCGGGTGGCAGCAACCGCAACGACGAAACGGGCCCGGCGGACGTCGGAGAGCCTGGCCAAGATCCTCGACGCCGCCGTCGAATGCCTGGTGGAATCCGGATACCAGGGTGCGACGACGCTCGAGGTGCAAGCTCGCGCCGGGGTGTCCCGGGGACGGTTGCTGCACCATTTCCCGTCGCGCGACGCTCTGCTCGTCGCGGCCGCTCAGCACCTGGCGGCCGCGCGGGTGGCGGAGATGGCGATGCAGTCGACGGCCGAGATCACCGCCGGGCCCAGCACCCGTAAACGCATCGACCAGGCTGTCGAGCTGATGTGGACGACCTATCAGCAACCGTACTTCTGGGCTGCCATGGAACTGTGGATCGCGGCGCGGCACAACCCGGGAATCCAGGCGGCTCTCGAACCGGCCGAGCGGAGCCTGTACACGGCCATCAGGTCCGTGGTGGACCAGATGTTCGGTGCGGCGTACGTCAAGAAGGCGCAGTATTCCCAGGTACGCGAACTGCTGCTGACCAGCATGCGCGGGGTGGCGCTCACCTACTCGTTCGACCCCCGCGACCCGGCCGGGGACCATCACCTCGGCCAGTGGAAGGCGATGGCCAAGGCGATGCTGGCCGAGTGACGCGCTCAGCGTGGCGCCGGAACAGACCGCTCGCCGTTGACCCAGATCGAGACCGCCTCAGCGCGGTTAGCCGCGCAGAGCTTGCGCAGGATGTGCTTCACGTGCGACTTGACCGTGCCCTCGGAGATGATCAGTTTCGAGGCGATCCGGGCGTTCGTGTCGCCAGCCGCCATCAGCTTCAGCACGTCCACCTCGCGTCTCGTCAGCCGCGAATCGGAAGGCCAGTCGTCGCTCTGCGCGGGGGCCGGTCGCGCCGGCTCGCGTGGTGAGTCGCCGAACGTCGGCCCGGCTCCCCAGTCGTCGTCCATGATGGACGCGAGCCCCTCGCTGTGGCGGAGGACCGACGCCCGCATCTGCGCGAGCCGTTCGACGATGATCGCGCGCTCCAGCGCGTAGCCGAATCCCTCTCCGAAGATCGCCAGCACGTCCCGGTCGAAGTCGCTGAGTTCGCCTCGGTGGAAGTAGCGGTCGGCGTGCAGGAAGCCGATCACCTGGGCGCGGGGCATGATCGGCGCGGCGACGTAGCTCCGCGAACCCGAGGCGTCGGCCACCGCACGGTGGACTCGGGGGTCGGCCTGCACATTCGTCACGCGCAGCGCGCGTCGCCGACGTACGATCTCCGTCTCGAACAGTTGGGGCACGAGCCGTTCGGGATGGGTTCGCCCCACCTCGAGGATCTTCTCCGCCCATTCCGTGTCGCCTTCCACATGGACTGCCTCGGTCACCCACATCGACTCGTGGATGCGCGAGACGATCGCCCGGTCGAAACCGAGGCTGCACACGATCGCGGGCGTGGCCGCGATGATCCCGGAGACGGTGTCGCTTTGCTGGAAGCGGCTCAGCGCGGCCTGGACATTGCGCAACGTCGAGGACTGCCGGGCCGCCCGTTCCCGCTGGACGCTGTCTTCGCTTTCTTTCACCTTCAGGAGGAACGGAACCAGGTCCTCGGCATCGCCGATCCGGTCGGCCGCGGCGCGGTCGCCGAGGGCGAACGCGCGTACGTCGCGCCAGACCAGGTCGAGAGCGGTGGCCGCGGCCGGGAGATCGCTGACCTCCGCAGGAGAGGGCGAACGCCCGGCCGTGAGCAGGGTCCGTGCCTTCTCGAGCACGGCGAGCACGTCGTCGCGCGCCGATTCCGAAATGGACAGTTCGTAAACGTGGTCCATGACCGGTCGTGCGCGGTCGTCGTCGTGCCTGGTGCCTTCGGCAGCCACCACGAGCCTCCCTTCACCTTTGAACTGCGGCAGACTGTAGGCACGGTCAGTCCCCGCGGTCACGTAAAACCCCTTCGATGGAGGGGGAAACTGCCTCCCTGGGGGAGAGGCGAGCGTCAGCCCGTCACATCCCGCCCGATCAGTTGGCGCGCGACGAGCCAGTGCTGGATTTCGTTGGCGCCCTCGAAGATTTCGAGGATCTTCGCGTCTCGGTAGAGTTCTTCGAGGTGGTAGGTCTCGCCGGTTTCGGCGACTTCACGGGCGAAGCCGTAGCCGCCGTGGATTTGGATCGCGTCGCGGGCGAGGTCGGCGGCCAGCCGGGTCGCGAACGCCTTCGCCATCGCGGCTTCGGGTTCCGGGGCGCGTTCGCCGCCGTCGACCCGCAAGGCCGCTTTCTGGTACAGCGTGCGCGCGCATTCGAGTTCGGTCGCGCGTTCGGCGAGGCGGTACTGCCAGTGCTGCATGGCGCCGAGGGGCTTGCCGAAGAGGTGCCGGCTGCGCAGCCGGGCGACGGCTAGATCGAGGGCGGACTGGGCGACGCCGACTCCGGCGGCCGCGATCCCGATCCGGCCGTAGGTCAGGCAGGCCAGTGCGACCGAAAGCCCCTTGCCTGGTTGTCCGAGCACGTTTTCCCGGGGGACGCGGACATTCTCGAACACGATGTCGGCGGTCAGCTGTCCGTGGTGACCCATCTTGAGGTCCGGCTTGCCGACCCGCACGCCTTCGCTGTTCTTGAGATCGACCGCCAGCATGGTCATCCCGTTGCCGGTGCGGCAGAGCACGGTGACCCAGTCGGCGACGACGCTGTTGGTGATCCAGCGCTTCCGCCCGTTGACGACGAAGCCGTCCCCGTCCTCCACCGCTTCGGTCCGCAGCGAGTCCACGGACAGGTCGCTGCTCGCGTCGGGTTCGGTTGTGGCGAAGGAAAATACGAGGTCGCCGCTGATCAACCCGGGAAGCAGCCGGGCCTGGAGTTCCGCGCCGGCGAACGACAACGCCTTGGGGACGAGGATGCACTGACCGTCGTAGACACCGGCCATGCTGCTGCTGTGATACGCGATCTCCTCCGTCACGGTGCAGGTGCCCAGCAGCGGGTGGGCGAGGCCGCGGCCGTATTCGGCGGTGAAGGGCACCGCGAACGCGCCGGCTTCGGCGAGGCCGCGGAATGCTTTCCAGGGGAAGCTGTCGGCGGTCTCTTCCCGGCGGCCGATCTCGCGCGCGTACGGGGCGAGCCGCTCGGCCACCGCGGTCCGCATTTCGGCGCGCAGGGCGGCGATTTCTTCGGGGATGCCGAGGTCGTGCCACATCCGGTCTTGGGTGCGGGGGACTTCGTTCACTGCTGATCGGCTCAACGCGGGTACTCCTCGACGGCGACGGTGCCTGGACGCGCGCCAGTCTCGCGCGCGTCCGCAAAACAGTCAATACTGACTGTTTCATGAAGCCGCGATCGGGCCGGAAACCCGTGCCTACCCCTCCGATGGAGGGGCGAACTACCCCCCTGCGAGAGATGTGGCGCCCCGGCGGACCGGGCAGCATTCCTCCAGCACGTCGACAAGGCCGTCGATCGGGAGGTAACCAGCATGACGACCGCTGCCGCAGCGAGGCTGCCGGGCACCATCAGCCGCTCCGATGGCTGGGACCTGTTGCACGACGCAGGCGACGGGCGGCTGGAGGCGTTCGGCACTCTTTACGAACGTTACGTCGATTCGGTTCGCCGGTACATCCGCGCCAAGGTCCACGACCGGAACCAGGTCGAGGATCTGACGAGCGAGACGTTCCTCCGCGTGCTTTCGAGGGCCGCGTCGTTTCACGACCGCGGCGTCAGCGTGCGCGCCTTGCTGTTCACCGTCGCTCGCAATCTGGTGCTCGACCATGCGAAAGCGAAATACACCCGAGCGGTCGTCGTCGGCGACGAGCTGGTCGAGAACGCCTGCGCGAACACGGTCGACACCGAGTCGCTGGTCATCCGGGCGCACCGGAACGCCGACCTGATGCGCAACCTTCAGCTGCTGAACGACGACCAGCGGGCGTGCGTCGTTCTCCGCTTTCTCGAAGGGTTTTCGGTTCCCGAGACCGCGAAGGCGCTGCACCGCGACGTCGCGGCTGTCCGCCAGCTCCAGTTCCGGGCGGTGCGGCGGCTGGCCGCGTTGATGAAGGAGGAATGGCGATGAACCGGGCGCAGGGCCTTGACGCCGTCGACATGGTGACGGTCGTACGCGGCTGCGGGCGGGGTTTTCTCGTCCTCGTTGTCGGCGGACTGCTCGCGCCGGTGTTGGCGCAGCGTGCGCCGTTGCTCGGAACGCTGGTGCTGGCTGGAACCGCCCTCGCGGCGTTCGCGGTGGCTTCGCTGCCGCTCGGAGGCTCGGTCAACGGCCCTCTGCACGGGATTCTCGCCGCGGTCGGGGCGTACTTGCTCGTGCTGCCGCTGGTTTTGCTCGCCCCCTCCGGTCGCGACGTCCTGCAGATCTCGATGACGGCCGGCACCGCGGTCTTCGTAGGTGCGGGCACCGGGTGGGCGGCACAACGGCTTCGAAAGAAGGAGGGACAGGCGTGAGTGCCCTCGCGCACACGGAGCCCCGCGCCCGGCGGCTGAAGCTGCCGAAGTGGGCCAAGAGCGTGCAGCGGCCGCTCTCCGAAGCCGGTGAGATGGTGCAGCTCGCGGGAGACGTCTTCTACCGCGCTGTCCGGCATCCGGTGGGGTACTGGGGCGAGGTCCGCGACCAGATGTTCCAGATCCTCAAGCTCTGCTGGATCCCGATGATCGTGTCCTGCACGGCGTTCGGCTTCGGCGCGCCGGGTCTGCAGGGCGGCAACCTGTTCCTGCTCTTCGGCATCCCGGAACGGCTCGGGTCGTTCTTCATCATGGCCAGCGTCCGGGAGTTCGCCCCGTGGATCAACGCGATGGTCGTGGCCGGCGTCATGGGCACCGCGATGACGGCGGACCTCGGCGCCCGCCGGATCCGGGAGGAAATCGACGCCATGGAGGTCCTCGGCGTCGACCCGATCCGGACGCTGATCCTGCCGCGGGTGCTGGCAGTCACCTTCATGACCGGTTTGCTCGATCTCGTCGCCTTGGTGTTCGGCGTTCTCGGCGGGTACATCGCGTCGGTGTGGGTGCTGGGCGCGAACAGCAGCGCCTTCCTCGACAACTTCTTCGCGAACGCGACCACCACGGACGTGTGGGGCAGCGTGGTGAAGACGACGATCTTCGGCCTGCTGATCGGGGTTGTCTGCTGCTACAAGGGAATCCACGCCGAAGGCGGCCCGATCGGGGTCGGCCGCGCGGTGAACCAGGCGGTCGTCATCGCGTTCGCCGCCATCTGGATCTTCAACTACGTGTTCACCACGATCCTGCTCGGGCTCAACCCCGACATGCAGGTCTACAAGTAGGGCGCCCGCGATGACGACATCCCTGGAACGTCCCGAGGGGCGGCCGACGGAAGCGCCGAAACCGCGCGACACCGTGATTTCCGCCAAAGGCATGAGCCGCGGCGTGAAACAAGCGATCTCGACCAGCGGCGAGATCGCGCGCTTCGCGGGCAAGACGATCAGAGAGTTCCCGGACGTGCGGCACTACACGTCCGAGGTTTTCCACCAGGCCGGAATTCTGATTCTGTCGAGCGGGCTGATCATCTGGCTGATGCAGTTCGTGATGGGCACCGCGTGCGGGCTCGAAGCGAGCTACACGCTCAAGCAAATCGGTGCGCCGCTGTATTCCGGAATTTTCAACGCGTTCTGCTCGATCCGCGAGCTCGCGCCTTACATGTGGGGCTACATTTTCGCCGCCAAGGTCGGTTGCGGGCTGGTCGCCGAGATCGGGTCGATGAAGATCGCCGACGAGGTGGACGCCATGGAGGTCATGGGCGTCAAGTCGCGCAGCTATCTCGTCGGCACGCGGGTGATGGCGGCGTGGATCGCGATGCCGTTCCTGTACACCGTCGGGCTGGGCGTGATGTACGTGTCGATGTATCTCGTCACCGTGGTGCAGCTCGGCGGCGTTTCCTCCGGCGGCTACAACTACATTTTCTGGCTTTACCAGAACCCGCTGGATTTCCTGTACTCGCTGGTGAAAGTCATGGCGATGGGGACCACGATCGTCTTCGTCGGCTGTTTCTACGGCTACACCGCGTCCGGCGGATCCGTCGGGGTGGGAAGAAACACCGCGAGATCGATGATGCTGAACATGGTGCTGATCCACGTCATCGGCGTGCTGGCCACCCAGTTGTTCTGGGGGCTCAATCCGAACGCGCCCATCGCGAACTGACCCGGAGGCAAATGTGTCCACGACTCCAGCGCATCGCGCCGCGGAGCTGACCGATACCCTGCCGGCGCACGGCGTCCTGCCGGGGCAGCGGCCCGCCGCGGGCAACGGCACGCACAGCATGGAAGTGCGCGGCGTGCACAAGGCGTTCGGCGATTTCAAGGTCCTGCAGGGGATGAACCTCAACTTCGTCGACGACGCGATCACGACGGTGCTCGGCCCGTCGGGCACCGGCAAAAGCGTGCTGATCAAGCATCTCGTCGGCCTGCTCGAACCGGATGCCGGCGAGATTCTCATCCACGGCCAGGACATCTGGCGGATCTCCGAGAGCGAGCGCTACGAGCTGCGCAAGAAGTTCGGCGTGCTGTTCCAGGACGGTGCGCTGTTCGGCTCGATGAATCTCTACGACAACACCGCGTTCCCGTTGCGCAAGCACACCGATCTTTCCGAGCACGACATCTCCGACATCGTGCTGGAGCGCCTTCACGAAGTCGGCCTCGACAAGGCGCTGACCAAGTACCCCAACGAGGTCTCCGGCGGGATGCGCAAGCGCGCCGGTTTCGCCCGCGCGCTGGTGATGGACCCGGACATCGTCCTGTTCGACGAGCCGGACTCCGGTCTGGACCCGGTCCGGACGAGCCTGCTCAACGACCTGATCCTCGAAATGCACCGCCAGCACAAGGGAACTTACCTGCTGGTCACCCACGACATCCGCACCGCCAGGAAGGTCAGCGACTACGTCGGGCTGATCTGGAAGGGCAAGGTGGTGCACTACGGCGAGGCGGAGGCCGCGTTCAATTCGGCCGACCCGTTCGTCCGGCAGTTCCTGTCCGGCGATTCGGCCGGCCCGCTGGGGATGGACTGACGATGCGCAGACTCCTGATCCCCGCCCTCGTCGCCGCGGCCGTGCTCGCGGCCGCCGGATGGACGTGGGCCAAACCGGATTACACCGTCGGGGTGCTGCTGGGCTCGGCGACCAACGTGGTCAAGGGCGGGTCCGTGCTGATCAACGGTTTCCCGTCCGGCTCCGTCGCCGACATCAGCGTCCGCGACGGCAAGGCCTACGTCCAGCTGGCGCTCGACGGCGACCACGTTCCGCTCCACGCGGGCGCGAAGGTGACCGTCGCCTGGAAGGCGCTGCTGGGGGAGCGGCTGGTCGAGGTGCACGACGGGCCGGAAAGCAACGCCACGATTCCGTCCGGCGGAATGCTCACCGGCACGATGGACCAGCCGATGGAACTGGACCAGGTGCTCAACGCGCTGGACCCGGCGACCCGGGCGCATCTGTCGTCGCTGGTGAACGGCCTCAACAGCACCGTTTCGGGCAACGAGCAGAATATCCAGGCCACGGTGAAGTCGGCCGGACCCGCGCTGACGTCGCTCGGCGCGGTGCTGAAGGCGCTCGGATCCGACGGCCCGGCGATCAAGAATCTCGTCACAACGCTCGACCAGATGACCGGGACGCTGGCCGCGCGCGACAAGGACGTCCGCGGCGTGCTCGACGACCTCAGCCGCACGACCGCCTTGACCGCCCAGCAGCACCAGCAGCTTTCCGCGGCTCTGCAGAAGCTTCCGGCGGTGATCGACAAGGCGAACGGGACGCTCGGCGACGTGCCCGGTGTCGCGGACAAAGCCGTCCCGCTGCTGCAAGACCTTCAACCAGCGACCGAGAAACTCCCGTCGGTAGCGAAGAACCTGAAGCCGGTCTTCCAGGACCTCCGCCCGTTGGTCGCGGAGCTACGGCCGACGCTCGACTCGGCGAAGACGCTGCTCGGCTACACCCCCGGGCTCCTCGACCAGGCGCACGCGGTCGTCCCGGGCGCGACGTCGGCGGTGAACTACCTGCAGCCCGCGTTCCAGTTCCTGCGCCCCTACACCCCTGAAGTGGCTTCGTACTTCTCCCTGTGGGGCTCCGCTTTCGCCAACTACGACGCCAACGGCCACTACGCCCGCATCTTCGGGCCGCAGGTCGGCGCGACCAGCCTCAACAACAACCCGGGTGTCACTCCGCCTGGGGTCCGTCAGGACCCGTACCCACTGCCGGGAGCAGCAGGCAACCAGCCCTGGGCCGACGCCTTCGGGAGCCAGCCGCGATGAAAACGCCCCAACGCCGCCTGCCCAAGGCGCGCCTCGCTCTCACCGCGCTGGTCGCCGTGGGCGCGGTCGCCGCGGCCACGACCGGCATGGCCGCTGACGCGAATCCGTCCACTGTGGTCGTCACCGCACGGTTCGCCGACGCCAGTCCGCTGCTGGTGGGCAACGACGTCAAGCTGCACGGCGTCCGAGTCGGTGCCATCACCAGCATGACCGTCGCGCCGGACGGTGTCGCCGCCGTCGCGATGGAACTGGACCCGGCCGCGCTGCCCTTGCACCGTGACGCCAAGGCATTCGTGCGCCCGGTGAGCCTTCTCGGCGAGCGCTACGTCGAACTCGACCGCGGCAGCGACGCCGCGCCGCTGCTGGAGAAAGGCGCGCCGATTCCCGAGTCGCAGACCGGACAGAACACCGACCTCGACCAAGTCCTGAACACCCTCGACGAACCGACCGGCCAATCGCTGGCCGCGCTCGTCACCGTTCTCGGCGAGGGGTCGCAGGGCAACGGCGCGCATCTGGCGGACACCATCAAGGCACTGGCTCCGGCGATGAACGACACCGCCGGGCTGGCCACCGTGCTGAACCAGCAGAACGACGTCCTCACCCGCCTCGTCGACCGGCTGACTCCGGTCGCGTCCGCGCTTGCGGCGGACAAAGGCAAATCCCTCGACACGCTGATCGGCGCGACGCAGCAGGCCCTCGGCACGACGGCCGCGAACCAGCAGTCGCTCGACCGCACGCTGGCCGAACTGCCCGGCACGCTGCAAACCGCCCGCGACACCCTGGCCAAGCTCACCGGCACCGCGACCGCCGCCGCGCCCACCTTGCAGGCGATCCGGCCGACCACCGACAACCTCGCGCAGATTTCGCAGGAACTGCAACGGTTCGCCGACTCGGCCGACCCCGCTCTGGCGAGTGCGAATCCGGTGCTGGACAAGGCACAGACTCTCCTCGACGAAGCGCGTCCGGTCGTCGAGACGCTGCAGCGGTCCGGGGGAGACACCAAATCCCTCGCGGCCTCGCTGAAACCGATCGCCGGCCAGCTCACCGACAACATCGGCGGGGTGTTCGAGTTCATCAAGAACTGGGCACTGGCGACGAACGGCTCCGACGGGCTGTCCCACTACTTCCGGGCCGGGCTGGTCGTCACCCCGGACATCGTCAGCGGTGCCTTGCCCGGCCTGGGCTCCAACCTCGGGATCGGTGGCTCGCCCGCGCCGCTGACCGAGAACCCCAGCGGCAAACCCGTCGATCCGCAGGCCCCGCAACAGCCCGGCGGCGGACCGGCCGGCGGCCTGTTCGGCGGTACCGGCAAGGGGCCGGGCCCGCTGCTGTCCGGCTCCGCGCCGGACGGCGGGGCCACCGGGCTCACCCAGAACCAGGAGAACGGTCTCCTCGGCTTCCTGATCGGGGGCAACTGATGGCAGGCAAGAAAAGCGCGCGGAGCCGGCGCCGGTCGGCGCTGCTCGGCACCGGGCTGATCGTCGCGTTCGTCGTGGCGGTGTATGTCGCGATCACCGCCAATTCCGGCCTGCCCGGAGTCTCCGGCACCACCGTGCGAGCTGCCTTCGACGACGTCGGGGCGCTGCGTGCGGGCGACGACGTCCGGATCGCCAACGTGCGGGTCGGGCAGGTGAAGGACATCCAGCTCGTCGACGGCAAACCCCTGGTCACGATGGGCCTCGACGGAGACCGCAAGATCTACCGGGACGCCGGGGCGACGGCCGCGTCGATCGGGGCGCGGTCGGCACTCGGGCAAAAGTACGTCGACCTGCAGCCCGGCAATCCGGCCGCGGGCCAGTTGCCCGCGGACTCGGTCATCCCAGCCGGCAAGACCGTCGGGTCCCAGGAACTCGCCGACGTCCTGCGCGTTCTCGACGCGCCCACCCGCCAGGCACTCGGTTCCACCCTGCGCGAGGCAGGCGGCGGACTCGGCGGCCATTCCCAGGACCTCAAGGACGCGGCTTCAGCGCTTCCGCAAGAGCTGCCTGATCTCGGCGTCGTGTCCCGTGCACTGTCCGCTCGGGACGGTGCGGATCTCGCTGGACTGCTGAAAACCGCCGACTCGCTGTCGGTTTCCTTCCAAGGCCACCAGCAGCAGCTCGCCCAGCTGACCCAGCGGCTCGGCACCACCTTGCAGTCCTTGAACGTCGACCGGGGCAAGCCGCTGGCCGATTCGCTGAGCAAGGCTCCCTCGACGCTCGCCGACGTGAAAGGCGCGCTCGGCGGTCTCAACGGCCCGCTCGGACAGACCGAGCAAGCGGTGCGGACCTTGCGGCCAGGGGCGGAGGCACTCGGGCAAGCAACGCCGGACGTGCGCGGCGTCCTGCGCGAAGGAGTTCCGTCGCTGGACAAGGTTCCCGGCGTTGCCGCACAAGCCGATCCCGCTGTCACGGACTTGACCCACGTCATGACCGACGCGAAACCTCTTGCCCCGCGCCTCACCGCGGCGATCGGTGCGGCCAAGGACCCGGTCGGGGTGCTCGCGCCGTACGCCCCCGAAGTCTCGATGTTCTTCTCCTACGCGGCCGACGCGCTGCACCTCGGTGACGCGGCGGGCCACTGGCTGCGCTTCTACCCGGTCCTCAACCTGGAATCGGCCGACGGCACCCTGCCGATCGCCGACCCGACGGTGGCCAGGGACGCGTACCCGGCGCCCGGCCAGGCTGCCAAGGAGAAGAAGAACGGTCTGCTGGGAGGCCGGAAATGACCGCCACAACGACCAAACCGCGCCGTTCGCGGCTGACCCCGCTGCGGCTCGGCATCCTGTTCTTGGTGGTCGCGTTGCTCGCGGGTACCGCGCTGTTCAACAAGAACCGGATCGTCACCACGCTCAAGCCGGGCGAGACGTTCGGCATCGCGTTCTCCGCGGACAGCAGGCTCGTGCCTTACCTGAGCCAGGTGAAGGTGTCGTTCGTCCCGGTGGGAGTCGTGACCGGCGTCGAGCGGAACGCGGCGGGCGGAGCCCGGGTCGAGGTCAAGGTCGACGACGGCACCAAAGCGAAACTCGGCACCGAGCCGAGCGCGGTCATCCGCCCGACTACCTTGCTCGGCGGCAACTATTTCGTCGACCTCGTGCCCGGCGGCAAGCCCGGCGAGCCGAGCGGGGACATCCCCGTCGCCCGGACGAAACTGCCCGTCGAACTCGACAAGGTCGCCGCGGCGTTGCAGCCGTCCGCTCTGCGGGGCCTGCAGCACGATGTCGCCAACCTCGACACCACCTTGCGCGACGGCGGCAAGGAGGCGATCGACCAGCTCGTCGCCGATGCTCCCGCCGCGCTCGGCCCGGCCGCGAACGTCCTCGACGCCGCGGTAGGCACCGATCAGACGGACCTGACGAAGCTGGTTTCCGGACTGGAGTCGGCGTCCCGGCAGCTCATCGACAAGGAAGGCCAGCTCGACGCGGTCGTCGGCGATCTCCACACCACCAGCTCGGTTCTCGGCAACCGGGCCGGGGACCTCTCCTCGGCGATCGGGCAGCTTCCCGCCTCGCTGGACTCGACCAGCGCCGGGCTCGACCGGCTCCGCACCACCCTCGCCAAGCTGAAGGACACCGCAGAACCAGCCCAGCCGGTCGTCACCGCGCTGAACACCGCTCTGGAACACGCCGATCCGGTCCTCGCCAAAGCCCGGCCGGTGGTCGGGAACCTCCGGAACCTGGTCGCCGACGCCCGGCCGCTGGTCCAGGACCTGGTGCCGGCCAGCCAGCAGGCGAGCGCGCTGCTCGGCGACGTCCGGGGCCCGGTGCTCGACCGGGTCAACGGACCGGTCAAGTCGTTCGTCCTCTCGCCCTACCGGGGCAGCGGGCCCTACGCGGCGTCCACTTCGGACAAACCGATGTTCCAGGACCTGGCCTACATGTTCGCCACGCTGACCCGCGCGTCGTCGATGAGCGACCGCAACGGCCCCGCGGTCTCGTTCCAGCCCGGCATCGGCGCCGGAACCGTCGGCGGGCTGCCGCTGAGCCTGGAGCAGATGTTCACCGGACTTTCCGGCCAGCTCGGGATTCCACTGCAGAAGGGAGGCGCGCGATGAGCGCGCGCATCGCCCGGTTCCGCCGCGTACTCGAGCGGGTCCGGACCGAACCCGGGCTCAAGCGGAACGTTCTGGTGCTGGTGGTGCTGATCGCCCTCGCCGGGGTCTCCGGCGGGATCATCCTCACCAACCAGCGCGTGAACCTGCCGTGGGACGACAAGTTCCGCTTCTACGCCACCTTCGCGGCCAGCCCCGGCGTCAGCCCGAACCACGGCCAGGAAGTGCGCATCGCCGGGGTTCCGGCCGGGGAGATCGCTTCGGTCGACGTGGACGACCACGGCAAGGCACGCCTGGAGCTCGCCGTCGATCCGCAGTACAAGATCCACGACAACGCCACCGTGGTGTTGCGGCCGAAGAGCCCGCTCAACGAAATGTACGTCGAGCTGAATCCCGGCACCGCGCAGAGCCCGCAGCTCGCCGCCGGCGGGGTGCTGCCGCTTTCCGCGTCGCAGCGGCCGGTCCAGATCGACGAGGTGCTCGGGCACCTGGACGACAACAGCCGGGCCGCGCTGACGACTCTGCTCCAGGAGTCGGACGTGGCGCTGGCGGCCGCGCCCCAGCATCTGCCGGAGGGCGTGAACGCGGCCGACGCGGTCGTGCGGAAACTGCAGCCCGTCCTGACCGCGCTGGACGCCCGGCGCGACAACATCCAGAAGCTCGTCACGTGTCTGCGGCAGGTGTCGCAGGCGGTCGGCGACGACGGCGGACGGCTTGGCGCGCTCGCCGATTCGCTGCAGACCACGCTGGCGACGCTCGGGCAGAAGCACACTTCGCTGGACAGCGCGCTCGGTCAGCTGCCCGACCTCACCGGGCAGCTCAAGCAGGCGATGGACGCCGTCCAGTCGCTCAGCGGCCAGCTGGACCCGACCCTGGACAACCTCAAGAACGCCTCCGGCACGCTGCCGGACTCGCTGGAGAAGGTCACCAGCACCGTCGACCGGCTGGGCGGCACGGTCGACCGGCTGCAACCGGTGGTGGACAAGGCCGCGCCGGTTGTCGCCGACCTGCGGCCCTACGTGCACGACCTCAACGTCGCGCTGCCCGACCTGCGCGCCACGACGTCGCGGCTCGATCCGGTCACCTCGGCGCTGGTGAAGTACCTGCCCGACCTCGGCGCGTTCGTGGTCAACACCCACTCCATGACGAGCATGGCCGACGCCAACGGCGGGATCCTGCGCGGAATGCTCGAGATCACGCCGACCACCCTGCCCCTCGACCTCGGCAAAACGCTGCCGAGCCTGACCGGGAAGTAGGCGCCCGCCATGCGAATCCCCCATGCCGTGCTGCCGGTCCTGCGGCTCGTGATGCTGCTCGCGTTCGTTCTCGTCTGCGCGCTCGTCTTCGGTTATCTCTGGGTCAGCTCGGGCGGAAAGCTGCCGGTGGTGTCCCAGCCGGGGTACCAGGTCGTGCTCCACCTGGACAAGGCGTCGAACCTGGTGAAGGACTCCGACGTGATGGTCGCGGGCGTCAAGGTCGGGAAGGTCGACCAGCTCTCGGTCCAGGGCGGCAAGGCGGACGTCGTGCTGCAACTGGAAAAATCCGCTCCGCTGCACCAGGGAGCCACGGTCCAGGTGCGGGCGAAGACGTTGATCAACGAGACCTTCCTCGAGATCACCGACGGCAGGGGCCAAGAATTGGCTTCCGGCACCGTCCTCCCGGACAGCGCGGGCAAGCCCGCCACCGAGCTGAACGACGTCCTCGCCAGTCTCGATCCCGGCACCCGCAACGCGCTCGCGAGCAGCGTCCGGTCGCTCGGGGCCGCCACCAAAGACGGCAAAGCGAGTATTTCCCAAGCCCTGCAAGGACTCGGCGACCTCGGCCGCGAGGGCAAGACCACTTTGGACGCTCTCGCCGGGCAGTCGGAGGACCTCAAGCACCTGATGGGATCCACCACCACGCTGCTCGCCGCGCTGGACACCCGGCAGGGCGAAATCGGCCAGCTGGTCGACAACGCCAACCAGCTCGTGTCCGCGACCTCCGGGAACAGCAAGCAGTTGGAAGACGTGCTGCGGAAACTGCCCGGCCTCATGGACACCGCGCGCACCGCCACCGGAAGCCTGAACAAGGTCTCCGGGGCGCTTTCTCCCGTCGCGGCCAATCTCAACATCGCCGCACCCGATCTTTCGGCGGCGCTGAAGGAGCTGCCGCAGACCAGCGCGGATCTGCGCGCACTGCTGCCTTCGCTGAACGGCGTGCTCGCCCAGGCTCCGGCCACGCTGCAACGAGTCCCGGCGGTTGCCCAGGACGTGCGGAACCTCGTCCCGGCACTGCAGGTCGACCTGTCCGACCTCAATCCGATGCTCGGGTTCTTGCGTCCCTACGGTCATGATCTCGCGGCGTTCTTCACGAACTTCGCGCAGACGCTCGCCACCGGGGACGCCAACGGCCGCGCGTTCCGGGTGTTCTCGATCAACAACGAGCAGACGTTGAAGGGCAACCCGCTGAACACGAACATCGGGCCGCTCAACAAGTTCAACGCCTATCCGCTGCCAGGCTCGGCGACCAATCCCGGACCGGCGAACAACCCGTACCCGCACGTGCAACCGGAACCGCCGAAATGATCCGCCGCGTCCTCGTCGCACTCGGCGTCGTCGCCGCGGTCGCCTTCCTGGCCGGCGGCCTCGCGCAAAGCCGGGTCGAGACCGGGGTGGACTCGTTCCTGCCCGCCCATGACGCGTCGGTCGACCAGCTCGACGATCTTGCGCGGTCGTTCGGCGGGGACCCGATTGTGGTTCTGCTGGAAGGAAAGCAACCTCGCGAGCTGCTGGACGCGCAGCACATCTATTCGCTGCTGCGGCTGGAGGGCAAGCTGTCCTCGTTGCCGGACGTCGCCGCGGTCTACGGCCCCGGGACGACGCTGAACCAGATCACCGGGCAGGTGCAGAACTTCCTGACCGAACTCGTCGGCCGTCGCGACGGAGTACGGCAGCAGGCCGCGGCCGCGGCGAAGGCGCAGGGCAAGAGCGACGCCGAAGCCGCCGCTGCCGCGAACGACGCGGTCAAGGCGTTCGACATCCGGTACGGATCGCTGATCGTGCGCGGTCTCCCGGCCGGGCTGCCGACTTTGGGCAACGGCAGGTTCGTCCAGTCCGTGGTGTTCGGGCAAGGCGCGCAGCCGCGCGCGCAGTGGCGGTTCGTCGTGCCGTCGGAGAACTCGACGGCCATCCTGATCCGTCCTCGCCAGGGGGTCGATGCGGCGACCGCGGAACGGCTGGTCGCGTCAGTACGCGACGCGGTGGCGGAAGCGAATATCGACACCAAGCGCACCACTATCTCCGGCGTCCCGGTTCTCGCCGCTGATGTCAGCCATCAAGTGTCCGGAGAAGCCGTGTTGCTCGGCGGCATCGCGATCGCTGCGATCGGTGCCTGCTTCTTCTTCGCACCGTGGACGCGACGGCGACGCAGGCTCGTTCCACTCGGGTCGACACTCTTGGCGATCGCGACGACCTTGGCCGCGTTCGGCTGGATCGGCAAGCCGCTGTCCCTTGGCGTGCTCGCATTCCTCCCTGTGCTGCTGGGAATCGGCAGCTACTACCCGACCTACTTCACGCGCAACGCCCGCCCTCGCACCGTGCTGGTCGTCGCCGCGGCGACAGCGGCGAGCTTCGCGACGTTGATGTTGTCGCCATTGCCGTTCGTCCGGGACCTCGGTCTCACGTTGTCCGTCGGCGTGCTGATCTCCGCCGGGCTCGGAGCCCTCGGCCGCACGCGGTCGGCGGAGGAGGAACCGCCTGGAACCGTGGTGCGTCGCCGGATCGGCAAGCGCGCGGCTGCTGGCCTCGTGGCCGCCTCGGTTGTGCTGGCGGGGCTGGGCTGGGCGGCGCTGCCCGCCCTGCCGTTGCAGACGGACTTCGAGGCATTGGCCGGAGGGGCATCGACGCTCGACGACGCGCGGCACGTCGAGAACGTCATCGGTTCGTCCGGCGAGCTGTCGGTCGTGCTCACCGGCCCCGACGTCACCTCGCCCGCCGCCCTGCGGTGGATGCACGACGCACAAGAACGGCTGATTACTGAGCACGGAGACCAGCTCCGCCCGGTCGTATCGCCGCCGACCCTGCTGTCTTTCCTGGGCGACACCGGAACAACCGCGCAGATCGACGCCGCGTTGAAGCTGCTGCCGCCGTATCTGACCGGAGCCGTGATCCGGCCGGACCACCAGGTCGCGACCCTCGTCTTCGGCGTCCGGATGGACGATCTCGCGGCACTCCGCGACCTGCGCGACGACATTCGCGGAGAACTGGCCGCCCCGCCGGGCTACCAGGTCGACCTGAGCGGGCTGTCGATGGTGGCCGTCCGCAGCGAGGAGATGGTCTCGGCGGAGCGCGTCGTGGGCAACGTTCTCGGCATCGCGGCGGCGTCGCTGGTCCTGCTGATCGGGCTGCGTCGCCGGGGTGACGCCGTGCGCGCGTTCGCCGCGGCAGTCCTCGCGACCGGTCTCGGTCTGCTGGCGTTGTGGCTCGCGGGAATCGCGCTGAGCCCGGTCACCGTCGCACTCGGCTCGCTGACGGCGGCGGTCGGCTGCGAATTCACCGTGCTGCTGAGCGAAGCGGCCCGGCGCGGTTATCGGAGTCTGCGCGTGTCCGTCCTGCTCGCCGCCGCCACTTCGGCGACCGGCTACCTGGTTCTGGTGTGTTCGGGGCTCGCGGTGATCCGGCAGTTCGGCGCGTTGCTCGCAGCCGCGGTCGTGCTCGCGTTCGCCGCGGCATCGCTCGTGGTCCTCGTCGCGAGCCCGCGCGACACCGGCCGGGAGCCGCGGCGGTCCGGCAAGGAAAGCGAAGAACTGGTTGGAGTGAGCTGATGAGTACCCGAACCGAAGAAGAGCGCACTGCCGAAGCTGCCGAAGTGGACGACGCCAGCGTCGAGCCCGACGAGGTGGAGTCCGAAGTGGACGAACCCGGATCCCGACGACCGTGGTGGCGGCGGGTGTGGGTCCTGGCGCTAGCGGTGCTGCTGGTCGCGGCAGGCGGGGGATACGCCTGGTACCGGTCGACGGTGCTGCCGGACAATGTCGCCTTCCGGCTCGGCGACCAAGACGTCACCGTGGACCAGCTCGACCGCAAAACCGACACTCTGCGCGCCCTCTACGGCGTGCAGGCCCCGACCGACCCAGCGAAGCTTGACGGCTTCCGCAAGGACGTAGCCAAGTCGACAGCCGTCGGCATGATCCTCGACAAGGCCGCGGCAGACCGCGACATCGTCATCGCCGACAAAACCGCACAGGACACGCTGGCCCGCTTCATCGGCCAGCAGTACGGCAACGGCAACGACGCGCACGACAAGTTCGTGCAGGCGCTCGGCACGGTCGGTACGACGGAAAAGGCCGTCCTGGACGAAATCAAACGGCAGCTCGCGGTGAACCAGCTCTTCGAAAAGGTCTCAGCCGGGACGGCCGTCTCGGACGCCGACGTCCAGAAGGCGTTCCCGCAGCGGAAAGACGCGCTGGGCACCCCGGAACGACGCGACCTCCGCAACATCGTCGTCAGCTCGAAGGCCGAAGCGGACCAGGTCGTCACAGCCCTGAAAAACGGCGCGGGCTTCGAAACCGTTGCGGCACAGCGCAGCTTGGACGCCAGCACCAAGAACAACGGCGGATCGCTGGGTGCAGTCGCGGCGAACCAGCTCGACAAGCCTTACGCCGATGCCGCCTTCGCAGCGCCGGTGAACGCTGTGTTCGGCCCGGTGCAAACCCAGTACGGCTGGAACGTCGGCAAGGTCGTGCAGGTGATGGCACCGGTGCCGGCAGTGTTCGATCAAGTCAAGGACAAGCTGAAGCAGCAGCTGCAAACCGAGGGCCAGCTCGCCAAGTGGCGCGCCTGGCTGGCTTCGGCGATCAAGGACGCTTCGGTCGAGTACGCCGACTCCTACCGGCCCGCGGATCCCGACGGACCGCCGCCCGGGCAGCCCGGCGCGCCGGCGATCGGCGCGAAGTGAGAATCGCCGCGATCGTCGTCCAAACGCTGCTCGGAGTCGCGCTGGTCCTCTTTGGACAGTGGGCCGCCCGGCACGCGACCGCGTTCGTCCCGGCGCACCTGCCCGTCGCGGACCGGGTTCGCCGCGCCCGGGTCGTCGGCAGGGGCGCGACCGCCTGCCGGATCGCGGGCGCGCTCTTCGTCGCGATGAACCTGATCCTCTTCTTCTGAACACCGACAGGGAACCCATCATGTACCCAGGCACGCACGCGAAAACCGACCCGGGCAAGCCCGCCGTCGTCATGGTCGAGTCCGGCCGGACGCTGACCTACCTCGAGTTGGAGGCGCGTTCCGCTCAGCTGGCACGGGTTCTCCGCGACGCCGGGCTTCGGCGCGGAGACACAGTCGCCGTGCTGAGCGACAATCAGCCCGAGGTGTTCGAGGCGTATTGGGCAGCGCTGCGTTCGGGCCTGTACCTCACCGCGGTCAACCACCACTTGGCGGCAGAGGAAGCGGCCTACATCATCGACGACTGCGACGCGAAAGCCGTCGTCGCATCGGCGGGCAAGCGCGAACTCGCCGAATCTGTAGTCGCGTTGACTCCTGAAGTCGGTCTGCGCCTGGCATTCGGCGGCCCGATCGCCGGACACGACGACTACGAGAGCGCGCTCGCCGCACAACCGACTGATCCGCTGCCGGACCAGCCGCGCGGCGCGGACATGCTCTACTCCTCGGGAACCACCGGCCGCCCCAAGGGAATCAAACCTCCGCTGCCCGATCGGCAGGTCGACGAGCCCGGCGACTCCTACACCGCTGTCTTCGGTGCCAAATACGGTTTCGATGCCGACACTGTCTACCTCTCACCGGCCCCGCTGTATCACGCGGCACCGCTGCGGTTCGGCGGCGTCGTGCAGGCGCTCGGCGGCACCGTGCACGTGATGGCGAAGTTCGACCCGGTGAAGGCACTCGAACGGATCGAGCAAGCGCGGGTCACGCACAGCCAGTGGGTGCCGACGATGTTCGTCCGACTGCTCAAACTCGACGACAATGTGCGTTGCGGATTCGACGTCTCCAGCCTGCGCGTGGCCGTCCACGCGGCCGCCCCCTGCCCGGTCGAGGTGAAACAGGCGATGATCGAGTGGTGGGGCCCAATCCTGCACGAGTACTACTCCTCGACCGAGGGCAACGGAATCACCTTCATCGACAGCGCCGAATGGCTGCGCAAGCCCGGGTCGGTGGGCAAAGCCGGTCTGGGCATTCCGCGGGTCTGCGACGACGAAGGACGGCTGCTCCCGACCGGCGAGGACGGCATCGTCTACTTCGAACGGGACGCGCCGCCGTTCGAGTACCACAAGGATCCCGAGAAGACCCGTTCGGCGCAGCATCCCGAGCATCCGAACTGGTCGACCACCGGCGACATCGGCCATGTCGACAAGGACGGCTACGTGTACCTCACCGACCGGAAGGCGTTCACGATCATTTCCGGCGGCGTGAACATCTACCCGCAGGAAATCGAGAACTGTCTGACCCTGCATCCGAAGGTGTACGACGTCGCGGTCATCGGCGTGCCGGACCCCGAGATGGGGGAGGCGGTGCGGGCGGTGGTCCAGCTGCCGCCCGGCGTGGAGCCGAGCGACGAGCTGTCCGCCGAACTGCACGAGTACGTCCGCGCGCGGATCGCGCGGTACAAAGCGCCCAAGGTGATCGACTTCGTCGCCGAGCTGCCGCGCACCGAGACCGGGAAACTGGTCAAACGCGTGCTGCGAGATCAGTATCTGCGCGAATCCGTCTAGGGCAAGCAAAACCGGGGCAGTTGTTGCAGTGCAACGACTGCCCCGGTTTCTGCGTTCAGGAGAGATACTGCTGCACCGACTCGGCCAGCAGCGTCACCGCGCCGACGACGAAGGCGAAGAAGACGATCGCCGCCTCCCCATGCCCGCCGAGCGCCAGCACGATGACCGCCGCGACCGCCAGCACCGAAAGCACCGGAAGCGCCCACCGCTTCTTGACCAGCGCGAGAACGATCGCCACGACCAGGCACCCGCCGACAAGCAGCGCCAGGAAATCCTGAGGATGGGCCGGTGCCGAGCCGACGACGCTGCCGCTGTCGAACTGATCGCTGACTTCCTGCGCGGCGCGCTGATCCGGGTCGCCGCCGAACGCGTCGGACCCGGCCCAGATCGTCAGGAAGGCGACTGCGCTCCAAGCGATGGCCGACACGACGAGCGCGGGTGGGACTGAGCGGGGACGGAAGCGGGAGGCGAGCGCTTTCGCCCCGGCGCGCCAGCGACGTTCCGGTTCCGGCTCGGCCTCGCGGCGGGGAAACGGCGAGGGTTTCCAGCCGCCGCCGATGGTCTGAGGCATCAGATTCCTTTCGGTTCCGAGGCGGGCACGTTCACCGCGACGCTAGCTCTTCCGACGCCGGTGAATGCCCGTCGCGGAGGCGAAACCCGCCTTTCGGGAGAGAGGAACACCTCCGGAGAGCGATGAACCGCAAGGCGTTCCGGGATTAGCTTCGTTCAACACGCTTCACCGTCTGCGACAGGAGAACGAAATGGCCTACTTCGCCAATGCCGCCGAAGTCGATCAGTACATCGGCGAAATGTTCCGCATGGCAGGCGACCACCCCGAGGTGGGCGAGAAGATGAAGGCCGCGGGCATCGTCATGCGGGTCGAATACTCCGACCCGGACTGCGTCGTCACCGTCGGCTTCCAGGACCCGATGCGCGTCGAGTCGGGCGAGACCGACCTGAAGCCGGACATCACGCTGGTGATGCGCGCCGACACCGCGGACAAGTTCTGGCGCGGCGACTACAACCTCGCGGTCGGCCTCGCCAAGGGGCAGGTGAAGGCCAAGGGACCGGTCAACAAGATCCTCAAGCTCGTCCCGCTGACGAAACCGCTCTTCCCCGTCTACCGCGACCTGGTCAAGGACAAGGACGCCGCGGTTTCCTGAGCCGGAAAGGGACACGAGCTGATGAGCACCATGAAAGCCGCGGTGTTGCACGCACCGCACGAGCTGAGCGTCGAAGAGGTCGATGTCCCGTCGATCGCCGACGCCGGGGACGTTCTGCTGAAAGTGGAGAAGACCGCGATCTGCGGCACCGACCTCCACCCTTACGAAGGCCGCATCGAGATCGAAGGCGGCGTGACGCTCGGCCACGAATTCCTCGGCACCGTTGTCGAGGCGGGCAGCGCGGTCGGCCAAGTCGAGGCAGGAGACCGCGCGGTGGCCTCGTGCGTGGTCAACTGCGGGCACTGCTGGACCTGCCGTCGCGGCGACCCGGGCCGGTGCGTCGGCTCGCGGATCTTCGGCCTCGGCATCGCGCTGGGCGACCTCGCCGGCGGGCAGGCGGAATACGTCGTGGTCCCGAACGCGGACCTGACGCTGCGCAAGCTGCCCGACGACATCCGGAGCAGCGACGAGGACCTGCTGTTCGCCGGCGACATCATGACCACCGGCTACGAGGCCGTGCGGCGTGCGATGCAGCCCGGCGACACGGTCGCGGTCGTCGGTGCGGGCCCGGTCGGTCTCTGTGCCGCGATGTCCGCGATCGCGCTCGGCGCGACCCGGACCATCGTCCTCGACAAGGTCCCCGCGCGGCTGAAGGAAGCCGAACGGCTCGGCGCGATCCCGGTGAACGCCGACGAGACCGATCCGGCCGACGCGGTCCTCGAACTGACCGAATGGCGCGGGGCCAACGTCGTGATCGACGCGGTCGGCCACGAATCGGCCCTGACCAGCGCCTGCGGTCTGCTGGCCGCCGGCGGCACCCTGTCGATCCCGGGCGTCTACCTGGAGGAACAGCTCACGCTGCCCTTCGGCGACCTCTGGCTCAAGGGGATCAAGGTCGTCACCGGTGTCGCCAACATCGTCAGCTACATGGACGAGGTCATCGAGCTGACCGAGGCCGGGAAGCTGAACCCGGCCACGATCATCTCCCACCGGATGGGCCTTTCCGAGGCTGCCGAGGCGTACCGGATGTTCGAAGCGCACGAAGCCACCAAGATCGTCCTGGATCCGAGGATCTGACATGACGCGCAATTTCCCCATGCTCATCGACGGAAAGCCCGTCGAGTCCGGGCAAGTCCTCGAAATCTTCGATCCGCAGAACGAAGAACTCGTGGCGACGGCCTCGCGCGGCGGCGAAGAGCACATCGATGCCGCCGTCGATGCCGCCAAGCGTTCCTTCGCCAGCGGCGAATGGTCCCGCGCCACTCCGGCCGAACGTGCCGCCGTTCTTCGCAAGACCGCGGAAAAGGTGGGCGAACAGCTGGACGAACTGGTCGAGCTGGAGATCATGGCCAACGGCGCCACGATCCGGCAGGCCACCGGGTTCCACATCGGTTACGTCGCGCCGCATCTGGAGTACTTCGCCGATCTCGCCGAGCGGTACGAGTTCGAAAAGGCCGCCCCGCGGGCGACTTTCCCGACGCTCGGCCAAAGCACGGTCCGCCGCGAGCCGATCGGGGTGGTCGGCGCGATCGCACCGTGGAACTTCCCGTTGCTGCTCGGCATGTGGAAGATCGGGCCCGCGCTCGCCGCGGGCAACAGCGTCGTGGTGAAGCCGGACGAGAAGACTCCGCTGTCCACTTTGGAATTCGCGCGGATCGCCGAGGAATGCGGACTTCCGCCCGGCGTGCTCAACGTCGTCCCCGGGGTCGGCGTCGAAGCGGGTGCGCGACTGGCCGCGCATCCGGACGTCGGCAAGATCGGCTTCACCGGGTCGACCGGCGTCGGACGCGAGATCATGCGGCTCGCCGCGGACACGGTCAAGAAGGTCACCCTCGAACTCGGCGGCAAGTCGCCGTCGATCGTGCTCGACGACGCGGACCTCGACGTCGCGGTCGACGGAGTCCTGTACGGCTGTTTCCTGTACTCCGGCCAGATCTGCGAGTCGGGCACCCGGCTGCTGGTGCCGGAATCGCTGCACGACGAGTTCGTCGAGCGGCTGGTGGAGCGCGCCCGCACGATCAAGCTAGGGGACACGCGCGACTGGGAGACCGACCTGGGCCCCGTCATCTCGGCCCGGCAAAAGGAGCGCATTCTCGGCTACCTCGCCTCGGGAGCCGAGGAAGGCGCCCGGCTCGTGCTCGGCGGCGGCACTCCGCGCGGCGAGGAATTCGAGCGGGGCCACTGGATCGAGCCGACGATCTTCACCGACGTCAGCAACGACATGCGGATCGCCCGCGAGGAGATCTTCGGCCCGGTGCTGTCGGTCATCAAGTACCGCACGGAGTCCGAGGCGATCGAGATCGCGAACGACACGACCTACGGGCTCGCCTCGTCGATCTGGAGCGGCGACAACGATCGCGCGCTGTCGCTGGCCAACTCGATCGAAGCCGGTTCGGTGTGGATCAACGACGCACACCAGATCAATTGCCAGGTCCCGTTCGGCGGCTACAAGCAAAGCGGCCTCGGCCGCGAACTCGGGCCGGACGCGCTGGACGAATACACCGAGACGAAGAACGTCCACCTGGATCTGTCCGGCAGGCGGGACCGCCGTCCCTACGACGTCCTGCTCAGCCACGCCGACGACGCCGAGGAGAGGTGAGCGGCATGCGGGTCATCGTCGACCACGCGAAGTGCACCGGGCTCGGGCTCTGCGAATCGGTCGCGGAGGACGTCTTCGAGGTGCAGGAGGACGGCAGTTTGAGGCTGCTCGTCCAGGAGATCTGCCCGAGCCGTCGGGCGGAGATCCAGGAGGCGGTCGATTCGTGCCCGACCGAGGCGCTCCGTCTCGTCGACTAAGGGGTCTCGTGAGCGGCGATCACGGTTAGAACCGGGATAGCCACTCACGAGCGTCAGGAAGGACTGTCCTCATGCGACGGCGACTTGTCATCGTCGGAGCCTGCTTGGCCGGGCTCCGCGCGGCAGAGGCGGCTCGGCGCACCGGCTTCGCCGGTGAAATCACGCTCGTCGGCGCCGAGCCGCACCTGCCGTATGACCGGCCGCCGCTGTCGAAGGCGTACCTCGATGAACCAGAAGCGCCAGCCTTGCCCGCCTATCGCGACGAATCGGTTCTGCGGCAGGAACTCGATCTGGATCTGCGCCTCGGGGTGGCAGCGACCGCGCTGGATCTCGAACAACGCGTGGTCGGCCTGGACGACGGCGAGGTCTCCTACACCGAGCTTGTGCTCGCCACGGGTGCGCGAGCCCGGACGCTGCCCGGCATGCCCGCGATCGCCGGAGTGCACACATTGCGCACCGTAGACGACGCGGCTGCGGTGCGAGCCGCGCTCGACGGCGGGGCCCGCACCGTCGTCGTCGGCGCTGGCTTCATCGGCTCGGAGGTCGCGTCCGGGGCTCGAAAACGGGGCTTGCCGGTGACCGTCGTCGAACTCGCGCACACGCCGTTGACCCGTTCGGTCGGCCTCGAAGTCGGCGCTGTTTTCGCCGACCTGCACCGGCAGAACGGCACGGACCTCCGCCTCGGCGTCGGGGTGGAGAGCGTTCTCGGCGACGACAAGGCCTCCGGAGTCCGGCTGAGCGACGGCACCGAACTGGCCGCGGACCTCGTCGTCGTAGGTGCGGGCGCTGCGCCTGCCACCGACTGGCTGCGTGACTCCGGGCTGCAGCTGGACGAACGGGACGGCGGCTTGGTCTGCGACGAGACGCTGAACGCCGGCTACCCGGGCGTCTACGGCGCCGGGGACGTCGCGCACTGGCACAACCCGTTGTTCGACCGGCGCATGCGGCTGGAGCACTGGACGAGCGCCGCCGAGCAGGGAGCGGCGGCCGCACGCAATGCCCTCGATCCAGCGGCAGCGAAGCCGTACGGGACAGTCCCATACTTCTGGTCGGACTGGTATGGCCACCGGATCCAGTTCGTCGGCGTGCCGGGCGCGGACGAAGCACGGGTTCTGCCGGGAGAGAAGTTTCTCGCCCTCTACCGCGAGGGCGACCGACTGGCCGGCGCGCTGACCGTCGACCAGCCGACGTTGATCATGAAGTTCCGCCGGCTCGTCGCCCGGCGCGCGACCTGGCGCGAGGCGCTGGAGTTCGCGGGAGCGAAAACGGCCTCGGCGTAGGCCGCAGTTTGTGAAAGGACACTGATGTCTGATCCTCGACCGCTCGCTGGTCGCACCATCCTGATGTCCGGCGGCAGCCGGGGAATCGGACTCGCGATCGCGCTGCGCGCCGCCCGCGACGGCGCGAACGTCGCGTTCGTCGCCAAGACCGACAAGCCGGATCCGCGGCTTCCGGGAACCATCCACACCGCCGCGGCCGAAATCGAAGAGGCGGGCGGGAAAGCTCTGCCGATTCTCGGCGACATCCGTTCGACGGACTCGGTCATCGAGGCGGTCAACCGCACCGTCGAGCAGTTCGGCGGTATCGACATCGTGGTCAACAACGCGTCCGCGATCGCGCTGGACGGGTTCGGCAAGGTCACGCCCAAGCGCTACGATCTGATGCTCGACATCAACGCGCGAGGCACGTTCCTGCTGACCTCAGCGGCGCTTCCGCACCTGCTCGAATCGCCCGCGCCGCGCGTGCTCACCCTGTCGCCGCCGATCAATCTGGATCGCAAGTGGTTCGGTGCGCACGCCCCGTACACGGTGAGCAAGTACGCGATGACGATGCTCACGCTCGGGCTCGCCGAGCAGTACCGGCACCACGGACTGGCCGCGAACTGCCTGTGGCCACGCACTCTCATCGCGACCGCCGCGGTCCAGAACATCGTCGGCGGCGACGACGGGATGCGTGCCGCACGTCGGCCCGAGATCATGTCCGACGCCGCGCATCTCGTCCTGACCGGCTCAGCGTCCGGCGAGTGCTACCTCGACGACGACGTGCTGCGAGCCCACGGGGTGACCGATTTCGCCGAGTACCGCTACGGCACCGCCACCGAAGACCAGCTCCAGACCGACCTCTTTCTCTGAGGAGAAAACCGTGCGCATCAACCACAACACGGTCGCTGTCGTCACCGGCGCGGCCTCGGGGCTCGGTCTCGCCACCGCACAGACGATCATCGGGGCGGGCGGCTCGGTCGTCGTCGCCGACCTCGCTCGTTCGGACGGCGAAACCGTCGCGAAGGAACTGGGCGAGCGGGCAGTATTCGTCCCGACCGACGTCACCGACGAGGACGACGTCACCGCCGCGGTAGACGCCGCGGCCGGACTCGGCTCTCTCCGCGTAGTCGTCAATTGTGCTGGCATCGCACCCTTCCAACGGATCATCGGCAAGTCGGGGACGATGCCGCTGGCCGAGTTCCGCTCCGCGATCGACATCAACCTGATCGGGACCTTTAACGTCCTGCGCCTCACCGCCGCCGCGATGGCTGCCCAGGAACCCGTTGACGGCGAACGAGGCGTCATCGTCTGCACAGCTTCGGTCGCCGCTTTCGAAGGCCAGATCGGGCAGGCTGCCTACGCTGCTTCGAAGGCCGGCGTCGCAGGCTTGACGCTGTGCGCCGCTCGCGACCTGGCCGACAAACAGATCCGCGTCGTGACCGTCGCGCCCGGCATCTTCGAAACGGCGATGCTCGCGTCGCTGCCCCAGCAGGCCCGCGATTCCCTCGGCGCCCAGATCCCGCACCCCAGCCGTTTGGGCCAGCCGGCCGAGTACGCGGCACTCGTCGAGCACATCGTCGAAAACCCTGTGCTCAACGGCGAAGTCATCCGCATCGACGGCGCCCTGCGCATGGGCCCGCGCTGACACACCCAGGAGGACGACCATGAGCACCGAGACTCTTAGCGACGTCGAGGACGACGCACCCGAGTTCATCCCGGCGACTTCGGAAGGCAAGCCGCCGCACAGCGAGATCGACATCTCCTCGAAGGCGTTCTGGACCCAGACGTCGGAGGAACGGGAACAGAAGTTCAAGCTGCTCCGCGAAACCGACCCGGTGTCGTGGCAGCGGCCGGTCGAGGACGCCGTCACCCCGGACCCCGACGACCCCGGCTACTGGGCCGTGACGAGGCACGCCGACATCGCCCGGGTCAGCCGGGACAACGAGACGTTCATTTCCGGTCAGGGCGTGCTGTTCGACTTGCTGCCGACCATCTTCCTGGAGATGACCCAGTCGTTCCTGGCGATGGACCCGCCCAAACACGACGACCTGCGCCGTTTGGTCAGCTCCGCCTTCACCCCCAAGCAGGTGAAGCGGCTGGAACAGCAGATCAAGACCGCCGCCCGCGAGATCGTGGATTCCTTCGCTTCCGACCCCGCCGGAGCCGAAGGCGAACTCGACTTCGTCGAACGCTGCGCCGAACGGCTTCCCGCACGGCTGTTCTGCGACATGTTCGGCATCCCCGAACACCTTCGCGAAGCCACCGTCAAGGGAGCCGGCGACATCGTCGCGTGGGCTGACCCCGACACGCTGGCCGGCCGCCCCGCCGACGAGGTGCAGGTCGAGGCCGCGGCCACGCTGCACGAGATCGCCGAGGAGCTGATCGCGCTGCGGCGCAAGGAACCGGGCGAAGACCTGTTCTCCAGTCTGCTGGACGCCGAAGTCGACGGCCGGAAGCTGGACGACTTCGAGATCGGCGCGTTCTTCGTGCTGATGTCGGTGGCCGGAACCGACACGACGAAGCACACCTCGAGCCTGACCGTGCGGGCGATGACCCAGTTCCCGTCGGAAAAGGAGTACCTCAAGGAGGATTTCGACGGGAGGATCAAGGTCGCCGTCGAGGAATTCGTCCGCTTCGCCTCGCCGGTCATGACCTTCCGGCGCACCGCGATGAAAGAAACCGAGCTGGGCGGCAAGAAAATCGTCCCGGGCGACAAGGTCGTCATGTTCTACCCGTCCGGCAACATGGACACCGACGTCTTCGCTGACCCGGAAACGTTCGATCTGTCCCGCGACCCGAACCCGCATGTCGGCTTCGGCGGGGGAGGCGCGCACTTCTGCCTGGGAAACCAGCTCGCGAAAGCCAGCCTGACGGCCCTTTTCCGCGAACTGCTCACCCGGATCCCCGACATCGAAGCGGTCGGCGAGCCGCGTCTGCTGGGCACCAACTTCATGCGCGGAGTCAAAAGCATGAAGGTGCGCTTCACCCCTGAAGGAAAGTAACCGGGACGGTGCCCGGGCGGCTTCCGCCCGGGCACCTCAGGCTAAGGAGCGCCATGAAGCTGGGCTACCACATCGGGTACTGGTCGTCCGGACCGCCGGAAGGCATCGCCGAGGTGATCGTCGAAGCCGAAAACCTCGGCTTCGACTCGGTATGGACCGCCGAAGGCTACGGCTCGGACGCACTGACTCCCTTGGCCTGGTGGGGTTCCGCGACCCGACGGATCAAGCTGGGCACGAACATCCTGCAAATGTCCGCCCGCACTCCCACCGCCACCGCGATGGCGGCAATGACCCTGGACCACCTGTCCAACGGCCGGTTCGTGCTGGGCCTAGGCGCTTCCGGCCCGCAAGTAGTAGAAGGCTGGTACGGGCAACCCTATCCGCGGCCCCTGGCCCGCACCCGCGAATACGTGGACATCATCCGCCGCGTAGTCCGACGCGACGATCCAGTCACCTACGACGGCGAATTCTTCCGCCTGCCTGCCCCCGGCGGAACCGGACTGGGCAAGGCACTGAAGCCGACCGTCCACCCGCTGCGCCGGGAAATCCCGATCTACCTGGCCGCCGAAGGCCCCAAGAACGTAGCCCTGTCCGCGGAAATCTGCGACGGCTGGCTGCCGCTGTTCTTCTCCCCGAAGAGCGACGCGTTCTACCGCACCGCTTTGGACGAGGGCTTCGCCCGCCCGAACGCACGACGTTCCCGCGCCGACTTTGAAGTAGCCGCCTCGGTTCCGGTAGTCATCGACGACGATGTCGAAGCCGCTGCCGACCAGGTCCGGCCCGCACTCGCGCTCTACATCGGAGGCATGGGCGCGAAGGAGGCGAACTTCCACAAGGACGTGTTCTCCCGGCTGGGCTATGACGATGTCGTGGACAAGGTCCAAGACCTCTACCTCGCTGGCCGCAAACCCGAGGCCATCGCCGCGATCCCGACCAGCCTCGTGGAAGACACCGCGCTCGTCGGCCCGGCGGCGAAGATCCGCGCAGAACTCGCCTGGTGGGAGGAGACGGTCGTTACTACGCTGCTGCTTCGAGGAGACCACAGCACTCTGCGCGCCGTGCGCGACGCCATCGACTGAGGCCCACCTGGTGCGGCACCCGTGCGGTGAGGGAGAACTGCACCGGCGCAGCAACTTCGCCCGCCGCGGATTCCGGGCCGCCGCGGACGGGAACCCCCGCGTTGCCAATCCCGAGGTGCCGTTGCAGCCGAGCAAGACGGCAGTGAAGTTCCACCGCCTGCGCCACAGCCACAAGACCTGGCTTGTCGCCGACGGCATCCCAGAGAGCGCAGAAGCTCCGCCTCGGCCACGTGATCGAGGAGAGAGTCCAAGAGATCTACTTCCACACCGCCGCCGTCGAGTAAGTCCTTTTCGAAGCCTCCAGACCCGGTGGGAAAAGGTGCGGGGCTCGGGAAGTCGTTGCCGTTGGCAGGGGACTGTGTGCGCCAGCTCCTCTTGGGCGGCTGAGATGTTTCTTGGGTGATCATTTGGTTGCTGTACCGAGCAACTCGTGCGTTGCTGTCGGTGTCGGCGATCCTGCTGCGCCGGGGCATGGGCGAGGGTGCCGGGCTGCTGGTTCTCCGGCATCGGCACGCGGTGCTGCGGCGACAGGTCAATGGCACGGTCCGCTGTGAGCCTGCGGGCCGGTTCTGGCTGGCCGCGCTGTCGTCGCTGTTACCGCGCCGCCGCTGGTGCAGCGTCTTCCTGGTCACCCCGAGGGCATTGGTGGGCTGGCGTCGCAGACTGGCCGCCGGGAAGTGGGACTGCGCCGCTCGACGTTCAGGCACCGCGCGTCCGCCGACGGAGGCCGCGTTGAGGATGGCGGTGCTGCGCTTGGCGCGGGAGAACCCGCGGTGGGGCGACCGCGGAGTCCAGGGCGAGTTGGCTCGGCTGGGGCATCGGATCGCGCCGTCCGCGGTCTGGGAGATCTCGCGTGCGGCCGGTGCCGACCCGGCTCCGCGCCGTACTGGTCCAAGCTGGCGCGAGTTCATCACGGCCCAGGCCGAGGGGATCATCGCCGCGGACTTCGTCCACGTGGACACGATCACCGGCTGGCGGTTGTACGCACTGGCGTTCCTCGAGCATCGCACCCGCAAGCTCCACATCACCGGCATCACGGCGCACTCCGCCGCGCAATAGGCGACCCGGCAAGGCTCGTAACCTCGCCAATGATCTGGGCCGCCGGGCCGAGTCGCTGCGCTTTGTCCTGCGCGATCGCGACAGCAAGTACACCGGCTCCTTCGACGCGGTCTTCGAAGCCGAGGAGATGGAGGTGCTCCTCGCTGCGTCCCGGGCTCCGCGGATGAATGCTCACTGCGAAAGAGCACTCGGGACCATTCGCCGCGAGGCCTCGACCGCATCCTGGTCGTCAGCGAGGCCCACGCCGGACGGGCCCTCGCCGAGTGCCAGGAGCACTGCAACAGACATCGACCACACCGGTCCCGAGGCCAGCGCCCCCCCCCGAGGTCCAGGATCAGCCCTTGTGCCGTTCACGACTTCGAGGCCCGCAGATTCTTGCGGACCCCGGTCCTCGCAGGAGTGGTCAACGAGTACCCATACGCCGCCTGAGCTGCAGCGACGACTTTTCGAGCCCTACAGGATGCCAGGCCGGAGCGACGGTGTACGAACTGGGGGCGCGGTTCGGCATCGAACGGCGGACGGTCAGCAACATCCTGCACCGGCACGGCGTGCCGACGCGACGCCGTGGCCTCTCCTCCGAACAGGTCGACGACGCCATTCACCTCTACAACCTCGGCTGGTCCCTGGCACGAGTCGGCGGACACCTGGGCGTCGACCACACCACCGTGCTGACCAAACTCCGCGAACGCGGGATCCCACTCGCGACAGCCACGGACGACCACGATCGTGAACAGATCAGTCGCCGGCTCGGCGAACCTGATGCCGGGCCGTTGTCGATCGCGTGGTGCACGGCTTTGCGCAACGCCCCGCTGCCACCGAGCCTCCAGACGGTGGGGGACTGGCCTGAAACACGACGGCTACCCGGCAGTGGACTTGCCGTTCGATTGGTCTTTCCCCTTGCTGCTGAGCATGGTTGAAACCGTCTGGAAAACTCATCGGTTTCCAGACGGGAAAACAGGTCGGTTTTCTCACCGATAAAAGTGAGGTGAGCGGGTGACGAGCTGAGATCTCAGGGCTTCGAGATCATCGTGCGGCCGCTTTCGGGCTTTCCTCGGCGATCCCCTGCGGGGCCGCGTCGGTGTCCGCGATGGCCAGCATCTTGTTGATTTCGGCGCCGGCCAGTGCGCCGGCCGCCGCGGAGGCTCCGACCTGGGCGACCGGATCGGTGGCGTTGCCGGCCACCCACACACCCGGCACCTCCGTGGCGCCGGCCAGGCCGGAGACGAAACCACGGCCCACGTTCGGCTTCGGCAGGTCCCGCACCGGCAGACCCAGACCTTCCAGGCCTTGGGTGCGAGCCTGCATCTGCGGGCCGACCGCGAGGATGCGGCGGGCCACGACCTGGCCATCGGCCAGGCGCACCCCGGCGAGGGCACCGTCGGTGTCGTCGACGACCTCGGTGACCGGAGTGTCAACGACGCGGATCCCGCGGGCGGCGAACCGAGCACGGCTGTCCTCGTCCAGGTCGGTGCCGTGGGTGAAGTAGATCAGGTCTTCGGTCAGCTGACGGAACAGCAGCGCGTGGCCGATGGAGGCCGGGCCGGTGGCGAGGACACCGATGGGTTCATCGCGCACCTCCCAGCCGTGGCAGTACGGGCAGTGCACCACACTGCGCCCCCAGTGCTCGGCGAGCCCGGGCACCTCCGGCAGCACATCCGTGAGGCCGGTAGCCACCAGGACGCGGCGAGCGGTGATGCTGCGGCCGTCGGCCAGGGTGACGGTGAACCGCAGGTCCCCGTCCGCGGCCGGGGCGGCAGGCTCGGCCGAGACCACCTCGCCGTGGACAACGCGTCCGCCGTACTGGCGCACCTGCTCCCGGCCCCGTCGAAGGATCTCCGACGGCGGAGTGCCGTCGAAGACGATGAAGCCGTGCACGGCCTCCGCGGGCGCGTTGCGCGGGGAGCCGCTGTCGATCACGACGACCGAGCGGCGGGAGCGGGCGAGGATCAGTGCACCGTTCAGCCCCGCGGCACCCCCGCCGATCACCACCACATCGACGGTCCCCTCGGACAGCGCATCGCTCGCGGAGTCCTCGTCGAAGGGCGGTAGCTGGGTCGCCTGTGTCATGAGTTCAACCTCCATGCCGTCTTCGCGGCATCACGGTCCTGCAAGGCCGGACCAAGCCGGTCCGGCAAGCGCAGCACGGTTGTGTACTGAACTGTCAGAAACATATGTTGTTCTGTACTGACTTGTCAAGTACGGCAGGTCGGCCATACGATCAGGCTGGTCTGGTCCAGGAAGGACACTCGCTGTGGCGTTGGGCACGGCCGCGGTGGCCGCGGCGAGAGTTGAGCCTGAGGAAGCGGAAGTCGTGCCGAGGCAGGCGAAAACGAGCGGAGAAGAATCGTGACCGGAGTGGTTCGCATGCCAGGCAAGCGAGAAGCATGAGCATCATCCCCGTGCCGGACGAGTTGACCCATTACTCGTCCCGTCGGCTGGGCGAGGTCGATGAGCTGGCATGGCCGGTGTTGAGCCAACATGCCCTGGACCTGTTGCGGTCATCCGGTGAGGAACCGCATCCGGCGAGTTGCTGTGGGACGCCGGTGATCCCACCGACTTGCACCTCGTGCTGACCGGTGGCGTGCTCCTCGTGGACCGCCGGGAGGACCGGGTCGTCTTTCGTGATCGAGACCGGTGACTTCGTCGGCGAGCTGGGCATGTTGATGGGGCAACGCACCGTCTTCCAGGGCGTGGCCATGGAAGACGGTGCGATCCTGCGGGTTCTGGTGGAGGAACTGCGCCGGCTGGTGGAGATCTCGGGGGAGCTGAGCGATGTCCTGCTGTCCGCTTTGGACGCCCGGCGGCGCTTCCTGGGCAGGAAGGGCGAGGGCGGTCTGGTACTGGCCGGAGACGACGACCGCGACCTGCACCGCCTCCAGGCCTTCGCTGAACGCAACCAGATTCCCTACCGGACGGTGCTGCGCTCAAGCCCGTCAGCGTGATCAGGTATGCGAAGTCGAACGGCCCCGCGGTCGGAGACGGCGCGTAACCGCGAAGCCAGGGCGCGACGACTTGACGTCCGCGGCGGCCGAGCTCGGCGAGGAAGGGCTTCGCGGTCGGCGGATGGTCCGGGAAGCCGTGCAAGACGAGCGTCGGTCGACCATCGGGGTCACCACCCTGCAGCGCGTGAAAGGTGCCGTGCGGCAGGTCGAAGGTGACGTGTTCGAACTCCATGCGCGTCTCCTCAAGCTCCGCGGGTACGGCGGGGTCAGCCGGCCAGCCGGTTGAGCTTGCGGATTTGCTTGTCGAAAGTGCGCGAAGGCGCCATCCGGCGCAGGAGGCTGACGCGTCCGGCCACCGAGCCGGCGGTGTACCGGAGCTTGGGCTTGGCATCGGTGGCGGCCGCGACGATCGCCTTCGCGACAACGTCCGGGTCGTCGGCGTTGCGCACGGCCGTCGCCAGCACGTCCCGGGCGACCTCCCGCTGTGCGGCGTAGACCGGCAGGGGCAAGTCGGGTGCCAGACTGCTCGCCTCGAAACTTGTGCTCGTGTAGGCCGGCTCGACCAGCAGCACCCGGACGCCGTGCTCGCGAAGCTCGTGGTCGACGGACTCGGAGTAGCCCTCGACCGCATGCTTGGCGGCGGCGTAGACGGCCATGAAAGGGGCTGGGATCAGACCGAGTACCGAAGACACGTTGACCACGCGGCCACTGCCCTGGGCGCGCATGTGGGGCAGCACCGCGTTCGTCATCCGCATCACACCGAAGACGTTGATGTCGAAGACCTCCATGGCCTGGGTGATCGAGCTCTCCTCGCCGGCGCCGACCGCGCCCACGCCCGCGTTGTTGACCAGGACGTCGATCCGGCCGAACCGCTCGATCACCTCCTCGACCAGGGAGCGGACCGACTCGTCGACGGCCACGTCGAGATCGAGGAACGTCACCCCAGCCAGCGGCCCGGCGTTCGCCGCGTTGCGGCTCGTGCCGACCACCGCGAAGCCGGCGTCCGCGAGGGCGAGCGCTGCCGCCCGCCCGATCCCGGAGGAGGCGCCCGTCACAAGGGCCACTGGGCGAGCTGTCTGCATGGTGGTTCCTTCGGTTGCGGGCATGACGTCGTCGTGCCCAGTGCGGGTCGCCGACATGGTTGTGTACTGAACTGTCAGAAATCTAGCGAGTTCTGTACTGACTTGTCAAATACGGCAGGTCGGCGCTACCTTCTGGGTATGGCAAGACCACGAAGCTTCGACCGCGACCACGTCCTCCATGCCGCCGAGCGGCAGTTCCGCACCTCGGGCTACAACGGCTCGAGCGTCGACGACATCAGCGCCGCCACCGGCCTGGGCCGCGGCAGCCTCTATGCCACGTTCGACGGCAAGCGCGGCGTGCTGCTGCAGGCGATGACCGGGTACTACGCCCGGCTGGCACAGTTCGCGCCGCAGGCGCTCGCCGGACCGGACGAGGGCGCCCTGGAACGACTGCACCGATACCTGCTCCGCGCCGTCAACGGGGTGCCACTCGCCGACGACGTACCCCCCGCCGCCGACCGGGCCGCGGCGGCCTGCTTCGCCGCCAAAATGGCCTTGGAGATCGGCACCTCCGACCCCGAGGTGCAACGCATGGCCCGCGACTGCTTCTCCGTGCTCGCGACGGCGGTGGCCGAGTGCCTACGAGCGGCGCAACGCAACGGCGACATCGACCCCGACGCGGATCCCGACGACCTTGCCTACCTTCTGCTGACCATCATCCGCGGGACCGACGTCGTAGGCGCCTACGGCCACAGTCCCGCCCGCCTGACCTCGGTGGCGGAAAGCGCGTTCGCATTGCTGCCTCGCCCGCACCGCCGCTGAGAAATGCACGACAGGCCTCGTTGCGCAACCGGCAGTAGATCCTTCTTTTGTCAACTGCCACAGTGCCCGACCGCCCGACTCTTCGGCCTTTGCGGCGCCTTCGCCTGCTTTCGCGGCCTTCGCAGCTTCCTCGGCAGCCTTGCCCAGCTTTCCCATGCCGCCGCCTGGGGCCACGGAAGCAGTCGCCCCTGCACACGCTTCAGCCTGGCCGGTCGCACATTCAGGTATATCAGCAAGAAAAACATCGTAAATGAGCCCCAGGAATCCGGTGAACTTCCCTCCCGGCACGCATTTGTCGTGGAATCTTCCCAGGGTGTCGCATACCATCGACTTCCTCGGACTTTTTTGCGAAGTCTATGGCTTCTTGCCACGTGAACGCACTCGACCCTGCGTATTTCATGCCCAACGAAGTTCGCGAATTGTTCCTTGGACAACCCATGCCCGAGTGCAGGTGTCGCAAGTAACTCTTCGCGCTGCGAGTACTGGCGCTCTACGGGAGCGCGTTTCTACACACGCACCCCGCTCGGCAACGCCCTCACCAACGGCCAAGACAGATCGGAAACTGGGCCGTCACCGCACGCCACTGATAGGCGACCACGCACACTTCGTGGCCGACGACATAGCCAGCCAAATACTGGACGAACAGGGCGCCCACAGAGCAAATCGTGTGCTCGACGCGCGGCTTGCCCCAAACTCACAGGAGCCGAGGAAATGCCACGAACTTGAGACCGATCTTCGGCGACATCGCGTTGAGGCGACCGAGAAAGCCCAAGTCACACAAGATCGACATGTCATGGGCGACGACACCCTACAATCTTGCAGGTCGCGCCCGACTTGGCGTCGCTCATCGGCGGTTGGGTAGGTCCCAGAGCCGCGCGGCGCCGTCCTCGCTGCCGGTTGCCAGGGTGTGCCCGTCGGGGCTGAACGCCACGCTGGTCACCCCGCCGTCGGGCCGGTGAGAGGCTTGCCGAGCGTCTGGCGGCCTCGCCTGGGCCCGACACCGAGAACTCCACCCGATAGTCCGCGTCTCCCACTGCCATCGCCCCTCGCCGGCTCCCTGCGATCGATGGACTCCACATCGTGCCAGGCGAGAGACCAGCTGTGAACCGCTCCCGGCGTACCGCCCGGGGAACGTACAGGCACGCGAGAGGCGAGGCCGGACAACAGCACTCCTTATTCCGCGCGCAAATGCCCTTGCGATTGCTATTTCTGCAGTTTTATTCTCCAGGCGGGCACGTTGGACCGAATGTCGGAACCTTGGCCCCGCCGCCTGGACGCGACCTGGCATCGAGATTCGTGCCGTTGGAGCCTTTTCTCCTCTCCGTTCGTTCCGATAGCTTGGCCGCGCCAGGGGAGGATATTGATCGTGCGCACCATCTCGGCGTTCGCTGTGCGCATATCCGCCCGAAGTGGACAACGGACAAAAGAACTTTATCAACTTGCCGGATCATCTATTCCTGATCACTCTTGATCTGTCACTATCTTCAAATTGGGGAGGATTTTTGTGCGAGCATCATATTTAAGACGCAAGAGTCTGGCCACGGCGGTCGCTGCATTCACCGCAGTGCTCACCATCGGGTCATCGCAAGTGAGCGTCGCGCAACCCGCCCGCGCGGGCCGAACCCTGTCGATCACCGGTCCGGCCGGGCAGCCCATGCAGTCCAGAGGGGCGGCGCCGGTTCGCAAAGCCACGCAGGAGGACGGCTACCGGGTTGCCGAGGAGCAGAAGAACTTCTCCTACTCGGAAGACGCCGACCCGAGATTTAAACAGGCTATCGAATCGCTCAAGAACAGGCCTCGGGACAAGCCGCTGACCGCGAGCCAAATCCCGCCCTTTCTTCTGGCGCTGTGCAAGATCGACCCAAGGGCCGAAAATCCCCGAGGGCACGTTTTTCATCGAGAGTTCTGGTGCCAGCGCTGGACACAGGAGACAACGGCCGCCGTTGACGGAAAACCCGTAGGCGGTGCCAAGCTCAAGTACATAGCGGTAGCGCTGGCTGATGACCGCAGCAATCGCCGAGTCGACATCATGCTCCAGCCGACCGAAGCGGACTCCTGGGGCGTGGTCAAAGACCTGCCGTCGTCCACCATGGGCATCGGACCTGAATGCGACGGGCACAGCTGCACCGTGTTCCCCACGGGCTGGGTCGAGCGAACCGTGCCCAATTGGCAGCTGGACGCGCGCCAAGGCGCCTGGTACGGCTGGCAGATAAGCGACGATGAAAACAAAGGGTCTTTCCCCGACAAGGTCCTTTATCACCTCTGGCACTTCTTCGGCGGGGCGCGCGTGCCCACTTACCCCCCGTCCGATGCCAAGGGGGAAGACAGTCTGCTGCGTTGCGATTCAGCGCAGTATTTCAGGAATGAACCACGCGGCTGCATCAACGCCGACGTGATCTCATATATCACCTACCAGCTCGGCTTGCCTCCAGAGATTGGATCCCCGGAAGTCGCCGCCCATATTCGCGACGCACTGGACCGGCCCGACACGACCTTCCCTCCGAGGCCGCACCACAAAAACATCCCCGGCAAATATATCCCCGGAAGTCAAAGCGGCGGCTTGCACCGCATTTCCGAGGTCGAGTCCCAGGCCAACCGGGAAGTGGTCGCGCAAAACTGCAAACTCCTTCCCGGACCAGGCTCGGACCGGGATTGCGACGAGTACGCCTTCGCGATCACCCTGGAGGGGGCAGCGAATCCCAACTTCGACTTTTCGGTAAGATACGTGAACAAGAACCAGAACCGGCGAGCGGGAAGCTACCTTAGATGGTTCCTCTCGAACGACCGAATTCTGTATAAAGACGAAGACAGGTTTTTCACAAATATTATTGATTGACGAGGTATGATGCCCGAGCCGCTGCGTCACCTGGAGTACGAAGTCATGATGGTCGACGGCTACTTCGTCATCGAGGACACGTCCTTGGTCGACCACATCATGCCGGACTTCAATTCTGACCAGTGGCTGCTGGCAACCGAAAATCAAGTAACGATCAGTCGTACGTCCCAAGGGCTTGGCCCCTGGGACGTACGACTGGAGTTCTGGGACAGCGAACCAGTCGCCAGTGCGACGCCCTCGAGCACGACGAGCGAGTCTCTTGCATACTTTGCCACCGGAACTCTTGTCGCGTGGCAAGCCTGGGGCGAAAGCGATGCCGGAGAGTTCGACCTCGCCGGCAAGGGCGTCTACCGCGTGCGCGCGTCGGCCAGCGACGACGAGCGCTATCTCGTCCAGTTCTGGCCAGGCACCGCCACCGACACCCGGGACGACGTACCCGCCCCCGGCAAGATGATCAACCCCATGCTGCTGAGCTTGAACATCCCCGACGAAGTCAAGTCCGCCCTCATCAGCCGATCTCTGGACTCCGAAGGCATCCCTTGCACGCTCACCGAGCAAGACATCCGCGAGGCGTACGAAGCCCAGCGCGGCCAGGAGCACGAGACCGCGGAGGCGACACAGCCGCCCGAGGACGAGCCTCCTGCATCGCAAGGCCCCTGAACAACACGGCCTCCCCAACCTCGCCTACTACGGGGCCGAAACTCCGCTCGGTCGACGTCGATGGCTGGAACGACGTCGCCGAGGTATCGCCGCCCGGCTGGTGGTGCCTGAGGTTCATCGCTCGACAAGGCGCTGCAGTTCATCGTCAGTCCGTCGGACAGGCACAGTCGCTGTGCGAAAACGCTCGGATCACGGCCGGAGCAGGATCAGTCATGTGTGGCGAATTCTTGCCAGATGAAGGTTCCGACGGTGGGCACGATGATCCAGCTCAGTAATCTGCGTCGGGTGGCATCGAGGTCTACCGTGCGCGGGAGAAGCGCTGCGGACGCGACCGCGTCGCAGGCAGCGTCAGTCAGACCAGCTGCGACTTTTCGAGGGGCGCGAAATCCTGCACGGCCGTCGGGACACCGTGATCGTCCAGGCTCAGCGTGGTGTCTGGGCCGCCTTCCGGCAGAACCACGGTGCCGAACGCGAAGATTGCTTTCAGCTGGTCCGGGTGGCCGATGAGTTTGAGGCAGGCGACTCCGCCGCGCGAGTGACCGGCAGCTACTGCGGCCAGGCCAACAGAGGTAGGGGCGATGCTCGCCCTTGGAAGATCGTCCGGCCACGTGCGGAAGATCAGGTTCGCGATCAACTGAAACTGTGTCGCGCCTCGGAGAGTTCGGGAAGGCGCACCGGTGCAGGCACATACTCGTCAGAAGGCGGTCCAGGTCCAGGTCCAGGGACGAGGAACGACCTCGCGCAGACACGTGATCCGGTGCTGGGCTTCCTGATGGGCTTCGGGACTGGTGTTTTGCCGAGCACGAAGGCGGCCCAGCGCAGTTCCTCGACGTCTGCGAGTGTGCGGAAGAGCGGCGTGGCGGTGATGTCGTGGCCGTCGTAGGCGTCGACGAACGAGCGGTAGTCGGTGTCGGTGATGCGGGCGAAGTCGGGCGTGGTCGGCGGCCAGCGGGACGAGGTCCCAGGCCGGGTGGCCGAGCGAGACGTGGTCGAGGTCGAGCAGGACGGGGTCGCCTCCGGTGAGCGGGACGACGAGGTTTCCTTGCCAGGCGTCACCGTGCAGCACGCGGGTGGTGCGGTGGAGGTCGAGTGCGTCGACTGCGCGGCGGAGCTGGGCGAGCCGGTCGGTGAGCCAGCGCCGGTCGTCGGGGTCGAGGTGGCGTGCGTGTGCGATGCGTTCGCCGATCCCGGAGAACGCGTCGTAGCTCGGCAGGGCAAGCTGAGCCGGCAAGGGCAGCCGGTGCAGGGCATGGAGTGCGGCACCGAGTTCGGCAGGGCTGGAGTGGCGGTGCTCGGACAGTCCTGGCCTGTGGGTGCCGGAAACGCTGCCATAGGTTCTGACCAGCTGATTCGTGGCGTGTGGGCGGGTGGTTGATGGGGTGACTGCTCGGTGGCCGATGATCACGAGTTGTGGTCATGAGGTTTCTGTATCTGCTGGTGGCGCGGGTGTTCGGGTGGCTGGTGCTGTGTGCGCGGCCCGCGGCCGCTAAGGACGTGGAGATCCTTGTGCTGCGTCATCAGTTGGCTGTGCTGCGGCGCCAGGTGACGCTGATCGCGCTGTGCTGTCGGCGCTGGTGAGGCTGGTGCCGAACTGGCGTCGGTTGGCGTTGATCGTGTCGCCACGGACGATCTTGCGATGGCACGCCTCGTTGGTGCGACGTCGGTGGACCTGTCGACGCCGACCGGGGCGCCCGGCGGTCACGGCAGCGATCCGCCGGTGGGTGCTGGAGATGGCCCGGGACAACCCACGATGAGGTTACCGGCGAATCCACGGTGAACTCGTCGGGCTGGGGCACACAGTCGCGGCATCGACGGTATGGACGATCCTCAAGGGTGCAGGCTTGGACCCGGTGCCGCGCCGAACGGGACCGATGTGGAAGCAGTTCCTCACTGCCCAGGCTGAGGGCGTCCTGGCGGTCGACTTCTTCCACGTCGACACGGTGTTGCTGCGCGGGTTGCACGTGTTGTTCTTTGTCGAACACGACCGTCGTCGTGTCCATGTTGCAGGGGTGACCGCTCATCCGACTGCGGAGTGGGTGGTTCAGCAGGTCCGGAATTTGCTGATGGAACTTGATGGTCGCGTGGACAGTCTGCGGTTTCTGATCCGTGACCGCGACGCGAAGTTCACCACTGCGTTCGATGCGGTATGCGCCTCGGTCGGCATCGACATCCTGCGCAGTCCTGTTCGGGCGCCGCGGGCGAACGCGATCGCTGAACGCTGGGTGGGCAGCGTTCGCCGCGAGTGTCTGGATCGGATGCTTGTCGTCAACCGGCCTCATCTCGAACAGGTCCTGGCCGAGTACGTCGATCACTTCAACTACCGTCGACCTCATCGCTCCTTGGGCCAACGACCGCCCGAACGGCAGGTTCCGGTCCGGATGCGTGATGCCAGATCGGTACGTCGGCACGGTCGACTTGGCGGTCTGATCTACGAATATCGGCAGGTCGCATGATGTGACACAGTTTTCGGCACCCACAGGGTCTTCCGCCGATCACGTTGCACGGGTTGCGGCACGGCGCGGCGACGCTGGCGTTGGGGGCGGGGGTGGACATGAAGGTGATCCAGCACATGCTCCGCGACTCCTCGATCAAGGTGGCGATGGATCTCTACACCAACGTTGCCCAGGAAGTCGCCGCCGACGCACCCCGCAAACTCGCCGCCGCGATCCCGCGGAAGGCGGCGCTGCACCCGGCCCGCGCTCTCGGGCTCCCCTCGGGCTCGCAGGAGACCACAATGGACAGTCAGCATTCGGAAGAATCTGGTCCAGACAGCACAAATCCCCAGGCCGAAAACTTCTCGAACCTGGGGAGTGAGGGTGCGCCATCAGGGACTCGAACCCCGAACCCGCTGGTTAAGAGGACCTGTCGGGTGGTGTCGAGTGATGCCGGGCAAGACCTTTTCGTGTGGTCGCGGGGCTTCGGTGGTGTTGTGGTGTGTCGGCCGGTGTTGTCGTGTGGTGGAGGTCTCGGGCTCGCCTCGGGCTCGCAAATGTCGGCTGGTGTTGTGTGGTTCAGGCTGGGTATTGCGACGCGTGCTGGGGTGGTTGTCGTGATGGTGCCGGGTGTGCGGCGTGATCCGGTCGTCTCGGCGGTCAGCATCATGGTGGGTGTGGTGGTTGGGCTGACGTTCCTGTTCGGTTTCGGGAACGTGCTGGCGCTTGCTCTTCGGTTGGGTGTTCCGGTCTGGGTGGCGCCGTTGGTTGCCCCGGCGGTTGATCTGACGGTTGTGGCGTTGCTGGTCGCCGTTCGGCGGTTGTCGTCGTGCGGTGCCTCTCCTGCGACTTTGCGGTCTGCGCGGTGGTTGCTTGTAGGGGCGAGTGTGGTCACGTTGGCGTTGAACGTGGCCGAGCCGTTGGCTGCTGGAGAGGTCGGCAAGGCGTTGTTCGACGCGGTGGGGCCGCTGTTGCTGATCGGCTGGTCTGAGGTCGGTCCCGGGCTTCTGCAAGCTCTTGTCGGCGTGCGCGGTTCAGTCGAACAGCGTGCCGACGAGTCAGAGGCCGGCCAACCTGGGCCCTCCGCGGAGAACCCTGGTGAGAGAACAGTTGAGCTTGATCCTGACTTGGTGGAGCGGGCTCGGCAGATTGATGCGGAGCATCGTGCGCGGCATCAGCGTCCGGTTTCGGCGGAGGTGCTGCGGAAGGCGTTGGGGGGTCGGGGCGGAACGTTCCCGTTTGTTGACGCGGTTGGTGCGTGCGGAGCGGTGCGATGGGGCCGGCTCAGCTTCGTCGGTGGTTGCCTGAGCTGAGCCGGTTTCCGCCGCCGGGCCCGGTCAGGTCAGCCGGTTCTGGTTGGCTGCGGCTTCTGTCCGGACGGCGTTCGTGAATGGGGCGTCGAGTCGTTCGTTGAGCTCCTCGATCTCGGCTTCGTCGAGGTCCTTATCCATGCCGTCGCCGTCTTCGTCGTCGGAGCACAGCCGTAGAGCAGGTGCAGCCGTGTAATCCGTCGAGGAGGTCTTCGAGCAGGTCCTGCGTGGTGAGTGCAGTATCGCGGGATCGTGTTAGCCGGGTGTTCCTGACCTGCGTGAACAGCACTGTTGACCCCCTCACTGCCAGTATGGCCGGGGCGCGTCCCTGACCTGCGGTTGTCGAGAACCCGCAGGCCCGCCGCCGCAGTTGACCGCACCTGAGCGCGGTTCAACGCTGTTCGGCGTCGTTGGAACCGTGGTCCTGCTCCAGTTTTGCTCCAGGGAAATTCGCATGAATGCGTTTTGCGCATACATGTCCGTCCGCATCGTCTCGCAGTGCGGACATGTTGTCTAGAGCTCGGGGTGGCCAGGACGGTCTGTGCTCGGTTGTCGGTCGAAGAGGTCGAAGATGTCAACCTGAGTGTTGGCGAGGAGCACGGCGAGGACGTGCTCGCAACACGGGCCAGCTGATCGTATCCCTGCTCGCCTGAGGAGAACGCGCCCTAGGTCACGCGCGGACGTTCATCCAGCCAGCCCCTCCTCGCTCGCGCAGCGAGAACGGCGCAGCTTCAGCTTCGCCGCGCGCGCCCGGCGGACCACCCCGCTCGCGCGGGGAGAACGCCACCGGACGATTTCGGGACAACTCCGTGCCAGGACCACCCCCGCTCGCGCGGGGAAGACCTGGCCGGTGATGACCTGGATCGCGACCGGGCCGGACCACCCCTGCTCGCGCGGGAAGACGTTGTGTTGCACCGTGAACCCGGTGTAGGCCATGGACCACCCCTTGCTCGCGAGGGGAAGACGAGGTGGTCGCTCCTCGCTCGCATCTCGCGGATGTCGGCGCGGTCGCCCCGGAAGGCGCGGACGTGCACTCGCTTGGGCGTGAAGCTCGAAGAAGCGACCCATGCACTTGACCATGACGTCGTGATCAGTCTGGTTGGCTGACTGACAGCGAGATACCTTGTAGCCCGAGACAATGGGTAGCCTAAGCCGAGTCTCTGCACCCTACCCTCTCTGGACGGTTTCAGTGCGCCAGCCCGCCAGCACTTATCCTCGTCGCCGACGCACGCCCTCAAACGTGCACAAACGTGGCATCATCCGACCCGGCTGCGCGGATGTTCCGCCCAGCAGTAAGAGGTGGACCGTGAAAGTGCCTGAGACAATCACGGCACTCGCGGCTGTCGGAGCGTTGATTCTCTCTGGTCTGGCACTGAATGCCACGCATGAGCAGAACAAGGCGAACGAGCAAGCCCAGCTTGCGGACAGATACACCAGGGCCGTTGCCCAGTTGGACCAATCGGGCCCGGAGCATCTGGATGGCAGAATAGGCGCCGTCTACGCCCTCGAGCGTCTTGCCAGGGACGCGCCCCAGAATCAGCCCAGCGTTGTCGAGATGCTGTCCGCGTTCGTGCGCGCTACTCGCCCCGCCCCCGTTTTCGGCAAAGGGTCCGAGGTGTCGGGGCCTAGCTGCCCGGCACCTGCCGCGCTCGGGCAGGACGCGTGGGCGGCGCTCATCGTTTTGGGCCGTCGCGATCATGCGCGGGACGGCGGCACCAGCACCGACCTGTCCCGAACCTGCTTGAATGGAATCGATCTCAGCAACCTGCGTTTGGACGGCGCCGTCCTGAAATACGCGGTCCTCGCTGGCAGCGACCTGTCCTCGGCGCAGCTCAACGGCGCTGATTTGAACCACGCGTACCTTTGCAGTGCAAAGCTGGACTCTGCGGATCTTGTCAACGCAGACCTGGCGGGTGCGTGCCTGAATAATGCGACGATGATATACACAAAAATGATCGGAGCAAATGTTTCGATGGTCGACGCAGAAGGAGCGAACTTCACTGGTGCTTATCTTCAGAATGCGCAAATCAGTATGTCGCGGCTGAAGAGGGCGATCTTCATGGAAGCGGAGATGAGAAACGTTAATCTGGTCGCTTCGAATCTTGCGGAAGCGCAAATTTGCCAGGTCGATGCCGCTGGTGCCGATCTCAGCTCGTCGAACCTGAGCGGTGCATCTCTGGCCGGCGCTTTTCTCGTCGGCGCAAACTTGTCCGACGTCAATTTGAGCAGGGTGGATTTTTCGCGCGCACAACTGACGAACGCGGTTCATTCGGGTGCGGTTGTCAGCACGCCAATGTTTGATGGTTTCACCGAAGGGCAATGGTGGTAGCGGCAGGCAGCGAAGCTCGCCGAATCTCCGCGCTCGCAGAAGATAGCCCGGAGTTTGCGAGCAACCGATGCGGCCGTCATCCTCGGCCTGCATGGGCGAGGATGACGGCCGCGTTCATCGTCTCTTCTTCTGCGCGCGGACAACCTCCGTTCCCCGTCCACCCGAGCTTCGCCGACGCTACATGGCGGGTCGTCCACGCGATCGCCGAGGAGCGTTGCGCGGTCAACGTCCAGTGCCCGCGAGCAGGCGGGGCGCGGTACCGGTCCTTCTCTCTGTCTTTTGCAGATCGTTTTGCACTCCTTGGAGTGAAGATGGACGAGATCCGTTCGCCGAGGGCTCGCTCCGCCGCAAATGCACCGACCGGCTGTTTATCACCGGTCGTAACCCACCTCGGCCACGTGCTTGAGGCGTACGTCGACCACTACGACGCCGACCGCAGCCACCAAGGCCACGGCGTTGGATGACGAGCGCCCGATGACGTCCCGAACGTGGCCCCATTGCCCACCCCGCCGGACCGGATCAAGCGCACACGACGCCTTGCAGGACTACTCAACGACTATCCACCAGCCGCCTGAACCCCCAGCTCACAGCCGATGACGGCATTTTCGACCAGGACGGGGATACACCCGGCTCAGTGTCGATCTGAAGACAGTCGCGGACGGGCTGAAGGACGGGGAGTTCGCTGCCGCGGAAGCAGGACTCTCGACGCCGTGATCGCACGGGCTCAGGGCGCAGTCAAACGCCTTGCTGTCCCCCTGTCCGCCTGTCCGCCTGTCCGCCGATCGCTGAACTGCGCTGCGCAACAGGGCCCGTGACCCGGGACTCGTACGTCGGCAGGCTTGCGAGGACGCGACGCGCCAGCGTCCACCCCACGACATGACGGCTGGGGCGTTCGGCTGTGACGCGCGTACGTCCGGTCCAGGCACAGCCACAACTCTCCCAGGCCCGCGTTCACCAGCGCGTCGAGCATCGGCGGCCAGCTCGCGTGCCAGCTCCGGCGCTCCGCGTCCCCCGCCGGATCCCCGTGGATCTGCTGGAACCGGCGCGCGCACGCGCCGACGAACCCCGCCGCGGACGCTGACATCTCCTCGGCGGCCGCGCGGACCGTTCCCCCGTAGACGTACATGAGGACTGGGTACCAGAACCAACCGACAATTCCAGCGAAGACCGCGATTTCGGCTGACCGGATTGGCCGGCTGCCGTGGGGACAGCGTCGACAGAACCCCGCGTCGCGTGCGCGGGTTGACGGCGATGTCGGCGAATTTTCGAGACGCCAGAAGTCTTCCGTGCCGCTGTGCGCGTGGGAACATTCGGTCGTGGCGGCGGAGGGAGAACGGGTGGGCCGGGACGAGCGTTGGGAGAACACCAACCGTGTCGAAGGGACCGTCTCCGGCCCTACTGTGCAGGCCGGCTCCATCCAGGGCGGAGTGCATGTCCACCTGCACCTTGACGAATTCGATCGGAATTCCTCGTCGGCGGAGGAGAATCCCGCGCCTTCATGCGGGAACCCTCGCCTGGGCGGTCTTCTGCCGGAGGTCCGGTCGTTGCTGCGCGCCCAGGTTCAGGCGGCTACGGAGCTTCCGTACCGGTTGCCCGGGGCTCGTCGGCCGTCGCTGGCCACGGTCTACGTGCGCCAGGAACTCGGCGCCGGCGCGGAAACGACACAACCGGAGCAGCCGAGCCCGACTCCGATGCTCGACGACCGCGGGCAGATCGTGGACGTGTCTCGCGCATGGAATGCCCGTGTAATGGTGCGGCCGCCGGCGCGCGCGGTCCGCGAGGTGCTGGACTCCGACCGGCATCTCGTGATCACCGGCGGTCCGGGGCAAGGAAAATCGACGTTATCTCTGCGTTTGGCAGCGGATATCGCAGAACAGTGGACTGCGGTGGGCGACGTCGCTGCTCCGCTGCCGGACGCCGTGGTGCCGCTGCGGCTCACCGCCCGGGAGCTGGCCGCGCGGTTGGATCTTCCGTTCGCGGAGGCGCTCGCGGCGAGCGCGCGCGTCGAGTACGGCGCGTTGCTGAGTGTTCCGTTGACCGGTTCGGCGCTGAACGACCGGGTCGTCGGCTGTCCCTGGTTGCTGCTGGTGGACGGCCTCGACGAGGTGGCCGGCAGTGGTGAACGGGATCGGCTGGTGTCGGTTCTGGCTGCGTGGGCGTCGAGTTCGCCGGATTCGGCCTACCGCGTGGTGGTGACGACTCGGCCGATCGAGGGTGCCGCGCTGGCTCCGCTGCAGCGCATCGGGGCGGCGCGTTACGAGCTCCAGCCTTTCGACGACGAGGCGTTGCGACGCTTCGCGGAGAACTGGTTCGCCGAGGTCGGTCCTGAACGCGCCCAGCATTTCCTGCGGGACGTCCGCGACGCGCATCTGGACGAACTTGTCTCGGTGCCGTTGCTCGCGACGATCGCGGCGATCACCTACGAGCAGTCCGACGGACAACCCCTGCCGGACAACCAGTACGAACTCTACGACGCGTACCTCGCTTTCCTGGGGGCCGCGCGAACCTGCGCACCGAGACCGTTCGGTCGTCGACGCGCGGCGCTGCTCGAACACCTGGGCCTGGTGCGCTTGGAGCGCGACACCTCGCTCGTCGAGGCGGCACGCGACTGGGCGCTGCGGAACGTCCCGGCACCGGAGCTCGCGGACGGCTGGGAAGCACAGCTGCGCGTGTTCCTGGCGTCGACGGGGCCCTTGGTCGTCCGCGGCGGCGATCTGGCGTTCCTGCACCACAGCTTCGCCGAACATCTCGCCGCCACGGCGACCGCGCGCACCCTGCCGGAGCAGTTCGACCCGGACGACGGCGGGTTCGCGAACCTCCTGCACAGCGCGCTGCCAAAGGACGCCGGGCGCCACGCCCGCGCCGTGCTGCTCCACTACGCGCGCTTGCGCCCCGATCAGGCGGACCCGCTGATGAGCCGCCTGCACGCCGGAAGCTCTGACCAGCATCTGCTCGCCGCCCGGCTCCTCGCACGCCATATCCCGGCGGGCGCTGACACGACCGACGCGTTCATGGCGACGGCCCGCGGCTGGGCCATGACGACCCAGTACGCCGCCGGGGAGATCCTGCGGCAAACCTGCCGCGCCGTACACCATCCGGGACTTGTCGAGTGGCTGCTGGACTTGATGAGAACGAGCGACGCTCCATGGCCGTCCCGGGTCGAGGCGGCCTCGGCGCTGGCGATCAGGGTGCGCGGCACCCACAGCTCCGAGGCGACGGCGTTGCTGCGCACCGTCGCAGACGACGACGGCGTGCCGATCGACCATCGCCTGGCCGCCGCCGAAGCCTTGGCCCACAGCGGCACCGCCGAACGCGACACCGCAGAACGAGGCCTCCGCTCGGTTCTGCGCGACCCGCTCGCGTCGGGAAAGAACTGCCGCACAGCCGCGATCGTCCTGTCCGCCTTCGGCGCCCGCGCTCGAGCGGACGCAGTGAAGACCTTGTCGCAGCTGCTGGCAGACCCCGACACGCCGACCGACGACCTCGTCGCAGCGGCCACCGGCCTGGTCGAAATCGGCACCGAGTTCCACGAACGTTGCGCCGAGGTCTTCCGCGCTGTATTGCGCGACCCGGTGGAGCGGGACAGCATGGCCGGCCGGCGCGACGCTGCGCTCGGGCTGGCGTCCCTGGGACCCCAGTGCCTCGCCGACGCCGCCACCGAGATCACCGCGCTGATCACCGATCGCCGCCGCCACCGCTTCGACCGGGCAACAGCTGCGAACATACTCAGCGAACTCGGCCCGCAACACCGGATCGCCGCGGGCAAACTGCTGATCGAAATCCTCGGAGAACGAGGAATCATGCCGTTCGAGCGACATACTTGCGCGTACCAACTGGCCCAACTGGGCGCAGAGTTCAAGCTCCGCTCCGTTGCCGAGCTGCGTTCGGTGATCACGGACCCCGAGGCGAACACCAACAACATCCTGTTCGCCGCTCGCTACCTGGCGGAAATCAGCCCGGAATTGCAGAGCGAAGCGGCCGACACGATGTGGAAACTTCTCGACGACCCCGCTGTTAACGGCGATGACCGCGCGCAAACGCTCGGCGAACTCGCCCGGCTGACCAGCGATCCACACCGACAACAAGCGTTGGACCGGCTGCGCGCCATCGCATCCGATTGCGCCGCGGATCCGTGGGCACGCTTCCGCGCAGCGCAACTCCTAGCCGACATCGGCCCCGAGTTCCACGCCGAAGCGTGTTCACATCTGCGAGCCCTGGCCGCGAGCGGCCTCGACTCCGAAATCGTCTCGAGGGCCTGGCGGGAACTCCTCATGCTCGATGCATCGGTCCACGACCAGGCGTGCGAAGCTCTGCTCGACTTGGCGTCGTCCGAGGGGCCGGCCGGAGCCCTTTCGCTCCACGTTGCCTCTGCGGTGGCCTCGACGGATCGCAAGCACGTCGAGCAGGTAGCGCGAGCGCTGAACGCCGTCCAGGCCAGCGAAGAACGCAGCCTGCGCGCCCGGATCTCCGCAACCCGCGAACTGGTCGCACTCGGACGCAAGTTTCATCGCGGCGCTGCCGGTGCCCTCTGCGAATTGTTGCGCTCGCCGACGAACGTTGACGTGAACCTAACCGCTGCTGTGCAGAGCTTCACCGCGACGGGGACTGGAATACGCGCCGAGGTCCGCGAAGCGCTACGCGACCTGATACTCAATCCGCATTCGTCGTCCGAGGAAAAATGGGACGCCACCGAAGCTCTCGCTATGCTCGGTGATCGAACTAGGCACGAGACGGCGACCGTCCTGCGGTGCATCGCCCGGGACGAATCAGCGGATTTCCGGGTGCGAACCGACGCAGCTCTCGCGCTGGCGAGAATGAACCCCGGCTTCCTGGCGGAAGCCAGAGAAACCGTCTTTCAAATGCGTTCCGAATCGTGGCGGCCCGGGTGGCGCGCCGCTGTTCTCGATCTCGCCGAACTCGGTGCCGAGGTGGTGCCCCAGCTTCAAGCCGTCGCCGGGGATCGCGACGTCGACATCACCGCTCGCAGCGCCGCAGCGGCACTGCTCGCGGCTCTGGCTCCTGATTCCGCCGACAAGGTGCGAGCGGAACTGCAACGCTGGGTCGACGACGACCACCTCGCCTTCGACACGCGCTCCGACATCTGGCAGGTCCTCGTCGAACTCGACCACGCCCTCCGCGAACCAGCGGCCCGCTACCACCAACAGGTGATCGAGGACGCGCAGGAGAACATTGCCAACCGAGCCGCTGCCGCGTACCTCCTCGCGCAGTTGAACCGGGGCGGCAAACGACTGGCGATCGACTTCCTCCGCCGGAACGCCGAGGACCCCCGAATGCCGTCGAACGCGCGGCGCGCAAGCGCCGCATGGCTGGACAACCTCCTCTCCTGGCGTTACGAGCTCAACCCCCTGTTGATCGCTGTCGTGCAAGACCCCTGGACCGAACCCTATGATCGACGTCGCCTCGCCGAGAGGCTCCCGAGAAAGGTGCGCACCGAGATCGAGCGGGCCTTGCTGGCCGACCGCTCCGCCGCGATCGAGGATCGCCTGCCCCAACGCGACGTGTGGGGAGATTTGCCGCTGGCGGCAGAAGCAGAGACGGAAGTGCGCGACGTGCTTGCCGCAGTCGAGTCCCTGCCGTCCGAACGAGTCAGCGCCGCGGCGGCGCTCGCGCGCCTGTCGCGGCGGCATCTGCCTGAAGGGATCCGCCTGCTCAACCGCTTTGCCCAGCAGGAACACGCCGCCTACCAGGCCCGGAAAGAACTGGCCGCATTCGGCCCGTCAGTCCGGCGGGAGGTGCAGGACTGGGCGGAGAACCAGCTCCGTAACGAAACGCTGCCATTGCGGGACCGGCTGCGCGCAGCCCGCCTCGCCATGGACATCACCACGGACTTGCCCGATTCTGTGGTCCACTTGATGCGGCAGGTCGCGCAGGACGAGCGGTCGTCGGACCGGGACCGCGTCGATGCGGTCTTCGCGCTGGGGCAGATCGACGGTCTCGACAGGCTCCGGGCATTGCGCGACGACCTGCGGCAGACACCTGTCGTCCGGTGGCGAGCAGCCGAGAAACTCCTCGACAGGACCGTCGAGGACCGAGCCTCAGGCTTGCAGATTCTCCACGGGATCGCCGCGGACGCGGCGGTGAGGCCCGCGTTGCGCCGGTTCGTCGCAGGCACGCTCGCCACGCTCGGAGTGCCGGGCCGCGAACGAGCAGTGACTGTGCTCCGCGGGCTCATGCACGACACAACTGTGGCGACCGCCGTGCGAGCCGAAGCAGCGCAAGCGCTCGCCGATCTCCTTCCCAGCGGTCATCGCGAGGTCTTGAGCGCCTTGCACGGCATGAGGGCGGAGGCACCCTTGTGCCGCAGAAAGATTCTCCTCGCCACCGCCACCATTGATCCTGTGACGGCAGAGGCAGCTCTCAGCGCGATGGCTCGAGACGAGGGACTCGGCGGCGTAGTCCGTGTCCGGTGTGCAGAGGCGCTGGTCGCATTGCGGCGCGACTGGCGGGAAACAGCTGCCGGGGTCGCGCGAGCCGTCGCCCGAGACGAAACGGCTCCGTCGCACGTGCGGCGGCACGCTGCCCGTGACCTCGCTCGATGGAGCGAGCTGTGCAGAGACGAAGCACGGGCCATGATCCGCGACCTCACCCCGCTAGCCGACGAGCAGCCTTGAACAACGATCGGTTCGGGGTTCACCCGCCGCTTTTCTGCTGGAGGCGAGCGTTGCCGAGTGTACTGCCATCGTCACCGTGAATCGGTCGCAGGTTCGAGCCCTGGGCAGGGCTACATGCAGACGGTCCCAGTTCTGACCAGCGGGTTTCGAGCGGGATGCTGGTGATCGAGGGCAGTTTCAGGTCCGCAAGCGCGGCGGCGTCTGATGGCGGCCAACGGGCTCGGTTTGGGCACCAGGCCCCAGACCGATCGTGACGCGATCGTTCGGGCTGTCTCCGGGATCATGGGTACGGTTGTCGGATTAACGTTCCTATTCGGTTTCGGCAACGTGCTCACCTTGGCGCTTCGTCTCGGCGTGCCCCTCTGGGTTGCGCCGTTGGCCGCTCCCGCAGTTGATCTTTCTATCCTTGGGCTTCTGCTTGCGACGCGGCACCTCGCGCTCGTGGGCGCTCCCCCCGGCGTGCTCCGGCCTGTTCGCTGCCTGCTGATCGTTGCTAGCGTGGTCACCCTTGCGCTGAATGTGGCGGAGCCTCGCCTGGCAGGCCAGTTTGGTAAGGCGGCGTTCGACGCAGTGGGCCCTCTTCTCTTGATCGGCTGGTCAGAAGTCGGTCCTGGCTTGTTGCCCGCGATTGGCAATCAGTACCCCGGCGAGCCGGTCGTATGCCAGGTCGATCCGCCCGAGTGTGCAGCCCTCGCGGACCTCGATGACGGCGCACTGGGTACGCGGACTCGACTCGACGAGGACTTCATGCAGTCGGGCATCGAGCAAGCAGGTCGTAGCATGGATGCATTGTTGATCGAGGCGCGAAGAGAAGATGCGGCTCATCGCGCAGTGCACCAGAAGCCGATATCCGCTGACACGCTGCGCGCCCGACTCGGCATTGGTGCCGCACGGGCTCGGCGGCTCGTCAAGGCAGTTCGCTCCGAGTTTGAGGATCGTGCCGCTGCTGATCCGCGCAGAGGTATCGGTGAATGAGGTGGCGTCCCCTCCGATGCGTGAACTAACGTCAAGCGTTGGTCATGCCGGGCTGATGCACTGGCGCGACGCGGATCTGAGTGCGGTCGAGGGATGGTCGGCATGATGAGGACCGGGTGCCTGGTCAAGGTAGATCTGTGAGGACTGGGCTGCAGCTTTGCGGGTCCGGGGACTACTCGCGGGCCCTTCCGTAGCGGCGCAGCGCGTCGGATGTCCAGACTCCGAACGGGATCACAACGGCGGCCACCCTTGAGGGTGACCTCGAGGGTGTCGGTGTCGAGGCTCAGGTGCCGACCGGTCAGCGTTAGTCGGATCGGCGTCCGGTAGCGGGTCTCGGCCACCTGCTGATCGTGACATGCAGCCGACCCACCGGCTGCCGCAGTAAGATCGGTTGAGTGGGCCGCCGTGAGGATGTGCAGCACAGGATCAGCCTGACGACGGTCGAATCGTTGTCGGTTTCCGACGCTGCTGTCGCGAGTATCGAAATGGTCGCCGCCGTCGTCGGCGCGGCCAACTTCACCCGGGTTTCGATCACCGAAGGGATCGACTTTCGCGGTGGGACTCTCCAGCGTGCCATGCGGTTCGACAACGTCGAGTCCATCGGTCCCGTCACGCTCGACCGGAGCACTGCCCAAGGACCGCTGTGCTTCGTCGACTGCGTGTTCCGAGACGACTTTACTTTGGTGGCCGCCGCCCTGCTCACGCCGCTGATGCTGACTGACTGCGTCTTCGACGGAAAGCTCTCCCTCGACGCAGTGAGTGCGGCCGATCCTGTCCTGATCGAACGGTCGGAGACCGGGAGCGAGTTGTCGCTCAATGCCGGGAGCTATGCCGCAGGCCTCGAACTGAGCAGACTCGACGCAAAGGCCGACGTCCGCCTTCAGGATGCAGCCGCCTCAGGGCGGTTCATGGTTGAGAGCTCGACTTTCCGGAGTGCGCTGAGCCTCGACCGGATGCAATCCAGTGCGCCGCTCGAGATTTGCGATGTCACCTTCGCAGGCTCGGTGAGTTTCCACTCTGGGACCTATTGTGGCGAGGTCGCGTTCCGCAACGTGGAGTTCCAGGGCCCGGTCATCTTCGACTCGGCCCAGTTTCACTCCCCGGTCGTGTTTCGCGATGTTCGGTTCCTCGGGCCGGTCAGCTTCCGCGGCGCGTGTTCAGAGATCGTTTGCGGTTCGAGCACGTCCGGTTCGATGGAGCGGTAGACCTCGACATCGAGGTAGGCCGGATGGAGTTGGTGAACACCACCTTCGCTGTCCAATCCTCGCTAGTGCTCGAACATGCTGACCTGATCTTGGAGAAGGCCCGGTTCGCAGCGCCAGCCACGATTGACAGCAGGTCCATTTGCCGGGTGCGATCGCTCAGCGGCACGGACGTCACTAATCTCACGCTCGCCGCGGTCAGCTTGGGCACCTGTTTGCTCAGCGACGTCTACAACCTCGACAAGCTTCGCTTCGAAGCGGGTTCCTTTCCGTGGACTCCGCACCGCTTCCGGATCTCCCGGCGGTGGCCTTGGGTACTGAAGCGCGCAAAGCGCCGCATCGTCGCGGAAGAGGCAGCGGTGCGCACCGACTCGGCGTCCGGAGCCGACTGGGCGCCGCTGCTGCAGGACCTCACAGCATCGGTGGGACCGATCGACGCCAAGGATGCGGCACGGGTGTATCGGCAGCTACGCAAAGCCCGTGAAGACGCGAAGGACGAGCCCAACGCCGCCGACTTCTACTTCGGCGAGATGGAAATGCGGCGCCGTGCAACTCCTCGACGGAGCGCGGAGGGGCTTGTCTTGCGGCTGTACTGGCTGACGTCCGGCTACGGCTTGCGCGGCTGGCGAGCGGTGGGCTGTCTGGCCGTGCTCATGCTGGCCTGCGCAACGCTGATGAACCGGTATGGCTTCGCGGATCCGCACACGTGGTCGGCATCCCTGGTCCATGTCGCTGACGCGGCCACCAAACTCATCGGCGGAAGCACCTCCGACCGGCTCACTGGATGGGGCGTAGCCATTCAGATTCTCGTACGCCTTAGCGGTCCTGTGCTGCTGGGTCTGGCGATTCTTTCAGTACGCGGACGAACCAAGAGATAATCAGAGGTTACAGCGCGTTCCCGGTCTGCAGACGCAAACAACGGCGACCAACGCGGGCCGCGGCGCTCGATCCGTATGCCCGTCTCGGCACCGGTGCGCATGTGGCATGCACGTTGCCGACGGCAAGATCACCACGACGATCCGTCCCGAAAGGGCACAAATCCGCCGTGTGCATCCTGCGGCCGGAACGGTTTCGCTGGAATGTGTCGTCGGCCAGTCCAGCGGTCAGCATCGACAAGGTCCGATTCGAGTCCGGGAACTCGAGTCTCGGCGGGTCTCACCCGCCTCTAGGGCCGCCGATGCCGAGGTTGAATTCCTCGCGCCGCCGTCCCGGCGGGCGACTACACCGCCCGCGCGTAGCCCAGCGGTGTCGACACCATCACCGAAGACCGAGGCCACAGTGAGGATCTCCTTCGTGTGGTCCTCTGGTCGAGCCCCGTGCTCGAACCACGCGTCCTCAAGCAGTCCGCGCACCTTTCGATGTGGTACTCGGCGATTTCGTGGGAGGCTGGGTTGATGCCGCTGCTCAACGACATGCCTGTCGAGCGAACGAACCAGATCTTCCGACACCCGATCCACCAGGACGCGGTCGGCACGCTGGTGCAGCTGATCACTGCGTTGCGGAAATGTCGGACTGCCGGAGACTTCTACGAGTTCCAGCAGGACCTGCTCGGGCGAGTGCTTGAGGTCCAGGAACGTCGGGCAGCGTGCCGGCGTGTGGCGAAGCTGCTCCGGCAGGGCAAGTCAGTGCCGGCAAACGCCCCCGAGTTGAGGTCCGCAGAGCCGGTGACGAGTCCGGAGACCTGGGAGCTGGAAGCGGATATCTGCGAGCGAGTAGACCGTCAACTGCGGTCGGTCGCTGATGGTCTGGCCTGGCGGGTGTTCAGCTACGACCGGCGCGTCATCATCGCGCTCTCTCGGAATCAGCACCCTGGCCCGATGACCGGCAAAAAGGGCTTGGCGACCGAACGCGAGTTTGCGACCAAGTGGTGGCGCGACGAGGCCCGGTTCGTCCTGTTGCATGATCTCACCTCGTGCCTGACCATCGGCGACGCCACCTCGTTCAAGGAGATCGGCAACGAGTATGAGGCGTACTTGCACGAGATCAAGTCCGATCCCAAGCGCACCGTGTCGCAGCAAGCGCGGCGAAAGCGGATGGCCGAGGAAGCGATTCGCTCCGGTGGACCGTTGCCCGGCGGCCTGCACGGTCGGCTGGTGCCGCTCGACATCCAGTACAAGACGCACCTCGACCTGCTGGGCGCGGCATTCGGCCTCGCCTGCCAGCGTGGCATGCAGGGGATGAAGGTTCCCGGTGGCCGGGCTCTGGTTGCAGTCGACATCGTGCGTGGGTATGACCTGTGGTCCGAACGCGAATTTATCGACCGGACGGCCGCGGAGCACCTCCAGGCCGTCAAACGGGCGCATATCCTGGATGCGAAGCACCTGGTCTATGCGCGCAGCGATGACCTGGTTGCGCGTTCGCCGACGATGCCTCCGTGGTCGATCTATCCGCTGCCGTCCGCGCTGTGCGCGCGGCTGATCACCGACTACGCCATGTACTTCGTGACGATGTCTAGCGAGGCGCTGACGGCCGCATTGGACGATGCAGGTCTCGCTGCGGAGTGGGTACTCCCTCGCGATCAGGAGACCGTCAAGCCGGACGAGGTGGTGCTCCGCGCGCACCGAGGCGCTCGAACCATCGAGCTTCGCTGGGGTGAAATGCAACGGCGGCTACTCCTGGAGATGGCAGACCTTCCAATGTGGGCAGAAGGCGTCGCACAGCTGGCGGACCAACACGATTCCGGACAGCACCCTTGGCAGTCGTTCAGCGAGGAGTGGAAGGTATGGGCATAGGTAGAAACGTCGGGCCCACCCGACGGATCGCACCCGCAGCGCCGGAAACATAGGCACCGGGCGAACGCTGAAGCGCCTGACCGCATGTCGCGGCACTCGCCGTCACCGGCGACGTGGTGTCGGCGGGGAGCGCCGTGCTCAGCCACCGCTGCAGACCTGCTGGGGGAGCGGGCCGTAGGTGGCGTCGTGGCCGGTCGGTGCCCTGGCTGCCGCTGAATGCCCGCGTAACGCGGAGTCGCCGGTCGCGACATACCTCGCATGGATTCATCGCACGATAGCTCGCCGGAGCGAGACGAAACGCTCCTGGCGGAAGCCATTAACGTCATCGAGCGCTACGAGAGCCTGCGTAGAGAGCTGACAGCCTGGAACTTTAGTGTGGGTCGAATTAGCTTGAGTCGCTCCGTTGGAACGGTCCAGATTTTCGGCATTTTTGTCGTTTGGCATACTCTTGCGTTGTGTGCGGGAATCACTCTGATTGCATTGAAAAGTGGTGCCGAGCTGGGAATAGCGCTGACGGTAGGATCCTTGTTCGGCATCGGGAGTTTCATATCCCAAGTGTGGTCGCAGGGTATGGACCGTGAGCGGGAATTCATTCATAAAGTAGAAGGCGCAGACGCGTTGGAGAGGCTTGCGATCGTTTCGAAACAGATGCGCGATATTGAAAAGCGCCTAGATCGGCGGTTTCCTGACCGCTTGGGCTAGGTGGACATCGAAGCTCCCATGAGAGGGTCGCAGGGCGGAAGCAGGTTCGCCGTTTCCAGAGGTCAGGCGATACCGGGGATCTTTCCGGCAGGCACGGGCAACATCTTCGGTCGCGGTGACGACGAAGGACCGTTTGTCCGATCCGATCACAGTGGCAACAATTTCGGAGGCGGCCATCGAGAAGCTTCCAACGCTGGGTTTTCAGCGGTTTCTAGCGTTCGGCCGTGTGAGGAGCTGCTTCATTGCTTCAGCGACTTGCGTGCGGCGGTGCACGCGCAGGATCGGCCACGATGTGTGCAGGAATCTCCGCGAGGAGCACGCCAACACTGCGAGGAAGAACAGGCCGAAATTGGAACTGCTATGCCCGTCTGGGGGCGTGCCCACCTCGCCCGACCAGGTCCAGCCGTTCAGCCAACATCGAGGATCCGCAGCCATGGTCCTTCGCCTCTGGACTGTGGTGCCCATCATCGAGCGGCCTACCTAGGCTGACCGGGGACAATAGGGGCAGTTGGCTCTTGTACATGCTACTAGGGTCATCAAAACTGCGGCGGTCGACCAGACGGTACCGCTACCCGACTAAGAACTGAGTGAAGCCGACGACCAGGCTGGCGCGGCTGGCGAAGTCCCGGCGTTAGGTTCTGTCGCCGAGGCCTATGACCGCCACACGCCAGCGACCTTGTGCTGCGGTGGCGTCGCCGAGTTCGGCAGTACGGTCGTCGTTGTATGCGAACCTGGAGCAGGAAGAATGCGTTCGTGCGGCTCATCGAAGCTTTGCCACTCAATCGGCATGAGCATGCGTCTCCGTGCTCAGTGTGTCCAGTAGTCGATTGGCCTGGGCGAGGAGCTGATCGTAGGTCATGATCTGGATCCCGTGGAGCCTGGAATTGAGGCCGTGCAGGGCGTTGAGCTGCGCTTGACTCCAGCCGGCGGACCGGCCCTGGATGATGAACGCTCGTGGATGGTAGGCGACGATGTCCGGATTGTCGCGGAGGCCATTGCGTGCTTCGTCGTGCAGAGCGTCGAGGTAGCGATGGCACTGTCCGATGGCGTGTGATGTCTCGGCCGACCAGTAGTAGCTGCGGTGGTCGTTGTCCCACAGGAGGAGCCTGCTGTCCGGCCGTTTGAGTTCGAATATGTCTCGGAGTCCGTGCGCCGTATGCTTGACCAGATGGTCAACCTGATCGCCGAGGGCGATCGCTCGTACCTCGTCGCGAAATGTGTAGGCGTTTCCGAATGCCCAGCTCTGAGATTCTAGCCATTTCTGAAAAAATATTTCATTCTCGTTCCCTGCGGCGAGGGCTGTCTCGAATTCTTTTATCGCGCGTCGCAAAGTGGTCAATCTGGCTGACAGCTGAATGGCTTGAAGAAGTTCTCGCCCTTCCTGATCCCTGCTTAACGCATCGATAACGCGCTGATCGACGAGCGATTCTGCGGCTTTCTTAGAATCGGTAGTTTCGAGAGAGTACGCGTCGCCTCTGGGTTTCTCCTTGGCGGTGACCGCGAGGGAGAACAGCGCTGAGGGCGGCGTCCTGATTTTCCGCGCAGGGACGATGTACGGTTTGCGCGATTCCTTGGATCCTCTGGATGCTGTGCGTGCCGAATAATCCGTCCATGCAGGTCAGGGGCCATCGGCGTGTGACTGATCGCCGTCGGGCATGATCGCGGCTCGTGCTCGTTCGCTTCGCCTATCTCGCCGTCACCCACGCCTTCGCCGCATTGCGACTACTGCCGATGACCAACCGCGAGAAGGACATCGAAATCCTCGCTCTACGCCACCAACTCGCCATCCTGCAACGACAACTTGGCGACCAACGCCCACGGCTACGACCCGAGGACCGGGCGCTGTTGGCGGTGCTGCTCGTGCCGCTGGCCCGTGCGACACTGCGTCGGCTCCGCCTGCTGGTCGGCCCGGACACCGTGCTGCGCTGGCATCGCGACCTAGCCAAACGCCGCCATGCCCGCGCGAGCGCCGACCGCGGGCCTGGGCGTCCGCGTACCGTCGCGTCGATCCGCCGTCTCGTCCTCCGCATGGCAGCCGAGAACGCCTCCTGGGGCTACCGGCGCATCCACGGCGAACTTGCCCTCCTCGGCATCGTGATCGCTCCCTCCAGTGTTTGGGAGATCCTCAAGGCCAATGGCATCGACCCGGCACCGCAACGCGCGACTGTCACCTGGGCAAATTTCCTCCGTGCCCAAGCCGAGGCGATCCTGGCGATGGACTTCATCGAAACCATCACCCTCACCGGAGCCCGGCAGTACATCCTCGTCGCCATTCACCACACTGGCAGGCGCGTCCGCATTCTCGGCACCACCGCGCACCCCACGCATGCCTGGGTGACGCAGGCCGTCCGCAACCTGCTCATGGATCTCGAGGACGCCGGAAGCCTCGCACGGTTCAGGTTCCTCATCCGCGACCGCGATGCCAAGTATCCCGCCTTGATCGACGAGATCCTGGGTAGCGCCGGGATCACCACGGTGCTGACCGGTGTCCGGATGCCCCGGATGAACGCAATCACCGAACGGTGGGTGAAGACACTGCGCGCCGAGCTGCTGGACCGCACGCTGATCTGGAACGAGACCCACCTCCGGCGCGTGCTTAACGAGTACGAGCAGCATTACAACCGGCACCGAACCCACCGATCACTGGCTGCTGCGGCACCGCTGCGAACCCGGCCTCAGCCCCTTCAGCTCGACCGCATCGAACACCTCGCCGTACGCCGAGAAGACCGACTCGGCGGACTCATCCACGAGTACCAACACGCGGCTTGACCTGCTTGGACGTAATTTTCGGCACTCGCAGGTGCAGGACGCGGACCGGGCGCGTCTCGGGTCGCAGTGGAAGGAACACGACCTGGCCTTCACCCAGTGGGACGGGAGCCCGTTGCACCCGGCGCATGTCACCGACGTGTTCTATGAGCTGATCCGCCAGGCCGGGCTTCCGCCGATCCGTCTGCACGATCTGCGCCACGGCGCGGCGACGCTGGCTCTCGCGGCGGGGGTGGAGATGAAGGTCGTGCAGCGGATGCTGCGGCACTCCTCGATCACCGTCACCGCCAACACCTACACCACCGTCCTGCCACAAGTAGCGTTCGCGGCGGCGGAGGCGACGGCGGCGATCATCCCTCGGCAGTCGGCGCGAAGTCTCGGGCTCGCCTCGGGCTCGCCAACGACCACAGTGGACAGTCCGGAAACGGAAGAAACCCTTCCAGAAAACCGAAATCCCCAGGCCGAAAACTTCTCGAGCCTGGGGATTGAGGGTGCGCCATCAGGGACTCGAACCCCGAACCCGCTGGTTAAGAGCCAGCTGCTCTGCCAATTGAGCTAATGGCGCTTGGTGCTTCCCGTCGCTGTGGTTTCCCTCGGCGACGTGGAAAAGATTAGCAGGGCGTTCAGGCCCCGTTCCAGGGGGGTCCCCTTTTCGGTCCGCCGGAGCAACAGCCCTGGTCAGCGGCAGTAACCCACCGTGAACCCGACAAGCGGCGACCCGTGCGGCGGAGGTTAGGCAGCAGAGAAGCCGCAGTGACCTGCGCGACACCGCTGTCGGCAAGTGTACTCCGGAAATGACAAAACCCCGGCTTCTCCGAAGAAGAAGCCGGGGTGCAAGGGTGGCTAACGGGGCTCGAACCCGCGACCTCCTGGACCACAACCAGGTGCTCTACCAGCTGAGCTATAGCCACCATCTGGCAAAAAGATCTCGCGATCGCCTTGCTGGAAGCAATCCTAGCGGGTGCCCGCGAGCGCTTTTCAGGGGGTCACCCTCGGTGGCGTTCCAGCACTTCGGCGGCGGCGGCCTTGGCCTCGTCGCTCGTCGGGCCGGGCTGGGGGACGAAGGCGATCGCGCGGTAGTACTCGAGTTCGCCGACGGACTCCTTGATGTCCGCGAGCGCGCGGTGCGCCAGGCCTTTCTCCGGCTTGGCGTAGTAGATCCGCGGGTACCAGCGGCGCACGAGCTCCTTGACCGACGACACGTCGACCATCCGGTAGTGCAGGTGGCTGTCGAGCGCAGGCATGTCGCGGGCGATGAAGCCGCGGTCGGTGGCGATCGAGTTGCCGGCGAGCGGTGCGCTGGCCGGGTCCGGGACCCATTCGCGGATGTACTCCAGCACGCGCTGCTCGGCTTCGGCCAGCGTGGTCGTCGAGGCGCGGACTTCTTCGGTGAGGCCGGACTTGGCGTGCATGTCGTGGACGACCTGCGGCATGCCGTCGAGCGTGGCGTCGTCGGCGTGGATGACGATGTCGACGCCCTCGCCCAGCACGTTCAGGTCGGCGTCGGTCACCAGAGCGGCTATTTCGATCAACGCGTCCTTGCCGAGGTCCAGCCCCGTCATCTCGCAGTCGATCCAGACAAGATGGTCGTTCACCCGCACCACCCTAACCCGACACGGGGATATCAGCGGCGTCACCTGGGCTTCCGGCGCGTTACGCTCGGTCAGCCAGTGCAGCGAAGGGTGATTTCGGACTCGGAACGGGGTGCGGCCAGTGGCCGAGCAAGCGTCGGGACCAGCGGCGGAGATCGCGCGGGGATATGCGAGCGACGGGGCGGCGGTCGAGCTGGGCGCGGTGGTGATCGACGGGAAGACGGAAGCGTCGGCCGCGGTCCGGCTGCCGTTGGCGACGTTGAACCGGCACGGCCTGGTCGCGGGCGCGACCGGCACCGGCAAGACCAAGACCCTCCAGCTGATCTCCGAACAGCTGTCCGCGGCCGGGGTTCCGGTGGTGCTGGCGGACGTCAAAGGCGACCTCTCCGGGCTGTCCGCGCCCGGCGAGTCGAGTGATCGCACCGCGAAACGGTCCGCGGAACTGGGCGACGACTGGGCTCCCGCGGCCGGTCCGGTGCAGTTCTTGTCGCTCGGCACCAGCGGAACCGGGATCCCGGTGCGCGCGACGATCACCAGCTTCGGGCCGGTGCTGCTGTCGAAGGTGCTGGGGCTGAACGAGACGCAGGAGTCGACGCTCGGCCTGATTTTCCACTGGGCTGACCAGCGCGGTCTCGCCTTGCTGGACACCAAGGACCTGCGGTCGGTCATCACGCATCTGACGAGCGACGAAGGCAAGGAAGACCTCAAGGGCATCGGCGGGGTGTCCGCGGCGACGGCGGGCGTGATCCTGCGCGCACTGTCCAATCTGGAGGCTCAGGGCGGCGAGGAGTTCTTCGGCGAGCCCGAGCTGGACGTCCACGATCTGATGCGCCAGGAGGACGGCAAGGGCGTCATCACCCTGCTGGAGCTGGACAACCTGCAGTCCAAACCGGCGTTGTTCTCGACGTTCCTGATGTGGCTGCTGGCCGAACTGTTCGAGGAGCTGCCCGAGGAGGGCGACCTCGACCAGCCGAAGCTGGTGTTCTTTTTCGACGAGGCGCATCTCCTGTTCTCCGACGCGTCGAAGGCGTTCCTGGAGCGGATCGAGCAGACGGTGAAGCTCATCCGGTCGAAGGGCGTCGGCGTGTTCTTCTGCACGCAGCTGCCGACGGACATCCCGAACAACGTGCTGTCCCAGCTCGGTGCCCGGGTACAGCACGCGTTGCGCGCGTTCACGCCGGACGACCAGAAGGCGTTGGCGCGCACGGTGAAGACGTATCCGAAGTCACCGCACTACGACCTCGAGACGGCGTTGACGTCGCTGGGGATCGGCGAGGCGATCGTCACCGTGCTGTCCGAACGCGGGGCGCCGACGCCGGTCGCGTGGACGCGGGTGCGTGCGCCGCGGTCGAAGATGGGGTCGACCGGGGCGGACGCGATCCGTGCGGCGGTCGCGTCGTCGGAGCTGAACGCGAAGTACGGGGAGACGATCGACCGGGAGTCGGCGTACGAGAAGTTGACGGCGAAGGCCACGCCTGCCGAGCCCTCCACGCCCGCTGCCGAAGCTGAGGTGCCAGCCGCTCCGAAGCCTGAGAAGGAGGAGCCGGGGATGATCTCGCAGGTGCTGAGCAACCCGGCGGTGAAGTCGTTCATGCGCTCGGCGGCGAGTTCGCTCGGGCGGGAGTTCTCGCGCGGGCTGTTCGGCAACCGGCGGCGTTGAGATACCTGACAGGAGATGGCAGGTATCGGCGGTTGACTGTCCGGGACCGAGTTTCCGGCAGAGGAGCAGCAGCATGACCAGTACCGCCGTCGCCGCGTTCGAGCTGGACAAATGGGAGCCGCAGGCGCAGGACGAAGCCGGTGGCACGGCGTTCGCGCAGGTGCTGATCGAGAAGACGTTCACCGGAGCGGTCGAGGGGACCAGCCGGGTCGAGATGCTGACGGCGTCGAACGAGACCTCGCGTGCGTACGTCGCTTTCGAACGTTTTACCGGTTCTGTCGACGGGCGGAAGGGGAGCTTCGTCCTCCGGCACACGGCGGGGGACGAGGGGTTGTCGCTGGTCCTGCTCCCCGGCTCGGGAACGGACGAGCTGGCGGGCATCTCCGGAACGGCCGAGATTGACGTGGACGAGGCGGGCAAACACGCGTTCACGCTGGTCTACGAGCTGCCGGGGGCGTGAAGAAGCCGCTCTCTCCAGGCCCCGAATTCCCGGAGAGAGCGGCCAGGTTTCCTCACCGTCCCGAGTGAGGAGCGAAGGCGGGCCGCCCCGACCGCGGTCCGCCTCCGGAGTTCCGGTCAGCCGTTGCCGATCTGGTCGACGATCTTCTTGGCGTCGTTGATCGGGATGGCGAACCCGATCCCGACGCTGCCCGCCGAGGAGTTCGGGCTGTAGAGCGCGGAGTTGATGCCGATCACCCGGCCCTGGCTGTCGACGAGCGCGCCGCCCGAGTTGCCCTGGTTGATCGAGGCGTCGGTCTGGATCGCGGTGTAGCTGGGGCCGGACGTGGCGTTCGAGGTCTGCCTGCCGAAGGGCGAGTTCTGCTGATCGCCGCCGTCGCCGCCTCCGACGTCGGAAAGCGGCCGGTTGAGCGCGCTGACGATGCCGGTGGTGACGGTGTTCTGCAGCCCGCCCGGCGACCCGATCGCGATGACCTGCTGCCCGACGGCGAGCTTGCTCGAATCGCCGAGCGTCGCGGCGGTGAGTCCGCTCGCGCCCTGCGCCTGCAGCACCGCGATGTCGCTCTTGGTGTCCGAGCCGACGACCTTGGCCTGGTACTTCTTGCCGTCCGAGGTGGCGACCGTGACGGTTTGTGCACCCTGGACGACGTGCGCGTTGGTGAGGATCCGTCCGTCAGCGGTAAGGATGACGCCCGATCCGATCGCCGTGCCTCGCCCGGTCGTGACGTTCACCTGAACGACACTGGGCACCACCTTCGCGGCGACCGTGCTGACGTCTCCGGATGCGGTGGTGTTGCTGATGGTCTGCCCGGTCGTGGCGGACGACGCGGTGGTCGAGGACGCGCTGGAACCGCCGGTCAGCCCGACGATCGCCGCGCCGGCACCCCCGCCGAGAAGGGCCGCGGCGAGCGCGGTGGCTCCGACGAGGGCGGTCAGGCGGCCAGGCCGCTTCCGCGGGCCGGCCAGCGCCGCTGGTGGTTGCGCGGGCTGCGGCATCGGTCCGTAGTGCGGGGTGCCGGGTTGGTGCTGCTGGGTACCGGGTTGGTGGTGCTGCTGGGTGCCAGGCTGGTGGTGTGCGGCGTTCGGGTTCGGCACGGGCGCGGTGTTCGGCCTCGGCTGCGGAGCGGTGCCTGGCTGGACTGGCCGGGCAACGCTCGGTCCGGACGCGCTAGGTGGCTGCGCGTTGCTCAGCCTCGCCTGGTGAGCGCTCGCGGCGATCGGCGGCACGCCATACGCTCCGGCTTGCCCGGCCGGACCGCCTTCGACACCACGCGGGTGGCCCTGGTTGGCGACGAAAGGACTCGACCCGGCCCGGTACTGGCCATACTGCTCACTGCTCTGGTGCGGCTGGTGCCCACCGGGGATAGCGGGGCCGGGCCGGCTCTCGTTCTCGGTCATGACACAAGCCTCGCGCCCGCGCTTATGAGCAGCCTGTGGAAAACCCTCAGGCTTTCCTGAGAAGAATCAGCTGAGAATTCTCAGCCGTTCTCAGGAAGTGCATCCTCGTCCGTGCCGTGCCGTGCCGTGCCGTGCCGTGCCGTGCCGTGCCGTGCCGTGCCGTGCCGTGCCGTGCCGTGCCGTGCCGTGCCGTGCCGTGCCGTGCCGTGCCGTGCCGTGCCGTGCCGTGCCGTGCCGTCAGGACACGAGCCCACCGTGCTCGCCACCGCAATCGTCACGACCGTCGGCCTAAGCCAACTCGTCAAACCGGTCGACGCACCTCCTCTCCACCTTCGCGACCCACCGTCATCCATGCCTATCCCAACACTGGGTCAGTCGAAGAAACTAGGCACGTCCAGCGCCCCTCCCGATGCCTCGAACTCGTCGTGCACGGCTTTGCGCAGGCCAGCGTCGGCGAGATAGTCGGCGGCGGTCAGAGCCAGGCCCAGCGCACCGTCGACGACCGCTTGATCACCCGTCGGCGACCCGGCAGCCTCGGCGAATTCCTTGGTGTGCAAGGCGACCGTCGGTCCGGACACCGCGATCATCGGATGCAGGGCGGGCATCCGGAATGACAAGTTCCCGAGATCCGTGCTCCCGGTCAGGAACTCCGGCACGATGCCCGGCGGCAGCGGTTTCCGCCCGGTGCCCTGTTGATTGACCGACCACCGGCCGGCCAGCGTCGTGTTGAACCGGATCGGCAGGTACGCCGGCTGCTCGTCCCAGTGCAATTCCACCCCGCAGCCAGTCATTTCTGCTGCGCCGTGGGCGGTCGCGGTCATCCGGTTGGCCAGATCGCGCAGCGTCTCCGGATTCGCCGACCGGAGATAGAACAGAAGAGCTGCCCGGGCGGGGATCACATTCGGCCGTGCGCCGCCATCGGTGAAGATGCCGTGCACGCGGTCGCTCGACGGCAACTGTTGCCGCAGCGCGGACACCCCTTGATAGGCCGCCACCGCCGCGTCGAGCGCATTGCGCCCCATGAACGGCTGCGCCGAAGCATGCGCGCCGACGCCGTGGAACACCATCTCCAGCTGTCGCCTGCCGAGGAACGGGTGCAGGGCGATGTCGTGGCTGAACGGATGCAGCATGATCACCGCGTCGACATCGTCGAAGATCCCAGCACGCGCAAGCGTTTCCTTGCCGCCACCGCCTTCCTCCGCGGGAGTGCCCACCAGCGACACGCGTCCGCCGAGTCGTTCGGCCACTGCTGCCGCACCGAGGAAACCGCCGGCTCCGGCAGTGCAAATGACGTTGTGTCCACATCCATGGCCCAATCCGGGCAGCGCGTCGTACTCGGACAAGACTGCGATGTGCGGCCCGTCATTGTCTGGAGTTCCGGTGCGCAACGCGGTATCCAGCCCGCCGAGCCCGACGGTGACTTCGTGTCCGTGAGCACGCAGCAAGTCGGCGAGCGCGCCGACTGACCGGTGCTCGGCGAACCCTTCTTCCGGATGCGCGTGCAAGTCCTGGCTGAGCGCGACAAGTTCGCCGGCTCGGGAGCGCACTTCTTCTTCAACCGCAGCACGGGTTTCCGCGTCAGCTCCGGCGTGATCGGAGGCGAGCGGTTCGGCGGCGGCCACGGCATCGGCGGTGGCTTCGACGAGGGAACGGAGGTGGCTGTCGTCGGGCGGGACAGGTGCGGCGTGGGTCATGCGGGGAATGCTAGCGCCGAACCCCGACAGAAATGGATCACTGCACGTCAGACAGTCGACCGGAGACGAGTTGGGCGACCCCGAAGTACTGCTCGCGCACCTCGTCGAAACCACGCGCGCGCAAGCCGGCGGCGATCTCTCCGCGGTCGAACATGCGTTGTCCGCTGACGATTCCTCCTGCGGTGTCAGCGATCCGGGCTGCCTGGCAGTCGCGGCGAGCGCTCGTGAGCAGGACGATCCGGCCGCCGGGACGCAGGATCCGGGTGAACGAATCAAGCGCGCGTTCCGGCTCGGCGAACATGTGCAGGGCGGCGAAACAGCAGATGGCGTCCACAGTGGACGAAAGCAATGGCGGCTTTACCGCGTCGGCGCGAAGGTAAGTCACGGCAGGCGAATCAGTTTCTTCGACCGCTCGCGTCAGCATGCTGCGTGCGCCGTCCAAGCCGATCGCGAGCCCGCCCGGTCCCACTGCGTCCCCGAACGCGCGCGTGAACCGGCCAGTTCCACACGCGACGTCGAGCGCGACTTGGCCAGGCTCCAGCGCGAGCCGCGCGGAGGCCAGCGCGACTTCGTCGGTCATGCTCGGACCGCTGGGGCCTTTGAGGACCCGGCCGAGCACTGGCCGCCAGTAACGTTCGTAGACCTGCGGCAGCAGCGTGGTGCGCATGAGCCGCTGAGTGAGGCCGGTGGGCGGTCCGGCTTGGGCAGCGTCGCCGAGCGTGTCGAGGAAGCCGTCGACCGTCGTGGCGGGCTCGCTGAGCAGATCGGTGAGCCGTTGCTGGGTGCTGGGGTGGGGCACGGGGGTCCTCTCGGTGGGATACCGGCAGTATGCGGCATCAACCGCTCACTCGTTCGAGTGAAGATCTGTCCGACCAAGCGTTCGAGTGTCCGCATTGTCGGTGCCTGTTCCTAACGTCGTCCGCACGGTCTCCGACTCGCGGAGACCAGCGAGGAGGACTGACTGATGACCGCACCGATCCTGCGTCCGATCGACCTTCCGACCGGCGAGATCGCCGTGCACGGGGCCTTCGACCTGAGTGCCGCGTCGCAGTGGCTCGCCGGTGCGGGCCCGGCGGGATCCTTCGCCGCCGAACCGGGCGTGCTGCGGTTGGCGTTCCCGGTGGACGGGACCTGGACTCATGCCGGAGCCGCGATCCGGCAGAGATCCCCGGGCACGGTCGAAGTCGGCGTGGCGGCGCCGGTGGAGATCGCCGCGCGAGTGGTCGCGCAGGTGAGCCGGATGCTCTCGCTCGATGTCGACGAATCCGGTTTCGCTGAGGTCGCGAGCCGCGACTCGGTGGTCCGGCGGCTTCAGGCTCGCCACAGCGGAGCGCGCCCGGTGCTGCATTCGTCGCCGTACGAAGCGGCCTGCTGGGCCGTGCTCACGCAAGGAATGCGGGTACGGCAGGCGATGCGATTTCGGGAACAGCTCGCGGCGCGGCACGGCCGTCAAGTGGGTGACGATGGGCCGTTTTCTTTTCCCGCACCGCAGATTCTGGCCGAGTTGGGTGACGAACCGTCGGTGGGACCGTTCCGGCTCGCGCGGCTCCGAGCTGTCGCGCGGGCGGCCGCCGATGGCCGCCTGGACACCGAAGAGCTTCTGGCGATGCCGATCTCCGACGCGATGACGCGGCTGTGCGCGATTCCGGGCATCGGAGCGTTCTCCGCCGAGCAGATTCTGCTGCACGGCGCGGGCCATCCCGATCTCTTCCCTCGGCTGGACACCCAGCTTCACCAAATCCTGTGCGCGGAGTACGCGTTGCCTCCCGACACGCCGGCGGACGAGCTTGAACCGCTGGCTGAGGATTGGCGTCCGTATCGGTCCTGGGTCGCGCATCTTTTCCGCCTCGACCGGCTGCGGACGACGGCATCCGGGGAGGTGGCGGACTGAGCGGTGGCTGAAGTCGCGGATCGACGGGAAGGAGACGTTATGAAGTGAGGCCGCGCCCCATACCGAATCGCGGTCGACGGTTGTCGCCTGGGCACTCACAGCGGCCAAATAGGGCCTGTGGTGAGGTGTCCGCGTGATTACGCCTGCACTCGCCGTCTCGACTGTGCTCAGTGCTCGTCCGGGCACCGGAGAAATCTCTGGTGCGGTCATGGCCGCGGGCACGGGGACAATCGGTGCGGCGCTGGAACAGGCGAACACGCCGAGCGTCATCACGTTGGTCACCGGCGGTATCGCGTTGCTGGTGGTGCTCGTCGGCGGAACGCCGTGGCGGTTCGCGCGCAACGTCATCACGATCGTGCACGAGGCTGGCCACGCGTTGGCTGCCGTGACGGTCGGCAGGCGGCTGCGGTCGATCCGGCTGCACTCGGACACCTCCGGGGTCACTGTGTCGCGCGGCAAGCCCGAGGGACCGGGAATGGCGTTCACGGCCTTGGCCGGGTACGTCGCACCGTCGGTCTTGGGACTGCTGTTCGCGAGCCTGGCCGGGGCTGACCTGATCACCGCGGTTCTCGTGCTGGTCGCGTTGCTGCTGCTGGGTGTGCTGATCATGGTGCGCAATGCCTACGGCGTGTTCACGGTGGTGGCGAGTGCGGTCGTGCTCGGGCTCGTGGCTCTGGTCGCGCCGAAGGTGGTGCAGGCGCCGTTCGTGTATCTGCTGACCTGGTTCCTGTTGTTCGGCGGCGTCCGGCCGGTGGTGGAGCTTCAGCTCAAGCGGCGACGTGGCCAGGCGCGGGACTCCGACGCCGATCAGCTCAGCCGGTTGACCGCCGTGCCCGCGGTGTTGTGGGTGCTGGTGTTCGGCGTGCTCACGGTGAGCTGCGTTATCGCGGGCGGCTTGTGGTTGCTGCAGCCGTTGGCGTTGTGATGCGGCCGTTGGGGTTCTGGCGTACGGCGGGCTGACGCGGGCTGGTGGCTTGGTCGCGTGGTGTGACTGCGCGGGGCCGTTGGGCTGTGGCGTGGGCGGTGTTTCGGCGCGAGGCTTGTGGACGTTGCGCTGCTGCGGAGCGGGGCACTGCTTGGGGGCGGGGCGCTGCTTAGCCAACGGTTGCTGCTGGGCGGACGGTTGCTGGGCCGCGCGGGGATGACCTCATGCGTGATGAGCTGCCGTGCCGTGCCGTGCCGTGCCATGCCATGCCATGCCATGCCGTGGCTGGGCGCTGGGCTGGGCTGGGCGAGGTGGACGCCTTGGGGCGTCGAGGTGCGCGAGAGCGGGCGTCTGCGGGCCGTGCGGGCTGACGCGTGATGCTGGCTCACGCTCGATCGTGAGCGGGCGACGCTGTGGACGTCGAAGCACTGTGGAGCGTGCCGTGGCTCGGCCGCGTCGGGTTGGTGTCCCGGCTGTGGGCTGAGGAGGCGTGGGCCAGGACACAGCGGCCGGTGAGCGGCGGCGTTGTCGACCACGTTGTCCACCAGGAAACTGATGCCGCGAGTGTCCCGAGGGCTGAGCCCGTCGTCTCCCCATGTGGGCGGTACGGCAGACTGGACGTCTGCTGAGCCGCCGGAGGGAGACAGGCGATGGACGAGGTCGCGAAGGCCGTCGAGGAGTGTGCGCGGGCGGCGAAGGCGGCTGCGCCGTCGTTGGCCGCCGCCGGGGACGACGCGGTGGACGCGGCGCTCGTCGGGATGGCGGAGCGGCTCGTCGAGCACCGGGACGAGGTGCTTGAGGCCAACCGGGCCGACGTCGCCAAGGCTACGGCCGACGGGATGAGCGCCGGTCTGCTCGATCGGCTCACCATCACGCCCGAGCGGCTCGACGGGATGGCTTCGCAGCTGCGGCTGCTGGCCAGCGCGCCGCACCAGGAGCGGTCCGTCGAGGTGTCCACGTTGGACGGTGGGCTGCGGCTGGTCGAGCGGCGGCGTCCGGTGGGCGTCATCGGCGCGAACTACGAGGCTCGGCCGAACGTGACCGTCGATGTGGCGTCGCAGTTGGTGAAGTCGCGTAACGGCGGCGTGCTGCGGACCGGATCGGCCGCGTTGGGTTCGGCGCAGCGGTTGCGGGACGTCGTGATCGCGCCCGCGCTCGAGGCTGCCGGGATCAACCCGGACGTCGTGCAGTTGGTGCCGCGCGTTGAGCGGGAAGCGGCGTCGGCGCTGGTTCGGCTGCCGGGGCTCGTGCCGCTCGTCATCCTGCGCGGCAGCGGCGACAGCACGCGCGAGCTGGCGACCGAGGCCGCGGTGCACGGGGTGCGCACGTTGGCGCACGCCGACGGTGGCGGGGTGCTGTACGTCGACGCCGCGGCGGACGCGGGCAAGGTCCGCGACCTCGTGTTCTCGAGTCTTGACCGGCTTGGCGTCTGCAACCGGCTGAACCTGCTGCTGATCCACGAGGACGTGCACGACACGGTGTGGCCGCAGATCGAGTCGGCGCTGGCCGAGCGGGGCGTCACGCCTTCGCTCGCGCCGCACGAGCATCCGATCGGCTACGAGTGGGCGTTGGACTCCGAGCGGGAGGCGACCGTCACCGTGGAGAAGGTCGGCGGGCTCGTCGACGCGGTCGAGATCGCGAACGAGCGCACGTCCGGGCTCGCCGCGGGGATCGCGACCGAGAACCCGGCGGCCGCGGAGCAGTTCTTCGACGGCTACACCGGCACCGGCGTGTTCTGGAACGCGCCGACCCGGCTGCTGGACGGCTTCAAGCTGCTCGCGGTGCCCGAAACCGGCATCAACCTCGACCGGGTGCCGGGTCCGCGCGGACCGGTGACCTACACCGACCTGTACGTCCGCCAGTACGCCGTGGTGCCCGCCTGACCTGGCCGGAGCACGATGAGCGGATGGGCACGATGACCGGGCGGCCGCACGTCCTGCTGTCCGCGGCGCAATCGCTGGACGGCTATCTCGACGACGCCGGCAGCACCCGTCTGCTCCTGTCCAACGAGGACGACTTCGCGGAGGTCGACCGGCTCCGTGCCGAGGCCGACGCGGTCCTCGTCGGCGCGGGCACGGTCCGGGCCGACAATCCGCGGCTCCTCGTGCGCTCGGCGGAACTGCGCCGCGAGCGGATCGCGTCGGGGCGGCCGGAACAACCGGTCAAAGTGACGGTGACGAGCAGCGGCAAACTGGATCCCGCGTCGCGGTTCTTCACCGTCGGCGACACCGAGAAGCTCGTCTACGCGCCGCGAGGCAGCGCGGACAGCCTCAGCGCGGTCGCGACTGTGGTGGATGTCGGCAGTCCTCCACAGCTCGAGCGCGTCTTGGACGACCTTGGCGCGCGCGGGATCCGGACTTTGCTTGTCGAGGGCGGCGGGGCGGTGCACACGCAGTTCCTCGACGCCGGCCTCGCCGACGAACTCCGGCTCGCGGTCGCGCCGATCATGGTCGGCGACCCGCGAGCGCCGCGGTTTCTCGGGCCGGGTACGTTCCCCCGGCCGTTGGAACTCACGGAAGTGCGGCGGCTTGGGGACGTCGCGGTGCTGCGATATCGCGCCGCGACTGAACCGTCCTCGCTCGATGTGCTGCGGTTGCGCCAAGCCATCGAGCTTGCCGACGAATGCCCGCCGAGTTCGACGTTCCGGGTCGGCGCGGTCGTCGGGCTGCCCGACGGGACTGTGCTCGCCACCGGGCATTCTGGCGAGGGTGATCCGCACAACCACGCGGAGGAAGCCGCGCTGGCGAAGCTCGATCCGCACGACCCGCGGCTCGCCGACGCGACCATGTACAGCTCGCTCGAACCGTGCAGCGATCGCGCGTCCCACCCCAAAAGCTGCACGCAGCTGATCCTCGAAACGGCCATTCCGCGGGTGGTGATGGCCTGGCGGGAACCGTCGTTGTTCGTCGAGGCCGAAGGGGTCGAGCGGCTGGTCGCGGCCGGGCGGCGGGTGATCGAGGTCCCCGCGCTGGCTTCGGAGGTCCGCCGGGCGAATACGCACCTGCCTGGCGTCCGGCCCTGATTCGTCAACGCGACTGACGGATCGGGCGCTGCGGCGCGGAATCCGCGACACAGCGCCCGACCGGGAAAACCAGCCGGTCAGCAGCCTCCGTTGTCGGTCCAGACGCCCCACTGGCCGGTTGTGCCGGGTTCCTCGCCCTGGGTCCACCATTTGGCGGTCCATTTGTGGCTGTTGTGCGAAACCGCGGTGCCGCCGGTGTAGACCTGCGTTTTCTGCCATTCCGGAGCCGAGCAGGTGCCTGGGGGATTGCTCGTCGGGCTGGTCGGACTCGTCGGGCTCGTCGGCGGGGTGGTCTGCGGCGGGGTCGCGCCGGCGAACCGGGTGGTGAACTTCGTGAAGTCCCAGTCGTTTTGCTGGACATTCGAGCACACGCTGTTGTCGGTCGTCGTCGTGCACTGCCGGTCGCGGTTCACGGCCCAGAAAGTGAACCGGCCGAGGTGGTGGCTCGTCGCGTAGTCGTACACGGTCTGGAAATCGGAAACGTTGAAGATTTCCGCCGAATCGGATTTCCCGTTCATTCCCGAGAAACCCTCGTGCGAATACGCGGTGTCGCTGTCCCAGCCGAGATGGCTTTGGAGCAGGCCGTGGAACGCCTCGAGCGCCGACACCTGCGACGCGCCGCCGCCGGTGAAGCCGCCGTCGAACGGCATGATCGAGAAGTCGTTGGGAGAGAAGCCGATCGACTTCGCCTGGTCCAGCAACTGGGTGCCGAACCAGCCGGTGCCCGCCGCGGTGCCCGGCATGGTCACCGAGACGAACAGGCCGGGGTTGTCCGCCTGCAGTTTCTTCGCGGCGCCGAGTTCGTTCGCGATGGCCGCGGTGTCCTCGTACTCGGGTTCTTCGAGGTCGAAGTCGATGGCCTTCAGGTTGTATTTCGCCACGACCTGCTGGTAGGCGGCAGCGGTCGCGTCGACGGTGCCGCAGGTCTGGCCCAGCTTCGTCCCGCCGTAGCCGCCGACCGAAACCGACACGTCGCCGCCGTTGCCGCGGATGCGGTTGATCGCGTCGCCGACGGTCGTGTCCGAGGAAACCGGCGTGGTGCCGTCCCAGGTGGGACTGCATCCGCCGCTCTTGGGCGCGAGGATGAAGGCCAGCTGGAACGCCTTCTGCCCGGTCGCGTTCATGACGGTCACCGGGTCGGGCGGGTTGTTGCTCTGCGGCATGAGGTACGGCGCGGCCGCGTACCAGTTGTTGTCGAGGCCGGTCGACGATCCGGTCTGCGCGTGGGCGGTCGCGGCCACGACGGCAGCTGCCCCGGCCACGGTGGCGGCGGCGACGAGTGTGGCGGCCAGTCTGCTTCGCTGCATCTGTCCTCCGGCGAACATGCGGAAAATTGATGCGGTAAGCATTGGACTAGACCATTATGAAGTCAAGGTGCGGTCGGCTGCTCTTGTCCGGCGGGCGGCCGGTTCGGGGGGTATGCCGGAATTCGGATTCACGAGTTCACCCTTGCGGCGCAACGGTTCCGCGCAAAGGGATGCGGACCGCGGGGGCAAGTGGTCCGCTGGGGGAGAGGGGAAGACGGTGACGGTGCGATTGGGCTCGACGGGTGCCCGCGTAGGGCGCGGGGCCAGCACTGCGGTGCTTGGTGGGCGGAGGAAGTACGGGCGGCTCGGTGCGTGGTGGCGGGCGCAGTGGTGGTGGCGTGGTTGGGCGG
>NZ_PQIA01000167.1 GCF_003385235.1 Amycolatopsis circi | reverse complement strand
GCTCCCCGCGAACAGACCGGACGATCTAGGCAATCGCCAGTCCTAGCCGGGAGCCCTGTCGCCTAACCACCCGCCACGCACACCACCGCCGAACCGTGATCAACCACGCTTAAGTTCCTGGCATTGGTACTTAGATTCCCTCAAGGGGCCCTTCACGGACCACGTCCGCACCGCAGCGACGCCCTTAGAGCCCGGGCCGAGTCACGAAAGCGTCCGGTGGGCGCTGCTTCCGGAGGTTCGCCCGAAGCCAGCTCCGGCGCGGCAACCGCGGCGAATCCGGCCGCAAGCCGCGGGTTGGGGCGCCGGTCACGACCTCGCCGCCTCTCAGCAACGCTCCCTCGCGCCAGTGCTAGCGTCGATACCGTGCCCGCAGATCCCGGCCCGGCCGCGTCCCCGCTCGGGCGCCGGCTCATGATCGTCGCCACGAGCGTCGTGAGCCTGGCGCTGTGCTGCGGGCTGGCCTGGTGGCAGTGGGACCGGTTCACGTCCGCCACCGGCACCTTCCAGAACCTCGGCTACGTGCTGCAATGGCCGCTTTTCGGACTGTTCCCCGCGTTCATGTTCTGGCGCATCAAGAAGCTGCGCGAACGCGAAGAGGAAGCCGCCGACCAGGCCGGCCACACCGCACCCGCCCCGGCCCCGGTTCGCGTGCCCGCGCCGCGCCCGGCCGCGGCACCCGTCGAAGAAGACGACGAACTCGCCGCTTACAACCGCTACCTGCGCGAGCTCAACGCCCGCGACCAGCAGTCCTGAACGCCCGCGGAAATGAGGACGCTCCCATGACGACCAGCACCGACGGTGCCGCCCCCGCTCGCCAGTCGAAGGTGTCCGGCTCGCTGACCCGGTTCCGCGCCAGCGCGTACGTGACCGGTGTCGGCCTGCTCGCGCTCTGCGCCACCATGGTCATCGAGTACGGCTTCGGCAACGCCACGCCCGCCGCGGTGTACTCGCCGATCCACGGCGTGCTCTACATGATCTACCTGGTGCTCACCATCGACCTCGCGCTCAAGGCCCGCTGGTCGATCAAGAGCACCGTCCTGGTCTTGCTGGCCGGGTGCGTCCCGTTCGTGTCGTTCGTCGTCGAACGCCGGGTGACGCACCGCGTGCAGGCCGGGCGCGACATCTTCTGAGCAGCAAAAAACCGCGGCGCCCGGACTTTCCGGGCGCCGCGGTTTTTTTCTGCCGGGGGTCAGGAGCCGAAGCCGATGCCGGTCAGCGACCGGACCTCCATCTCCGCGTGCTTGGCCGAATCGCCCTTCGAGCGGCCGACGAACGTGCCGATCGCGCCGCACAGGAACGACACCGGGATCGACACCAGGCCCGGGTTCTTCAGCGGGAACCAGTGGAAGTCGACGCTCGGGAAGATCGAGTCCGGCGCGCCCGACACCACCGGCGAGAACAGCACCAGCACGACGCAGGCGATGAGCCCGCCGTAGATGCTCCACAGCGTCCCGGTGGTGTTGAACCGCTTCCAGAACAGCGAGTACAGCAGGGTCGACAGGTTCGCCGACGCCGCCACCGCGAGCGCCAGCGCCACGAGGAACGCGATGTTCTGGCCGTTGGCGAGGATGCCGCCGACGATGGCGAACAGGCCGATCACGACCGCGGTCAGCCGGGCGACCCGGACCTCGTCCTCCGGCTCGGCCTTGCCGCGCTTGATGACGTTCGCGTAGACGTCGTGCGCGAACGAGGCGGACGCGGTCAGCGTCAGCCCGGCCACCACGGCGAGGATCGTCGCGAACGCGACCGCCGAGATGACGCCGAGCAGCACCGTCCCGCCGACGTGCAGGGCCAGCAGCGGTGCGGCCGAGTTCTCGCCGCCGGGCGCGGCCTTGATCTCGTCCGGGCCGACGATCGCCGCCGCGCCGAAGCCGATCACCAGCGTGCACAGGTAGAACACGAACATGCACGCGGTCGCCCACACCACCGAGCGGCGCGCCTCGCGGGCGTTCGGCACGGTGTAGAAGCGCATCAGCACGTGCGGCAGCGAGGCGACGCCGAGCACCAGCGCCAGCGACAGCGAGACGAAGTCGAGCTTCGTGGTGCCGTTCTTGCCGTAGGAGCCGCCGGGGGAGAGCAGGTCCTTGCCCATCGGGCTGTGGTCGGTGGCCGCGCGCAGCAGGCTCGAGAAGTTGAAGCCGTACTTGCCCATCAGGAACACGGTGATCAGCGAGGCCGCGGTGAGCAGGATGGTGGCCTTGATGATCTGCACCCAGGTGGTGCCCTTCATGCCGCCGAGCAGCACGTAGGAGATCATCACCAGCCCGACCACGGTGATCACGATCGCCTGGCCCCACTTGGAGTGGACGTCCAGCAGCAGCGCGACCAGGCCGCCCGCGCCCGCCATCTGCGCGAGCATGTAGAAGAAGGAGATCACCAGCGTCGACGTGGCCGACGCGGCGCGCACCGGACGCTGCTTCATCCGGAAGCTGAGCACGTCGCCCATGGTGAAGCGGCCGGTGTTGCGCAGCAGCTCCGCGAGCAGCAGCAGGTCGACGAGCCACGCGACGAGGAAGCCGATGGAGTAGAGGAAGCCGTCGTAGCCGTTGATCGCGATCGCGCCGGCGATGCCGAGGAACGACGCCGCGGACAGGAAGTCGCCGGACAGCGCGACGCCGTTCTGCCTTCCGGTGAAGGCGCTGTCGGCGGTGTAGTAGCCCGACGTGGACGAGCGGCGGTTGCCCGCGCGGTAGACCACGAACAGGGTGATCGCGACGAACAGCGCGAACACCCCGGTGTTGATCAGCGGGTTGCTCGCCGAAGCTCCTTCGGCGAGCGAAGCGGTGGTCACTGAGGGGTTCCTTCCGTGACGGCGGCCTGCGCGCGGATCTCGGCCGCGCGCGGGTCCATCTCGCGGTCGGCGAAGCGGACGTACAGCGCGGTGATCGCCGCGGTGGTGGCGAACTGGCCGAGACCGAGCAGCATGCCGACGTTGACCAGGCCGAAGACCGGCGTGCTCATGAAGTCGCTCGCGTAGGCGGCGAGCACGACGTAGACGAGGTACCAGGCGAAGAACCCGATGCTCATCGGGAACACGAACCGGCGGAAGCGGCTGCGCAGCGAGCGGAACTGGGGGCTGCGCTGGATCTGCTCGTAGTCCGGGCCGCGCTTGCGGCGCCTGCTGCGGGGGGCGGCGTCGCCTCCTTCGCGGTCGAACAGCGCGGGCATCTGACCGGTGTCCTCGGCCGCGGCGGCCGGTCCGGTGGTGCGCGCGACGTTGTGCATGGCTGCCTCCGGCAACTTGCGCGGTGGATGGCGGCGGGCATCGTTCGAGAAAGCGCCCGGATCGCCCTTGCGGACTGGGAGGCGGCCATAGTAACGACGCCGCCGGAACGCGGAAAAAGCCGGTTCGGGAGGGCGCCGGAAATTCCTTTTCGCCCGGGAAATAGCGGGAAACGGCGGGTCCGGGCAGATCACAGGCTGATCACTCGGAATAGTGAGCACCGATGTCACGGGGAGTTGCCGGGCTCCGTCCGAGTTGCGGCAGATGGCGGAGTGACGGGCCGGTCAAGATCCACTACGGTGACCGGTCGTAGCCGCCGGGCGGGGCGGCCGCTCCGCTTCGGCGGGCAGGTCCGCGGCCCGGCGGGGATTCCCAGGCAGAGAAGGGAGGCTGGCAAAAATCACCGGGTCGGGCGGCGCGTCGCTGCATCTCCACAACATCGGGTTCAACTTCCGGGGGCACCCACCCGATGGGGGCACGGAGCGTAGTCCCAAAGAGGGTGTTGCTTACCCTGTGTGGGCTAATCGGGTGACGGCCGGACGCCGGTGCCGAGAGCGGCGGGTAACCGGAATTCCCGCGCCGGGCGATCCTTCTCGAATCCGCGGCTCAGAGTTGCCGCAGTCCGACTATTTTCCCAGGTCAGCCCCCCGATGCGGAACGCAATAACGCAGGCGGCGATTGGTGTACGATTCTTTGGCCCCAGCCGCCCGCAGCGATCGATAGGCGCAGACAAGTTGATCTCGACCACCGCCGTGCAGTCCGCAAGTTGCGTCGTGCACGTGCATAGTCCCGGGAAGCCGATCGCCTCCCGGACCGGTGCCGGGTCGGCGAGCACGCGTCCGCCCCTGGTCGGACGCGCGGGCAGGCGGACCGCGGGGCTCCGCGCCGGAAGCGCGCTGCGCACCGGGAGCGGACAGAGCCGCGGGAACCGCCGACGGGCCGCCACGACGCCGGACAGGGAGTCACTTTCGTGACCGTAGGAGAAGGCCAAGTGCCTGTGGAGAAGCTGCTCGGCCGCCCGCCCAAGCGGCCGCGCTGGTCGTCGGGCTGGCGCGCGGCGCTGCGCTGGCGGGACTGGGGCCTGCCGGTCAAGCTGTCCGCGGTCACGATCGTCCCCATCGTGCTCGCGCTCGTCCTCGGCATTACCGCCATCGCGGGCCAGGTCTCGCGGTCGAGCGACTACCAGCGGATCGACCGGCTCGTCGGGCTGAGCACCCAGCTGCGCGCGCTCACCGACGGGCTGCAGCGCGAACGCACCCAGACCGCCGCCCAGCTCATCGCGGGCACCTCGGGCGTCACCCCCGAACTGAAGGCCGCCCGCGCGGCCACCGACGCGGCGGTCGCGCCGTTCACCGAGGCGGCCGCCCGGGTAGGGGCCGACGGTTCGAGCGTGTCCGGCGCGGTGAACTCGGCGACCGCGCAGGTCAACGAGATCGCGGTGATCCGCCAGCAGGTCGGGGCCGGCCTGCTGAACGCGGCCGAGGCCGTCGGCGACTACAACGCCGTCACCAGCGCGCTGATCGGAGCCGACACCGCGGTGTCGGCGGGCGCGAGCGCCGACGCGCTCGGCAGCACCCCGAGCGCGCTGCACGACCTCGAAGCGGCCAAAGAACAGGCGTCGGTCACCCAGTCGCTGGTGGGCTACGGCATCTCCGCCGGCACGCTGACCCCGCAGCAGCTGAGCGACGTGCGCGACGCGGAACTGCGTTTCGACGACCGCGTCGCCGACTTCAACGCGGCCGCCACCGCGCCGCAGCGCCTCGACTTCGAGAGCACGCTCAAGCCGGACACCTCGTACGACCGCAAGCGGATGCTCGGCACCGTGCTCGGCGGGCAGGGCGTCTCGACCGACGACGCGCTCAAGCGGATCTCGCCGCAGGAGTGGAACAACGCCTCGAACGCGGTGACCGCGCAGCTGACCGAGGTCTCCGGCCGGATGAGCACCGACCTCACCGCGGCGTCGTCCGCGCTGGTGGAGGACGCCGGCAGCAGCGCCGGTCTGCTGGCCGTGCTGCTGTTCGCCGCGCTCGCCGCCGCCGCCGCGGTCGTGTTCGTCATCTCCCGCCAGCTGCTGCGCTCGCTGAAGGTCCTGCGCCGCAGCGCGCTGGACGTCGCGGAGAAGGACCTGCCCGAGGCGGTCCGCAACATCCAGGAGGGCCGCGCGCAGAGCGTCGAGGTCGAGCCGGTGCCGGTCCAGGTGCAGGACGAGGTCGGCGAGGTCGCGCGGGCGTTCGAGAAGGTGCACAGCCAGGCGCTGAAGCTGGCGACCGAACAGGCCGCCATGCGCGCCGGCTACTCCAGCGTGTTCGTCAACCTGTCGCGCCGCAGCCAGAGCCTCGTGCAGCGGCAGCTGCAGCTGATCGAGCGGCTGGAGCGCGACGAGGAAGACGCCGACCAGCTCGCCACGCTGTTCCAGCTCGACCACCTCGCCACCCGGATGCGGCGCAACAACGAGAACCTGATGGTCCTCTCCGGCGCCGAGCCGGGCCGCCGTTCCGGCCAGCCGGTCGCCACGCACGACGTGCTGCGCGCCGCGGTGTCGGAAATCGAGCAGTACCAACGGGTTTCGGTGCAGCACCCGCCCGCGGTGAAGATCGTCGGGTTCGCCGCGAGCGACGTCCAGCGGCTCATCGCGGAGCTGCTGGACAACGCGACCGCGTTCTCCGCGCCGGAAACCCAGGTGACGGTCGCGACGCGGCTCGCCGAGGACGGTTCGCTCAACGTCGACATCCTCGACAAGGGCATCGGCATGAACGAGTACGAGGTGGTGGAGGCCAACGGCCGGCTCACCGACTCGGGCTCGGTCGACCTCGCGACCTCGCGCCGGATGGGCCTGTTCGTGGTCGGCCGCCTCGCCGGCCGCCACCGCATCGGCGTTTCGCTGCACGGCGGCAAGGACATCGTCGGCGTGCGGGCCACCGTGATGGTGCCGCCGGAGCTGGTGATGACCGGGCTGGCCACCGTGCCGGGCGACCGGTCGGAACCGGGCCAGCTGCCCGGTCCCAAGACCAGCCTCGCCGCCCCGCCCGTCGCGCCGGGCGGGCTGCCCCGCCGCCAGCGTCCGGCCAACGGGTCGGCCGTGCCGGGTCTCGTTCCGCAGCAGGGCAGCAACTCCGAGGAGACGCAGCGCTGGCCCTCGGCCGGCGACCTCGCGGGCTTCTCCGGCGACAAGGTCGCGCGTCCGCCGTCGGACCTCGAGGTGTCCGGGACCGCGCTGTTCAGCCCGATCCCGCGCGACGACGACACGCCCGCCCCGCCGCCGCCCGCGCCGAAGCTCCCGCAGACCTTCGACGTCCCGCCGCCGCGCCCGGAACCGGAACTGGCAGCGGAAACCCGCGACGAGCGCGACGGCGAACTGCCCTCGGGCAAGGACCTCTTCTCCGCGGCCAACGCGACGACGCTGAGCGACTGGTGGAACCAGGCCGCGCAGCAGGTTCCGGAGGTCCCGCCGCCGTCCGCGGCCGAGACGACGATCGAGAACACGCCGATTTTCGACGAGATGCTGTCGGCCTGGTTCCGTTCGCCCGCGCAGCCGCCGCCCGCCGCTCCGGCCGCTTCGCCCGCGTCTTCCGCGCCGGGCAAGGCCGCCGCGGAACCGGAAGCGGACGAGGAACAGCAGCAGCGCAACTGGGATTTCGCGAGCGACGAAAACTGGCGGACAGTGCAGGCACTGTCCCAAGTGGAGCCGAACTCGTTCACCAAGTCGGGCCTGCCCCGGCGCCGCCGCGGCGAACAGCTCATGCCGGGCAGCGCCGCGCCGGAGTCGGCGGTGCCCCCGGCGGAAGCGCCGGGCAAGGGTCTCCTGGACCTCCCGGTCCGAGACCCGGCGGACGTGCGGGGGCGGCTGAACAGCTTCCAGCGCGGCGTCACGCGTGGTCGTCAGGAAGTTCGCGGCACGGAGCCGGAAACCGCTGGCAGCACTGCGGATTCCGGTACCGCGGACGCTTCGAGCAGCACCACGGCACCGGAGCGGGCTCGTGCCCACGACGCGGCGATCCGGCGGCGGCAGACGGTCGCGGGTGCGTTCGGCGTTCCCGCGGACCAGAACCGTCCCGGCGGGATGCCGCAGCGCACCCCGGGTACGTCCGCGCCGTTCGGCGGCCAGCCCGGCACCGGCTCGACGGACGCGCCCGCCGGATTCGGCGGACGGCCCGCGGACGCGGACTCGCCGGACGAGACGGCTCCCGTCCCGGCCGTGCCCCCGGCGTTCGACCCGGACGGCGGATGGCCGCGCCAGGAACCCGCCGCGCGCACGGAACTGCCCGCGCCGCAACCCAACCGGGGCGTCCGGCCGGACAAGCCGGACAACCTGCCGACCCGCCGCAAGGGCGCGAGCAGCCTCCCGCCCGCTCCGCCGACCGCCGACCCGAACCAGATCCCGGCGGCGGTGGCCGGGCTCGAAGCAGCGGTCTCCGGCACCGGACAGACTCCCGCGTCGCAGGCGGCACAGGCTTCGGCCAACGGCCAGACCGCGGCGCCGGAGAAGGCGGACAGCCCGGCTCCGTCGAACGGACAGGCTTCCGCCGCGCCTACCGCGCAGGGCACGGAGCAGACCTCGCTGTGGGGCAAGCCTGCGGAGAACCCGGTGGCAGGCAAGGCTTCGCCGCTGACGACGTGGCGCAGCGCCACGCAGTCCCCGGCTTCCGCGCCGAACCAGCCGACGGAAACCGCGGCGCAGTCCGGCACGGCGGCGGACCAGGCTCCGGCCGCTCCGGCTCCGGCGCAGGGCTTGGCCGGGGGACTGGGCCAGACCCGGGTGCCGGGCCAGAACCTGCCGAGCCAGACCGGAACGCCGGGGCCGACCGCGTCGCCGGGCCAGTCCGGAACGCCGGGGCAGCAGACCGGGTTGTGGGGTCAGCCGCTGGTGCCGGGACAGGCTCCGTCGCGGCAGTCCTCCGCCGGTCAGGACGCCTCGCAGGCGCCGTCGGTGCCGTCAGCGCCGGGCGGCACCGACGGTTCGGCGAGCCCCGCCCCAGATCCTGCCGAAGCTACCGCTGAGTGGAACTTCGGTTCCGACGAAGGATGGCGGACAGTCCAGTCGGTGTCCCAGTCGACGCCCGCTTCCTTCACTTCGGCAGGATTGCCCCGGCGCCGCCGGGGCGAGCAACTGCTTCCCGGCAGCGCACCGCCGCCCGCCGGGTCGGCGAGCCCCCGTCCGTCCCGCGACGCGCACGACGTGCGCGGTCGCCTGAGCAGTTTCCAGCAGGGGATCCAGCGCGGCAGGCACCGCACCGCGCAGGCCGCTGAGACGAACCACGAAACATTGGAGGGTGAATGACCTCGCCGAATGCGGCCCAGCCGCAGCAGAATCAGTTCGGCTGGCTGGTGAACGACTTCGCCGACCGCGTCCCGGGCGTCGCCCACGCGGTCGTCGTGTCGGCCGACGGTCTTCTGCTGACGGCCTCCAACCGGCTGCCGCTCGACCGCGCCGACCAGCTCGCCGCCGTGGCGTCCGGGCTCGTCAGCCTCACCCAGGGCGCCGCGCGCTGCTTCGAGGCGGGCTCGGTGCGCGAGACCGTCGTCGAGATGGAACTCGGCATCATGGTGCTGATGTCCATCAGCGACGGCTCCTGCCTGGCGATCCTCGCCGCGCCCAACTGCGACATCGGGCAGGTCGCCTACGAGATGACCATGCTCGTCGACCGCGTCGGCCAGATCCTGACCCCCGAGCTGCGCGCGCAGCTGCAGGGCGCCGGGGGCTCGCTGATCGGCGAACCGGTGGGATGATGGCGCGATGAGCCAGGGGTCCGGATTGTTCGGCGAAGAGCCCGGTACCGGCGGCGAACCCCCGCGCGGGGAGGAGCCCGCCGCCGGGGACGACGGCACGTTCGCCGACGTCCTCAACGGGTTCAGCCTGGATTCGGGCCGCTCGCGCAGAAAACGGAAAAAGAGCGGCAAAGAAACGAAGGAATCCCAGTCCCCAGCGCCGCCCGCCGCGGGAGCGCACGCGGCAGCGGACCCGCCGCCGGCACCTGTGCCGCCGGCCGACCAAGGAGATGGTGTGACCTCTCTCGTCTCTCCACCGGGCAGTACGGACTCCGACGGCCCCAGACCAGGCGGGCTCTTCGACCCGGGACCGCCGAGCGGCGAGTTCTCGATGCCGTCGGCGATCGTCCGTCCCGAGCGCCACGAACGGGTGGACCCGGCCGAGGAGACGTCGATCGTGCGCCCGTACGCTCTCACCGGCGGGCGCACCCGGGCGAACTACGCGCTCGAACTGGAGACCCTGATCTCCACCGAAGACCATGTCGCCGCGGGGGGCTTCCCCCAGGCGGCGGCGGAGCAGATCGAGAGCATCTCGATCATGGAAGCGTGCCGGACCCCGCGTTCGGTGGCGGAGATCGCCGCGGTGCTGTCAGTGCCGCTGGGGGTGGCACGGGTCCTGATCAGCGACGCGGCCGACGCCGGCCTCGTCACCGTGCACCGGACGATCTCGGGCCAGGACGGCGCCGAAGCACACTTGATGTTGATGGAAAGGGTTTTGAGTGGACTCCGTCGGCTTTAAGGCACCGCGGGAAACCGCGCCCCCGACCATGACATCGGCGAAGATCGTGGTGGCGGGCGGCTTCGGAGCGGGCAAGACGACCTTCGTGGGTTCGGTGTCGGAAATCGTTCCGCTCACCACCGAGGCGATGATGACCGACGCCAGCCGCGGCATCGACAACCTCGACCAGACCCCGCACAAGACGACCACCACGGTCGCCATGGACTTCGGCCGCGTCTCCCTCGACGCCGACCTGATCCTCTACCTGTTCGGCACGCCCGGCCAGCAGCGGTTCTGGTTCATGTGGGACGACCTGGTGCGCGGTGCGATCGGGGCGGTCGTGCTCGCGGATACCCGGCGGTTGGCGGACTCGTTCGCGCCCATTGACTTCTTCGAGGATCGCGGGCTGCCGTATATCGTGGGGGTTAATACGTTTGATGGAGTGCTGGAGCACGACATCAATGATGTGCGCGAGGCGCTGTCCATTGATTCGAGCATTCCGATTGTGCGGTGTGATGCTCGGGAGCGGGAATCTACCAAGCAGACGCTGATTACGTTGGTTGAGTATGCGATGCGGCAGTGGATCGCGCTTAGGGCTGCGAAGGCGCATCAGTAATTTTGGCGCCGACTCCGTCGTCGCGGGCGGGATCGCCTTTTAGTCGGCGTGTGGAGGGGCAGTGCGCCCGGCCCGGGGGGCCGTGCACACTGCCCCTCCACACGCCGACGCGATCCCGCGTTGTGGTGGGGTTTTGGGGTTAGCGCTTGGTGTGGTGGCGTAGTAGGACGACGGTGTCGCCGTTTGCGGTGGCTTTGTGCTTGGCGACTTCTTCGGGTAGGTCGCCGGTGGCGTTTGGGTGTTCCAGTCGGCCTTGGTCGGGGTGCGGGAGAAGACCAGTTTGGCTTTTTCCGCCAGATTGGTGCGAAGGCCAGGTCGTGGGGGTGGTTTGAGATGGACTCCACGTCTGGCCCGTAGCTCGACATCATTTCCCATACTCGGCGGCCGTAGGCGAACATTGCGGCGCGGGTGGACAGTTCGTTCGCGTAGTCCTAGAGTTCTGGGCCCATTTGGGGCCAGTCGAACTCTCCGGACGGGCCTTCGACGCAGCCGTCCAGTGACGTGTGGACTAGGTAGACCAGGTCGGTCATGGCGGGCTGGACATCCTCGCGCGCGAAAGTTTCAGTACTCGTCGTGGCGGCGCCACCAGCTGCTGGGGGCGTCGGTGCCGCGGGACTCTTCTTCCCATGCCTCTTGGCGGCCGAACGGGGTGACGTCCAGGTACCGCAGCGTGGTGACGAACTGGTCGCCGCCTCGGCCTTCGGTGAAGTAGGTGCGGTAGATGTCGGTGCCGTCGCGGAGGAAGACGCTTACGCCGAAGCCGCCGTCGATGCCGCAGTCTGCTGGGAAATCCGTGCCTGCCGCGGAAACCCAGGGGATCGTCCAGCCCATCCTGGACCAGTACCGTTCGATCTCCGGTGCGGTCGCGGGGGCTACGACCTTGAGGGTCACGTCGCGGGCGTTGAGGTGGGCTGGGTGGCTCATGTTGTCCACCAGCAGCGAGCAGCCGGGGCAGCCTGCTTCGTCGCCGGGGTGCAGCATGAAGTGGTAGACGATCAGCTGGCGGCGGTCGTCGAAGAGGTCGAGCAGGCTTTGCGTGCCGTCCGGGCCGGTGAATTCGTACTGCTTCGCGAAGCGGACCATGGGCATTCGGCGGCGTTCGGCGGCCAGTCGGTCGGCGGCGCGGGTGTGTTCTTTTTCCTTGCGTAGCAAGGATTCGCGGGCGGTGGCCCATTCTTCCGGAGAGACGACGCGGGGGAGTGCGGTGGTCATTTCATTTCCTCCAGGGTGCGGGTTAGATCTTCGAAACTGGATTGCCAGCCATCGATGTGGCCATCGCGCTCAGCTGCGTTCGGGAACGGGGCTTGGTGGAACGTCATCGAGGTCTTGCCTGCTAGCTCAGTGAAATCGATGGTTACCAGCGTTTCGCCGACTTCGTCTTCCGGGTGCTGCCAGCGGAACGTGAACACGAGCCGGGACGGGGCCGCGACCTCGCGGTAGGTGCCGGACACCCGGCGGTCGACGTCGTGTTCGGTGCTGGTGATCCGGCTGTGCCAGGCGCCGCCGGGGCGGGGGTCCGTGCTGGTTTCGGACGCGACGAAGCCGTGCGGGCCGAACCAGGCGGCCAGGTGTGCCGGGTCGGTCCAGGCTTGGAACACCAGCTCTCGTGGGGCGTCGAAGACTCGCACGATGGTCAGTTCAGTCATTCGGTCCCCTCCTGAAGCTGCCGCAGGTGTTCGTCCAGGCGGTCGAAGCCGGTTTCCCAGAAGTGGCGGTACTCGGCGACCCACCCTGCGACGTCCGCGAGCGGTGCGGCTTCCAGGCGGCACGGGCGCCACTGGCGAGTGCGGCCGCGGCTGATCAGTCCGGCTTGCTCCAGCACTTTCAGGTGCTTGGACACCGCTTGCAGGCTCACCTCGAACGGCGCGGCCAGCTCGTTGACGGTGGCTTCGCCGCGAGTGAGCCGGGCGAGGATCGCGCGCCGGGTCGGGTCCGCCAGTGCGGCGAAGGTGGTGCTCAGCTGGTCTGTCGGCATCAGTGCTCAATCAATCGGTTAATTAACTAATAGGTTGAATATAGCGCACGGGTCAACCCTTGAGAGCCGGGTCACCCCGGCCCGGGTTTCCAATAGTAGGAAGTCCTAGTAAATTGGGAGGATGAGCGGCAGCGATCTGTACCGTCCTTCGAACCCGGTCCGGTTCGTCACGGCGTCCAGCTTGTTCGACGGCCACGACGCCTCGATCAACATCATGCGCCGGATCCTGCAGTCCCAGGGCGCGGAGGTGGTGCACCTCGGCCACAACCGCTCCGTCGACGAGGTGGCTACGGCCGCGATCGCCGAGGACGTCCAGGGCGTCGCCATCTCCGCTTACCAGGGCGGGCACGTCGAGTACTTCAGCTACCTCGTCGAGTTGCTGAACGAGCGCGGTGCGGGGCACATCAAGGTGTTCGGCGGCGGCGGTGGCGTCATCGTGCGCGAGGAGATCGATCTGCTGCATTCGCGCGGCGTGGCGCGGATCTTCTCGCCCGAAGACGGCTACGAGATGGGCCTCCCGGGCATGATCAACATGATGATCAAGGCCTGCGACAGCGACCTGTCCGCGCAGCCGCCCGCCTCGGTCGACAAGCTGCTGTCCGGCGACATTCAGGCGCTTGCGCGGGTGATCACCCAGCTGCAGCGCGAAAACCTGCCCGCCGAATGGCTGTCGGCGATCAACGAGGCCGCTGGGCAGAAGCACGTACCGGTTCTCGGCATCACCGGCACCGGCGGGTCCGGCAAGTCCTCGCTGACCGACGAGCTGATCCGCCGCTTCCGGCTCGACCAGGAGGACAAGCTGCGCATCGCGGTCCTCGCGGTGGACCCGTCGCGGCGCAAGGGCGGCGGCGCGCTGCTCGGCGACCGGATCCGGATGAACTGCCTCGACGGCTCTCCGGTGTACTTCCGTTCGCTCGCCACCCGTACCACCAGCGGCGAGATTCCGGCTGGACTGAAGGAATCGATCCTGGCTTGCAAGGCGGCCGGGTTCGACCTGGTGATCGTGGAGACGCCGGGCATCGGCCAGGGCGACGCGGGCATCGTCGACTACGTGGACGAGTCGCTGTACGTGATGACGCCGGAGTTCGGCGCCGCGTCGCAGCTGGAGAAGATCGACATGCTCGACTTCGCCGACGTGGTCGCGATCAACAAGTTCGAGCGCCGTGGCGCCGAGGACGCGCGTCGCGACGTCGCGCGCCAGATGGTGCGCAACCGCGAGGCGTTCGGGTCCGCGCCGGAGGAAATGCCGGTGTACGGCACGAGCGCGGCGAAGTTCAACGACGACGGCGTGACCGCGCTGTACCAGCACCTGCGCGACATGCTCGCCGACCGCGGGCTGTCGGTGTCGGCGGGTACGCTGCCGGCGGTGTCGGGCAAGGTTTCGACGGACGCCAGCACGATCATCCCGGGCAACCGGGCGCGCTACCTCGCCGACATTTCCGAGACGGTGCGCGGATACCACGAGCAGACCGAGAAGCAGGTCGCCGCGATCCGCAAGCACGAGCACTTGGCCGAGGCCAAGGCCGCGCTGTCCGAAGTGGACGCCAGCACGGACGCGCTGGACGGCCTCATCGCCGCTGCGGAGTCCGATGTGGACGGCGAGTCGACAAAGCTCCTCGAACGGTTCCAGGCGCTCGCCGCGGAATACCGGCAGGACGAGCTGGTGGTGAAGATCCGGGACAAGGAGCTGCACACCCAGCTGTGGCGGGAAACCCTGTCCGGCAACCGGATCCCGCGCGTCGCGCTGCCGCGCTACACCGAGTCCGGCGAGCTGCTTTCCTTCCTGCGCCGGGAAAACCTGCCCGGCTACTTCCCGTACACCGCGGGCGTGTTCCCGTTCAAGCGCGAGGGCGAGGACCCGGCGCGGATGTTCGCCGGCGAGGGCGACGCGTTCCGCACCAACCGCCGGTTCAAGCTGCTGTCGGCCGATTCCGAGGCCAAGCGGCTCTCGACGGCGTTCGACTCGGTCACGCTGTACGGCCACGACCCGGACACCCGCCCGGACATCTACGGCAAGGTCGGCACCTCCGGCGTCTCCATCGCGACGCTGGACGACATGAAGGCGCTCTACGACGGCTTCGACCTGACCGCGCCGAACACCTCGGTGTCGATGACGATCAACGGCCCCGCGCCGACGATCCTCGCGTTCTTCCTCAACACCGCGATCGACCAGAAGTTCGCCGCGTTCCGCGAGGAGCACGGGCGCGAGCCGTCCGAGGCCGAGGCCGCCGAGGTGCGCGAGTGGGCGCTGAAGAACGTCCGCGGCACCGTGCAGGCGGACATCCTCAAGGAAGACCAGGGCCAGAACACCTGCATCTTCTCCACCGAGTTCAGCCTCCGGATGATGGCCGACATCCAGGAGTGGTTCATCCAGCACGGGGTGCGCAACTTCTACTCGGTGTCGATCTCCGGCTACCACATCGCCGAGGCCGGGGCGAACCCGATCTCGCAGCTGGCTTTCACACTCGCCAACGGGTTCACCTACGTGGAGTCGTACCTGGCGCGCGGCATGGACATCGACGATTTCGCGCCGAACCTGTCGTTCTTCTTCTCCAACGGGATGGACGCGGAGTACTCGGTGCTCGGCCGGGTCGCGCGGCGGATCTGGGCCGTGGCGATGCGCGAGCGCTACGGCGCGAACGACCGGTCGCAGAAGCTCAAGTACCACGTGCAGACCTCCGGCCGCTCGCTGCACGCCCAGGAGATGAGCTTCAACGACATCCGCACCACGCTGCAGGCGCTGTGCGCGCTCTACGACAACGCGAACTCCTTGCACACCAACGCGTTCGACGAGGCGATCACCACGCCTTCGGAGTCCTCGGTGCGGCGTGCGATGGCCATCCAGATGATCATCAACAAGGAGTGGGGCCTGTCGAAGAACGAGAACCCGCTGCAGGGTTCGTTCGTGATCGACGAGCTGACCGACCTGGTCGAGGAGGCCGTGCTCACCGAGTTCGACCGGATCTCCGAACGCGGCGGCGTGCTCGGCGCGATGGAGACCGGCTACCAGCGCGGCCGGATCCAGGACGAATCGCTGCTGTACGAACGCAAGAAGCACGACGGCTCGCTGCCGATCATCGGCGTCAACACCTTCCGCAACCCGAAGGCGGGAGAGGACGACGTCGAGGTGGAGCTGGCCCGCGCGACCGAGGACGAGAAGCAGTCCCAGCTGCGCCGGCTCGCCGATTTCCAGCAGGGGCACTGCGAAGAGGCCCAGCAGGCGCTCAAGGCGCTGCGCGACGCGGCCACCCGCGGCGGCAACCTGTTCGACGTGCTGATGGATGCCGCGCGGGTGTGCTCGCTCGGTCAGATCACCGAGGCGTTCTTCGAGGTCGGCGGCCAGTACCGGCGCAACGTCTGACCGTCAAGCGCGCTGCGCGGCCAGCCGCCACATCGGGACTAGGACCCGGCCCTGCTCGTCGACGTCCAACGCGTCGAGCGCGGTCGGGTCCGGCTTTTCGTCCTGCGAGACGGCGGCGACCGCGGCGATGAGGCCTTCGCGGCTCATTGCGGTGGTGTAGACGGCTGGTTCGATGACGCTGATCGTCCAGCCGTTGCCGACCGTTTCGCGCAGGTTCTGCTCGGTAATCCGGTACGGCACCGGGAAATTCGCCGGAACCGTGTCGGAGAAACAGAACACGTTCAGCTGCGCGCCGGGCTTGGTCGCGCGCACGAGCGCCGCCACGTACGCGTGCCGCTGCTCCTCGTCGAGGCAGTGGTAGAGCGCGCTGTCCAGGACCGCGTCAAAGCGGCCTTCGTACCCGTCGAGCCGGGTCGCGTCCGCCTGGTCGAAGGTGATGTCCAGGCCCCGCTTCGCGGCCGTTTCGCGGGCCCGCCCGAGAGCGGTCGGCGCGCCGTCGAGACCGGTCACACGGTGCCCGCGAGACGCGAGGTACATCGCGTTTTCGCCGAGGCCGCAACCGATGTCGAGCACGTCGCCGCGGAACCCGCCGGCCGCTTCGAGCGCGACCACCGCGGGCTGCGGGCCCGCGATGTCCCACGGGATCTTCTCCCCGATCGGGGTCTTGCCCTGGTACATCTCCTCGAAGTCGACGTCGGTCACGTCCATCCGGAGCCTCCTATTCAACGTGTGATGATTTAACGCTAGCGGACGAGACCGGTGATCTGTCAACAGCCCGCGGGAATACCTGCCCGATCCGCGGAGTAGAAGGAGGCATGGATTTCGGCATCTCGACGTTCGTGACCGACGAAGGCATCCGGCCCGACGTGCTCGGCGAGGCGGCGGAGGAGCGCGGCTTCGCGTCCCTCTTCCTCGCGGAGCACTCACACATCCCGACGAGCCGCGAAACGCCGTACCCCAGCGGGGGCGAGCTGCCGCGGGTCTACTACCGCACGCTCGACCCGTTCGTGGCATTGACCGCCGCCGCGGTGAACACCTCGAACCTGGTGCTGGGCACCGGTGTCGTGCTGCTGATCCAGCGCGACATCATCCACACCGCGAAGGAGGTGGCGTCGCTCGACCTGGTGTCGCGCGGCCGGTTCGCCTTCGGTGTCGGGGCGGGCTGGAACCGGGAGGAAATGGTCAACCACGGCACCGACCCTCGCACGCGGGGCGCGCTGCTGAACGAGCAGATCGCCGCGCTGAAGGCGATCTGGACGCAGGAGGAGGCCGAGTTCCACGGCAAGCACATCGACTTCGATCCGATCTTCGCGTGGCCGAAGCCGGTGCAGACGCCGCATCCGCCGATCCTGGTCGGCGGCGCGAGCGACGCGGCGCTGAAGCGGCTGATCGAGCACGGCGACGGCTGGATCCCGAACCCAGCGGTGTCGCCGGACGAGGTGCGCCGCGTGCGTCAGCAGCTCGCTGAGGCGGGCCGTGGGGACATGCCGTCGACGCTGTTCGGCGGACCGGCCGATGCGGACGCGATCAAGCAGTACGCCGACGCCGGGCTGAACCGGTACGGCTTCATGTTGCCGACGCTGCCGGAGGCGGAAACGCTGGCGCTGCTGGACGAATACGCCGCCCTCGCCGCCGCTTTCCGGAACGAGTGACGTGCCGTGAAGGACTCCTTGAGGGAATCAGACCTGGATCCACCGGTGTTTGTGGTGTTGTAGGCCGTGTCTGGACGCGCAGATGCCCTCTGGCCTGGGATGGTTGTTCTTGCGAAGGAAAGACCAATCCGAGCGAGAGGGCATCTGCTGGATGCGA
>NZ_PQIA01000169.1 GCF_003385235.1 Amycolatopsis circi | reverse complement strand
TCGCTCAAGGCGGCGCGCCGCTGGCACGGCCGGCCGACATCGTCCAAGCCGCCACTCGGGCGCTTCGCCCGTAACACCCCCCCGCCCCTCCCGGCTCAACGCTGGTCGTGTTTTGAATCGATCGTTACAGGAAAGGGTCTTCCATGTCCGCGCCCCAAGTGCCGTCCGCGGTCTACGTACTGGCGGCAGGCATTTTCGCCATGGTCACCAGCGAATTCGCCGTCGCCGGGCTGATGCCGCAACTCGCCGCCGGACTCGGCGTCGACGTCGCGCAGATCGGCTACCTCATCACGGTCTTCGCCGTCGCGATGGCGGTCGGCGGTCCAGTGCTGACGCTCGCGTTGCTGCGCATCCGGCCGAAAACCGCGTTGATGGTCATCTTCGCCGTGTTCTTGGCGGGCAATGTGCTGGCCGCGCTCGCGCCGACGTATGCGGTGATGGTGGTCGCGCGCGTGATCAGCGGCGTCGCGTCGCAAGCCTTCTTCGGCATCGCGATTTCCCTGTGCGGGCAACTGGTCGACGAACGCGTGCGCGGCCGGGCGATCGGCGTCGCGATGAACGGCCTGATGCTCGGCACTCTGCTCGGGCTGCCGCTGGCGACCTTCGCGGGCGGACATTTCGGCTGGCGGGCGGCGTTGTGGACGATCACCCTGCTGACCGTGCTGGCCGCGCTGCTCACTCAGTTCCAGGTGCCCGATTCCAGGCAGGCGCACCAGCGGGAGACCGCGGACCTGCGCGTTTTCCGCCGTCCGCGGCTGATTCTCGCGCTCGTCTCCAGCACGCTGATCATCGGCGCGACGTTCTCCGCGTTCAGCTTCTTCACGCCGATCCTGACCCAGGTCAGCGGGTTCTCGCCGGACACGGTCCCGCTGCTCTTGCTCGGCTACGGCGCGGCGACGGTCGTCGGCAACAGCGTCGTCGGCCGACTCGCTGACCGGCACACCGGATCGACGCTGGTCGTCGGCACCATCCTCAGTGCGGTCTTCCTGACCGGCTTCGCGCTGTTCACCGGCGTGCCCGCGGCCGCGCTGGCGTTCATGCTCGCGATCGGGCTGGTCGGGGTGACGATGAACCCGGCGATGGCGGTGCGGGTGCAGCGGGCCGGAAACACCAGTCCGCTGGTCAACACGGTGCACTCGTCGTTCATCACGCTCGGGGTCATGCTCGGCTCGTCCGTCGGCGCCAGCCTGATCGAGCCGTACGGCCTGCGCGCACCGATCGTCCTCGGCGCCGCGATGGCCGCGGCCGCGGTGCTGACGATCCTGCCTGCGTTCCGTCGCCGAGCGGTTCAGCCGGTGGTGCCTGTTCCGGAGGTCTGCTGCGCCAGCACGGCCGGATAGGTGGTTTCCAGCAGCTGCACCAGCGACTCCACCAGGAACGCACGCAGCTCGGCCCGCTCCAGCGTGCCGCGGACCAGCCATTCCCGGGACGCGGCGCGCAGCATCCCGCCGTACGCGCGGATCATCGCCCGCAGCTGCGGATGTCCGTTCTCGGGCAGCTGGGCGGCGGCGAGCACGCGGTCGGCGGCGATCTCGTCCGCCTCCCGCATGATCCGCTCGACCTCCGGGTCGTGCGCCGCGTCGATCACCGTGAGCCAGGCGTCGCGGTTGCGTTCCACGACGTCGATCCACCGGTCGATGCCGATCTCCAGCCGCAGCCGGGGCGGGCCGTCCGGCAGCGCGTCGACGACCGGGGCGGGCACGATCGTCATCTGCCGCACCACTTCGAGATACAGCTCGCGTTTGCCGCCGAAATAGTGGTTGATCAGCGGCCGGGCGACTCCCGCGGCCGCCGCGATGTCCGAAGTGGACACCGAGGAGTAGCTGCCCGCGCCGAAGCACCGCCGGGCCGCGGCGAGGATCTCGGCGCGGCGCTGCGCGGGGTCCAGCCGCCGCCGGGGTCCGCTGCTCACCGCGCCAGCCTCGCCGCCGGGCGAGGTCGTTGTCAACACGGTGCGCACTCCCGCGGAGCGCTGTCACCGGATGCCGTTACCCAACCGGAACAACCGGCCGGTAACTCCGGCCGCCCCGGCCGCGACCTTCTGCCCGGGGGACGTGGGGCGAGCGGAGCGGGCGATGAACGGCACGGACCAGCAGCCGCGGCCGCCCGGCCGGTGGGTCGGGGTGCGGTTGCACTACCGGCACGTCCGGATGGACGACCGGCCGTGCGCGACCGGCTGCCCGGAGGACGAGCTGACGGTGTCGTATCCGGGGATACTGATCAGCAGCTACGACGACGGCGAACTGGTGGAGGAGCGGTGGATCCCGCTGGGAGCCGAGCCGAGCGAGGAGGACGACGAGGCGCTGATCGAACAGCTGCGCGCGGCTCTCTGGTGGCAACTCGGCGAGACTCAGCCCGACGACACCTGACCCGCGCGGAGAAGTCCGTGAGGGGAACCCTGAGGGACTCAGAGTCCCTCAGGGTTCCCCTCACGGACTTTGCAGCCGTTGTTCGAGGCCGTCGAGGAGCAGGCGCAGGCCGTATTCGAAGATCTGGTCGAGGCTGTGCTGGGCCTGCTGGCTCGTCAGGCGGTCGAGCGCGGGATAGCGGCCGGTTTCGCCGATCCGGCGGAACTCGGCCTCGTGGCCGTCGAGCCATTCGTCGTTGGTCAGGCCGGTGTCTTGGCGCGCCCACGCTTCCGAGATTCCGGCGGAGTGGTAGCGGATCTCGAAATCCTCCGCAGCGACCTCGTCCAAATCCGCTACGGCACCGAAATCACCGCGCTGGCCGAGGAATCCGATGGGATCCGCGCGACCTTCAACGACGGCCCGGCGCGAACGTTCGACGTCGTGGTCGGCGCGGACGGCATCGGATCGGGCGTGCGGTCGCTGGTGTTCGGTCCTGAATCCGTCCGCGATCTGGGCTACCACCTCGGGTGCTTCCCGGCCCGGACGCGGCTCGCTCTCGACGGCTGGGAGGTCGTCTACAACCTGCCCGGGCAACGGCGTCGGCGGCAGGGTCGTCATGCTCTATCCGCTAGGCACTTCCGGAGAATGCCGGGTCCTGGTCGGTTTCACTTCGCCAGAACCGATTTCGCCGCAAGCAAACCCGGCCGCCGTGTTCGCCGGTGCGGGATGGGAGATTCCCGCACGGTCCTGCTCGGCGATTCGGCCTTCGGCGGTTCGCTCGGCATGGGGACCAGCCTGGCGCTCGTAGGGGCCTACGTCCTCGCCGGTGAACTGTCCACTATGGACGCCCCGCGAGCGGCTTTCGCCCGCTATGCCGACGAGATGCGGGATTACGTGGCAGCGAACCGGAAACGCCCGCCCGGCGGGTCCCGCGGATTCGCCCCGCGGACCCGGAACGGCATCCGCCTGCGCAATGCTGTTATGCGCGCGATACCGCATCTGCCAGGCGGACAGCGGATGCTGGGCGGGCTCCAGCGCTCGGCGAACGCCATCACGCTGAAGCCCTACCCAGCCTTACGCCTCTGACCCGGCGACCGTGCGGTCGACCGTCTCCGTCTTCTCCCGCAGGTCCACGCCACGGGTTTCCGGAAGCGTGAACACGACCAGCGCGCTGATCACCATCAGCACGATCCCGTAGATGATGAACAGCGACGGATGCCCGTTCCCGGCGAACAGCGTCTGCAAGTACGGTGCCGTGCCGCCGAACGCGGCGACCGCGATCGAGTACGGCACGCCGACGCCGACCGCGCGGATCCGGGTCGGGAAGATCTCCGCGTAGACCGCCGGGCCGATGGACGAGAACCCGGCCATGAACACCAGCGCGATCGACATCGCCACGAACAGCTGCCAAGCCTCGTGCCCGACCATCGCGTTCAGCGGGAAGCTCAGCACGAGCAGGCCCGCGATCGCGATGAACAGCACCGGCTTGCGGCCGATGCGGTCGGACAGCATTCCCCACAACGGCAAGGCGATCAGGAAGACGACGTTCGCGAACACGCCCGCCCACAGCGCGCCGGTCGGGGCGACTCCGCGGACCGTGATCGCGTACGACGGCGCGGCGACAGCCCACATGTAATAGATGACCGTCGCGCCGACCGTCAGCCCGATGACCTGCGCGAGCAGCTTCGGGTTCTGCTTGAGCGTCTGCCAGATCTGGCCCTTCTCCTTCGCCGCGTCCTTCTTCGCGGCCTGGAACACCTCGGTCTCGCGCATGCGAAGCCGCACGTAGAGCGAGTAAATCCCGAAGACGCCGCCGAGAATGAACGGGATCCGCCAGCCGAACGACAGCATCTGCTCGTGCGTCAAGACGCCGGAGAGGACCGCGCCCAGCAGCGTGCCGACGAGCACACCGCAGGTGCCGGAGAAGTAGATCAGGCTCGACCACAATCCGCGGCGGGCCGCCGGAGCGACCTCGGCGATGTAGGTCTGCGCGGACGGCAGCTCGCCACCGTGCGCGAGGCCCTGGGCCAGCCGCGCGACCACGAGGATCACCGACGCCCCCACGCCGATTTGGCCGTACGTGGGGGAAAGGCCGATGACCAGGCTGCCTGCCGCGGCGATCGCGACGGTCAGCGCCATCGCCAGCTGACGGCCCTTGCGGTCGGCGATCCAGCCGAAGACCCAGCCGCCGATCGGCCGCGCGGCGAACCCGACCGCGAACACCGCGAGCGTGCTCAGCAGCGCCGAAACCGCGCTGTGCGCGTTGAAGAACTGCGAGGCGAAGAAGGACGCGAAGGTGGCGTAGACATTCCAGTCGAACCATTCCATCGCGTTGCCGGCGCCGAGCCCGAACAGGGTGCGGCGACGGTTTGGGACCACAGAAGTCATCGCAGTGCTCCTTCGGCGAAACGGTCGAGACGGCGGACGGCGAGTTCTGCGTAGACGGTGGCGGCGCGAGACAGCACGGACGGGTCGAAATCGGCGTACGGACTGTGGTTGTTCGGCGCGGTGTGCGGTTCGAGGCCCGGCATCAGCGCGCCGAGGCCGAGGAACGTGCCCGGCACCGCGGCGAGCACGCGGGAGAAGTCCTCGGAACCGGCGACCGGGTTGGGCAATTCGGTGTAGTACTGCTCACCGATCGTCTCGCGGACGACCTCGGCACCGAACGCTGTCTCGTCGACATCCGTTACGGTCACTGGATATTCGTTCTCGAACACGACATCCGCGGTGACGCCGTTCGCCCGCGCGACACCGTCGATGGTCTCGCGGATGGTGGTGTCGAGCAGAGCCGCGGTGTCGTCGGAGAAGCAGCGGACGGTGGCCTCGAACTCGGCGGTCGCGGGGATGACGTTGCGCTTGGTGCCGCCGCGGATGACGCCGACGGTGAGCACCGCCGGGTCGAAGATGTCCAGCCGCCGCGTGATCATGGTCTGCAGCGCGGTGATCATCGCTGCCGCAGCGGAGATCGGGTCCTTGGCGCGGTGCGGCATCGACCCGTGGCCGCCTTCGCCGTGCACGGTCACGAGCAGCTTGTGCGAGGCGGACATCAGCGTCCCGGGACGGCTGGCGAACTGTCCGCTGGGCAGCATGGACGAGAAGACGTGCAGCCCGTACGCGGCGTCCACGCGTCGGCCAGCAGCGTCGAGCACACCTTCCTTCAGCATCACGCCCGCGCCGTCCCAGCCTTCTTCGCCGGGCTGGAACATCAGGACGACATCGCCGTCGAGCCGGTCGCGATGCGTGTGCAGCAACCGAGCCGCACCGACCAGCGACGTGGTGTGCAGGTCGTGGCCGCACGCGTGCATCGCGCCGTTGGTGGCGGCGAAATCGAGCCCAGTCGCCTCCTGGACCGGGAGGGCGTCCATGTCGGCGCGCAACAGGACCGTGCGCGGCTGAGCCGAATCCCGGGCCGAACCTTCACCGCGAAGCACCGCGGTCACCGACGTCGTGCCGGTGCCGGTGGAGACCTCCAGTCCGAGCCCGTCGAGTTCGCGCAGGACCCGTTCCTGGGTGCGGGGCAGGTCGAGGCCGATCTCAGGCTCGCGATGCAGGTCGCGGCGCAGCCGGGCCAGGTCGTCCTGCTGGCTGCGGGCGTCTTCGTGGAGGTCCACCGGCTCGGCTCCTCTTCGTTGGGGAACGGCGTCTTGGTGGTCGAGTGTGCGAACTGACGCCCGATATCGGGTTAGAGTTGTCGGAATCGCTCGCAGAATGGCCCTCTGGAGAAGAAAGAATGATCAACTCACTGGAGGAGGAAGACTTTTCGCTCATCCACGCACTGCAACTGCGCCCCCGTGCCACCTGGACGCAACTGGCCGCGGCCCTCGACTCCTCCCCGGTGACGCTGGCGCGGCGCTGGGAACGGCTGCGTGACGGGGGAGCGGCCTGGGTGACGGCCTATCCGCACGTGCCCGGGCTGTATCAGGTGCAGGCCGCGTACGTGGAGATCCGCTGCGCGAGCGGCCAGGTGCGAGAGCTGATCCGGGAGCTGTCGACCTGGCCTTCGGTGGCCAGCATCGAGGAGGCTTCGCGCGAGTACAGCGTGGTGCTGACAGTGTTCGGCCTCGGCCTGCGCGACCTGTCCGCTCTGCTGCTGGACGCGATCCCCAGCCTGCCCGGCGTGCTCAACACGCGCTCGCACCTCGCGTCGCGGCTGCACGTCGAGGGCAGCTCGTGGCGAGTAGGCGCGCTCGACCGGCGGCGCGTGCAGGCTCTGTCGCAACTACCGTCCATCGGCGGTGGGCGGCTGGCCAAGTTGCAGCCGTGGGAAGAGCCCTACGCCCCGCTGACCATCGCTCTGGGCGAGGATGGCCGACGCAGCGCTGCGGATCTTGCGCGGATCACCGGACGCCCCGTGTCGACCGTGCGTCGCCAGCTCGGACACCTGCTGAGTGCCGACGCGCTGACGTTCCGCTGCGAGATCGCGCAGGGACTTACGCCGTCGCCGGTCGTGGTCAACTGGTGGTGCCAGGTGCCGGTGGCGCATGTGTCGACGTGCGTGGACCGGTTGCGGGCCAACCCGACTGTGCGCCAGATCGCGAGCTTGCCCGGCCCGGCGAATCTTTTGGTGACCACGTGGATGCGGTCGATCGAGGAGTCGATGCGGATGCAGGAGCATTTGGAGCAGGACCTGGCGCCGTTGTCGGTGGTGGATTCGGCGCTGATCCTGCGGACGGTCAAGCGGATGGGGTGGCTGCTGGACGATTTGGGGCGGAGTACGGGGTTTGTGGTGACTATGCCTGCTCCTGCTCGGAAGGAAACGCCCTAGCTCAGGTCAGCCGGAACGTCGCGCGGTACTCGGACGGCGAGACGCCGAGCGCGTCGCGGAAGTGGCGGCGCAGAGTGGCGGCGCTGCCCATCCCGCAGCTCGCGGCGATCTGGTCGACCGGGGAATCGGTGCGCTCGAGCAGTTCCTGTGCGCGGGCGAGACGTTGCTGGTGCAGCCAGTTCAGCGGTGCGGAACCGAATTCGGCGCGCATCCGGCGGGCGAGTTGCCGGGAGCTGAGGCCGGCGTGGCGCGCGAGGTCGACGACCGTGAGCGGTTGCTCCAGCCGGGATCGCGCCCACTCCGCGGTGCGGGCCAGGCCGGAACCGTCCGGGGACGGCGGCGGGGACACGAATTGCGCCTGGCCGCCGTGCCGATGCGGCGGGACGACCAGGCGGCGGCCGAGGTCGTTGGCGACCGCCGCGCCCAGGTCTCGGCGCACCAGGTGCAGGCACAGGTCCAGGGCGGCGGTCTTGCCCGCCGAGGTGAGGATGTCGCCCTCGTCGACGTAGAGCACGTCGGAGCGCACTTTCACGCGCGGATAGCGGCGGGCCAGCTCGTCGGCGTGCATCCAGTGGGTGGTCGCGATCCGGCCGTCCAGCAGTCCCGCCTCGGCCAGGACGAACGAGCCGGTGCACAGGGCGGCGATCCGGACCCCGCTCGCGTGCGCCTCCCGGAGAGCGGCCGCGAGCGCCGGATCGATCTCCCCGCCGGGGGAATCCGTGGAGGGGACCACGATCAGGTCGGCGGCGGCTTCGCCGATCTCCGAGACGTCGATCGCGGGCAGCTGCGGCAGCCAGTGCCGCGGCGACCGGTCCGGGCAGGCCACGACGACGTCGTACCAAGCGCCGGTGGGGGAGAGGTCCGAACGGTCGACGCCGAAGACTTCCGCCGCGATCGCGACCTCGTACAGCATCGCGTGCTCATGCAGGACGAGCACTAGGCGAGGCATGTCCGATACTGTACGCAACTCGTCCTTTCAGACACTCACCAGCGGCGCGGGAGAGTGTCCAGAATCGACGGCATGACAGATTCCCAGCGGGTCCTGGTCTACGGCGCAAGCGGCCACACCGGAAAGTTCGTGGTCGACGAGTTGCTGCGACGCGGCCTTCGCCCGGTCGTCGCGGGGCGCAGTCTCGCGCGGCTCGCGCAGTTCGCGGAGCTTGACCGGCGTGCGGCAAGCGTCGAAGACGGGCCAGGTTTGCGGGCGCTCCTGGACGACGTCGCTGTGGTGATCAACTGCGCTGGCCCGTTCCTGGACACCGCGCTCCCGCTCGCGACGGCAGCCGTAGAAACCGGCACCCACTACCTGGACGTCACCGCTGAGCAGCCCGCCGTCCAGCAGCTCTACCGCGAACTCGACGCGTCCGCCCGCTCGGCCGGGACGGTCGTAGTGCCCGCCATGGCGTTCTACGGCGGGCTGGCCGATTTGCTCCTCACCGCAGTGCTCGGTCCGGAGGCGTCCGCTGCCGAGGTCGAGATCGCCATCGGACTGGACCGGTGGTGGCCCACGGAGGGAACCCGGGTCACCGGCGCCCGCAACACCGCGACCCGGCTGGTCATCCGGGACGGTGTCCTCGCCCCGATCTCCGACCCGGCGGCGACCGGCAAATGGGACTTCCCGGAGCCGATCGGCGCACAGTCCACTGTGGAGCTGCCGTTCTCCGAGGTCGTCACCATTGACCGGCATCTCGAGGTGGGAACATTGCGTTCTTGGCTGAACACGGCCCCGCTCGACGACCTCCGCGACCCGGACACCCCGGCCCCGCAGGCCCACGACGAGCACGGACGCTCGGCGCAACGCTTCGCCGTCGAAGTCACCGTCGGCTCCGGTGCGCAGACTCGCCGCGGCACCGCGACCGGACGCGACATCTACGCCACGACCGCCCCGCTTCTGGTCGAGGCCGCCGTCCGGCTTCTCGACGGCCGGTACCTCGGCCCGGGCGCGCTGGCACCAGGCGAGGCATTCGCCGCCGCTGACTTCCTGACGGCGATCCCGGACGCCGATTTCGAAGCTGTCTGGCACTAAGCCGCGGGGTGGGCTCGCAGAGGTCCGTGAGGGGAACCCTGAGGGAATCAGAGTCCCTCAGGGTTCCCCTCACGGACGTCCACAGCGCGGATCGTGCTCATCGGATCAAGCGCGCAACCCGTCGAACGCCATCTTGCACACCGCGTCCGCCAGTTCCTCCGGGGACGACCCCCGTCGCGGCCGGTACCACTCGATCAGCGAGTTCACCGTGCCGAACAGCAGCCGCGCCGCGATCGCCGGGTCGATATCCGGTCGGACATCCCCCTCCGCCTCGGCCTGCTTCACCAAGTCCGTCACCAGATGGTCGAACTCGCGCCGCCGCGCCAACGCCGCCCGCTCGGCCTTCGTGTTGCCCCGAACCCGCAGCAGCAACGTCACGAACGGCAGCCGATCCGCCAGCACCAGCACACTTCCGCGCACCAGATGCTCCAAGCGATCGATCGCCCGCCCGTCGAGAGCCTCCGTCGATTCCGCGACCTCGAACAGGCCGTCCAGCGCCCGGCCGACTGCCAGCCGCAGCAGTTCTTCCTTGCTTGGCACGTGGTGGTAGATCGCGGATTTCGTGATGCCGAGCTTGCGCGACAGGTCCTCCATGCTGGTCCCGTCGTAGCCGCGGTCGTTGAACAGCTTGACCGCGACCTGGAGCAGCGACTCCAGGTCGTAGCCGGGCCGGCCGCGGCGGGCGGGGGTCGTCACGAGCGTTCGTCCAGCACGCGGCGCATTTTACCGAGCGAGCGCTCCAGCGTGTCCGGGTCCACGACCTCCACCGAAACGCTTACCCCGACGCCGTCCTTCACCCCGGCGGCCACCAAGGCTGCGGCGGCGGTCCGGCCGTCGGCAGTGGTGTCCGCGCGGGCCTCGACGCGCACGGTGAGGTGGTCCAGGCGGCCGCGGGTCGAGCGGACCAGCTGGAAATGCGGGCTCAACCCGTCGGTGCGCAGGACGATTTCCTCGATCTGCGTGGGGAAAACGTTGACCCCGCGCAAAATGATGAGATCGTCGCTGCGGCCGGTCACCTTCTCCATCCGGCGGAAAGCGGGACGCGCCGTGCCGGGCAGCAGGCGGGTCAGGTCGCGGGTGCGGTAGCGGATGATCGGCAGCGCCTGTTTGGTCAGCGACGTGAACAGCAGTTCGCCGCGTTCGCCCTCGGGCAGCACCTGGTCGGTGAACGGATCGATCACCTCGGGGAAGAAGTGGTCCTCCCAGATGTGCAGGCCGTCCTTGGTTTCCGCGCATTCCTGCGCGACACCCGGGCCCATCACCTCGGACAGGCCGTAGATGTCGACCGCGTCCAGCGCGAACCGTTCTTCGATCTCGCTGCGCATCTGCTCGGTCCACGGCTCCGCGCCGAAAATGCCGACCTTGAGCGAGCTGGCCCGCGGATCCACGCCCTGGCGCTCGAATTCGTCGAGCAGCGTCAGCATGTACGACGGCGTGATCATGATGATCTCGGGCTTGAAGTCGGTGATCAGCTGGACCTGCCGAGTCGTCATCCCGCCGGACGCCGGAATCACTGTGCAGCCAAGCTTTTCCGCGCCGTAGTGCGCACCGAGCCCGCCGGTGAACAGGCCGTAGCCGTACGCCACGTGCACCTTGTGTCCCGGCCGTCCGCCCGCCGCGTGGATCGAGCGCGCCATCACGGTTGCCCAGGTGTCGAGGTCGTCCTCGGTGTAGCCGACGACGGTCGGCTTTCCGGTGGTGCCGCTGGACGCGTGCAGCCGGCGGATCTGGTCCTGCGGGACGGCGAACATGCCGAACGGGTAGCTGTCGCGCAGATCGGCCTTGGTGGTGAAGGGGAACTTCGCCAGGTCGCCCAGCTCGCGGCAGTCGTCGGGATGCACGCCCGCCTCGGCGAACTTCTTGCGGTACAGCGGGACGTTCTCGTACGCGTGCCGCAGGGTCCACTGCAGCCGTTCCAGCTGGAGCGACGCCAGCTCGTCGGCGCTGAGGTTTTCGGCGAGATCTGCAGTCGTGGGGGTCACTGTGCTTCCCGGGTCTTCTCGATGACGCGGCTGCGGCCGCGGAATTCGGCGACGACCTCGGGCCCGCCGGGGGTCTCCCGATGCACCGTGACGTCGTAGATGCCGTTGCGGCCGTAGCGGGTGCGCTCGGCGGCCGTCGCGACGAGGTGGTCACCCAGCTTTCCGGCGGCGACGAACGAGATCTCCGCGCCGGCGGCGACGGTGACCGGCCCGTACGTGTTGCAGGCGAGGGCGAAAGTGGTGTCGGCGAGCAGGAACACGTAACCGCCGTGGGCGATGTCGTGTCCGTTGACCATCGTCTCGGTGACCTTCATCGTGGCCACCGCCCGGCCGTCGGCCGCCTCGACGAGTTCGATGCCGAGCGAGCGGGACGCCTCGTCGGTGTCGAACATGGTGTGCGCGGCGTTGCGGATCACGAGTTCGTCCTCCGGAATGGTGACTTACTGACCGAACGGCCGGTAATCCTGGCCGGAGCCCAGTAAAGGCCGCGACCCCGCCGGTGTCAAGCAACGCGGGGGTTCCGATCAGCGGGGAGAACGGCTATCCTGCGAATTACTGAACGTCCGGTTGGTAATTCGGCGAGAGGGTCGGCATGGTTCTGCTCCGCAGCTACGTCTCCGGGGGATGGCACACGGCGCCGGGCGAGGGCGCCCCGCTGCACGACGCGGCGACCGGGGAGGAAGTGGCCCGGATTTCGTCGGAGGGGATCGACTTCGCCGCGGCGCTCGACTACGGCCGCACTGTCGGCGGTCCGGCGTTGCGGAAGCTGACGTTCCATCAGCGGGCCGCGCTGCTGAAGGCGCTCGCCTCGCACCTGCGTGAGCACCGCGAAGAGCTGTACGCGCTGTCGGCGCGCACGGGCGCGACGCTCGGCGACTCGAAGTTCGACATCGATGGCGGCATCGGCGTCCTGTTCAGCTACGGCTCGAAGGGCAAGCGCGAGCTGCCGAACGACACTGTGTACGTCGACGGCGCGGTCGAGCCGCTGAGCCGCGGCGGCACGTTCGTCGCGCAGCACATCGCTACTCCGCTGCAGGGCGTCGCGGTCCAGATCAACGCCTTCAACTTCCCGGTGTGGGGTCCGCTGGAGAAGTTCGCGCCCGCGTTCCTCGCCGGGGTGCCGAGCCTGATCAAGCCGGCCAGCCAGACCGCGTACCTGACCGCGCGGCTCGTGGAGCTGATTGTCGAGTCCGGCATCCTGCCTGAGGGCACGGTGCAGTTCGTCGCGGGCAGTGTCGGCGACCTGCTCGACCACGTCACCGCGCAGGACCTGGTGTCGTTCACCGGTTCCGCGTCCACCGCGCAGAAGCTGCGCGCGCACCCGGCGATCGTGCGCAACTCCGTGCGGTTCAACGCCGAGGCCGACTCGCTGAACTGCTCGATCCTCGCCCCGGACGCCCGGCCGTCGACGCCGGAGTTCGATCTCTTCGTCAAGCAGCTGACCACCGAGATGACGGTGAAGGCGGGCCAGAAGTGCACCGCGATCCGCCGAGCGTTCGTTCCGGCGGAAATGCTGGACGACGTGGCCGAAGCGGTCAGCGCCCGGCTCGCCAAGGTGACGGTGGGCAACCCGAACGCCGAGGGCGTGCGGATGGGCGCGCTGGCCAGCCTGGAACAGCGCGAGGAAGTGCGCCGTTCGCTGAAGGCGCTGCTCGACGCGGGCAGCATCGTCTTCGGCGACCCGGAGCACGTCGACGTCGTGGACGGCGACGAGGCGACCGGCGCGTTCATCTCGCCGATCCTGCTCAAGGCCGACCCGGAGCGCGCAGAGCCGCACGAGGTCGAGGCGTTCGGCCCGGTGTCCACGCTGATGCCCTACACGTCGGTCAAGCAGGTCATCGACTTCGCGGCGCGCGGCGGCGGCAGCCTGGCCGGGTCGGTCGTGACCGGCGATCCGGTGTTCGCCCGCGAGATCGTGCTGGGCGTCGCGCCGTACCACGGCCGCCTGCTCGTGCTCGACAGCGAAGACGCGAAGGAATCCACCGGGCACGGTTCGCCGATGCCGCAGCTGGTCCACGGCGGCCCCGGTCGCGCGGGCGGCGGCGAGGAAATGGGCGGTGTACGCGGCGTGCTGCACCACATGCAGCGCACGGCCGTGCAGGGCAGCCCGACGGTGCTCGGCGCCGTCACCGGCCGGTGGGTCGAGGGCGGTCCGCGGACCGAGGACGACGTCCACCCGTTCCGGAAGTCGTTGGCCGAGTTGAAGGTCGGAGACTCGGTGGTGGCCGGTCCGCGCACCGTCACGCGCGCCGACATCGACCACTTCGCCGACTTCACCGGCGACACCTTCTACGCGCACACCGATGAAGCGGCCGCGGCGGCGAACCCGCTGTTCGGCGGCATCGTGGCGCACGGCTACCTGGTCGTCTCGTTCGCCGCAGGACTGTTCGTCTCGCCCGAGCCGGGTCCGGTGCTGGCGAACTACGGCCTGGAGAACCTGCGTTTCCTCACGCCGGTGAAGGTCGACGACGCGCTGACGGTCACCTTGACCGCCAAGCAGATCACGCCGCGGATCGACCAGGAGTACGGCGAAGTCCGCTGGGACGCCGACGTCACCAACCAGGACGGCGACTCGGTCGCGAAGTACGACGTGCTCACTCTCGTCTCGAAGGAGCAGCTGTGACCGCTGTGGCAGAACCTGAGTTGGAAGCCCTGTTCGAGCACACCATCGAACGGGACCAGCGCATCGAGCCGCGCGACTGGATTCCCGAGGGCTACCGCAAGACGATGATCCGCCAGATCGCGCAGCACGCGCATTCGGAGATCATCGGCATGCAGCCGGAGGGCAACTGGATCACCCGCGCGCCTTCGTTGCGGCGCAAGGCGATCCTGCTCGCCAAGGTGCAGGACGAGGCAGGTCACGGGCTGTACCTGTACTCCGCGGCGGCGACGCTCGGCGCGGACCGCGCGGACCTGACCGACAAGCTCATCACCGGCAGGCAGAAGTACTCGTCGATCTTCAACTACCCGACGCTGACCTTCGCCGACGTCGGCGTGATCGGCTGGCTGGTGGACGGCGCGGCGATCTGCAACCAGGTGCCGCTGTGCCGGTCGTCGTACGGGCCGTACGCGCGGGCGATGATCCGGATCTGCAAGGAGGAGTCCTTCCATCAGCGGCAGGGCTACGAACTGCTGATGACCATGATGCGCGGCACTGAGCAGCAGCGGGAAATGGTGCAGGAGGCAGTGAACCGCTGGTGGTGGCCGTCGCTGATGATGTTCGGGCCGCCGGACGCGGATTCGCCGAACACCGCGCAGTCGATGGCGTGGAAGGTCAAGCGGCACACCAACGACGAGCTGCGGCAGCGCTTTGTCGACATGTCCGTTCCGCAGGCCGAGGCGCTCGGCGTGACCTTCCCGGACCCGGAGCTGAAGTGGAACGCTTCGCGCGAGCACTACGACTTCGGTGCGGTCGACTGGGACGAGTTCAAGAACGTGCTCAAGGGCAACGGCCCGTGCAACGCGGACCGCATCGCACATCGGCGGCGCGCACACGACGAAGGTGCCTGGGTTCGGGAAGCCGCGGCAGCACATGCGGCCAAGCTGCAGTTGGGGGGTCCAGGGGGGCTTGCCCACCGGCCGGGGTCTGGGGCTCGGCCCCAGAAGGCACAGAAAGAGGTTTCGGCATGAAGCATGACTGGCCGTTGTACGAGGTGTTCGTCCGCGGGAAGCGGGGCCTGAACCACGTGCACGTGGGTTCGCTGCACGCGGCGGACGACGAGATGGCGCTGCACCACGCGCGCGATCTCTACACGCGTCGCAACGAAGGTGTGTCGATCTGGGTCGTTCGCGCCTCGGACATCACCGCGTCGTCGCCGGACGAGAAGGACCCGTTCTTCGCGCCCAGCGGGGACAAGGTGTACCGGCACCCGACGTTCTACGACATTCCCGACAACGTTCCCCACATGTGAGGTCTGGGATGTCTTTCGACAATGTCTATGAAGCCATCACCGAAGACAACGACGCTCGGTGGGCTTTCGGCACTGGATTCGCCGACCCGCTGTCCGGGGTGGACACTTCGGTGCCGTCCGGAGTGGACGGTGCGCAGCTGGCCGCGTACTGCCTGATGCTGGGCGACGACGCGTTGATCTTCTCGCACCGGTTGCAGGAGTGGGTCAGCAACGCGCCGGAGCTGGAGGACGAGGTCGCGATCGCGAACATCGGCCTCGATCTGCTCGGCCAGGCGCGGTTGCTGCTGGCTCGGTCCGGCAAGGCGGATGGTACCGATCGGTCTGAGGACACGTTCGCGTTCTTGCGGGCGGAGAACGAGTACCGGAACGTGCGGTTGGCTGAGCTGGGCGGCGGGCACTTCGGGCATTTGATCGCGCAGCTGTTCGTGTTCTCCACTTGGCGGCTCGCCTTGTTCCAGCAGTTGGAGTCCAGTGTGGACCCGGTGCTGGCGGCGATCGCGGCCAAGGGTGTGAAGGAATTGGCCTACCACCGGGATTATGCTGCGCAGTGGTTGGTGCGGTTGGGTGATGGCACCCCGTTGTCGCACGAGCGGATGGCTGAGGGGCTGGCTGCGGTGTGGCCGTATGTCGAGGAGTTGTTCTCGACGCATCCGGTTGAGCTGGTGGATGCTGCTTCGTTGCGGCCGGAGTTCGACGCTGTTGTGGACCAGGCGTTGGCTGCGGGGACCTTGGAACGGCCGGAGACCGGTGCCATTGCTGGGGTTTCCGGTCGTACTGGCCGCGACGGTGTCCACACTGAACAGATGGGCTTTCTTCTGGCCGAGTTGCAGAGTGTGGCTCGGGCTATGCCTGGGGCGTCGTGGTGACCGCGGTCGCGGTGGCTGCCACGGTCACTGATCCCGAGTTGCCGATGCTGACGCTCGCGGATCTCGGTGTGTTGCGCGAAGTGTCCGAAAAGGACGGTCGGGTTACGGTTTCGATTACGCCGACGTATACCGGTTGTCCGGCGATGGACACTATGCGGGACGACCTCGAGCACGCGTTGCGTGGTGCTGGGTATACCGAGATCGACATTCGCACTGTGCTGGAACCGGCTTGGACTTCGGATTGGATCAGTGAGGACGGGCGGCGGAAGCTTGCCGAGGCTGGGATCGCACCGCCGGGCACCGCGCCTAGGCGGGCTGCCGGGCCGATTCCGTTGTCGCTCGGGCCTTCTGTGCGGCGGGTGGCTTGTCCGCATTGCGGGTCTTCGGATACGGAGGAGCAGTCCCGGTTCAGTGCGACTGCGTGCAAAGCGTTGCGGCGGTGCCGGTCTTGCTGGGAGCCGTTCGAACACGTCAAGGAGATTTGAGTGACTGCCACCGTTTCCCGTCGTACCGGGTTCCATCCGTTGCGGGTGGCTGATGTCGAGCGGCTTTGCGATGACGCTGTGGCCGTCACGTTTGACGTGCCTTCCGAACTCGCCGAAACCTACGCCTTCGCGCCTGGGCAGTCGCTTACCTTGCGGCGGATGGTGGACGGTCGCGATGAGCGGCGGTCTTATTCGATCTGTGCGGCGGCAGGGGAGCGGCCTCGGGTCGGGGTTCGGTTGGTGCCGGACGGGGTGTTTTCGTCTTGGCTGGTCAATGAGGTTCGTCCTGGGGACACGGTTGAGGTTTCCGCGCCTACTGGGTCGTTTACTCCGGACCTTGCCGCTGGTGGGCATCATGTGCTGATCGCTGCTGGGTCTGGGATTACACCGGTGTTGTCGATCGCGGCCTCGCTGCTGGCCACGCCGGATGCTTCGGTGACTGTGCTGTATGGGAATCGGCGTACTGACACGGTGATGTTCGCTGATGATCTGGCTGATTTGAAGGACCGGTATCCGGCGCGGTTGGAACTGGTGCATGTGCTGTCTCGGGAGCCTCGTGAGGCTGAGTTGTTCACTGGGCGGTTGGACGCGGACAAGCTGAGTGCGTTGTTCGGGTCGATTGTGCCGGTGGAGGATGTTGACCATTTTTGGCTGTGTGGGCCGTTTGGGATGGTGACCTCGGCGCAGGATCTTCTTGGTTCGCTGGGGGTTCCGGGGGAGCGGGTTCATCAGGAACTGTTCTATGTGGACGATGTGCCGCCGGAGCCGGTTAAGCATGTTGATCCTGCTGTTGTTGGTGCTTCGTCTGAGGTGACCCTCGTTCTTGACGGTCGTTCCACGACGATGAGTCTGCCTCGGGAATCGTCTGTGTTGGATGGGGCGCAGCGGTTTCGGCCCGACTTGCCTTTTGCTTGCAAGGGTGGGGTTTGTGGGACTTGCCGGGCGCGGGTGACTGAGGGGGCCGTTGATATGCGGCGGAATTTTGCGCTGGAGAAGGCTGAGGTGGAGGCTGGGTTTGTGCTGACTTGTCAGTCTCATCCGGTTTCTGAGCGGGTTACTGTTGATTTTGATGCTTGAGGGTTCGGCTTTCGTGGGGGGCTCGTCGCCTGGCGGCGACATTGCGCCCGTTGGTTGCGTGGGGCACCCCGAAGCTTGATTGTGCTGACGGTCTGGGGGTGCTTGTCAAGGCGGGAAAGATGCCTTGACAAGCACCCCCAGACCGCAGGGACGCTTCGTATCGGGGTGCGGGGGAGGGGCTGGGTGCCTCGAGTGTTGGTGCGTCGGCTGCGGTTTGGTTGCGTGGTCTCTGCGTGGATGGCAGTCTGGC
>NZ_PQIA01000166.1 GCF_003385235.1 Amycolatopsis circi | reverse complement strand
TTGTTTTTTTTTTTTCAAGCAGAAGACGGCATGCGAGTACAGCCTCGGTTTCGGTGGCTCGGATATGTGTATAAGAGGCGGTCTCGGCGCTGCGGATGCGCTGCCGGGGCCGCGATGATCGGGGAAACAGCGGCTGGTCGGGTGCCCGCTGAGGTCGGTGGTTGATCGCGGCGGTCGACTGGGCCACGCGCCTCCGCTGAAGCACTCCAGCACTTGCTCATTTCGCTTTCTGGGGAGCGGAATTCCGTTCGGTGTTTGCTAATGCGAAGAGGAGTTTCATGTCCGAACACGTCGAAGTCCGGCCCGCACACGCCGTTCCGCCGGGGATTGTGCTGATCGACCAGCGGCCTTCGGGACCGCGTCCGTTGTTCGCCCGGGCCGAGGCGGCGGTGCCGGGCGGGGCGAGGCTGGCGGCAGTCGCGGTCGCGGTGGTCGCCGCGGTGCTGGTGCCGGTCGACCGGCCCGGGATCGGATGGGTGGTGTCGGCGGCGCTGGCGGGCATCGCGGTGCTGGTCGTGCGGGTGGGACCGGGCCTGCGGTGGCGTCGCGCGGGATGGGGAGTGCTGGCGATCGCGTTGCTGGGCGTCGGAGCGGTGCGGGCGGCGGACTGGTTGTTCGTGCTGTGCGTGCTGGCGGCGGGAGTCGCGGCGTCGCTCGCGGTGGTCGGTCGGCGGACCGTGCACGGCACCACCTACGACGCCCTCGCGATTCCCCTCGAAGCCTTCCGCGCGGTGCCGTGGGTCCTTCGCCGCGCCCGGCGTTCAGGACGGAGTCAGACGCGGGTTTTCGCGGCGGTGCTGGTGTCCGCGCTGGTGGTGGTCGTGTTCCTCCCGCTGCTGATCAGCGCGGACGCGAACTTCGCGCACTTCGTCGGCGACCTCGTCCCGACCGTGCGCCCTGATTCGGCCTTCCAGTGGGCGTTGGTGTTCGCCGTGACCTTCGGCGGCACTGCCGGTGCCTTTCTGATCTCCGCGGATCCCTTGCCGGAGCGGGAAAACCGGACGTCCACGATGGGCGACCGGCTACTGTGGACGGCGGCGTTGGCAACGCTCGCGTTCCTGTTCACCGTCTACGTCCTGGTACAGGCGGTAGCCCTTTTCGGCGGCACGGGCTACGTCCTCCGCACCGACGGCCTCACCTCGGCGGACTACGCCCGCGGCGGGTTCTGGCAGCTCTGCGCTTGCACGGTCCTGACGCTCGGCATCATCGCCGCGGCACTGCGCTGGGCCCCGAAAACCAGCCGCGCCGACCGGATCCTGTTGCGTGCGCTGCTCGGCGCCTTGGCGGTGCTGAGCCTGGTGCTGGTGCTGTCGGCGTTGAGTCGCATGTGGACTTACCAGGAGGCTTACGGGTTCACCGTGCTGCGCCTGGTGGTCGAGGTGTGCGAGATCTGGCTGGGCGTGGTCTTCCTGCTGACGGTCGCGACGCTGGGCACGCTCCGCGCCGCCTGGCTGCCCCGCGCGGCGATCGCGACCGGGGCACTGGCACTGCTGGGACTGGCCGCGGCGAACCCGGAAGCCTTGATCGCCGACGCCAACCTGGACCGGGCGGTGCACGGCAAGCCGCTGGATGTCCGCTATCTGAGCCGGTTCTCCGCGGATGTGGCCCCGGTGGTGGCGCAGCGCCGCCCCGACGCGGCCTGCCTGCTGCGCCCGATCGCCGGGTCTCTCGCCGACGACGCTTGGCCTGCCTGGAACTTGAGCCGTTCCCGGGCCCGGGAGATCGTCCGGGCGCAGGCCCCGTGCGCATGACGGGGCCCGCGCCGGGCTTCACTCCCGCGGCACGGTCAGCCGCCAGTCGAGCACCGGGTTTTCGTCCTCCGGGAGGTGCTCGGAGCGGATCACCGCGCAGCGATGGCGCACCAGGTCGCGGCGCTCCGCCGGGGTCAGCTCCACATCGCTGAACGGGCTTTCCTCGTCGATGTCGACGTTCGCGTCGACGTTGAACCGGTAGTCGTCCGCGGTCAGGTAGTCGCGGCGGAAAGCCGTCCTCCATTGCGAATTGTGCCCCCAGCCGAGCGATCCGTCGTTGGTCGGCCGATGGCGGCGGAGGAACGTATCCTCCAGCATCGACCGGTCCGCGATCCCGGCTGTCGCGCGGCGTTCCCCGGCCCGCACGGCGACACCTGCGCGGCCGAACAGCAACTCGCCGAACATCAGGCACGGCCACCGTTCGGCGACGATCTCGATCGGCGCGTCCGGATCATCGCTCTGCTCGACGGCCGCGATCTCGTGGAAGAACGGATCGAACCGCGCGACTTCCACCCGCCGCAGGCCCAGCGCGGAGAGAAAGCCGAAGTACTCCTCCGCGGTGACGCGCACGTCGTGCTCGGGCAGGTGCAATTGGTGCGCCCAAGGCGTTGTGGTTCCGGCCGGAAGGCCGGGCTGGAAGCCCAGCAACAGGAGATCGCTGATCCGGCTGAGCGCGTACGCTTGCTCGAGCAGGTCGCCCCAGACGTATTCCGTCCGCTGCCATTCTCCGCAGACCGCCAGCGGCGCGAGCAACTCGCGCGCGGCGGCCGCGTGCTCGTCGAGCCACGGGGAAAGCACGTCGGTGAACAACGCCGGGCCGGGGTGTTCGCGCACAACGTGGTACAGCTCGCGGAACGTCGTCGGGGTCATCACGACGGCGCAGCCTACGCAGGATCGCGGCGGCTCCGTATCGAATTATCCGGTGCGGCAACCGATTCCGACTCGGTCGGCGGGAAGCGGCCCGGTGGCGCGGCGGCGTCCGCCGTTCGCGCTCGCCGGACCGAGAGGCGGGGGAAGCCGCGGCCTAAAGCGCGAACACCCCGTTCGACTGGCTGTCCGCCGCGCACTTGTTCGGGTACGTCGCCCGGTAGGTCACCGGCGTGCCCCGCCAGCTGCCCAGTGCCGTGACGTCCACGGGGGAGTAGATCATCGTGCATTTCTGCCGATGCGGGGCGATCCGGGCGAAATCGCCGTCGACCGCGGTGAGGGTCGCGCAGGCGGTGTCGCGGTGGCGGTGCGTGCCGCCGGTGGGGTCGCAGGTCAGGGACGCGCTCGTGACGCGCCCGGAAGTCTCGTGCACGGTCACCTGCAGCACGGACTCCGGGACGTGCGGCGCGGCCACGCCGCCGAGTCCGATCAGCGCAGCGGCGACCGGAGCGAAGGAAGAGAACACCATACGAGGGATATCGGCTCGCCGGACCCGATCACTGTGCTCCTCGTCCGGGTAGGCTTTCCTCGCTCGGACGGGTGGCGGCGCCGAGGTCGTGCGCGAGTAATGCCACGTACAGCGACAGCATCGACTCCGGATCTTCCAGTCGCACTCCCAGCACCTGTTCGATGCGGGCGAGTTGCTGGTAGTACGCCGTCCGCGAGGTGTGGGCGGCGACGGCTGCGGCGGACTTGTTGCCGCCGTGCGCGCAGTAGTGCCGCAGTGCCGGAACTAGTCGACTGCCGGAGGCGGCGTCGCGTTCTAAGAGCGGGCCCAACTCTCGCGCGGCGAAGGCGTGTACGCGCTCGTCGTCGGCGAGAAGGTGCAGCAGGCCGCGAAGCCGAACATCCTTGAGACGGTGCAACAGTTGGCCGTCGTCCTCGTCGAGGGCGGCGGCAGCGACATGCGCGGCTTCGACCAAAGTGCGTTGTGCCTCAGCGGCTCCCGTGACAGTCGTGCCTACGCCGAGAGCGGCGGGGGCGGAGGCGCGCGCGTCGTGGATGTCGGCGGCTAGGCGCTGAAGCACGGCGTCGGCGTTAGCTTCCGGCGAGAGCGCAAGAAGCGCGCGTACGGCCGTCTCGTCCGTCGACACCAGCGCGGACACCTTCGCCCGGCGCGTCGCGAGTGCGGTCGCTTCGGCCAGTTCGCGCAACAGCGGTGGCGTAGACAGCGTCTGTCGCGTCGTCGCGGTGATGCGCGGCCGTACTGCGAGGCCGACCAACTGTCGTCCGGTCAGCGGCACGGCGAGCGCGGAAGAGCGCGCGAGGATTTCTGCGGTCGGTGCGGGCGAATTCAGCAGTTCGGTCAAGACCGCGCGGTGCGCTTGCCGTTCGAGGGTGTCGGAGTCACGCGCAACGAGGCGGTGCACCGCGAGCGCAGACGCGGCTCGTTCGGCGACCACCTGGTACCGGTGCGGCGGCGGTTCGGCGCACACCAGGACGAGCCGTCCCCAGTCGTGTCCGCGCGCGCCGACCACGGTGACCAGCCAGCCCGCCGCCGAGTGGTAGCCGGTGCGCTCGCCGACCTGCACCACCCGCGACCGCGCCGGCCAGCCGATCAGCAGTTCACCCGGATCTGTGCCCGCCGTGTCGTAGGCGAGGACTTCGTGTTCCAGCGTCTCCAGCACGACCGGCTGTTCGGTCAACCGCGCCACCTCGGCCAACACCGCAGCAGGCTCGGCACCGGCGACAGTCAGCGACGTGAACGTTTCATGCACCCGCTCCGCCGCCCGAAGCTCGGCGAGCTGCGCGTCCACGATCATGCCGTTCACTGCCTCGGTCACCGCGACATAGCGCGTCTCGCGCGACAGCGTCACCAGCGGCAATCCACGCTGCTCGGCCGCGGTGACGAGGGCGCGCGGCAGCCGGTCGTTCCAGTGCCGCACCAGCTCGACCACCAGGCCCGCGACGCCCACTTCGGCGAGGTCGGCGACGTACCGGGTCAGCGTCGCGTCGTCATCGGGGAGCGCGACGCCGGTGGTGAGCACGAGTTCTCCGCCGCGCAGCAGGTGCGCGATGTCGGCGACCTCGGCCGCGTGCGCCCAGCGCACCCGCCGTTCGAGGCCCGTGCTGCCCGCGACCACGCGCGGACAGCCCTGACGCAGCACCGGCAACGCGAGCGCCTCGGCGACGGTCGGGTACATCGGTCTCCCTTGCTGGCTGGCAGGGCACAGACTGTACGGCGGAGAGGGGTAGTCCGTACACGTTGTCGATGGCGGACCCGGGCGCTTCGCCCGGAGACTCGTGGGCACCCGACCGGAAGGAGCGGACGTCGTGACCGACCGCATCAGCCATTGGATCGACGGCAAGCCGGTCGTCGGCACCGGACGCACCGGCGACGTGTACGACCCGGCGACCGGCCAGGTCAGCGCGCAGGTGGACTTCGCCGGACCGGGCGAGGTGGAGCAAGCCGTGGCCGCGGCGACCGCAGCGTTGCCGGGCTGGCGGGGCACGTCGCTCGCCGGGCGCACGCGCGTGTTGTTCGCCTTCCGCGAGTTGCTCCAGGCGCGCAAACACGAACTGGCGAAGATCGTGACAAGCGAGCACGGCAAGGTCGAATCGGACGCGGCGGGCGAGGTCGCGCGCGCGATCGAGAACGTCGAGTACGCATGCGGCGCGGCGCAAATGCTCAAGGGCGGGTTCAGCGAGAACGCCTCCACCGGCGTCGACGTCTACTCGATCGCGCAGCCGCTCGGGGTGGTCGGCGTGATCTCGCCGTTCAACTTCCCCGCGATGGTGCCGCTTTGGTTCGTGCCGAACGCGCTGGCGTGCGGCAACACCGTCGTGCTCAAGCCGAGCGAGAAAGACCCGTCCGCCGCGCTGTTCATCGCCGAACTGCTCGCCGAAGCGGGCCTGCCGTCCGGCGCGTTCAACGTGCTGCAGGGCGACAAAGTGGCGGTCGACGGACTGCTCGCGCATCCGGACGTCAAGGCGATCTCCTTCGTCGGCTCCACTCCGATCGCGCGCTACGTCTACGAAACCGGCACCAGCCACGGAAAACGCGTGCAGGCGCTCGGCGGGGCGAAGAACCACATGATCGTGCTGCCGGACGCCGACCTCGACCTGGCCGCGGACGCCGCCGTGTCCGCCGGTTTCGGCTCGGCGGGGGAGCGGTGCATGGCGGTGTCAGTGGTGGTCGCCGTCGAGCCGATCGCGGACGAACTGGTGGCCAAAATCGTTGACCGGATGCGAAAACTGCGCGTCGGCGACGGACGCAAACCGTCGTCGGAGATGGGACCGCTGGTCACCAGGGCACACCACGAGCGCGTTTCGTCCTATGTGGACACCGGGGTAGCCGAAGGCGCGGAACTGGTGATGGACGGCCGGGGCGTGGAAGCAGACGGCTCGGACGACGGATTCTGGCTTGGCCCCACGCTTTTCGACCGCGTCACGCCCAGCATGGCGGTGTACACCGACGAAATCTTCGGACCAGTGCTGTCCGTCGCGCGAACGACGAGCTTCGACGACGCGCTCGCGCTCATCAACGCCAACCCGTACGGCAACGGAACCGCCATCTTCACCGGCGACGGACGGGCGGCGCGGCGCTTCCAGAACGAGGTCGAAGTGGGCATGGTGGGCGTCAACGTGCCCATCCCGGTGCCGGTCGGCTACTACTCCTTCGGCGGCTGGAAAGACTCCCTGTTCGGCGACACGCACGCGTACGGGCCGGAGGGATTCCACTTCTTCACGCGGACGAAGGTGGTGACGTCCCGTTGGCCGGACACCTCGCACGCGGGGGTGAACTTGGGGTTCCCGAAGAACTCCTGACCCGGGTTCACCACACGCCGTTCTCGCCGACGATGCTCGCCACCGTGCCGCTGTTCCCGAACAGGCACACCGCGATGACCCGCTCGGCGGCCAGCCGCTTCCCGCGGCCCGGACTGACGGTGTGGGTGCGGCCGCCCACGCGGAGCTGCCATTTTTCAGTGGTGCCCGGCCCTCGCGGGGTGTGCTTGAACCCGACCGGATAGCCGTCGGTGATCGGGCCGGCGCCGAAATCGTGCGCCGGCCCGGGAAGGACTGTCAGCGGCGCGCGGAAGTCGGCGATCTCCCGCAGGCTGAACCGGATCGCCAGCACGAGGATGACAACGGTGACCCCCACCGCCCACAACGCGGACGTGGTGAAGCCCGACTTGACCACCGCGACGATCGAGATCGCCACCTCGATCGCGACGAACCCCCAGACTGCCCGGAAGAGGCAGCCGAGCGCCTCGCCGCGCTGGCTCGGATGCGTCCTCCCGGCGAGGTTGGCGGCGGCGACCTCGCCGGGATCGGCCTTCGCGGTCACGCCGCGACCACGTTGACCAGGATTTTGCTGCGCGGAGTGAGGATCGCGGCGTTGGTGCGGCTGCCGAGCACCCGCTGCCGCATGTCGTAATCGAGCCGGTGGGACTTCCCCTGCACGACGAAATAGGTGAACGTCATCCGCTCGGTGACCTCGTACATGTACATCGCGTGCTGTCCGCCGGACGGTGCCTTGTGCACGTGGCCATAGTCGTACGTCCAACCGGGGACTACGTCGAGCTTGCCGCTGCGCACTTCCGCCAGCCGCCGCCAGATAAGTCGCCCGGGGAACACCGCGAGCACCAGGAAGAACACCGTCAGGAGATACACCTGCCAGTTCAGCGACCAGTACGACACCGGCGGCAAACCGGCGTCGGTGTGCAATTCGTTCAAGCCCCGCACTTCGTCGCTGCTCACTCCGATGCCGATCGGTGCCATGACCGCGGCGGCCACGAACAGGATGATCCACACGACCGCCATCGAGAAGCCCGCGTTCAGGACCATTGTCCGCTGGGACGGATGCAGCCTGCCTTCCCGGTTGGCCTGATCGGCGGCTGCCTGCACGGTTTCGCTGCTCACTCTCCCGTGCCGCCTTCGCCGCCGCCGGAGCCGCCCTCGGCCTTCTCGTGCTCCTTTTTGTAGGCCTCGGAGCCTTCGGCGTACCGGTCGTACTGCTCGTTCTCCTGCCGCCTGGCTTCCGCTCCGACTCCGGCGATGTCGGCGGTGGTCAACGCCGGGGCTCCGTCGCCTTCGCGCCACTTCTTCTGGTTCAGCACGCCGCGCCCGTCCTCGGAGTAGGTATCGCCGGCGTGTTCGAAATGTTCGCGCCCGGGCACCTTCTTTTTGGCGTTGTCGGTCCAGCGTTCGGCCTTGTCCGCGGCGCTCTCGGCCTTGCCTGCCTGCTTGAGGTCGCCGGCCTTCTTCTCGAGCCCGGCAGCGATGTCGACGCTCTTGTCGGTCACTTTGCCCGCGGCCTTGCCGACCTTGCGCAGCGCGTTCGCCGCCTGCTCGATCGCGGCCTTCGACTTGCCCGCGCTCTCCGCGAGCTTGTCCAGCTTCTCCACGACCTTCGCGATCCGGGTGCCGATCTTCTCCGCCAGGATCCCGCCCTCGACGACGGTGTCGGCGATGAACGCGGCCACTGTCCCGCCGAAGGTGCACCACGACGACGCCAGCGCGGCGATGCCCTTGATGATCAGTTCGCCCACGAACGACGAGATCATGTCGCGAATGAGCCCGCGCTCCGTGCCGACCAGGGCGGCGGCGATGTTCATCCCGGTGGACGCGCTGCTCGCGTGCCCGGCCGCGCCCCGGAGAGTGTCCGCGTAGCCCTTCGCGGTCTTCTGGTACGCCTCCCCGCCCTGGCCCTGGAAGCTCGGGGAGACCTTGCCCGCGGCCTGCTCGTACTGGTCCGCGCTCTCGTTGAGCTGCTTCGAGATGTTCGACCAGGTCACTGCCTTGGCGGTGACGGCCTCCGGGTTGCCCGCGAGCTGGTCGAGACCTTCCTTGAGGAAGCTGATGTGCTCGATCAGCCAGCCGACGCCGGCGCTGGCCAGCGTGCCGAGCGGGTCCATCGCCGCGCCGAGCAGGTCGAGGCCGTCGGTGGCGACGTCGACGCCGAAGTTGCCCCAGTCGCCGTGCCGGGCGTCGGTGAGCGTCGCCGCGACGTCGTTGAGCATGCCGGAGCCGGAGGTCTGGGCGTTGAGGTTGTCCAGCTCGTTCGAGGAGGACCCCATGTTCGTGGTCAGGCCGCTCGGCGACTCCGACTTCGCTACCAGCGGGTTTTCCTGCGTCTCGGTCATTCCGGCAGCTCCTTGCCGAGGCCGTTGATGTGGCCGACGGTCTGCTTCTCGTGGTTGTCGTAGTGATCGTGAGCCTGCTGCAGGCGATCGGCGATGTCGTCGGCCGTGTCCGCCACGTCCTTGACGAACGAGGTCGCGATCGACATCCAGATCTGCAGCGGCATCGCGAAGACCTGGCCGACGAGGCCGAACGCGTCGTCGCCGAACGACTGGCCGGACTCGGTCGCCTGCGCCGCGGTGTGCACGCCGGCCGCGATGTTCTCGACCTCGCCCTTGTGCTCGCGCAGCGCCGGAAGGTCGACTTTCGATCCGTCTGCCATCAGTTCCTCCCCAGGAACGAGCCGCCGCTGTAGTAGTCGTCGTCATCGGTCGGGTCAGCCGCCGGGCGAGCGGGCCGGGCTGGCGGTGCGGGCGGGGCCGCGGGCCGGACGGGCGGCGGTGCGGCGGAATCGTCCTGCGCGTCGAAGAATTGCGGCTGCGGCGTCGAAGGCGGGGCCGGTTCCTCCGGAACTTCCGGTTCCGGGATCTGTTCTTCGAGGAATTTCATCGCGTCGCTGTGCTCGCCGATCACCGGAGCCATGATCGCGGTCAGCTGCTGCGCCGCCTGGGCCTGGGCGCGCCGTGCGGTGGCCAGCACGGCGGCGGCGAGCGCGGCGCGCGGCATCTCGTCCGCGCGGGAGCCGAACTGGAGTTCCTGCAGCGCACCGGCAGTGTTGACAGTCGCGGTGACCGCGCCGTCCTGGCTCGTCGCGGTCGCCGACACGTGCTTCAGCCGCTCCTGCGCCTCGGCGGCCCGCTGCCGGATTTCGGCGATTTCGGGAGAAAGTGCGTTCATGTCGGCCACTGCTTTCGGGTCGAGTGGTTCACAGTCTTTCTGAGGCAGAAAACCGGGTTCCGGTTCCCGGTGCAAGCGAAGATCCCAGTTGCCCGGTTCGTCGCGATTAAAAATTGTTTGCCTGCCTTTTACCCGGGGCGGTCCGGACCGGAGGGGGCGCCGGGCACTGCCGGGTCCGTAAACTCGTTGTGAGTACCAGGAGGACCGCGAAGGAGGTGCCGGTGGCGAACACGGACGAGCGACGCTTCGAGGTGCTGCGCGCGATCGTCGCCGACTACGTCTCGAACCAGGAGCCGGTCGGGTCGAAGTCGATCGTCGAGCGGCACAACCTCGGCGTTTCCAGTGCCACCGTGCGCAACGACATGGCCGCCCTGGAGGAAGAGGGGTACATCGCCCAGCCGCACACCAGCGCCGGGCGGATCCCCACCGACAAGGGGTACCGGCTGTTCGTCGACCGGCTGTCGGAGGTCAAGCCGCTGTCGAGCGCCGAGCGGCGCGCGATCACCAGCTTCCTCGACTCCGGCACCGACCTCGACGACGTGCTGCGCCGGTCGGTCCGGCTGCTCGCGCAGCTCACCCGCCAGGTCGCGGTGGTGCAGTACCCGATGCTGACCAACACCGTGGCGCGCCACCTCGAAGTGGTCCCGCTCACGCCCGCGCGGCTGATGCTGGTGCTGATCACCGACTCCGGCCGCGTCGACCAGCGCACCGTCGACCTCGGCGACGTGGTCACCGAGGAGACCGTGCTGCGGCTGCGCACCGTGCTCAACGGCGCGCTCGCCGGGCGGCGCCTCGCCGACGCCGCGGCGAACGTGGCCGAGCTGCCCGAGGCCGCTCCGGCGGACCTGCGCGACCACCTCACCCGGATCTGCACCATGCTGGTCGAATCGCTGGTCGAGCACCCGGAAGAGCGGATCGTGCTCGGCGGCACCGGCAACCTCACCCGCAACGTCGCGGACTTCCCCGGTTCGCTGCGCCAGGTGCTCGAAGCGCTCGAGGAACAGGTGGTGGTGCTGAAGCTGCTCGCGGCGGCCCGCAACCCCGGTGCGGTCACCGTGCTCATCGGTGAGGAAAATGAAGACGAGCAGATGCGCAGCACCTCGGTCGTGTCCATCGGCTACGGCCGGGACGACATGCTGCTCGGGGGAATGGGCGTCGTCGGGCCGACCAGGATGGACTACCCCGGCACGATCGCGGCGGTCCGCGCGGTCGCCAACTACGTGGGGCAGATCCTGTCCGGCCGCTGACCGGCGGCGGGGGCGGAAGACGAAGGAGAAGGCAGAGCAACGTGGCGAGGGACTACTACGGGATCCTCGGGGTGGCCAAGAACGCGAGCGATCAGGAGATCAAGCGCGCGTACCGCAAGCTGGCCCGTGAACTGCACCCCGACGTGAACCCGTCGGAGGACGCCCAGCACCGCTTCGGCGAGGTGACCACCGCGTACGAGGTGCTCTCCGATCCGCAGAAGCGCAAGATCGTCGACCTCGGCGGCGACCCGATGGACGGGGGCGGCCGCGGCGGAGGCGGCGGCGATCCGTTCGCGGGCTTCGGCGGGCTCGGCGACATCATGGACGCGTTCTTCGGCGCCGCCGGCGGAGGCGGCGGTCGGGGACGGGGGCCGCGCAGCCGCGTGCAGCCCGGCTCCGACGCGCTGATCCGGCTCGGCCTCACCCTCGAGGAGTGCGCGACCGGCGTCGACCGCGAGATCACCGTCGACACCGCGATCGTCTGCGACCTGTGCCGCGGCGCGGGAACCGCCGAGGGCACCAGCACCAAGACCTGCGACACCTGCGGCGGGGCCGGCGAGGTCCAGTCCGTCCAGCGGTCGTTCCTCGGCCAGGTCGTCACCGCGCGCCCGTGCCCGGTGTGCCGCGGCTTCGGCGAGGTCATCCCCGACCCGTGCCGCCAGTGCGGCGGCGACGGCCGGATCCGGTCGCGGCGCGGCGTCACCGCGAAGATCCCGCCCGGCGTCGGCGACGGCATGCGGATCCGGCTGTCCGGCCAGGGCGAGGTCGGCCCCGGCGGCGGCCCGGCGGGCGACCTCTACGTCGAGATCGACGAGGCCCCGCACGAGGTGTTCGTCCGCGAGGGCAACGACCTGCACTGCAACTTCCGGATCCCGATGACCACCGCGGCGCTCGGCGCGACGGTCCCGATCACCACGCTGGTCGACGGCGACTACGAACTCGACATCGAAGCCGGCACCCAGCCCAGCACCGAACTGGTGCTCACCGGCAAGGGCATGCCGCGGCTGCGCTCGTCCGGCCGCGTCGACGGCCGCGGCGACCTGCACGTCCACATCGACGTCGTGGTACCCACCAAGCTCGACGAGGCCCAGCGAGACCTGCTCGTCGACCTGGCCCAGCAGCGCGGCGAAGAAGTCCCGACCCTCGCCGCCAACGGCAGCAAGCACGGCGGCCTGTTCTCCAAGCTGCGCGCGAAGAACCGCTGACGGTGCCCGACACCACCCTGCCGGTCTTCCTCGCCCCGGCAGTGCCCGCCGAAGGCCGGGCGCTGCTCGACGGCGAGGAAGCCCGGCACGCGGCCACCGTCCGCCGGCTGCGCGTGGGGGAGCAGCTCGTGCTCTCCGACGGCGCCGGCGCGATGGCCCGCTGCGCCGTGGACGCCGTCGAAGCCGGCCGTGCGGCGACGGTCACCCTCACGGTCCTCGAGCGCTGGCAAGAGGAACCGCCCGCGCTGCGCGTCCACGTCGCCCAGGCGCTCGCCAAAGGCGACCGCGGGGAACTGGCCGTCGAACTGGCCACCGAAGCCGGCGCCGACGCGATCGTGCCCTGGCGCGCCGCCCGCAGCGTCGCCCGCTGGGACGACGGACCCCGCGGCGAGAAAGCACTCGCCCGCTGGCGCGCGACCGCCCGCTCCGCCGCGAAACAAGCCCGCCGCGCCCACGTGCCCGCCGTCGCCGAACCGGTCGGCACGCGCGAACTCGCGCAACTGGCCGCCACGATGTCCGCGACGCTCGTCCTCGAATCCGGCGTCACCAGCAGGCTTACTGACCTCGACCTGCCCGACGGAGGCGACATCCTCCTCGTCGTGGGACCCGAGGGCGGCATCACCGACGACGAACTCGCGGCCCTCGAAGAGGCCGGAGCCACCACGGTCCGGCTCGGCCCGACGGTTCTCCGCACGTCCACCGCGGCGGCCGTGGCATTGGGCGCGCTCGGCGTCCTCACCGGCCGCTGGCACTGACCCGAACCCGGAAAACCCGGCAGAACCCCTGAACATCCGCACCAGGTGATGGCGCGCCGCACCCCCGGCGGCTACTCTGCTTCGCAACGCGCGAAACACGAGGGTTTCAGCCCGCCCGCAGGCGGGCATTACTCTTGAGTACGAACCAGAACCCCGCCGGGCACCTCCCCCCTCGGTCCGGCGGAGCCGCGGCGGCGGTGGAGCGACCCCCAGGCTCCACCGCGCCGCGGCGTCTTCGTATCGCCTGGCGGCGATCCTTCGCCGCCGCGGTTCCGCTCATTACTCCCGGGGGGGCCGAGCCCCCGGACCCCCACGGTGCGGTGGTTGCCTCCCGTGCGTCCGTTGCGTTGGGTGCGTGCGGTGGTGGAGTTCCGTGCGTTGGTCGCCTTGGTGTGTTCGCTGTTTGTAGGGTGGGCGTATGAGTGATGCGGGTGGGGCGGAGACGTTGTTCGAGCGGATTATTGCTGGGGAGATTCCGGCTGACGTCGTGTATCAGGACGACGCTACGTTTGCGTTTCGGGACATCAATCCGCAGGCGCGGGTGCATGTGCTCGTGGTGCCTCGGAAGCGGTATCGGAATGTCGGGGAGCTTGCCGAGGCGGATCCGGGGTTGTTGTCCCGGGTGTTGTTGACGGCTCGCAAGGTGGCGGAGATCGAGGGGGTCTCCGCTAGTGGGTATCGGGTTGTGTTCAATACCGATGCTGATGCTGGGCAGACTGTGTTTCATGTGCATGCCCACGTGCTCGGTGGGGAGCAGTTGGGGTTGTTTGGGCGGCCGCAGGGCGGGGTGCACTGAAACCGGGCTGCGGGGCAGGGAGCAGGGCAAGTAGCATTCAAGGGTCCCTGTACCTTGACTTGCGAAGTGCGCAGAAAGCAGGACCGAGGCCACGTGGCCGGAACTGAGACGGGTGGAGCCGCCCGACCTGACAATCGGGTATCGGCCGAGGCAACCGCTGCCGGGGCGGCACAGGTTCGATTCCCCATCCCGGACGGGGCTCAGCTGAGCCTGCTGGGGTCGCGGGACGAGAATTTGCGGGTGGCCGAAGAGCTGCTGGCCGCTGACGTGCACGTGCGCGGCAACGAGGTCACGCTGACTGGCGCCGCGGCTGATGTGGCGTTCGCGGAGCGGGTGTTTACCGAGCTGGTGCAGCTTGCCGGTGGTGGGCAGCAGGTCGGGCCGGACACGGTGCGGCGGACTGTGGGGATGTTGTCCAGCGGCGACGCCTCGCCCGCGGAGGTGTTGAGTCTCAACATCGTGTCGCGGCGCGGCAAGACCATTCGGCCCAAGACGCTGAACCAGAAGCGGTACGTCGACGCGATCGACAAGCACACGATCGTCTTCGGGATCGGGCCCGCTGGTACGGGCAAGACGTATCTGGCGATGGCGAAAGCCGTGCAGGCGTTGCAGGCCAAGCAGGTTACGCGGATCGTGCTGACCCGCCCTGCGGTCGAGGCCGGCGAGCGGCTCGGGTACTTGCCGGGAACGCTCAACGAGAAGATCGACCCGTACCTGCGGCCGCTCTACGACGCGCTGCACGACATGGTCGAGCCGGAGTCGATTCCGCGGCTCATGCAGGCCGGCACGATCGAAATCGCACCGCTGGCCTATATGCGCGGTCGCGCTCAGCCGGTGGCCACGCCTGTGCTGACCCCGGACGGGTACCGGCCCATCGGGGAACTGCGAGTAGGCGACCTGGTGATCGGCTCGAACGGGGAGCCCACCCCTGTGCTCGGCGTCTACCCGCAAGGTGAAAAGGACATCTACCGGGTCACCGCGGGGGACGGTTCGTCCACGTTGTGCTGCGGCGAGCACTTGTGGGCAGTCAAGACCGCGTCGGACAAGCGGCGCGGCAAGCCGTGGCGAGTGCTCGAGACCAAGCAGATGATCGGCAAGCTTCGGGCGGCGCACGCGCGCCGGTATGAATTGCCGATGCTCAGCGCACCTGTCTGCCACCCGGAACGTGCCGTCCCGATGGATCCGTACGCGCTGGGCCTGCTGCTCGGGGACGGGTGTCTCACCGGTTCGACAACTCCGTCCTTCTCGACCGACGATCCCGAATTGGCTCTCGCGCTCGAAGCGGCCCTTCCCGGGACACTCACCACCCGCAAGAGCCGAGTCGACTACCTGCTCAACCGGGCCGGGCAGCCGGGCGACCTCGTCACCCTGGAGAACCCGGTCACCGCGGCGCTGCGAGCGCTGCGGTTGCTCGGCACCCGTTCGCATACCAAGTTCGTTCCTGAGCTTTACCTCCGGAACGCCGCTTCGGTGCGTCTCGCGGTGCTGCAGGGCTTGCTGGATTCCGACGGGGGGCCGGTCGGGCAGCGGGGCCGAACCTGCCGGATCCAGTACACGACGACTTCGCCGCGCCTCGCGGAAGGCGTGATCGAACTGGTGCGTTCGCTCGGCGGCACAGCCTATGTCCGAAACCGCGCCGCCGCTGGTCGCGCACCTGGGTGGGCGAAGGGACGGCCGGTCGAGCACCGGCATGACGCGTACGTCATCGACATCCGCCTTCCCGAAGGCGTCGAACCGTTCCGGCTCGCGCGCAAGCAGGAGCGTTACCGCGCGGCGGGCGGAGGCGGTCGTCCGATGCGGTTCATCGACAGCATCGAACCGGCAGGCCGGGCAGAAGCAGTGTGCATCCAGGTGGCAGCCGAGGACTCGCTGTACGTCACCGAGGACTATCTCGTCACTCACAACACCCTGAATGACGCCTTCATCATCCTCGACGAGGCGCAGAACACCACGCCCGAGCAGATGAAGATGTTCCTCACCCGCCTCGGATTCGGCGCGAAGATCGTCGTCACCGGCGACATCACCCAGATCGACCTCCCCGGCGGGCAGCGCAGCGGGCTCCGCGTCGTGCGCGACATCCTCGGCGGCGTCGAGGACCTGCACTTCGCCGAACTCACCAGCCAGGACGTCGTCCGGCACAAACTGGTCGGCGACATCGTCGAGGCGTACGAGAAGTGGCAGGCCGTGCAGGACGCGCAACAGCAGCAGAACGGCGGCTGGAAGGGCACCCGCCGATGAGCATCGAAATCGCCAACGAATCCGGCGTCGACGTCGACGAGGCGTCCATCGTCTCCGCCGCGCGCTACACCCTCGAGAAAATGGAGGTCAGCCCGCTCGCCGAGCTGTCCATCCTCTGCGTCACCCTCGAGGTGATGGAAGACCTCCACGAACGCTGGATGGACCTGCCCGGGCCCACCGACGTGATGGCCTTCCCGATGGACGAACTCGACTCCTCGCGCCGCCCCGACGCGCCCGACTCGTCCCCCGCGCTGCTCGGCGACATCGTGCTCTGCCCTGCCTTCGCGAAAGACCAGGCGAAAACCGCGGGCCACCGGCTGATCGACGAACTGCACCTGCTCACCGTCCACGGCTGCCTCCACCTCCTCGGCTACGACCACGCCGAGCCCGCCGAGGAACGCGAGATGTTCGGGCTGCAGAAGCGGATCCTCGGCGAGTTCCAGGCCGCGCTCGCGGCGCACCAGGCCCGCGACGCGCAGCGCGACGTCGACGACCGCGTGCTCGGCATCGCCGGGCTCGACGCGCCGCAGCCCGGGGAAGCGCCCTAGGCTCCGACGATGGGAAACCCCCCGGCACAGGTCGTCATCGCGGTGACGCTGGTGCTGCTCGCGGGCGTGTTCGCCGCCGCGGACGCCGCGGTCGGCACGGTGTCGCAAGCCCGGGTCGACGGCCTCGTCCGCAGCGGCCGCGTCGGAGCCCGCCAGCTCGCCGCGGTCGTCGCCGAGCGCCGCAGGCACATCAACCTGCTGCTCCTGCTGCGGCTCGTCTGCGAACTCACCGCCACGGTGCTGGTCACCGTGTCCTTCGTCGCCTGGTTCGACCGGCTGTGGCTCGCGATCCTGGTGTCCGCGGTCGTGATGGTCGTGGTCAGCTACGTCATCATCGGCGTCGGCCCGCGCACCATCGGCCGCCAGCACCCCTACCGCGTCGGCACGATCGTCGCGGGGCCGGTCCGCGTCCTCGGCACGGTCCTCGGCCCGCTGTCGCGGCTGCTGATCGTGCTCGGCAACGCGATCACCCCCGGCCGCGGCTTCCGCGAGGGCCCGTTCACCTCCGAAGTCGAACTGCGCGAACTGGTCGACCTCGCCCAGGAACGCGGCGTCGTCGAGGACTCCGAACGCGAGATGATCCACTCGGTGTTCGAACTCGGGGACACCGTCGCCCGCGAGGTCATGGTGCCGCGCACCGAAATCGTGTGGATCGAGCGCACCAAAACCGTGCGCCAGGCCCTCGCGCTCGCGCTGCGCACCGGTTTCACCCGCGTCCCGGTGATCGACGATTCGGTGGACGACATCGTCGGCGTGGCCAACATCAAAGACCTGATGTCCGAGTACATGGGCCCGGACGGCCCGAGCACGGTCGTCGACGCGGTGATGAACCCGGCGAGCTTCGTGCCCGACTCCAAGCGGCTCGACGAACTGCTCAAGGAAATGCAGCGCACGCACAACCACATGGCGATCGCGGTGGACGAGTACGGCGGCACCGCCGGCCTTCTTACCATCGAGGACATCCTCGAGGAGATCGTCGGCGAGATCACCGACGAATCCGACGCCGACGAGCGTCCCGAGGTCGAGGAACTGGAAGACGGCTCGGTCCGGGTGTCGTCCCGGCTCGGCGTCGACGACCTCGGCGAACTGTTCGGCATCGACCTCGAAGACCACGACGTGGAGACCGTGGGCGGGCTGCTCGCCGAGCGACTGGGTAGGGTCCCGCTGCCGGGGGCCGAAGCCGAGGTCGCCGGTCTTCGGCTGTTCGCCGAAGGGGGCAAGGACCGCCGCGGCCGGATGCGCATCACGTCCGTGGTCGTCCGGCCGTCCTCCGCGCGCCCGCGCACCTGCCCTTCCCCGCCCGAAGCGCACGACAGGCGAGTCGAACATGCCTGACCTCTACCCCGAGGA
>NZ_PQIA01000164.1 GCF_003385235.1 Amycolatopsis circi | reverse complement strand
CCTCCCCGCACCCCGATACGAAGCCAAAATGCGGGCGGCGGGTGCTTGTCAAGGCATCTTTCCCGCCTTGACAAGCACCCGCCGCCCGTCATCACAATCAGGCTTCGGGGTGCCCACCCGCACCCGCCTACGCGGCGTCACCCCCCGTCCTGGCCAAACCGACCTCAAACCGTATCCAGAACCACCTCGAACGCCACCTCAGCCGCCCCCAGCAACTTCACATCCGCTCCCAGCGCCGAACTGACAATCCGCGTCCCCCCGACAGCCCGGGAAACCAAACTCCTCCGCCGGACCTCCTCAGCGATAGCCCGGATCACCGACTCCGGCAGCACAGTCAGCAAATCCCCCAACACCACCAACTCGGGCCCCAGCAGATTGACCACGTTGACCAATCCCAACGTGAGCCACTCCGCATATTCCTCGAGCCGAGAAGCAGCCGAAACAGCATCCGACCCCAGCTCGCGCAGCTCAACGAGAATCGCCCCCCGAGGCGTGTCCTCAGCCAGCCCCAGAGCCCGGCACAACTCCGCCTCGCCGATCTCGGTCTCCCAGCACCCCCGGCTCCCGCAATAGCAAGCCCGACCGCCAGGCCGAATCGCCATATGCCCGATCTCGCCGACGTACCCCGCGCCCCCGCGCAACGAGGATCCCTGCGAAATCACCCCGCCCCCGACGCCGACATCCGCGGACACGTAGACCGAATCCGACGACCCCCGAGCCGCGCCGCGCAGATGCTCAGCGACGGCACCCAACTCGGCGTCATTGGCCACCAACACCGGAACCCGCAACACCGCGGACAACCGGTCCCCGAGCGCCACATCGGTCCACCGCAGGTTGGGCGCCTCGTGCACCAACCCGTCAGCCCGCCGCACCACGCCGGGCACCGACACCCCGACCGCCACCGGCTCCACGCCGAGGTCTCCGGCCAGCACCCGAGTCGACTCGATCACGTGCGTGATGACCTCGTCCGCGGTACGCGTCCGCGCATGCAGATTCCAGCTGTTGCGCCCGAGAATCTGCCCGCCGAGCCCGACGAGCGCGATCGCCACGTGCTCGACCTGCAGGTCGACCGCGAGCACGACCGCGGCGTGCGGCTGCGGCAGGACCAGGAGCGAGGGGCGGCCCGCCCCTCGCCCCGGCCTCGGCACTTTCTCCTCGACCACTCCCGCCTCGGCGAGGCCGTCGACGAGGGTCTTGATGGTGCTCCGGTTCAGCCCCAGTTCGGTGGCCAGGGCAGCCCGCGTACTGGGCCCGCCGACGTGCAGCAGGCGCAACAGGGTCGTGCGGTTGTGCCGGCGCACCTCGTCCGGGCGGGCGACGGGCGGGCTGCTCACCTCGTCATCTTCCCATCAGCCCTCAGCGAGCCGATGCGTCAGCCCGCCGTCGCGAGAGCGCGTCCACGGTCGCGGCCAGCAAAAGCACCAGACCGGTGATGATGTTGACCACCGCGGCCTTCTGCTGGAGCAGGCCGAGCCCGTTGTTCACGATCGCCAGCACCGCGCCGCCGATGACCGCGTCCATGATCCGGCCCTTGCCGCCGAACAGCGAGGTGCCGCCGATGACCGCGGCTCCGACGGCGAACAGCAGCGTGTTCAGGCCGCCGGACTGGCCGCTGACGGAGCCGACCTTCGACGAGTACACGATCGCGCCGATCGCCGCGAACGACGAGCTGATCACGAACACGCTGGTGCGCAGCTTCGGCACGTTGATGCCGGCCCGCCGCGCGGCTTCCTTGTTGCCGCCCACCGCGTACAGGTGCCGGCCGTACTTGGTGCGGTTGAGCACGTAGGTGCCCGCTACCAGGAGCGCCAGGACGATCGGCACCACGTACGGCACGCCCGCGATCACGACGAGGTCGTTCGACGCCCGGTTGATGGTGAGCAGGTAGGTCGCGACCGCCGCGACGACCGCGATGACGCCGACCTTCGCCAGCACGATCGGCGTCGGCTGGACCACCAGCCCGCGCTTCAGCCGCGAGAAGTGCTGTCCGAGCGCGAGCACCGCGTATCCGCCCGCCGCGACCACGAACAGCACCCAGCTGCCGACGACCGAGAGGTTGCCGTTGGCGACCGCGTTGAGCGTGTCGCTCGTGCTGATCGGCAGCGTGCCGCCTTCGCCGACGAACTGCAGGATCACGCCCTGCCACACGATGAACAGCGCCAGCGTGACGACGAAGGACGGCATCCCGATCTTCGACACCAGGAAACCGGTGATGCAGCCGATCGCGGTGCCGGTGCAGACCGCGATGAGCATTTCGACCCACGCGTTGACCGGCGCGCCGACCAGGATCACCACGATGCCGACCAGCGAAACCGCCGCCCCGGCCCAGATCTTCTGCAGCAGCGCGAGCACCACCGCGAGCGCGAGCACCGCGATGAACGTGATGAAGACGCCGGTTCCCATGGAACCCAGCAAGTTTCCATTGTGGACGTAGTGCAGCGCCATCAGCGACGCGCAGACGCCGGAAGCGGTGCCCGCGGACAGGTCGATCTCGCCCAGCAGCAGCACGAACACGATGCCCATCGCGATGATGGTCTGGCCCGCGCCCTGCTCCAGCAGGTTGGCGATGTTCTGCAGGGTGAAGAAGTCGCCGGACAGCGCGCTGAACAGGACGGCGAGCACGATCACGCCGAGCACGGCGGGAATCGAGCCGAGCTGCCCGTCCTTCATCCGCGCGAAGTAGTCCTTGATCGCCTCGCCGGTGGACATCGAGGTGGTGTCGATGCCGAAGTCGGCGATCGCCCCGGCGGGTGCGTCCGGCGTCTGCGGCTTCTCGGAAGTTTCGGTCATGACAGGTTCTTTCTCGCTCACAGCGCGACAGCTTCGGGACGGGCCAGGCCGAGGTCGCCCGATCGGCCCGCGGTGATGAGTTCGACGACCTGGCTGTGCGTCACGTCCTTGGTCTGGACGTCCGCGACGAGCCTGCCGAGGTAAAGCACCGCGATCCGGTCCGCGACCTCGAACACGTCGGCCATGTTGTGGCTGATCAGCACCACGCCGAGGCCCTGTTCGGCCAGTCTGCGGACCAGGTCGAGCACCTGCTTGGTCTGCGCGACGCCGAGCGCGGCGGTCGGCTCGTCGAGGATGACCACTTTGCTGTTCCACAGCACCGACTTCGCGATCGCGACGGTCTGGCGCTGGCCTCCGGACAGCGAGGAAACCGGGGTGCGGACCGATTTCACCGTGCGCACGCCCAGCGACGCCAGCGTCTCGCGCGCGGCCTTCTCCATGCTGGCCTCGTCGAGCAGCCAGCTGCTGCCCCGCTCGCGGCCGAGGAACATGTTCTGCACGATGTCGAGGTTGTCGGCCAGCGCGAGGTCCTGGTACACGACCTCGATGCCGAGTTCGGCGGCGTCCTTGGGACCGCGGATGTGCGCGTCCGCGCCGTTGAACCGGACGGATCCGGTGTCGTACGGGTGAATGCCCGCGATGCATTTGACCAAAGTGGACTTGCCGGCCCCGTTGTCGCCGACGAGCGCGGTCACTTCGCCCGCCCGCACGGCGAAGTCCACGTCGTGCAGGACGTGAACCGGGCCGAAGCTCTTGTTCAGGCCGGTGATGTCGAGAATGGGCTCGCTCATGGGATTCGCTTGTCTCTCGCGTGGATGCCGGGCCGGAACGCGTGTCGGGGGAACGCGTCCCGGCCCGGCTGCTCTTGGCGGGGTGTCGCTACGGCGTCAGGAGATGCCGTTTTCGGTGCACTTGGCGGCGAGGTCGCCGGTGCAGATGTCGGACGCCTTGACGTAGCCCTGCTGGACGACGGTCTTGATGTCCTTGATCGTGATCAGCTGCGGCTGCAGCAGCACCGACTTCAGGTCGCGGTTGTTCTTCGGGTCGTGCAGCTTGCCGGTGGCGATCGCGTCCGCGGCGGCCTTGTCGCCCTTGGCCAGCGCGGCGGCCAGCTTCGCGGTGTTCTCGGCCTCTTCCTTGATCGGCTTGAAGATGGTGAGCGTCTGGTCGCCGCGCAGGATCGCCTGCAGACCGGCCGGGGTAGCGTCCTGGCCGGTGACCGGGACCTTGCCGTTGAGCCCGTTCTTCTTCAGCACGGTGATCACCGCGCCGGCCAGCTCGTCGTTCGCCGCCACGACGCCGTCGACCTTGCCGTTGACCCGGGTGAAGATCTGCTCGAAGGTGGTGCCGCCGACCTGGGCGTCCCAGTTGTCGATGGCCTGCTTCTGCACGAGGTTCAGCGCCTTGGAGCCGTACAGCGGCTGGAGGACCTTGTCGTGACCGTTGGCGAACAGCGTCGCGTTGTTGTCCGTCGGCGCGCCCTCGATCTGGACGACGTTGGCTCCCGGCTTGCTCTTCAGCGCGTCGGCCAGGCCCTGCGCCTGGATCTCGCCGACCTTCTCGTTGTCGAACGAGACGTAGTAGTCGGCCGATCCGCCGAGGCTCGGGCGGTCGTAGTCGATGACCGGGATGCCCGCGTTCTTGGCCTTGGCCTCGATCGCCGCGCCGACCGCCGGGTCGGACGGGGCGATGATCAGCACCTTGACGCCCGAGCTGATGAAGCCGTCGGCAAGGGTGGAGAACTTCTGGTTGTCGCCCTGGGCGTTCTGGATGTCGGCGCTGAAGCCCTGCGCGGAGAGCGCGGCCTGCAGCATCGGCTTGTCGAAGGCTTCCCAGCGGGCCGAGGTGGCGGTCTCCGGCAGGATCACGCCGACCTTGCCGCTGGCGCCGCCGCCGGCCGGGGCGGAGGCGGAGCTCTTGCTGTCCCCCGAATTCCCCGAGCCCGAGCTGTTGGCACCGCAGGCCGAAAGCGCCAGGCCGGCGCTCACCGTCGCGGCGATGAGGGTAAGGGTTCTGCTGCGCATCCTCGTTCCTTCTCCGATCATGCTCGCGGGGTGATCGGAGAGGGTCCCCGGTGCACCGTCGCAGATATGTTGTGGCCGACAACATATGCCGCCGAGCGGCTCTGCGGAAGATGGCGGGATCGAGTAACCGACACCAAATGGACACGGTTCGGCAACGCAGCCCTCATCTGCGCCTTGCGCTGACTGAGTGATCCCTGCCACGCACCGAGCGTAACGAGAAGTTGTCCGGTCTTGTCCGGTCGCGAGGACAGGAGTGCCCGATCGGGCGCCCGGACCGAACCGGCCACCCGGTTCTACCAGGAAAAGGAGTGCTCTCCGCGCGCGAAAACGCCGCGCGGAACCCGCTGAGCCAGCTGGTCGGCTACCAGGAGCGCAGCGTGACAATCCGTTCTTCGAGCTGCTCCACCGTCGCCATCGCGGTGGGCGGGCCGCCGCACTGACGGCGCAGCTCGTTGTGGATCGCGCCGTGCGGCTTCTTCGTGCGGTGGTGGTACACGCCGACCAGCGCGTTGAGTTCCTTGCGCAGCGCGCCGAGCCGTTCGCTCACCGACTGCGACCGGACCGGCGGCGCGGCCGGTTCCTCGGTCTTCGGCTTGCGCCGCTTCTCGTCGGAAACCTGCTCTTCCTGCCGCTTGCGCAGCAGCGCACGGACTTGGTCCGGCTCCAGCAGCCCGGGAAGGCCGAGGTACTCCTGCTCCTCGTCGGAGCCGGAGAAGACCGCGGTGCCGAACGAGTTGCCGTCGTAGATGACCTGGTCGAGTTCGGCCGAGGCGTGCAGCGAGGTGAACGCCTTCTCCTCCTCGCCCGGTTCGTCCTCGGTGCGGTTGGCCTGGGCGAGCAGTTCGTCGTCCCAGCCTTCCTTCTCCCGGTGCGGTTTGCCGAGCACGTGGTCGCGCTGCGCTTCCAGCTCGCTGGCCAGCTCCAGCAGCACCGGGACGCTCGGCAGGAAGATGCTCGCCGTCTCGCCCTTTTTCCGGGCCCGCACGTAGCGGCCGATGGCCTGCGCGAAGAACAGCGGGGTGGACGCACTGGTCGCGTACACGCCGACGGCCAGCCGCGGGACGTCGACGCCCTCGGACACCATCCGGACCGCGACGATCCAGCGTTCCTTGGTCTCGGAGAACTCCTTGATCCGCCCGGACGCCTTCGGGTCGTCGGACAGCACCAGCGTCGGCGTTTCGCCGCAGATCCGTTCCAGGATCTTGGCGTAGGCGCGCGCGGTGTCCTGGTCGGTGGCGATCACCAGGCCGCCCGCGTCCGGAATGCCTTGCCGCACCTGGCTGAGCCGCGTGTCGGCGGCCTGCAGGACTGCCGGGATCCACTCACCGGCCGGGTCTAGCGCCGTACGCCAGGCGCGCGCGTTCTGTTCCGCGGTGAGCGGCTCGCCCAGCCGTGCGGTGAACTCCTCGCCCGCACTGGTGCGCCACGACGCCTCGCCGGAGTAGGCGAGGAAGACGACCGGCCGGACCACGCCGTCGGCGAGGGCGTCGGAGTAGCCGTAGGAGTGGTCGGCCTTGCTGCGCTGGAATCCGCCGCCGTCGGGTTCGTAGGTGACGAACGGGATCGGCGAGTCGTCGCTGCGGAACGGCGTCCCGGTGAGCGCGAGGCGGCGGACCGCGGGCGTGAACGCCTCGCTGGTCGCGTCGCCCCAGGACTTCGCGTCGCCCGCGTGGTGGATCTCGTCGAGGATCACCAGGGTCTTGCGGTTCTCCGTGCGCACCCGGTGCAGCGTGGGGTGCGCGGCGACCTGCGCGTAGGTGACCGCGACGCCGCGGTAGTCCGACGACGTGACGCCGGTGGTGTTGCGGAAGTTCGAGTCGATCGGGATGCCCGCCGCCGCGGCCGCGGACGCCCACTGGTGCTTCAGGTGCTCAGTGGGGGTGACGATCGTGACGGCCTCGACGGTGCGGTCCGAAAGCAGTTCGGCGGCGATCCGGAGGCCGAAGACGGTCTTGCCCGCGCCCGGCGTCGCGACCGCGAGGAAGTCCTTCGGCCGGCTCGACAGGTACTTCGTGAGCGCTCGGCGCTGCCAGGCGCGCAGCGGGCGCGCGGTGGAGTCCTTCTCTGCGGGCGGCGCCCCGAGGACCGGCTGGGTCGTCTCGGACAAAACTCGGTTCACCCCCTCCTCGGGCCGCTCGGCGCGGCCGTGACGTGCGAAAACCCCCACTGTGGCACCGGCTTCGCCGCCGGGCGCCGCGATGAGGGCACGTCGGCCAGCTTACCTTCCGCGCCCGCGGGCGCCGGGCACCGCCACGGGTGGTGTCCTCCGACACGCCCCCTCTCGGCGGGGGTGACGAGCCAAAACCGCGCGCATGGACCATGCTGGGAGACACCATGGGCGAGGTGACACCGGACGCCGGCGAGGCAGAGCCGAAGAAGAGCGTGCCGGAGAAGACCGTGCGCAGGGGGCCGTGGCGGCTCCTGACCCGCACGCTCGCGAAAGCGTGGGACGGCAACATCTTCTCCGAGGCGGCCGAGGCGGCGTTCTGGCAGACGCTGTCGCTTCCGCCGCTGCTGCTCGGTCTGCTCGGCAGCGTCGGCTTCATCGGCGAGTGGTTCGGCCAGAACGTGGTCACCGCGGTGCACGACCGGATCATCACCTTCAGCCACACCATTTTCAGCGCCAACGCGGTGCAGGAGATCATCGAACCGACGGTGAACAGCATCCTCACTGTCGGCAAGGGCGAGATCGTGTCCGTGGGCTTCGTCATCTCGCTGTGGGCGGGTTCGTCGGCGATGTCGTCGTTCGTCGACGCGATCACCGTCGCGCACGACCAGTACGGCGTCCGCAACGAGGTGTGGCAGCGGATTTTCGCGCTGCTGCTGTACCTGTGCGCGCTGATCGTGCTCGTGGTCGGGCTGCCGCTGCTGGCGATCGGGCCGGATCTGCTGCCGGAGTTCTTCCCGGTCGAATGGCGCCCGACGGTCTCCTCCTGGGTCGGCACGCTCTACTACCCGGTGCTGGGCGTGATGATCGCGCTCGCGCTGACGACGCTGTACAAGCTTGCGCTGCCCCGCCGGCTGCCGTGGCACCGCGGGCTGCCGGGCGCGATGCTGGCCGGCGTGGTGTTCCTGGTGTCGAGCATCGGGCTGCGGATCTATCTGAACTGGATCACCAAAACCGGCTACACCTACGGCGCGCTGGCCGCGCCGATCGCGTTCCTGCTGTTGATGTTCTTCATCGGACTCGCGGTGGTCGGCGGCGCGTACTTCAACAGCGCGATCCAGGAGTTGTGGCCGGCCAAGGCTACCCGGCGGCAGCGGCGCAAGTGGCGGCGGCTGGAGATGGAACGCGCGACCGAGCGGATGCGGGCCGAAGAGGGCCGCAAGCTGTGGGACCGCACGACGATGCCGTTGCGCAGGCCGAAACGGCACCCCGAAAACGACTCCGTCGACACTGAGCCCGGCCACGACGAACCGAACGGCGCCGAGGTCAATCACACCGAATCGGAGACCATGCAGCTTGCCAGGCCGGAGCGCGCGTCCGACGAACGAGCCGGTTCCGAGCCGTCTCCCAGCCCGGAACCGCGCCGGCGCCGCCCGCAGCAGGGGTGATTCAGCCCTGGCGGAACCGCCACGTCTTGCTGTCGAAGGCGATGCAGACGCTCGGCGACATCACGACCACGCGCAGGGTGCCGTCGCGTTCGTCGTAGTCGATGCCCTCGACCTCGAAGTTGCCGCTGCAGCCGCTTTGCAGCGGAAGCTGGCCGAGCGAGGTGACGTGCCCGGTGACGTCGGAACCGGAGACCGGACCGGAAAGATCGACCTGCAGCAAGGGTTTGGTGGCGCCGAAGAGGCTGCCGTCCGGGTCGTCGGAGGAGCACATCATCCGGGTGGCGGACACGAAATCGCAGCCCTGGACGTCGCGCACCGGGTGGTCGAGCCGGATCGCCGAGGCGTACGGGAGGTTCTGACCGGGGTCGGCGGCCGCGACGCCGGGCATCGGGTAGACGAGCAGGCGGTCCATCGTGCCCCACTCTCCGGACACCAGCCAGCGCGCGTCGGGCGACACCGCGGCGAACGAATTGTTGTTGGCCTCCCACGATTCCAGCGCGTGCTGGTAGTCGGCGCGGGAGCCGTCCGGGCCTTCGACGCGGAAGAGTTTCGCGCCGCGGTCGTCACGCTGGTAGGGCTCGACGTACCAGCCCTTCGCGGACCCTGGGTCGCCGATGTGGTTCCAGCCCTTCGCGGCGAGACCCGGGTCGACCGTGCCGATGCCGGTGTAGCGGATGCTGGTGCCCGACGAACGCTCGACAGTGGCGAGGCCCTGGCTCTCGTCGAGCGGACGGGCCCGGTCTGAGCCGACGGTGGTCCATCCGGTCACCGCGTTTGCGGCACCCGCCGCGACGGCGCTGAAGGCGGACAGCAGGACTACGAGGGAAAGCACGATCCCGGTTGCGCGCATGCGGGGACACTCCTGCGGGGAGGCGACTGGCCGGACTGCAGGTCTACCAGTTCCTCCCCGGGTGCACAGCCACCGAGTGAAGGATTTTCACCTTTGTTCCCGCGCACCGGGACGCGCGGGAAACGCTCAGTCGTCGCCGCCAGGACGGAGGCCCTCGTAGATCTTCTTGCACTTGGGGCAGACCGGGGACCCCGGCTTGGGCGACTTCGTGACCGGGAAGACCTCGCCGCAGAGCGCCACGACGTGCGTGCCCATGACCGCGCTCTCGGCGATCTTGTTCTTGCGCACGTAGTGGAACATCTTCGGGGTGTCGTCGTCGGTCGACTCGGTGCTGTCGGTCTCCGGCTTGGTCAGCGTTTCGGTGCTCACCCCACCATCATGCCTCAGCGCCGCGCCCGCGGTCATGCCCGGCTACGCTCGCCTGACCTGCCAAGGGACCCCTCAGGAGCCCGGATGCCGCACGAGTCCGCACCGCGATGGCACAGCGCGCTCGCCCGCCTCGGCGGCGACCACCACGTCGGCCACGACGCCTGGGCCGACCTGGAAACGCGCTACACCGAACCGCACCGCCGCTACCACGACCTCGCCCACGCCACCGCCGTCGCGCACGACGCCGAGCAGCTAGCGGCTGACCTGCCCTTCCACGTACGCGCCGTCGTCGTCCTCGCCGCGTGGGCGCACGACGTGGTCTACGACGCCGTGCCCGGCCAAGACGAACAGCGCAGCGCCGAATGGCTTCGCCGCTGGCTCACGCGCGCCGGCATTGCTGACGCGCACATCGACCAGGCCGAAACGCTCGTACTCGCCACTGCCGCCCACGAAGCCCCCGAAGGCGACTTCGCCGCAGCAGCTCTCCTCGACGCGGACCTAGCCATCCTCGGCGCGCCGCCTGCCGTGTACGCCGCGTACGTGGACAACGTGCGCCAGGAGTACGCGCGCTACCCCGACGACGCCTGGGCGACCGGTCGCGCCGCAGTGCTCGAAAGCCTCCTCGCCCGGCCCACGCTGTACCTCACCGAAAGCGCCCGCTCACGCTGGGAGACCGCCGCGCGCCAGAATCTGCAGGCAGAGCTGACCCGATGCCGCAGCGCACGCGGCGATCACAGATGATGTCCGTTCGTGACCACCCAGACCACTCCCCTGTTCGTCCACGAGGAAGTCGCCTCGGCGTTGCGTGACGGTCACCCCGTCGTCGCCCTCGAGAGCACGATCCTTTCGCACGGCCTTCCGTACGGACGCAACCTCGACGTCGGCCGCCGAGTCGAGCAAACCGTGCGCGACGGCGGCGCCGTACCGGCCACCATCGCCGTGCTCGACGGACGACCAGTCATCGGCCTCTCCGCCGCCGAGTTGGAGCGCGTCTGCGCCCCGGACGCAGGACTGGACAAGCTGTCCCTGCGCGACCTCGGCCCCGCAGTCGGCCTGGGCCGCTCCGGCGCCACCACAGTCGCTGGCACCTCCGCTCTCGCCGCAGCAGCCGGAATCGGCGTCTTCGCGACCGGCGGCCTCGGCGGCGTGCACCTGGGCGCAGCACAGACCTGGGACGTCTCGGCAGACCTCGGCGTCCTCGCCAAGGTCCCGACCGTGGTCGTGTGCTCCGGCGTGAAATCGGTCCTGGACATCCCCGCGACCCTTGAGGTGCTGGAAACGAACTCGGTCCCCGTCCTCGGCTACCGCACCGACGACTTCCCCGCGTTCTACCTCCGCTCCTCCGGCCACCCGGTCGGCTGGCGAGTGGAAGACGCGACCCAAGCCGCCGCAGTAATCTCCGCACACCGCCGCTACGCGAATTCCGGTGTCCTGCTGACAAACCCGATCCCCGCAGAGTCCGAAATGGACCGTGCCCTGCACGACCGCCTGTTGCAGGAAGGCCTGGCAAAACTGGCCGACGCCGACGTGCACGGCGCGGACGTGACTCCCGTGCTGCTGGAACACTTCCACACCGCCAGCGAAGGTGTCAGCATCGACGCGAACGAAGCGCTGGTGCTCTCCAACGCCAAACTGGCGACCGAAGTAGCGGTGGCCCTGTCGTGACCGGAATCGTAGTAGTAGGCGACGCAGGCCTGGACGTCGTCGCCCGACACGACCAGCCCCTCCCCCACGGCGGCGACGCAAGAGCAGCAATCCGCTTCACCGGCGGCGGCGCGGGTGCGAACACCGCACTGTGGCTGCGTTCTCTGGGCGCGGAAACCACCCTGGTAGCCCGAATCGGCGACGACTCCGGCGGCCGCCTGATCAAATCCGAATTGGAAGCCGCAGGAGTCCGCTGCGCCTTCGCAACGGACCCCGAAGCCCCGACCTGCTGCGTAGTCGTGCTGGTGGACGGCGAAGGCCAACGCAGCATGCTCGCCGACCGAGGCGCGAACAAACGCTTCGCCCCCGAAGACGTCACGCCCGAGTCGCTGACCGGCTCCACCCACCTGCACCTGTCCGGCTACGTCCTGCTGGACCCGTCCTCCCGCCCCGCAGGCCTGGCCGCCCTAGCCGCCGCGAAGGAAGCCGGGCTAACCACCTCCGTGGACCCGCAAGCAGCCGCCCACATCCACGACCCCGCAGCCTTCCTGAACGACGTACGCGGCACCGACCTACTCATGCCGAACACGGAAGAGCTGGTAGCCCTAACCGGATCCGCAGACCCGTCCTCCGCCACCGAACTACTGAACGCAGTCGGCGCAGTAGTAGTCACCGCAGGCCTAGACGGCGCAAGCTGGATCGACGAAAACGGCGTCGCCTCAGTACCAGCAGTAGAAACAACCTGCGTGGACTCGACCGGCGCAGGCGACGCCTTCGACGCAGGCGTCCTCACCACCTGGCTGGCCGGAAAGTCCACAGTGGACGTCCTACGCGCAGGCACCCAACTAGGCGCACTGGCAGTAAGCCGAATCGGCCCCCAGCCCTGACGCACGTTCCGTGAGGGGAACCCTCACGTACTCAGAGTCCCTCAGGGTTCCCCTCACGACCCACACGAGACCGCGCGACGCCGTGAGGGGCCCCTTCACGGACCTAGATTCCCTCAAGGAGCCCTTCACGGACCACCGCCCAACCGCACCGAAGCACCCAACGTACGAGGCACCCACACCACCCCCGCACCCCGATACGAAGCCAAAATGCGGACGGCGGGTGCTTGTCAAGGCATCTTTCCCGCCTTGACAAGCACCCGCCGTCCGTCATCACAATCAAGCTTCGGGTTGGTGGCCCCATCCGGGCGCAATGTCGCCGCCAGGCGACGAGCCGAAACCCGACCTACCCGTCAATCACCCGATGCTTCCGCCCCTCAATCTGCTTGGCATCCCGCGCATAACGACTGACCTTCTCCGACTTCCGCGGCGGCCGATCATTAGCGACCAAAACGGCGATCCACGGCAACGGAATAGAAATCACCAAAAACAGAATAGCCAGCCACCACGTGTGATAAGTCAACCCGGCCAGCACCAGGCAGGGAATCCGGCACACCATCATGATGACGTACTTCCGCTTCCGCGCCGCCAGCTGATCGTCCAGCGACGGCTCGGCCTCGGTGATCAGCACAGGCTCGGGGCGGGGATCGGCTCCGTGGGGTGCGTTCACAGCACCACCTCCGTGTTCCATCGTCTCACTCACCGCCCTTCCGCGACACCCGGACGGGCAAACCTGGACAACGCGGCGACGACCAGCGTCTCGACCCCGGTCCGCAACGTCGGATGCAGCACCGGCGCGAACTTGGACGAGTGGTTGGACGGCACATCGGTCTCGAACCGCCCCTCCGTCATCGCGGTGATCACCTGCTGCGCGTCAAACCCTCCGACCAGCCAAAACACCGACGGAACCCCAGCCGCCCGCCCGAACTCGCTGAAGTCCTCGCTACCGGTGACCAACGGCGCGGGCATCGTCGCCTCCGCCCCGAAGTGCCCCCGGAACACCTCAGTCAACTCATCCGACACGGCAGCGTCGTTCGCAGTGACCGGATAGGACGCGACGACCTCCACGGTCGGCGGCTGAGGCGCCCCTGCAGCCGCCGCTTCACCGTTCACGATCCGCTCGATCGCCTTGCGCAGCCGCACCAGCACAGCGTCATCAAAAGCGCGGGTGTTGACCTCCAACACGGCATGATCAGCAATCACATTCGCCGCAGTCCCGACATGCATCGAGCCGACAGTCACCACCGCGGGCTCAGTCGCCGCGATCTCCCGCGACACGATCGTCTGCAGCTTGAGCACCACAGACGCCGCCAGCACCGCCGGGTCAACCGTGGTTTCCGGCCGCGACCCATGTCCGCCGCGCCCGTGCAGGGTGATCCGCAAGGTGTCGGTCGCAGCCATGATCACGCCCGGACGCGTAAGCACCCACCCCGCCGGACCAGGCACGATGTGCTGCCCGAACACCACGTCAGGACGGCCGACCCGGTCGAAAAGACCGTCACGGACCATCCCGGCAGCACCGTCCCCTGCCTCTTCCCCAGGCTGGAACAGCGCGAGCAACGTGCCGGACCACTCGTCCCGCGAAGCGGCGAGAAGATGCGCGGCACCGGAGAGCCACGTCGCGTGCATGTCGTGCCCGCAGGCATGCATCAGCGGCACGTCACGGCCCTGAGAGTCGACGCCGCGCGCGGTGCTCGCGTACGAGAGCCCTGTCTGCTCCTCGACCGGCAACGCGTCGATGTCCGCGCGAAGCAGCACAGTCGGTCCTTCGCCGTTGCGCAGGACGCCGACGACGCCAGTGCGACCGATGCCGGCGTGCACCTCGAAGCCGTCTTCAGTCAGCCGTCGAGCCAGCTCCGCCGCCGTGCGGGTTTCGGTGAACGCCAGCTCGGGATGACGGTGCAGGTCGACGTACAGCGCTTCAAGCTCCGGCAGGGCCGCTTCAAGCGGAGCCAGGACACGCTCGGTGGTCTCGGTGGTCACGATGCTCATCGTGGCAGGCTTACCCACCGTGAGCACGAACACGCCTCTTCCTGACCTTTCCGACGACGTCTGCGCGCGGCTGCGCGAAGCGTTCCGACGCACCGGCTACGACGCTGACGGCGTCGTCGACGCGCTCGGCGGCGCAGCGCACACGGCGCTCGGCCGCGGCGAGCCCGAACCCGCCCGTCGCGCGAGCCTCGACGCCGGGGACCTCGGCGTCTTCATCCGGCTGTTCCTGCTCGGTCTCGCCGAGCCGGAGAAGACCGTCTCGTCGGCGTTCGCCCCGCTCAGCGCGGACGACGCGGTGGCCGCGGGCATCCTGCGGACGGTCGGGGACGAGTTCCGCGCCGCGCTCGACATCCGCCCGCACGGCGACGACGACGGCTCATGGTGGGTCGTCTCCGACCTCGACGCCGACATGCTCGGCCACGTCGTGCCCGAGGACCACGTGCTCGGCGTCGGGCACGCGTCGCTGAGCCTGATCCGCGCGACCAGCCGCCGTCCGGTCGGCACCCTGCTCGACCTGGGCACCGGCAACGGCGTCCAGGCGCTGCACGCGACCCGGCACGCGCAGCGGGTGACCGCGACCGACGTGTCGGCCCGCGCGCTCGCCCTGGCCGCGGGCACGTTCCGGCTGAACGAACTGGACGTCGAACTGCTGCGCGGCGAGTGGTTCGCGCCGGTCGCGCGCCGCCGGTTCGACCAGGTGGTGTGCAATCCGCCATTCGTGGTCGGCCCGCCGCGCGTCGACTACACCTACCGCGACTCCGGCTTGGCCGGCGACGACGCGAGCGCGCTGGTCGTCCGTCAGCTGCCGAGCTTCCTCAACGACGGCGGCACCGGGCAGCTCCTCGCGTCGTGGCTGCACCGACGCGGCGAAGACTGGGGCGACCGCGTCGCGCGCTGGCTGCCGTCTGAGACCGACGCGTGGTTCGTACAGCGCGACGTCGCCGACCCCGGGCTGTACGTCGGCACGTGGCTGCGCGACGAAGGCATCGACCCGCGCTCGCCCGAAGGCCGGGCGAAGGCGGCGGCGTGGCTCGACTGGTTCACCGAAAACGACGTACAGGGCATCGGTTTCGGCTTCGTGACACTGCGGCGCGCGAACGGTCAGACGCCGACTGTCGTCTGCGAAGACCTGCGACAGGCTTACGACGACCCGCTGGGCCCCGAAGCAGCGAACTGGCTCGACCGCGTCGAGTGGCTGCGTACGCACGGCGACAATGTGTTGGACGTAGCGTTTCGGGTACCCGAGACCGTGTTGCTCGAACGCGTCGATTCGCCCGGCGATGAAGGCTGGGAAACGACCGTGCGCCGGTTGCACCGCACTGACGGACCGGGTTGGCAGCACGAGGTCGACGAACTCACGACGCGGCTTCTCGCGGGTTGCCGCGGCGCGCTTCCGTTGTCGGATCTGCTGGACCTGCTGTCCGCCGCGCAGGGCCTCGATTCGGCCGAACTGACCGCCGCCGCGTTGCCGATCGTCCGCGAACTCGTCCGGCACGGCATGCTCGTGCCCGGTTCGCCGCGGTGAGGGCGGTGGCGGCGCGGGTCACCCGCGCGAGCGTGACCGTCGCGGGGGAGATCGCCGGGGAGATCAAGGAACCGGGCCTGCTCGTGCTGCTGGGCGTGCACCGTGACGACGATCTCGGGAAAGCCGGAACCATGGCTCGCAAACTGCACGAACTCCGGTTGCTGCGCGACGAAGAATCCTGCGCCACGACCGGAGCGCCGCTGCTGGTGGTGTCGCAGTTCACGCTCTACGGCGACACCCGCAAGGGCCGCCGCCCGTCGTGGACCGCCGCCGCCCGGCCGGAAATCGCCGAACCGCTGGTGGACGCCGTGGTCGCGGAACTGCGCGGCCGCGGCGCGACCGTCTCGACCGGACGGTTCGGCGCGGAGATGGCGGTGGAAAGCGTGAACGACGGGCCGTTCACCGTTCTCGTTGAGGTCTAGACCACATTGGATCGGCGCGCGTAACATCGAAGGCACAGCGCGCGATTCGCCCGCATTTCCCGGAGCGCAGCGGTTCTCAGCAAAACCTCAGTTTTGGTGGAGCAACCGCGAGGCGGGTACGCCCGTCCTCTTTTCAGCGAGCCGGGAACGTTTGGCCATCCCGGGGCGTTGACACCAGTGTCCAGCCAAGCCGGCTGGGCCCGCGGACACGGGATTCCACAGGCCCCGTTCCCGCAGGCGCCGGCGAGACACGTTCAGCCCGTGACCGGGGAGGCAGAATGTCAGTCCAGACTCTCGAACGCGAAGCGCGCGGGATTCGCGAGCGCGGGATTCCAGCACAGCAGTCCGAGGAACGTCCGAGCGTGGGGGCGCTCACCGACGCCGACCTCGACGCCCAGAGCCCCGCCGCCGACCTGGTGCGCGTGTACCTGAACGGCATCGGCAAGACCGCGCTGCTCACCGCGGCCGACGAGGTCGAGCTGGCGAAGCGGATCGAAGCCGGGGTCTTCGCGCAGCACATGCTCGACACCGTCGAGGACCTCACGGCGCAGCGCCGCAAGGAACTGCGTGCGCTGATCCGCGACGGCCACGTCGCGAAGAACCACCTGCTGGAGGCCAACCTCCGGCTCGTGGTTTCGCTCGCGAAGCGCTACACCGGACGGGGCATGCCGCTGCTCGACCTGATCCAGGAGGGGAACCTGGGCCTGATCCGCGCGGTGGAGAAGTTCGACTACTCCAAGGGATTCAAGTTCTCCACGTACGCCACGTGGTGGATCCGCCAGGCCATCACCCGCGGCATGGCGGACCAGGGCCGCACGATCCGGCTGCCGGTCCACCTGGTCGAACAGGTGAACAAGCTGGCCCGGATCCGCCGCGACCTGCACCAGCAGCTGGGCCGCGACGCGACGCACGAGGAACTGAGCGCCGAATCGGGCATTCCGGTGCACAAGATCTCCGACCTGCTCGACCAGTCCCGCGACCCGGTGAGCCTCGACATGCCGGTGGGCGCCGAGGAAGACGCCCCGCTGGGCGACTTCATCGAGGACTCGGAGGCGACCGACGCCGAAAGCGCGGTGATCTCCGGTCTGCTGCAGGACGACCTTCGTCGTGTCCTGGCGACGCTGGACGACCGCGAACAGCACGTCATCCGGCTCCGCTACGGCCTCGACGACGGCCAGCCGCGCACGCTCGACCAGATCGGCAAGCACTTCGGCCTGTCGCGCGAGCGCGTGCGCCAGATCGAGCGCGAGGTCATGGCGAAGCTGCGCCAAGGCGAGCGGGCCGACCGCCTGCGGGCGTACGCCAGCTGAGTTTCTTCCCTCTCCGGGCCGGGTTCGGGACCCGGTTCCGGGAGGGCGGAGAAGCCGGTCGGCGGGCTGAATCGGGCTGCCGGAACTGGCTGGCCGGGCGTGGGGTCCGGTGAGCCTGCTCCGGCGAGCACGCGGGCAGGCAGGCCGAGGTTTTCCGCGGGGACCGGGTGGGGCCCGGTCAGGCGGGGCGGAAGTTTCGGCCAGATCATCATTTCGGTGGGCAGCGGGCGGTGCCGCTGGTTGGGCAGAACCCTCGGTTCGGTTTCCGGACCGAGGGTTTTGTCATGTCCAGCCACCGAATTCGCCCGATCGGCCGCCTCCGCGTCGGCGCTTCGCATTGCCGACAAATCGCCTCATCAACATCACTGACCCCAAGAGCCACTTGAGCCCCACCCACCCCTTTAGCCCCGATAGAACACACGAACCTCCTCCGGTGTCCCGTTTTATCCGGTTAATCC
>NZ_PQIA01000165.1 GCF_003385235.1 Amycolatopsis circi | reverse complement strand
GTGCAGTGGGGTCGGCGGGGTGAGCGGAGTCTCGGGCCGAGTTGCCGGATCGGACTCAGCTGACGAGCAGGAAGGAGTTTCCGGACGAAGATGAATCGGCGGCTCGGACGCAGGTGACGAGTCAGCCGGAACCCACGGACGAAGCCGGGTTGGCGGCTCGTGCGAGATCACCGACTCAGGCGAGGACCCCGGACCGGGTGCCACTGACGAATCAGCTTCCGGAACCGAACCAGCGGGGTCCAGCGAACGAAGACAAGTCGACGGCCGGGACGCAGGCGACGAGTCAGTCGGAACCCGCGTACGAAGCCGGGTCGGCGGCTCGTGCGAGGCCACCGACTCAGGCTGGGATCCCGGCCCGGATGCGACTGACGAACCAGCTTCCGGAACCAAACCAGCGGGGTCCAGGGAACGAAGATGAATCGGCGGCTCGTCCGGAGTCTCCGGTTCCGGATGAGGCGGCGAATCGCGTTCAGCAGACGGGACAACTCGAGCCGAAGGCTGCGGGCGAGCAGGTGAACCAGGCTGGCTCGCCGGAGTCGGTGAATCAGGTCCGGCGGACACGTGCGGGTCAGCAGACGAGGCGGTCCTGGCGGGAAACGAACCGGGACCAAGTTCGCGACCGGATTCGGCTGGCGAGCCGGGCCGGGCTTGCGAACGAAGCCCCGTCGACGAGTCGGCTGCTGACCCGCCGAAGTTGGCTGGCATCCATGGTTCGAACGCCATGTCCAGAGAACTCGGCCGGGTACGGGATCCGTTCCCTCCCCAGGAGAACAGCGATCTCGGCGAACCTGCGGACATCGCGGCGACCGGCGTTCGTTCCTTCGCCAATGCTTCGATCGCCGACCACGGCACCGACACTTCCCACGAGCGTGCCGGCCGCGCCTCCGGCACGCTCGTGGGGGCGGAAGCCGTGGCTTCCGCGTCTGAGAGGATCTTTCGACGCTCCCGGCGGGGGTTCTCCGAAAAAATCCCTGAGGCGCATTGGAAATCGGGCGCGTCAGAGCCAGCAGGCAGCGCTGGAGCGTTCAGTTCCCCGGCCACTGCCGAAGGACCGCCTGCTTCCGACGCCGCCCCAACCGCAGCTGGAACTCCTCTGGCCCCGGAAGCCCCCAAAGCTCCCGCGGCCATCCCGACCAGAGCCGCCTCACCCGTCGCCAAAGCCCCTGCGGCCACCCCAGCCAAAGCCGAAGCTTCACCCGCCGCCAAAGCCCCCGCAGTCACCCCAGCCAAAGCCGAAGCCCCATCCGTCGCCAAAGCCCCCGCAGCCAGAGCCGAAGCGACCCCCGCTCCAGAAAAACCAACCGCGACCGAACCGTCCGCAGAAGTCGCCCCAGCCTCAACAACCGCCCCCGCGGCCCCTGAAGCTCCCGTCTCTTCCGCGATCTCCGAAGCAGCCTCCGAAGAAGCAGCCCAAGAAGCGGCCCCCGAAGCCACTCCGGTCGTCACCGATTTCCTCCTTCCGCCGAGATCGGCCGACGGTCCGCCCCGGAGGCAAGGTCGTCAGACCAAGCCCGGGACGGACGTCGGCACGCCGCGGGGAAGGCGGCTCCGCATCCTCATCCGCGCGGAATCCGCACGGTCACCCAACAATCGCACCCAAAAACGCACCACTGCACCAAACAGTCTCGAACACCTGTTCGACATCATCCATGTTTCACCCCACCCCGGCCCGCTGTCAAGCGCGCACGGGGAAAGAACCCGGAAGAGCACCGGACACCAGGAAAACCGCTCTTTACACTGGGAACCCTGATGAAGACAGGACACATCGCCCTGCGGGGTTTCGCCGAAGCTGACCTTCCCGTGCTCGACCGGTTCTCCACGGACCCGGACGGCGCCGGGACCTTCCAGTGGACGAGTTTCACCGGACCGCAGGCGCGACAGCGCTTCGCCGAGGACGGGTTCCTCAGCCCGGCTTCAAGCACAGTCGCGGTGACCGTCGACTCGGTCGTCGCCGGGATGGCCACCTGGGAGGCGGCTGATCGGGGCGGGCCGGCCGGTGGGTGTTTCCGGGTCGGCGTCACGTTGCTGCCCGACTATCGCGGGCACGGCACCGACGCGAAGGCGTATCAACTGCTCGTCGACCAGCTCTTCCGGCACACCCGCGCACACCGGCTCGAAGCCTTCGTCGACAGCGAGAACCTCGACGGGCAGCGGGTGCTCGAGAAGACCGGCTTCCACCGTGAAGGCCTGATGTGCCAGGTCACCTGGCGCGACGGCGGCTACCGCGACGAGGTCGTCTACGCGATCTTGCGCGAGGGATGAAAAACCGGCCGGGGCTCGAAAGCCCCGGCCGGCCAGCAAAAAATCAGTGCGCGAAGTGGCGCGTTCCGGTCAGGTACAGCGTGATCCCGGCGGCTTCGGCAGCGGCGATCACCTCGGCGTCGCGGATCGACCCGCCGGGCTGCACGACAGCGCGCACGCCGGCCTCGATCAGCACCTCGAGACCGTCCGGGAACGGGAAGAACGCGTCCGAAGCGCCGACCGAGCCCTTCGCCCGGTCACCGGCGCGCGAGACTGCCAGCCGCGACGAGTCGACGCGGTTGACCTGGCCCATGCCGACGCCGACGGTCGCCTGCTCGTGCGCCAGCAGGATCGCGTTGGACTTCACCGCACGCAGCGCCCGCCACGCGAATTCCAGGTCCGCGAGGGTCTGCTCGTCGGCGGGCGAGCCGGTCGCCAGCTCCCAGTTCGCCGGGTTGTCGCCGGGGGCGTCGATCGCGTCGGCGGTCTGCACGAGCACGCCGCCGGAGATCGGCCGGAACTCCACCGGGGCCGCGTTCTCGATCGCGGGCAGCTTCAGCAGCCGCACGTTCTTCTTGCGCTGCAAGATCTCCAGCGCTTCCGGCTCGAAGTCGGGAGCGAGCACGACCTCGGTGAAGACCTCGGCGATCTGCTCCGCCGCCACGACGCTCACCGGGCGGTTCGTGGCGATCACGCCGCCGTACGCGGACACCGGGTCGCAGGCGTGCGCCTTGCGGTGCGCTTCGGCGACGTCCGTGCCGACAGCGATCCCGCACGGGTTGGCGTGCTTGATGATCGCGACGGCCGGCTCGGAGAAGTCAAAGGCGGCCCGACGCGCGGCGTCAGTGTCGACGTAGTTGTTGTACGACATCGCCTTGCCGTGAAGCTGCTCCGCGTGCGCGAGGCCCGGCTGCGCGCTGCGGTACAGCGCCGCCTTCTGGTGCGGGTTCTCGCCGTAGCGCAGTACGTCCGCACGGTCCCACGTCGCGCCGAGGAAGTCCGGGAAGCCGCTGTCGTCCGAAGGCGCGTACGCGTTGGCGAACCACGAAGCGACAGCAGTGTCGTACGCAGCCGTGTGCGCGTACGCCTGCGCAGCGAGCCGCTTGCGGTCCGACAGTTCGAAGCCGCCCGCGGAGACCTGCTCGAGCACCCACGCGTACCGCGCCGGGTCCACGACGACAGCGACGCTGCCGTGGTTCTTCGCGGCCGCGCGCACCATCGCGGGACCGCCGATGTCGATGTTCTCGACGCAGTCCTCAGGGCTCGCGCCGGACGCGACGGTCGCCTGGAACGGGTACAGGTTCACCACGAGCAGGTCGAACGCCGCGATGTCGAGCTGCTTGAGCTGTGCGACGTGGTCGTCGTTGCCCTGGTCGGCGAGCAGTCCGGCGTGCACGCGCGGGTGCAGCGTCTTGACCCGGCCGTCGAACGACTCGGGGAATCCGGTGACCTGCTCGACCGGCGTGACCGGAACCCCGGCGTTCGCGATGACCTTCGCCGTGCCGCCGGTCGACACGATCTCCACGCCGGCCGCGTGCAGGCCGGTCGCGAGCTCGAGCAGGCCGGCCTTGTCCGAGACGCCGATCAGCGCGCGCCGGACCGGGCGCCGTCCCTGTGCTGTGCTCACGAAAACCTCACCTTTCGTCCGTCCACGGTGCACCCACCACGGCCGAGTCGCTCGATCGTTTCAACCAGCAGCCTGCGCTCCACGGCTTTGATCCGCTCGTGCAGGACGTCTTCGGTGTCGTCGGTCTCCACCGGCACCGCCTCCTGGGCGATGACCGGGCCAGTGTCCACCCCGGCGTCGACGAAATGCACCGTCGATCCGGTGACGCGCACGCCCGCGGCCAGCGCGTCGGCGACCGCGTGCATCCCAGGGAAGGACGGCAGCAGCGCGGGGTGGGTGTTGATCACGCGGCCCGCGAACCGCGACAGGAACTCCGGCCCGAGGATCTTCATGAAGCCCGCGGACACCACGAGGTCGGGCTGATAAGCCGCGACGGCCTCGGCGAGCGCGCGGTCCCACGCGGCGCGGTCCGGATGGTCGGCGACGCGCACGGTGAACGACGGCACGTCAGCCCGTTCCGCCCGCGTGAGCGCCTCGATACCGGTGCGGTCGGCGCCGACCGCGACGACGGAGGCCGGGAACCCCGGCTGCCCGACCGCGTCGAGCACCGCCTGCAGCAGCGTGCCGGAACCGGACGCGAGCACGACGATCTTCACCGGAGTGGGCAGTTCCAAGCGGCTGGCCAGAACGGGCTCCTTGCACGGCGGTACGCCTCGGGCGCACGGCGCTTCACCAGGTCGCCCCAACCCTAACGGTCGTCCTCGGCGGGCTTCGCGTCGCCGGAGTCCTCGGTGGACTCGGTCACAGCCTTCGGCTCTTCGGCCAGGGTTTCGGGCTTGTCTTCAGGCTTGTCCCCGGTCGCGGCGACCTCGGTTTCCGACTCGTCCTCCGGCAGGTCGAGGCCCAGTTCGGCATCGGCCTCGGCGTCGAAGTCCTCGGTCTCGTCAGGCTCTTCAGCCGAATCCGAGTCAGCCTCGGATTCCTCGTCGGAGTCTCCGGATTCCTCGGCCTCGTCCGCGTCCGCAACGTCCTCATCGGACTCGGCCTCCTCCGACTCAGCGGTCTCGGAATCCGGCTCGTCCTCCACCTCGAGCGAACCGACCGGCCGCATCGGAGAGTGCGCCCCCGCGAAGAACGCCACGAACCCGGCCGGGATCACGATCCAGCAGAACGCCACGATCGACGCCACCCCGACGGGCACGCTGACCGGATCGAACGGACCGTCGCCGAGTCGTCCGCCGGCGAGCGTGCCCAGCAGCACGCAGCCGAACCCGACCACCGCGCCCGCGACGACCACGGCCCGCAGCCGCGCCGCCGGATCCTCGTCCACCGCGCGCACCGACCAGCCGACCAGCACCCCGACCGCCAGCGGCAGCACCAGCAGCACCGGCCACCACGACGCGGCGTGCTCGGGAATGCCGCCGAGCAGCGGCACCCCAGGAACGGAACCGCCGCGGTAGCCGACGAGGTGCACGTTGAGGCTGCCGATGCTGAACCCGGGTCCGCTCACGAACGACATCGCGGCGACCACGGCGTTCGGCAGGTACAGCACGGAAAGCAGGAACAGGCCGAAGCTCCCGCCGAACGACGGCTCGAACAGGCTGGACACCGTGCGCGCGGACAGCGCCGTGGCGGCGGTCAGCGTCAGAGCGCCAGCCGCCAGCAGCGCGAACAACCCGAGCAGGCCCGCGCGCAAACCGCGAAGGGCCAGCGGGTCGAGCCGTTCGATGAGCACCTGCGGCATCCCGAACCGCCGAAGGACCCCGGCGGTGGCCGCGAGTCCGGAGATCACGGCGGGGACAACCGCGGCGAGCGCGACGTTCGCCCGCACCGGTTCACCGGTCGACAGCAACGAAATCACAAGCCCGAAGAGCAAATGCGCGCCGGAAATCGTGGCGATCAACGGGACCGCGTGTCGCAACCTGGCGCAGCGAAGCCGTCGCACCGCCTTGGCCGCCGCTCGCGCGACCAGCAGCACCACGCCGATTGTCGGCAGCAGCGGCAGCATGCCGAGCGGATGGCCACCGATCCCGAGTTCGACCTGGTAGGCGGCCAGCCAGCCGGGTCCCGCCGACAGCAGCACGCCGCCCGCGGAGAAGATCGCGTGCTGCGCGGTCAGCGTGACGAGCGTGAGCAGGGTGGCGACCGCCGCGTAGCCGGTGACGAGCGGGCCGAGCGCCGCGACGAGCAACACCCGCAACCGGGGTGCCTGCGGGACATCCTGGTCAGGGGAGTCGCCCACCGGCTCGTCGCCCGCGGGGCGTCCGGGACTGGTGAGCACCTGCATGTCCCCGACCATGACATCCGCGCTCGGCCGTCCGGGTGAGGCACGCCGCCGGGCGGACGTGGCGAATCCAACGCCCACCCGGTCGTGGCACGAGGCCAATAAAAACACCCGCTGTGACACGGAGAGTCACAGCGGGTGGGTAATGCGAAGGGGTTTCAGCCTTGCTGTCCGAAACCTCCGGGCGGCGTGCCCGGTTTGTTCTGGTCGGCCGGCGGCTGGAAGAACTGGCCCTGCTGCGGCGCGTACGTCGTGGCCTGTCCGCCCGGCGGCGGAGTAGCGGGCGGCTGCTGCTGCGGGGACGGCGGCTGCTGTCCCGGAGCCTGCGGCGGCGACTGCTGGCCCTGCTGGCCGGGAGCCGGCTGGTACTGCGTCGGCTGGTACTGGCCCTGCTGGCCGTAGGGCTGCTGGTACGCCGGGGCAGCTGGCTGCGAGGCCGGCGGCTTGAGCACGCCGTACTCGAACAGCAGCACGGCGACCGATGCGGCCATCTGCAGGAGACCGAGGATCAGCACCACGATCACGATGGCAGACGTTCGCCCGGAGATGACGGCGTCGAGCGCGCCCAGCCCGCCGAGCACGCTGAACAGCGCGGCGAACGGCAGCGTCTTCGGCCCCTTGGGCAGCAGGTTCATCGCCGACAGCAGACCGCCGACGAGCAGGAACAGAATGGCCTGCCCGGCCGTGCCCGCTTCGCTGGCGAAGCCGAGGAAGTACTGCACCAGCCCGAGCCCGGCCACGCCGAGGGACAGCAGCAGCGGAAGGTTCGGCGGCGTTCCGGCGCCCGAGGCAGGCGGACCCTGCTGGGGCTGGGGCTGCTGCGGGAACCCGCCCGACGGGGGCGGTCCCTGGGACGGCTGGCCCTGCTGGGGGTAGCCGGGCCCGCCACTGGGGAAGGTCATCGGAAGGTCTCCTGTCTCATCGACCGGCGGTTCGAGATCCTGCGGTGCCCGGGCGCGCCGGCGGCGTCCCCCGCTCACGAGTGACTGCACGCTAGCGCATCCGCCCTTGGCGTCCGCGACGTTGGACGCACCGAGCGCCGGATCGGTTGCGGGCGGAAACGACGAAGGCCGGGCACCGTGTCGGTGCCCGGCCTCCGCCGTTGGAGTCGCTGCTGGTCAGCCGAGGCTGTTGTACAGCTCGCGAGCGAGAACCGCGGTCTCGCTCGGGGTCTTGCCGACCTTGACGCCGGCGGCCTCGAGGGCCTCCTTCTTCGCCGCGGCGGTGCCGGACGATCCGGACACGATCGCGCCCGCGTGGCCCATCGTCTTGCCCTCGGGGGCGGTGAAGCCTGCGACGTAGCCGACGACCGGCTTGGTCACGTTCTCCTTGATGTAGGCCGCCGCGCGCTCTTCGGCGTCGCCGCCGATCTCGCCGATCATCACGATGACCTTGGTGTCGGCGTCCTTCTCGAACGCCTCGAGGGCGTCGATGTGGGTGGTGCCGATGACCGGGTCGCCGCCGATGCCGACCGCGGTCGAGAAACCGATGTCGCGCAGCTCGTACATCATCTGGTAGGTCAGCGTGCCCGACTTCGACACGAGGCCGATGCCGCCCGCGCCGGTGATGTCGGACGGGATGATGCCCGCGTTCGACTTGCCGGGGCTGATCACGCCGGGGCAGTTCGGCCCGATGATCCGGGTCTTGTTGCCGGTCGCGACCGCGTGCGCCCAGAAGTAGGCCGAGTCGTGCACCGGGATGCCCTCGGTGATGACGACGGCCAGCGGGATCTCGGCGTCAATGGCCTCGATGACCGCGTCCTTGGCGAACTTCGGCGGCACGAAGATGACCGACACGTCGGCGCCGGTCTCCTTGATGGCCTCCTCGACCGTGCCGAACACGGTGAGGTCCTTGCCCTCGATGGTGACCGTCTGGCCGGCCTTGCGGGCGTTGACGCCGCCCACGATGTTCGTGCCGGACTTCAGCATCTTGGTCGCGTGCTTCATGCCCTCGGAGCCGGTGAGCCCCTGGACGATGACCTTGCTGTTCTCGTTGATCAGGATCGACATCTCACGCACCTGCCGCGGCGAGCTCGGCAGCCTTGTCGGCCGCGTTGTCCATTGTGTCCACCACGGTGACCAGCGGGTGGTTCGCGTCGGCCAGGATCTGGCGACCCTCGACGACGTTGTTGCCGTCCAGGCGGACGACCAGCGGCTTGGTGGCCTCGTCGCCCAGGATCTTCAGCGCCTCGACGATGCCGTTCGCGACCGCGTCGCAAGCGGTGATGCCGCCGAAGACGTTCACGAACACGCTCTTCACGTCGGTGTCGTTGAGGATGACGTCCAGACCGGCCGCCATGACCTCGGCCGACGCGCCGCCGCCGATGTCGAGGAAGTTGGCGGGCTTAACGCCGCCGTGCTTCTCGCCCGCGTACGCCACGACGTCCAAAGTGGACATCACGAGGCCCGCGCCGTTGCCGATGATGCCGACCTCGCCGTCGAGCTTGACGTAGTTGAGGTTCTTGGCCTTGGCCTTCGCCTCGAGCGGGTTCTCGGCCTGCTTGTCGACGAGGTCCTCGTGCGCCGGGTGGCGGAAGGAGGCGTTCTCGTCGAGGGTGACCTTGCCGTCGAGGGCGATGATCTTGTCCTGCGGGTCGCGGACCAGCGGGTTGACCTCGACCAGGGTGGCGTCCTCGGAGACGAAGGTCTCCCACAGCTTCACCACGACGTCGGCGGCCTCGTCGATGATGTCGGCCGGGAAGTTGCCGGCCTTCAGGATCTCGAGCGCCGTCGCCTTGTCGACGCCCTTGATCGCGTCGACCGGGATCTTGGCGAGCGCGTCCGGGCGCTCGACCGCGAGCTGCTCGATCTCCATGCCGCCCTCGGACGACGCCATCGCGAGGAAAGTGCGGTTGGCGCGGTCGAGAAGGAAGGAGAAGTAGTACTCGGACGCGATGTCCGATGCTTCCGCCACCAGCACGCGGTGCGTGATGTGGCCCTTGATGTCGAGGCCGAGGATGGCTTCCGCCTTCTCCTTCGCCTCGTCGGGCGTCTGGGCCAGCTTGACGCCGCCCGCCTTGCCCCGGCCGCCGACCTTCACCTGCGCCTTGACGACGACCTGGGTGCCGATCTGCTCCGCGGCGGCCTTGGCTTCTTCCGGGGTGCTTGCCACGGCGCCCGGCAGAACCGGTACTCCGTGGGCGGCGAAGAGATCCCTCGCCTGGTACTCGTAGAGGTCCACTACTCCAGTCTCCTGACGACACGCCACTGTGGTGGTCCGTTTTCCGGACCGCGCTGTCGGACCAGTCGAGGTTAGCGACCAGCGCAGACGCAGGGGACGCCGCACCTGGTGAAGTCGGTCACCGTACGCGGTCAGAGGGTGTGCCGAGGGTGTGAGACCGCCCACCGACAAGCATTTCGACGGCCTTTTCGGGGCTTTCCTCGCCCAACTCGACGACGTTCGTGCCGGGGAGCGCTTCGGCGAGACCCCCGGGGACCGGACCGCCGAGGAGGCCCAGAATGTCTGGATCCTCCTGTTCGGCGGTGCGCGCGATCTTTTCTTTCGTGTCGAGGTGTCCAACGTGGACGACTTCGAGACCGGCGTCGCGCAGCATTCTCGCCAAGGGAATCGCCGCGGTTTCTTCCGACAGCTCCACCAGGACGACGCGGCGCGGGCTCATTTCTTCGCACCGGCGACCGCGGTGCCGGCGGCGATCACTGCCGCCACGACCGCGGCGAGCCCGAGCCAGAATCCCGCGCCCGGTTGTGCGCCGGAGAAGGCCGAACTGACGAGCGGAATCTCGGCGACGTGCAAGGCGAGCAGCAGCGCCGCTCCGGCCAGCCCGGCCGCGGCGGCGCCGGGCCGCGAACGAAGGCTCAGCCCGAGCGTCCCGAGAACGACGAGCACCGCGACGAGCAATCCCCACGACGGAGTGTCGAAATCGGACCAAAGACCGGGCGTCGCGTAATCGTGCGCGGTGAATACCGGTGTGCCGAATGTCGCGATCGCCAGCACCGCGGCAATTCCGGCCGGGATCAAGACCGGGGACCGCGGTCCTTCGGTACCGGTGTCGTCGCGTTCCACGACGCCGGTGATCACCGCGGCCAACGCGGCAAGCCCGGCGAGGCCCAGCGCGATCGCGGTGAAAACGGCACCCGCGCCGAGGTGGTAACTGATCTCGCCGCCGAGCCCGCCGAGTCCCGTCGCTTCGGAGGCGGTGATGGCCGTGCTGAGCACCGCCGTTCCGGCGAGAACGACCCCGGCCCACAACACCGCGAGCACCCCGCGCGCGAACGGCGCGGTACGACGCGAAAGAAGGAAAGGCACTGGCAGCACAACGAGAATTGCCGCGATCAGCAGTTGCAAGCGGGCCGGGCTGTCCGTGCTGTTGTTGAGTTGCGGAGCGTACGCGCCGATCGCCGCCGCGATTCCGGTCAGCAATGCGAGAAGCGCGGTGAGCGTGCGCCAGATGGTGAGCCCCGGGACGCGAGCTTCGCCGGCCAGGTCGGTGCGTTCGGCCTCCGTCTGCTGCGGTGTCGCAAGTGGAGTGAGGACGAGGACCAGCACCATCGGCACGACGGCGAGATACGCGCCCGTCGACACCTCCAGCCCCGACACGGCGAGCCCGGCGACCAACGTCGGCACCGCGACGGCCAGCACCGCCGCGACGATCCCGCCGAGCGTCCCGCGGGCGACGCCGTCGGATCCGGCGGAAATCCCGAGGACCGCGGCGACCGGCAGCGCACCGGCGAGGAGAAGGTAACCGGCGAGCGCCAGGCCAGGACCGTCAAATGCCGACCGCGCAAGGAGAAACGGGTCGTCCGAGAGAACGGGCGTCATCAGCAATCCGACCGCGGCGACGACGGCGAGCAGCGGAATGATCAACCGCCAGCGGCGTTGGTCGTCCCCTCCGGCGATCTCGTTGCGCTCCCGCACGACCTGCGCGGCCACGATCCCGGCGACGAGCGTCAGCAGATGCCCGGCGATCAGCAGCCAGAACCCGATGCCGACGCCGCTGCGGTCGAGCAGCCGGTCCGGGAGATACAGCTCGGGGCGGATGGTTTTGGAGCCGTTGACGAGGAATTGGAGATCGAGGACCAGCCGTCCCGGCGCGAGAGCGGCGAGTCCGGTGACGAGACCGGCGGCCAGCCCGTGCCGCCCGCTGCGAGCCGCCGCGAACGCGATCCCGGCCGGGACGACGGCGAGGAGGACGAGGAGCGGCCAGGACAGGTAGCCCGGTCCGGCATCGGGCGAGACCGGGGCGATGGCTCCGGCGGCCAAGGCCAGGGAGCCGAGGCCGACGAGCGCGGTGGCGGCTCGGAGCCTTGGGGAGGGGGTTCGGTCAGTGAGGTCCAGGAGGGGCGGGTTGTCGCCTCGGCTGGTGCCTTGGCGGCTGGGGATGGTGCGGGGTGCGGACCTCGGCTCGGCCGGGGCGGTTGCCGCGGGGGTCGCCCCGGCACGGCGCGGCTCGTCAAGGCCTTCTGCCGACGTCGACGCACTGCTGCTGGACGGGCTTCCCGCTGGCGTTGGCGCATTGCGGCCAGATGAGTCGGCCGGACTTCCCGCTGGCGTCGGCGCACTGCGGCCAGACGGGCGTCCCTCATACGTTGGGGCATCGCGGCGAGGTGAGTCGGCCGGGTCTCCCGCTGGTGTCGGTTCGTCGCGACCAGACGGGCCGTCCGAGCTTCCCTCGGAAATCGCTCCCTCGCGGCGAGGCGAGTCGGCAGGGCTCCCAGCCGACCTCTGCTCATCGCGGCTGGACGGGCTTCCCTCAGACGTCGGGCCACCGCGGCCAGATGAGTCGGCCAGGCTTCCCGCTGGCCTCGGCTCATCGAGACCGGGCGGGCCGCCCGAGCGTCCCTCAGACGTCGGGACACCGCGGCGAGGTGAGTCGGCCGGGCTTCCCGCTGGTGTCGGTTCGTCGCGACCAGACGAGTCAGCTGAGCGTTCAGCGGAAGTCGCCCCGCGGCGACGGGTTGAGTCGGCGGGACTGACGGCTGGGTCCGGCTTCGCGCGACCGGCGTCACGGCGGGCTCGGGCACGGGCGGCGGCCTTGCGCTCGGCGAGGCTGGGACGCCGGGGTCCGGCGGGACGGTCCGGGGTGTCCGGGGCGGAGTCGCCGTCGGGAGGCTCTGAGGTCGGCGGAGTCATCGCTCGCGACGCTAGCAAGGACCGCCCGCGGCAGGGGGACAGCAGGGCCGCCTCGACCAGGCCGGAACGCACTTCCAGGTGAATTCGCCGCCGGATGAACCTTGGGCCGCCCCCGCGCGTCTGACGGGTGCGAAGAAAAAATCCGCCGATCCGCGTAAGAGGAGCGCGGGCCGGAGGTCTCGACGACAGAGGGACCGAAAGGCCGGAGGGAGCGTCGAGGAAAAACTTCGGGGAAGTCGCGTAAGGGCGAGACGTTCGGGGCGTCACTCCTGGGCGGGACGAAGCACGGGGACACATCGCGGGGGCGATGGACGAGGTCGGACACCTGTTCGTGGCAGGTGCCCGACCAGGTCGCGGAGGGGAGCCGCGACGGGTGCCGGCAGGTCGTGGGGACGGCTTGCCGGGATCGAGATGGAGGGGCCGAGACCTGCCGGGGAGGGCAGGTGAACGGCCGCGTCGCGGAGGGGAGCCGCGATCTCCATCCCTGGCAGGCCGGGGAGGACCTGCCAGGGATGGAGATGGCCAGAGCCTGCTGGAGGGGCAGGCAACCGGCCGGGTTCGCGGCGGAAGTCGCGACAGGCTCCGGCAGACCGTGGGGACGGTCCGCCGGAAACGGGACGGTCGGGGCCTGCCGGGGAGGGCAGGCAACCGGCCGCATCCCGAGGGGAGTCGCGGCGGTCTCCGGCAGATCGGACGGACGATTCCCGCGCTGGCCAGGCCCGCTGGGAAGCGCTGATGACCTGCTGCATCGCCGAGAAGGGTCGCAGCGAACTCCGGCAGGCCGGAGAGACCGGCCGCCGGGCACAGAGCGGAACGGGAACGGCAGCAACCAGCCGCATCGCGAGAGCGTTCGCGACGGACTCCGGCCGGGGAGACGAATCGCAGCGATGCGCCGGGGCAGGCAACTGGCTGCATCGCCGAGAAGGATCCGCGACAGACTCCGGCCGGGGAGACGAATCGCAGCGATGCGCCGGGGCAGGTAGCTAGCTGCATCGACCAGGTGGTCCGCGGAGCCGGTGGGCTGAAGAAGCAGGTCACAGGCTTGGGCCGAGGCCTGGCGAAACAGACGGCGGTGCTTGATTCCGAGCCCACCGGGACCCGGCAAATAGGCCGGGTCCGGCGGTGGTGCTCGCTGAGCGGAACGCACTGGCGAGCCCCGCTGCCGCGGATCTGCTTGGCCTGAGTCGAGCCTCAGGACCTGCTGGGCCAGGCGGATCTGGGCGGGAAGGGTCCGTCGCCGGGGAGCGGGGGGAAGTGTCACGAGGCGAAACCCCTCGGAGAGCGTCCGCAGACGCTGCCGAGAGTGAGCGTCGTCACAAGACTTCGCGTGAAACTGCTTCAACGCACCCGGGCGGCCGGTTATTTCGTCCGCACGTCCGCCGGGAGGGCTCCGGGAGCGTTGGGCCATCCGAAGGTATGTGACTCAAGCCACAATCGATGAAGTAGTTCCCGGTTAACTTTGGGTAGTTTCCACAGCTAGAAGCTCGATGCGCGCCACTCGTTCGGCCGAAAGCCCGGCCGCGCCTTGCTCATTGAGGCGCCGCTTCGTTACTGTCCCCCGGTCCCCATTACAGTCAGGTCACGAAGCAGAACGCTGAGCGAATCACCCCCGAGGTTCGTTCACGGGATCCCCCGCCCGAGTTCTCTTCCGCCCGGCTCCCCGACGATGGAAGGCCCTGTCTTGGCTTCACACCGCTCCCCCGGCGGCCAAGCCCCTTCCCCGGCGCTGAAAGACGCACTGGACGGTGCAGTCATCCGCGTCCGGGGACAGCACCGCATCTCCCCGCCCTCCTCCGCCCTTCGCGGACGGGTCGTGGTCGCCGCCGTCGCGGCCGGCGCGTTCGCCGCAGCCGCCGCAGGTCAGACCCTTAAGTCCACCAGCGGCGGAGACTCCGACGCCGCGGTCACCCCGCTCGCCAACGCACAGAACGCGAGCGCCTCGTTCACCCTCGGCAGCGCGGGCTCCGGGGGCGCTCCCGAACTGCTGCCGACCGGCCACGCCGTCGACGCCTCCGCCGAAGCCGCGAAGATGGCCGACAGCGCCAAGGTCACCAAGGCCCGCGTGCAGGCGGAATCCGAAGCCGCGCGCCAGGCCGCCGAAGAGGCGGCCCGCCCGAAGACCTGCATGCCCGCTCACGGCACGTTCACCTCCGGTTTCGGCGCCCGCTGGGGCACCAGCCACCTCGGCATCGACATCGCCAACTCCATCGGCACCCCGATCTACGCCGCCTCCGACGGCACCGTCATCCAGGCCGGCCCCGCCAGCGGCTTCGGCCTCTGGGTACGCGTCCAGCTCGACGACGGCACCATCCAGGTCTACGGCCACATGAACAGCTTCTCCGTCCGCGAGGGGCAGAAGGTCAAGTGCGGCGAGCAGATCGCCGAGATCGGCAACCGCGGCGAGAGCACCGGTCCGCACCTGCACTTCGAGGTGTGGCAGGACGGCACCAAGAAGATCGACCCGCGCCCGTGGCTCGCCGCCCGCGGCGTGAACGTCTGATCCGACTCGCACCTCTCGTCCGTCGGGCAACCGGCGCACCGACCTGCCTGAACTGATCCGCACCGGCTCGTTTTAGGCGGGCAGCCGCGAAATTTTGCTTCGCGCAAGGATCTGGCGGAACTTTCCGGCACGTCTCGTCTGGCCTGCCTGACAACGGCGCATTGGCGGTGGCCGCCGCGCAACGTTGCCCTCTGGCCTTGATCCGCATGGATCGCTCAGCCAGGCGCGGCATGCGCTTCGCGCACAAGGACCTGGCGGAACTTTCTGATACGTCTCGCCTGCCTGGCACCGGCACATCGGCCGTGGCCGCCGCGAAACGTTGCCGCCTGGGCTTGATCCGCACGGATCGCTCAGCCAGATGCGACATGCGCTTCGCGCGCGATCTTGCACGCGGAGCGTCCGGAAGCTCTGGCGTCACTGATCCGCAGCGCGTGCACGGCGTGAGTGCCACAGACACCGGTCAATCGCCCCCGCTTCCGTCGCAGTGCACCGTGGTGAAGTCGCTCCGAATACTCCGGCACCGCAAAGAAACGCGGCGATCTCCACCAGAGACCACGCATGAATGCCTGAGCCGTCAGGTGCCGGTGGCGCGGATCGACGTCATCATGGATCGCTGCCAGGCAGACGACGGACGAAGTAGGCGACTGCTACCTGCCACACCGTGCACAGGTCCGCGCGTCTTCGCCACGGCATCCATCGCGCGACCCCCTCGTCGGCCCGCGACGCTCTTCCGCAGACGACACATCTGCCGTCCGGTCCCAATGCGTGTTGCTTCAGCAACGCGCGCCATGCCGCGGCCAGCCGTGCCACGTCCCCTGGCACGTCCCGAGCTGGCCTGATTGCCGTCCCACAGCAACCGGCCCCGCGACTCTCCTCAAGTACTCCTGTACCCCAGCGGCAAATACCCCAAACAGCACCGCGTCCATCCCCTGCATCCCTCTCACATCGTACCGCACTTAATCGAACTTGTGTTCGATAGAGCTAAGTATGCCGGAGGGGACCGACAAGATCGGCCGGATCGCTGGGGAGTTCACTCGGTCCGGCGAAAGATGTCCGGCGGAGGGCGGGACACGAGTCGCGGGCCAGGCGAGAGTGGCTTGCCGAGTGCTGGGAGCGCGACAGCACCACGTACTAGAGGTTCGGAGGCTCAGGTGCCCGGAAAGACACCTGGAAGCCACGCGGCAGGGCCGCGCGTGAAGGCAAAGCGGAACTCGGAGCAGCGCTGAGTACCGGCACAGGCAATCCTTGCCGAGGCGAACCAGCTTGGAGCAAACCCGCGCTGGCGAACGGGATCCAGGAGAATCCGACCCAGGCAACTCGCCTAGTCAACACAGCGCGCCTCCGAGATCAGCGCACGGCACGGCACGGCACGGCACGGCACGGCACGGCACGGCACGGCACGGCACGGCACGGCACGGCACGGCACGGCACGGCACGGCACGGCACGGCACGGCACGGCACGGCACGGCACGGCACGGCACGGACGAGATTGGCCCGCTCCGCTCACCGCGACTCGCCCATCCCCACACAGCACAGCGCGAATCAGCACGGCCCGAACCAGCACAGCGCAAACCGACCTGGCCCAGCAAGGAGGATCAACCCCCGAAACCGCAGGCAGCCGTCAGAGTTTCACCATCGGCACGCTGCCGATCAGCATCAGCCGGACCTTGCCCGACGCCCCGAAGTCGATCGTCGCCGTCGCGCGCGGGCCGATGCCGTCGCAGGAGATGACCGTTCCCAGGCCGTACTTGTCGTGGCTCACCCGGTCCCCGACGTCCAGCTTCAGAGCCACCGTCTCCTTCCAGCCCTTCCCGAACGGCGAACTCGAAGACGTCGACGTCGAGGACCGGCGGCCCCAGGTGGTCGCAGCACGCGGGCCCGAGGAAGAACCGGAAGAAGAGCCGAAGTTTCCGAAGCCAGGCGAAGAAGGTTCCAGGCGGCGCCAGTCGACAAGGTCCGGAGGCAGTTCGTCCAGGAAGCGGGAAGCCGGGTTCATCTGCGGCTGTCCCCACGCCGACCGGGTGAGCGCCCGCGACACGTAAAGCCGTTGCCGCGCACGGGTAATCGCCACGTAGGCCAGGCGGCGTTCTTCGGCCAGTTCAGCGGGATCGCCCAGGGCGCGCATGTGCGGGAAGACGCCGTCTTCCCAGCCGGTGCAGAAAACGACCGGGTACTCCAGGCCCTTGGCGGTGTGCACGGTCATCAGCGTGACCACGCCCGCGCCGCCGTCGCCTTCCTCGCCGCCGTCTGAGGCAGGGATCGAGTCGGCGTCCGCGACCAAGGAAACCCGTTCCAGGAAAGCGGGAAGCGAGCCAGGGGCGGGGACGCCGTCGTCCAGGACCAGTTCCGCGTTCTCGTCGTTGGTGACCTCGGCGGTGAACTCGGCGAATTCGCGGGCCACCGTCACCAATTCGGTGAGGTTTTCGACGCGCGACGCGTCCTGCGGGTCGTCTGATTCCTCAAGCTCCGCGCGGTAGCCGGTGCGTTCCAGGACCGCTTCGAGCAGGTCGTGCACCTCGGTGCCGGACGACGCCATCTCCTGCAGTTCGTCCAGCAGCGTCACGAATCCGGTGATCGCCTTGGCCGAACGCGGGTTCAGCAGCGCCACCTTGCCCTCGACCGCGTCGCGCAACGCGGCCCAGAACGAGATCCGTTCCCGTTCCGCATGGGTGGCCACGACCGCCTCGGCCCGATCGCCGATGCCGCGCTTGGGGACGTTGAGAATCCGCCGCAGGCTGACCGTGTCGTCCGGGTTCGCGAGCACGCGCAGGTACGCGATCATGTCCCGCACTTCGCGCCGCTCGTAGAACCGCACGCCGCCGACGACCTTGTACGGCAGGCCCAGCCGGATGAAGATTTCCTCGAACACCCGCGACTGGTTGTTGGTGCGGTAGAATACCGCCACATCCGAGTAGTCCGCCTCGCCCTTCTCCGCCAGCGAGTCGATCTCCCCGGCGACGAACGCGGCCTCGTCGTGGTCGTTGTCCGACACGTAGCCGACGATCTTCTCGCCGTCGCCCGAATCGGTCCACAGCCGCTTGGCTCGCCGGTTGGGGTTGCGCGCGATCACCGCGTTGGCGGCGGACAGGATCGTTTGCGTGGAGCGGTAGTTCTGCTCCAGCAGAATCGTGTGCGCGTTCGGGAAGTCGCGTTCGAATTCCTCGATGTTGCGGATGGTCGCGCCGCGGAAGGCGTAGATGGACTGGTCCGCGTCGCCGACCACGCACAGTTCGGCGGGTTCGATCCCGGTGTCCGTTGCTTCAGTGCCAGCCAGCGCGCGCACCAGGGTGTACTGCGCGTGGTTGGTGTCCTGGTACTCGTCGACCAGAACGTGCCGGAAGCGCCGCCGGTAGTACTCCGCGACGTCCGGGAACGCTTGCAGCAACGACACTGTCCGCATGATCAGGTCGTCGAAGTCGAACGCGTTCGCGCTCGCCAGCCTGCGCTGGTACTCGGTGTAGACCTCGGCGACCCGGCGTTCCAGGTCGTTGGCCGCCTTCGAGGCCGCCTCGTCCGGATCGACCAGCTCGTTCTTGAGGTTCGAGATGTGCACCGCGAGCGTGCGCGCGGCGTACTTCTTCGGGTCGATGTCGAGATCGCGCGCCACGAGCGTGATGAGCCGCTTCGTGTCGTCCGAGTCGTAGATGGAGAAACTCGACGACATGTCGAGCGTTTTCGCCTCGCGGCGAAGGATTCGCACGCACATCGAGTGGAACGTGGACACCCACATCGCGTTCGCGCGCTTGCCGACGAGCGCCGCGACGCGTTCGCGCATCTCGGCGGCGGCCTTGTTGGTGAACGTGATCGCCATGATCTCGCCCGGATGCACGCCGCGCTGCCCGAGCAGGTAGGCGATCCGGCGCGTGAGCACGCGCGTCTTGCCCGATCCGGCTCCCGCGACGACCAGCAGCGGACCTCCGGCGTGCGTCCCCGCCTCGCGCTGGGCGGGATTGAGGTCCTCGAGCAGGTCTGCGGTACCCGGCCGGGCAGCGC
>NZ_PQIA01000163.1 GCF_003385235.1 Amycolatopsis circi | reverse complement strand
GCCCCGCCCCTCCCAACCGCAGCCTCGGCTGCGGTTGGGAGGGGCGGGGCTTGCGCCCCAATGTGGCATTGGGCGGATGTGACGCACCGATGCCGTATTGGGGGCGTGGGATGGACCGAAGGCCGCATTGGGTGCGTGGGATGGATCGAATGCCGCATGGGGGCGCATTCCGGTGGCGGGGCCTTGGGGCTGTGCGGTGGCGGGGCGTTGGGGCTGTGAAGGGCCCCTTGAGGGAATCTAAGTCCGTGAAGGGGCCCTTCACAGCCCCTGGCCGAGCCTTCCGAGGTCCGTGAAGGTTCCCCTCACGGACTTGCGTGGGTCGTGAGGGGAACCCTGAGGGACTCAGAGTCTGTGAGGGTTCCCCTCACGGACCGGCGGCTGTTGCTGCGAAGGGGTGAACCCGCGCGGCGGTGTGGTTTGTGAAGCGGCGCTTGAGTTCCGGAGTCCGTGACGGTTCCCCTCACGGAGCTGGCCGCGGCGAAGTCGCCTCGCGGAATCGGAAGCCGGCACGGCGGGAAGGTCAGGGCCGTGGAGAGTCGGTGTGATGGGTCGCGAAGCCCATGCGGGGGAGCGGGATCAGGGGCGCAGTCGAACTCCGGCGAGTACTGCGCTCACGCTCGGCAGCCAGCGGTGCCTCGGGTCTGGCGCGGTCAGCCATTCCGGGCCCGTTCCTGGCGTTTGCTGTCCGATCGGCAGGGGGAGGAGCGCGCCGCTGTCCAGGACGCTTACGTCGGCTGGCAGGGTGCCTCGCAGGAGGAGTTCGCCGTCCGTTTCGGCGAGGATTGCCAGGCGCGGGCCGTATTGGGTGGGGAGGATCAGGGACGGGCCTTCGCAGCCTAGGGCGGCCAGGTGGGTGCGCACGGGGCCCGAGGTGAGTTTCGGCAAAGTGACTGCGCACAGGCCGTTTTCCAAGGCCAGGAACAGGCGCGCGCCCTGGCGTCGCACGGACCAGCCGAACACCCCGCCGTAGTAGGCGTCTGCTGGGTCTGGGCCGGTGTGGTGGTCGGGCCGCAGTTGCTGGTCGAGTGTCATCGTCGACGCCTTCCGCTCGCATGGGGTGCCCGACCTATGCTAACGGCACTCAGTGCCACTAGCAACCCGGGCTGCTACCGTTCGGGGATGACGGAGACGCCGCGCACCCGGGTCGGGGCCACGCCGGCCGGGCGGCGGCAGTTGCGTCGTGCGCTTGCTACGGCGGCCGTGGATCTCTTCGCGGCCAACGGGTACGAGGCGACGACCATCGACGACATCGCCGCGGCCGCGGGGGTCGGGCGGCGGACGTTTTTCCGGTACTTCGACAGCAAGGACGACGTCCTCTTCGCCAATCACGACGAGATCGTCGCCGAGATGGAGCAGGTCTTCGAGACCGCCGACCCGGCGCGCGATCCGATCGAGGTGGCCACTGCGGCGGTGTCGCTCGTGCTGGAGTCGTACGCGGCGGAACTCGACGTTTCGCTCAAGAGGTTCAGTCTCACCCGCACGGTGCCTTCGTTGCGGGACAAGGAAGTCGCGACGGTCGACCGTTATCAGCGCGTCCTTGCCCGTTATCTCCAGGATCGGTTCGCCGCTGCTGGCGACGAGGCTGCCACGCTGCGCGCGGCGGTGGCTGCTGCGGCGATCGCGGCGGCTAACAACCACGTCCTCCGGCGGTGGCTGCGCAGTGGCGGCCGCGACGACATCGCGGCGGCGGCGACGGAGGCGTTCACCCTGGTCGCGGATGCATTCCGGACCTCCGGCGGGAAGTCTTCGGGGGAAGCGGAGGCGGGCACGGTGGTGGCGGTGCTCAGTACTGCGACGCCGTTGCACGAGGTGGTGACTCGGATCGGCGCGGCGTTGCGCGAGGCCGAGTCTCGGTGACGTGCTTGCCGGTCGGCTAGTGAAGTGCACTGAGTGCCATTGAGGGGCTGCTCAGGTCGTGAAGAAGGCGCGCAGGGCTTCGGCGATTCGGGTGGGGTCGCCGTCGTCGTCTGGGCCGGAATGTCCGAGCCCGGAGAAGGTGCTCCGTTGTGCGTTCGGGATCGTGGCGGACAGTTCGTCCAGTGAAATTCCGAGGAAGGCGGGGCTTTTGGTTCCGCCGAGAAGCAGGACTCGCGAGCTGAGGGTCGCGTAATCCCGTGCGGTGTCGGCCAATTCCTCGACTAGCTGTACGTCGAAGCGTTGGGTCGGGACGAGGGCGGGAATCGGCACGTCCGCGCTGGAATCGCTGCGTTGCAGACGTGCGCCGAGCGCCAGGAACGGGACGAGGGCGAATCGCGGAATCCGGCCGAGTGTCGGCTCGACCGCCAATCCTTTGAATACCGTGGCCAGGGCGGAAGCGAATCGCCCGCGGGCGATTTCGCGTTCGAAGCGGGGCACCCAATCCAGCCGCACCGAGCCGTTGACCGACAACGGTGGTTCGTACAGGGCGACTGCGGTGATCTCGGGAATGGTCAGGGCGCTTCGCAGTGTGATCAGCGCCCCTGAGCTGAGGCCGAAAACCTGTGCCGCACCGGTCTTTTCGACTAGGGCGCGCAGGTCTTCTGTTTCCCGCTCGATCCCGTAGTCGGTGCCGTGCGATCCGCTGAGTCCTCGGCCGCGGCGGTCGGGTACGTAGACGGTGAACTCAGTCGACAGTGCGGTCGCGAGCTTCATCAGGTGCTGCGCCGCCTGCATGCCCCCGTGCAGGAGCAGCAGTGCCGGGCCGCTGCCCAGCTGGCGATATCCGATGACAGTCCCGTCGGCGGAGGCGACCGACCCGGTGCGGTACTCGCTCATCGGTCTTCCCAATTACCCGGGCACGGTGTTCGCATAAAGCCCACTCTAGCTAACCGCGTACGGCGTTCGCAATAATGTGGGCCATGGTTGACGACGCAGCGCCCGCCGACGACGTGCGCCCGCCGATCTGGCTGCGGCCGGAACGCGGCGCCCGGGGGCCGCGGCCGGCCCACAGCCGAGCCGACCTCGCGGCCGCGGCTATCCGGGTCGCGGACGCGGAAAGCCTCGAAGCGGTGTCCCTGCGCCGGGTCGCCAGCGAGCTGGGCACCGGGACGACCACGTTGTACCGCTACATCGCCACGAAGGACGAGCTGTTCGACTTGATGGTCGATGCCGCCTTCGGGGAACGCGAGCCGCCGTCGCCGACCGGGGACTGGCGGGCGGACCTGCGGACCGTCGCCCGCGAGTACCGCGCCCTGGTGGTGCGGCACCCGTGGCTGGCGGCGTTGCCCGCGACCCGTCCGGCGATGGGGCCGAACAGCCTGGCGTGGCTGGACGCGGCGTATGCGACCGTGGACGTCCTGGGCTTGGCCGCGGACGAGGTCTTGGCCCAGGTGGGCACGGTGCTGACCTTCGTCCGCGGCCACGTCGTCGACGAGCTGGCCGAACAGGAAACGGCCCGACGGTCCGGAGTGGGCATGCCGAAGTGGCTGGCGGCGCAGGCGCGATACGGGGAATCGATCATCGGCAGCGGAGACTATCCGCATCTGAGCCGGATCATGGTCGAAGCGGAAACGCCGCATGCCGATGATCGTTACGAACGGGCCTTCCGCCGCGGGCTCGACCACATTCTGGCCGGACTGGCCCACAGCGGCCGATAGCCGGATCAGGCCTTGTCCGCCGCGGGCTTGAGGACTTCTTCGCACCACTGCCGGAAGGTCGTCGGAGTCTCCGCCGCATGCTGCGGGGTGCGGACGACGCCCTCGTCCAGATGGTTCAGCTTCGCGGTCGCCATGTCCATCATGGACTGTGCCATCGCCTCGGAAGCACCGTTCTCGAGAACCTGCGCGCCCAGCGCGGAGACCGGGATTTGCTGGTATTTGACCGAAATCCCCAGCACGTCGCTGATGATGGCGGCCTGCTGGTTCGGCGACAGATCCTCCGGGCCGAGCACCGGAACTTCTTCCCGGCCAGTCCACAAAGGATCAATAAGCAGCCTTGACGCGACTCCGGCGATGTCGCGGGTGCAGACGGTCGGCGCCGCGTAGTCCGGCGGCAGGACGTCGTAGAACGTGCCTTGCTCTTTGAGCACCGCGATTTGGCGCAGCAGATTGTCCATAAAGGTCGGATTCGCCAGCGCGCGGAAGGCGACGCCGGTGCCGGCGATCAGGTCGTCCATCGCCAGGGTGGCGGTGACGTGCCCGGCCCCTTCGGCGGCGGCGGTGCCGCGGCCGAGTGCGCTGACCGACACGACGCGGCGGACGCCGTGGGTGCGGATCGCGTCGACGGCGGGGCGGGCGAAGCCGGAGTAGGCCTCGTCGACGCTGGCGGCTCGCCGGTCGGGCGGGACGAGCCAGAACACGGTGTCCGCGCCGTCGAAGGCGCGGGCGAGGACCTGCGGATCACTGTGCGAGCCAGGGTGGACTTCGATCCGTTCACGCAGGTCAGCGGGCAGTTTCGCCGGGTCGCGGACGATCGCGCGGACGGGGCGCGAACCGTCGGCGATCTCGGCGAGAACGCGGCTGCCGATGTTCCCGGTGGGGGCGGTGACGACGATCATGCGGGCACTCCAGGAGACTGTAGAAGAGGTGGAGGATGAAGTAAACTCTACCGTACCGTTTACTTTTGGCGGAGGCAAGATGGCGCGTGAAGGCGGTTCGCAGCTGCGGGGTGCCGAGTTGCGCAGGCACATCCTGCTGGCAGCGAAGAACGTGTTCCTCGAGACCGGGTTCGAGCGCGCGTCGATGGACGCGGTCGCGGCCGGCGCGGGGACGTCCAAGCGGTCGCTGTACGCGCATTTCGAGAGCAAGGACAAGCTGTTCCTCGCGGTGCTCGACCTGGTCCGCGAGCTGTACCTCGGCAAGCTGATGACGCCGGAGGACTACGCGGCCGACCCGGTCGAGGCGGTCGCGTTGTTCTGCGGCCGGTTCCAGCAGTTGCTGACCTGGGAACCGCAGGCGCGGACGTGCCGGCTCTGCATCTCGGCCGCCGAGCGGTTGCCGGACAGTGCGAAGGCGTACTACGACGCGATGTTCGCGGTGATGTACGCGCGGCTCGCCGAGTATCTGGCTGCGCAGTACAAAATGGACAGTCCGGAGGCGGCGGCGCTCGCGGAGGATCTCGTCGGACGGACTGTGCTGCCGCGGGTGTTTCGGGTGTTGCTGAACGCTGAGCCCGCGATCGAGGAAATGCCCAGGGCGGAGGCGGCGGTGGAAAACGTTGACCTGGAACCGATTCGGAAGGTTGTTTCGGCGGAGCTGGGGCGGCGGGCATGAAGATCACTGCTGTTGACGTGCGGGTCGTGAATCTGCCGTTGACGAATCCGTTCACCAGTTCGTTCGAGACCAAGACCGGCGAAACTCGCACGGTGGTCCGGCTGCGCACGGACACTGGCGCCGAGGGCTGGGGCGAGACGATGTGGGGTCGTCCGGTCGCCGAGCTGACCCGGAAGCTGGGCGCGGAAATGATCGGGACCAGCCCGTTCGCGCTCGAAGCATTCCATCGTCGCCATCACATGGCGCCGTTTTTCCACGGATATCTGGGTTATGCGGCGCTGGCCGGGCTGGACGTCGCGTGCTGGGATCTGATCGGGCGGGTCACTGGGCAGTCCGTCACCGACTTGCTGGGCGGCGCGGTGCGGACCGAGGTGCCGATCACCGCGTTGATTACTCGCGCTGACGCGCCTGGCGCGGAAGGGGAGGAACTCGCGCAGGGGTTGGCGGAACACGCGGCGCGCGTGGTCGCTGAGGGCCGCTTCTCGGCGGTGAAACTGAAGGGGACGCGGGACGTCCGCGGCGATGTTCGGATTCTGCGGGAGCTGCGGAGCGCGCTGCCGGAGGTTGAGTTGCGGGTCGATCCCAATGCCGCGTGGTCGGTGCCGGACTCGATTCGCGCGGGAATTGCGCTGGAGGAACTGGATCTGGAGTATCTCGAAGACCCGTGTGCGGGGATCGAGGGGATGAGCCAGGTTCGCGCGAAGGTGCGGATTCCGTTGTGCACCAACATGTGCGTGGTCCGGTTCGAGGAGTTCGCTCCAGCGGTGCGGCTGGGTGCGGTCGATGTGATCCACGGTGACGTCTACAAATGGGGCGGGATCGCGGCGACCAAAGCGCTTGCCGCGCATTGCGAGACGTTCGGGCTCGGGATGAATCTGCACAGCGGCGGCGAACTCGGCATCGCCACCGCCGCGCATCTGGCGGTGGTGGCCAGCACGCCGGTGTTGTCGCGTGCGATCGACAGCATGTATTACCTGCACGCTGACGACGTCGTCGCGCCGCTGCGGCTTTCCGGCGGTCGGTTGCAGGTGCCGACCGGACCGGGGCTCGGCGTGGAAGTGGACGAGGAGAAGCTCGCGTTTTACGCGGCGAAGAACGAGCGGGAAGGCGATCTCACCGGATGACGGGGCCGCGATCCTCCTAAAAGGACCGCGGCACCTCTTTGGTTCAGCGCAAGGCGTTTACCGTGATGGTGAGCGTGTCCGGGTCGCCCGCCTGTACCGCGCCGCTGAAGTCGGGGCCGGGGGAGACGTCGTCGTACGGGAACGCGTAACCGCGATTGTCCGGCAGTTTGCTGTGCACGATGCGCGCGTAGTGGTTGGTTTCCGGGTTCTGGTAGAATTTCGCCGGGTCCTCGCCGGTCGGTTGCTTCGGGTTGTCGCGCAGGGTGGTGCGGTTCAACGCCGCCGCCAGCCGGGGGATGATCGCCTTGCGGGCGTCGCTGTCGCCTTGTTTGATCGCGAACGGTCCGCTGTCGCAGCTCCACACGTCCGGCGTGGCGGGTTTGTCGAATCGCTCGCCGTTGTTGAAGGCGAGCACTCCGTCCGCGCCGACCTGGCCGGTGAACGCGCCGAGGCCGGGCACCTGGGTGTCGACGGTGAGCGTCTCGCTGGTGTATTTCTTCCACACCTCGTCGATGTAGCCGTCGAGGTATCCGCCGAATTGGTCGGCGCGGTAATGCGCGGACAGCGCGCGCAACGGCTTTCCGTCACCGCCGGTCTCGATGAGTGTGCCCCATTTGCCGCCCTGGGCGTTGAGCGCGTCGCAGATCGGATCGAGCGATCGGGCCGGAAGCCCGGGCACGGTCTGGTCGCCGGAGCCGGTCGTGGTGAGGTGCAGGCCGATCGGGATCGCGACGAAGTCGACGTAGCTGATGTTGGCGAACAGCACGTCGTTGTTGAAGGTGAATTCGCAGAACGACCAGTTCCGGCCGTAATTCGGGTCGTCGGCGGCGAGGAAACTCGGGTGCACGAGCGCCGGGCCCTGGTTGACGAAGAAGTCCAGTTTGCTGTCGAGGACGACATAGATCAGGGCCGCGTACATTTTCGGGACAGTGACCTGGGAAAGCGACTTCAGCGGGATCGCGCAGTCCTCGGCGAGCGGGGTGTGGTCGCTGCCCGGGGAAGGCGGATAGTAAGGCGTGCCATCGGCTTTCAGGATGACGAGCCGGTTGTCCAGCGTCGTTCCGGTGATGTACGCGTAGGCCTGGCTGGCACCGGATTGGTCGTTGAACGCGACCTTCGCGGTGTCGGGGGTGGTCGCGGAGGCGAACGCGGCGTTCCAGAGTGGAAATGTCGCGGCTGCCGCGGATGCGCCGAGGAATGCCCGCCGGGAAATCAAGGAAAACCGCCTCCTGGAGTCATGCCCTTTTCCGGTGACCGGCACGCTAGCCACGGCCGGGAGACGGGGTCAACGAATGCGGGAGAAATTGGCCGGTTTTGTCATTCCGGGAAATCGCCGCGGACGCGCACTGAGGCACGGGCCGCCGCCACGGCCCGCGCCTCAGTGTCTGTTGTGGACCTTCCGGGTCAGCTGACCTGCAGATCGATGCAGGCGTAGAAGGCGTTCGCGGTGTCCGCGATGTTCCAGACGGCGAGCACCGTCTGCCTTCCGGTGTGCCCCTTGAGGTTCACGTTGTGGGTGACGGTCGCCGGGGGCTGCTGGCCGCCGCCGTCCACCGTGGCGATCTTGTCGTTGCCGATCCAGTATTCGTAGTTGGAAGTGCGGTGCCGGGCGGTGAACTTCCAGGTGAAGGCCACCGAGGAACCGACCGGCGAGGCCTTCCAGCCCTTGTTGTTGTCGTTCAGTTCGGCGAACTGGGCGTTGCCGCCGCTGCAGCTGTGCAGCCCCTTCGGCCCTTCGACGCTCTGCGGTTCGTACTTGATCTGGCCGCAGGACACGACTCCCTGCGCGCACTGGGCCTGCCGGCTCGCCGGCGCGTTGACGTACCCGTGCGCGCTGGCGATGCCTGCCGGGCTGATCAGCACGAGCACCGGGGCGATCGCCGTGCCGACCGCGGCGGCGACGAGTTTCCGGTTCGCTTTCATGGACATCTCCTTCGGGGAATGCTCGTTTCCTGGTGCGGGTACGACAAAGCGACGCACCGGCTTTCCGGGAGCCGGCCCGCGGAAGGTTCGAGCGAAGGGGGTGGGCTTCTTGGTCTAGACCATACGCCCGGGCCGCCGGAAAGGTCAACAGCTGGCAAAGAAAGGCGGAGCGCCGGTTATCCGTCAACGTTGTCAAGCAAGACCACTGTCCCTTGTGGTGCTGGCCGGAGGAGTTTCTCCGAGATTGCGCCGGACGGGTGGCGCTTGCGCGGATTGTGGCCACCCAGCGTGATTTCGTCTGCTCTGGACTGTCTATAATGGACGGTGGGAAGCTGCGCGAGCGCAGGGAAAGCGGCCGGGCGGGGCGGTCTGGTGCAGCGATTCTGCCCGGTCTTCGGAATCCCCGACTTCCGGAGGGTTGAACGTATTCGACCGGGAATGCTCCACTGGGTGGTTAGGTGTTTGGTCAGGCTGGCGGTGGTTTCGTATTCGCGGCAGCGGCATTTCGCGCAGCTGGCAATAGCCCGAGACGGCCAGCCCCTGCCGTCTCGCGCAAGCGACCGGGGCTGGCCGCCGGTCAGCGTCGGTCTTCGATCGTCAAGTCGCCACGGGTCGCCGTGCGGAGGTGGTCGCTGGCGAGCTGGTCGTGCGGGATGCCGAGCTGGATCGCACTGGCTTCGGCGAGCCGGGCCAGCTGCGGCTCGGCGAACTCGACGGTCAGCGCGGCCAGGTTGTCTTCCAGCTGGTCAGGCGTGCGGGCCCCGATGATCGGCGCGGTCACGGCGGGGTTCCGCAGCGTCCAGGCGAGCCCGGCCTGGGCGGGAGTGCAGCCGATCTCCTTCGCGACGTCGGCCAGGACGTCGGCGATCTCCAGCTTGCGTTCGGTGACCGCGCCGACGGCGAGATTGAAGCTCTTCCGCGTGCTCTCGCCCGGGGCCGGGTCGGCGGCGGTCAAGTCGGCGCGGGTGTACTTGCCGGTCAGGACGCCGCCGCCCAACGGGGAGAACGGCACTACGCCGAGACCCATCTCGCGGGCCATCGGGAGCAGGTCGCGCTCGCCGGTGCGCTCGACGAGGCTGTACTCGACCTGCAACGCGACCAGCGGCGCCCATCCGCGCAGGTCGGCGACCGTTTGCATGCGCGAGACCTGCCAGGCGGGCGCGCTGGACATCGCGACGTAGTGGATTTTGCCCTGGCGGACGAGGTCGTCCATGCCGCGCAGGATTTCCTCGACCGGCGTCGTGAAATCCCAGACGTGCAGGTAGAGCAGGTCGAGGTAGTCCGTGTTCAGCTGCCGCAGGCTGGCCTCCACCGACGCGAACAGGTTTTTGCGGTGCGGTCCGCCCGAGTTCGGGTCGCCGGGGCGGCGCAGGGTGGTGTACTTCGTCGCCAGGACAAGGCTTTCGCGGTTGCCGCGGGTGAACTTGCCGAGCATGCGCTCGGCGGTGCCGTCGGTGTAGGTCGGCGCGGTGTCGATGAAGTTGCCGCCGCGTTCGACGTACTGGTCGAACAGCCGGCGCGCGCCCTCCTCGGCCACGCCCCAGCCCCATTCGGTGCCGAAGGTCGCCGTGCCGAGTGCCAGCGGCGAGACCCGCAGCCCGGAACGGCCCAGCAGCCGGTAGGTGTCGAGAGTGAGCGGCATGGGTCCTCCTGTGCTTGTGCTCCAGTGCCGCTGACCAGCCTGTTCCCGTCGCGCGTGCGGGGTAAGGGACGGATTTGCCTGGGAAAGCGAGTCCTGCCCTCGGGTAGAGTCGGCGGTGATGACGCGCACTGTGGACCGAACCCAAGAGCTGGCCGCGTTCCTGCGGACCCGCCGTGAACGCCTCGACCCGGACGAGTTCGGCCTTCCCGCGCGCCGCCAGGCCCGGCGGACGCCCGGGTTGCGTCGCGAAGAGGTCGCCGAACTGGCCGGCGTGAGCATCGACTACATCGTGCGGCTGGAACAGGCTCGCGGGCTGCGTCCGTCGGCGGAGGTCGTGGAGGCGCTGGCCGGAGCGTTGCGGTTGAGCCCTGGCGAGCGCACTTACCTCTACGGGCTGGCTCAGCAGCAGCCTCGTTCGGCGGACAAACCCGCTGCCGTCGCGGCGGAACCGCTGGCGCAGCTGATCGCCGATCTTTCTCCGCTTCCCGCCATGCTGCTGAATCACCGTTACGACATTCTCGCCTGGAACCGCGAGATGACGCGTCTGCTGGTGGATTTCGAGACGCTGCCGTCAGCTCAGCGCAACGCGATGTGGCTGTGCCTGCGACATCCAGAACTGCAGACGTTCTACACTGACCGGGAAACCGTGGTGCGGCAAGGTATCGCGCATCTGCGGGCAGCTTGGGCTGCGCATCCCGATGACGCGGAGTTAGGCGATCTGATCGCGGAGTTTCTCGCCCAGGACGAGGAATTCGCGCACTGGTGGGCGGAACGGGACATCGCGATCAACGGCCGGGGGCTCAAGGTGCTGCGGCATCCCGAGGCCGGAGAGCTGACGGTGCGGTTCGAAGTGCTTGCCCCGATCGAGAATCCGGATCAGCGAGTGCTGATCTACCGCGCGACAGACGACGACAGCCGAGCTGCGTTGAATCATTTGTTCGCCAGCTGAATTTTCAGGATTGCCGAGACGGAGTCATCGGGGGATTGCCCCTGTGCCGTGCTCGATAGGCTGCCGCCTTCGTCTTGTTTCCGCAGGTGGCCATCGCGCACCATTCGCGCCGTGATCCGCGTGAATGGTCCAGGTAAACCTGCGTGCATTCCGGACGTCCGCATTCCTTGAGCAGATCCGCGTCCGGGCCGCGGAGGATCGTCACCGCGGCCCGGGCCACCGTCGACAACGCCTGCCCCGCGGTCGCCCGGACCTGCCGTCCGGCGCGGCTCAGCTGCGGGACCGCGTCGGGTTGCGCTGCTGCATCGTTGACCAGCGTCAACGGCTCCGGGTCGTACACGTGGCCGACGAGCCGGGCCGCGACCAGTGCATAGCGCGCCTCGGTGGGGATCGCTGACCGGTACTGGTCTCGGCTGAGTCTTACCGCAACCGCGCCCCTGCCCGATCGAGTGCCGCCAGCACTGTGGAGCGGGTTGCGGCGATTTCGCTCGCGGTCAGCGTCGTGGACTGCGGGCGGAGGGTGACCCGCAAAGTGAGCGATCGGTGGTCCGCCGGAATCCGCGAACCTCGGTATTCGCCGACGTAGTCCACCCGCTGCACCAAGGCGTGGGCGTGCGTCGCGGTGTCGGCGACCAGGGACCAAGGCACCGTGTCGGCCGCTAGGACGGACAGGTCGAAGTCCGACTCCGGCAGATCGCCGACCGGGGCGTAGCGGTTCTCCCGCGACGGGTGCGTGCGCAGCGCGTCGAGGTCCAGTTCGACGCATGCGATCGCGCCCCGGTCGATACCCGCCGCGCGGAGCACCGACGGCCGGACCAGCGCCAGTGTCCCGCCTGGGCGGATTGCCAGGCGCGCGGACGGGTCTGTCCAGGGCTGGGCGGGGGTGCCGGACAGATCCAGTGCGGTGAGATGGCAGTACCGGCGGATCAGGTCGGCTAGTCCTTTGGCTCGGCGGAACAGCTCGACACCGTCCGGTCCGGTGAGCAGGATTCCGGCGGAGGTCCGCTCGGTCGCGGCGAAGACGGTGCCGACTTCGAAAATGCTGAACTCGTCGTGATAGCGCAGGTTGGCGGCGGCGGCTTCGAGCAGGTTCGGGAGCAGCGACGGGCGCAACCGGCCGCGGTCCGGGGCTGGCGGATGGTCGATTGCCAGCTCGGCTTCAAGTTCGCACGCGGTGAGCAGGTGGTCGGCGGACCACGGGTAGGTCAGCACTTCCGTCGCCCCGCCGCGCGCGGCCAGCACCTCCCGGACTTGGCGGCTTAGGGGGAGCCGAGAGCGCGGGGCTAGCTCCACGACTGGCCGTCGCGCGGGCAGCGCGTCGTAGCCGTGGATGCGGGCCAGTTCCTCGACGATGTCGACGGGCAGCGAGAGATCGCCGGTGGAGCGCCATGACGGCGCGGTGACCTGCAGCAGTTCCCCGGTGATCTCGGCGGTGCAGCCGAGGGCGCGGAGGATGCGGAGGATCTCGTCCGGGGGCAGCCGGAGGCCGATCCGGCGTTCGATCTCGGCCAGGCTCACCTCGATTTCGGCACCGCGGGTGGCGGCGAGGACGACGTTTTCCTCGCCGAGTGCCACCGCTGACGGGTCGGTTTCGGTCAGGAGGTGGAGGAACAGGTCGACGGCTTGGTCGACGCGCTGCGTGTCCAGGCCTTTCTCTTGTCGCACTGAAGCTTCGGTCCGGGCGCTGCGGCGGGCTTGGCTCGGAATCAGGGTTGGTATTTCCAGCATGATCGAGTCGCCGGTGGCGCGGACGTCGCTCGGTTGTCCGACGGAGAACATCACGTACGTGCTCAGATCGGCGCACAGGTTCCGGCTTGGTGCGCCGATACGCCGGAGACGGTCGCGGAGGAAAGCCGGAGTCGGTACGGAACTGTCCACTGTGCACTGCACCGCCAGCATTCGCCGATGCCAGGCGGGGTCGACCGAGCTGACGAGGCCGGTAGTGCTTGGCGGCCGGGCGATGCGGGGGAGCGGAGCCAGTGGAAGTCCATAAAGGACAGAGAGTTCGCGTGCGATTCCGTAGTGTCCCCACAGGTCTGGGCGGTTGGTGAGCGATTTGTTGTCGATCTCGAAGACCACGTCACCGTCGACGGCGTCGTAGCCTTCGACTTCGACGGTCTTCAAGGTCAGCTCGTGCGCGAGTTGGCCGGGCGAACAGTCGGGCAGCGGCACGTAGTCAGCGAGCCAGTCCCGGGAAATCTTCACGGCAGCGGGCCTTTCAGGCGAATTGGGAGAGGAAGCGGAGGTCGGCGCTGTGCATCAGCCGGACGTCGTCGATGCCGTAGCGCATCATCGCGAGCCGGTCCAGGCCGACGTTCAGGTAGCAGCCGGACCACCGCGCCGGGTCGAGGCCGGCGGCGCGCAGCACGTGCGGGTGCGGGCTGCCGCCGGGCATGAGTTCGAGCCAGCCGGTCCGTCCGCAGGTGCGACAGCCGCGTCCCGAGCAGACGCGGCAGGCCATGTCGATCTCGAAACCTGGCTCCACGAAAGGGAAGTACCCGGCGCGCATCCGGGTCCGCACCGGTTCGCCGAACACGGTGCCGAGGATGGTGTCGACGAGAAACCGGGCGGTGGTGAGCGGGACGGCCTCGTCGACCACCAGCACCTCGTACTGGAAGAACGCTCGCTCATGCCGCGCGTCGGTGCTTTCGTTGCGGTACACCCGCCCCGGGTAGGCGATTCGGACCGGCGGCTCGTGCGTGCTCAGGTACCGCGCGCTCGTGCCGGTCAGGTGCGGGCGCAGGCAGCGGCCGTCGGCCAGCCAGTAGGTGTCCATGCTTTCGCGTGCGGGATGGTCGGCGGGGAAGTTCAGCCGGTCGAATTCCACTGCTGCGGAACTGATTTCCGGGCTTTCGATAACGTCGAAGTTGAGCGCGCGGAAGGCGTCGTCGAGGTCGTATCGCAGCTGGGTGACCGGGTGCAGTCCGGCGGTCGGCGGCGGCAGGCCGGGGATAGTGGGGTCGAGCGGATGGTCCAGCGCGGGTCCGGTGGGCCGCCGCTCGTCGAGAGCAGCGGTAATGCGTTGGTGTGCCTCGGAAAGCGCGAGACCGAGCTGCTTGCGGGAGGCCGGTTCGTAACGGCCGAGTTCGCGGCGTGCGGCGGCGAGCGGGCTGGATTTGCCGAGCGCAGAACGGCGTATCTCGGCGATGGCTGCCGGAGTGCTGGCCTGGGCGAGTTCGGCGAGCGCGGCCTCGGTCAGCGCGGTGATCCGGCGCAGTGCCGAGGCTGGGTCAAGAGTGTCCACAGGAACGGGTTCCTCGCTTCGGAGCGTGAAGTTCTGGACTTCACCCCCGGGCAGCGAGGGGAGACGCGGACGTCAGCGGGCGGAACCCGGCGCGCACGCGCAGCCCCCGGGCACTCCCCGGGGGCGAAGAAATCGCTGCGTGCGCATGTCGCCATCATGGCACGCCCCACCCTGCGCGAGCAAACCCCTTTGCACGGGCCGTGAGGGGAACCCTGAGGGACTCAGAGTCCGTGAAGGTTCCCCTCACGGCCAGCGGATCAGTGTCCGACGGCGGCTCGGACGGACTCCTTCAGGGAGCCCAGGGTGGCGATCACCGCGGTGGGTTCGTAGCCGCAATGCGCCATGCAGTTGGCGCAGCGCGGGTCCTTGCCGCGGCCGAAGTTCTCCCATTCGGTGGTTTCGATGAGTTCCCGGTACGTCTCCGCGTAGCCGTCGTCCAGCAGATAGCACGGGCGCTGCCAGCCGAGCAGCGAATACGACGGGATGCCCCACGGCGTGCATTCCAAATCGCGTTTGCCCTCGAGGAAATCGAGGAACACCGGCGAATGGTTGAGCCGCCAGCGTTTCCGGTTGCCGCCGCCGAAGGCCTTGGCGAACAGTTCCCGCGTCTGCTGCACGCCGAGCCAGTGGTCCTGGTCCGGGGCCTTCTCGTACGCGTACCCGGGCGAGATCTGCATGTTGTCGACGCCGAGGTCGTTCAGGTAGTCGAGCACGTCGATGACGTCCTGCGGGGTGTCCCCGGTGAAGAACGTCGTGTTCGTCATGACGCGGAAGCCCTTTTCCTTGGCGAGCTTGATCGCGTCGACCGCCGCCTGGAAACCGCCGGCCTTCCGCACCGACGCGTCGTGCCGTTCTTCGAGGCCGTCGATGTGCACCATCCACGCGAAATTGCGGTGCGGCTTGAACTTGTGGATGTGCTTGGGCAGCAGAATCGCGTTGGTGCACAGGAAAATGATCTTGTTGCGGTCGAGCAGCTGCCGGGTGATCTCGTCGATCTGCGGGTGCATCAGCGGTTCGCCGCCCGCGATCGACACCATCGGCGCGCCGCTCTCCTCGATCGCCCCGACCGCCTGCTCCACCGGCATCCGCTGTTTCAGCAGGGTGTGCGGCTGCGCGATCTTGCCGCAGCCGCCGCATTTGAGGTTGCACGCGAACAGCGGTTCCAGCTCGACCAGGAGCGGGAATTTCTCCTTGCGCAGCAGCTTCTGCTTCATCAGATAACCGCCCAGTCGAAGAGACTGGCGCAACGGCATGGCCATGGCTCAGAGCACCTCCCGAGGTAGGGTGAACGTCATTTCTTCCTCCGTCAGCGTGTTTTCCGTGAGGCTGACCGGTCCCAATCCGCGCAGCGCCTGGACCGCCTCGGTCACAAGATGCGGCGGCGCCGACGCCCCCGCGGTGAGCCCGATCCGACCGGCTCCGGCGAGTCGGCGCAGGTCGATGTCGCCGCAACCGTCCACCAGCACTGCCGGGATTCCCTCGCGTTCGGAAACTTCCACCAGTCGGCGGGAGTTGGACGAATTCCCGGAACCCACCACCAGAACCAGGTCTGCTTCGTGCGCGATCGCCCGCAGCGCCTGTTGCCGGTTGGTGGTGGCGTAGCAGATGTCGTCCTTGCGCGGAGCGGAAAGGCCGGGAAATCGTTCGCGGAGCACGGTCGCGATTTCTTCGGCTTCGTCGAGCGCCAAAGTGGTTTGCATGGTGTAGGCGGTCCGCGACGGGTCGCGCGCGGTGACCGTCCGAGCGGCCGCGACATCACCGACGACTACGACGTTTTCGGGCGCTTCTCCGACGGTGCCTTCGACTTCCTCGTGTTCGGCGTGTCCAATGAGGAACACCGTCTCGCCGCGACCGGTGTAGCGGCGGACTTCGTTGTGCACCTTGGTGACCAACGGACAGGTCGCGTCCACAACAGACAGACCGCGATCGGCAGCAGCCCGCCGGACCGCCGGGGAAACTCCGTGGGCGGCGAACACGAGCGTCGCGCCTTCCGGAACTTCCTCCACCTCGTCCACGAACACCGCGCCGCGCCCCTGCAACCGGTGTACGACATGGGTGTTGTGGACGATCTGACGGCGCACGTACACCGGCGCGCCGTGCTTCTCCAACGCCCGCTCGACGATCTCGATCGCCCGCTCTACCCCGGCACAGAACGATCGCGGGCTGGCCAGCACCACCGTTCGCGGACCCACCGCTTCGGCCCACGCGGTGAGCGCGGGAGCGGTCCGGCGCAGACTCCGCAACCCAGCGAGTCCATTCGAGACAGTGGAAGGGTGAAGCAGCGGCTCTCCGACAGTGTCCACAATGGCTCGAACCACCGCGAACGGTTCGCCGCTGGCAGCAAGCCACGCCGACTCCATATCGACAGCCAGCGCACCAGTAGCCGCTAACGAAGCCCGTTCCCGCTCCCGCACCACGTGCGAACTGCCGACCACAGGTCCGAGATGGACAGTGAGCCCAAGCCGCCGCAACGCACCCGCCAGCAATGGCGCGGACGGCACCGGCACCACGTCGGAAGGCCCTCGCACCTCAGTGGCGACCACGACATCCCCCGGCCGTACCTCCGGAGCGAGCCCGCCGCCGATCCCCGCCACTATTCGCGGCCCGGGCGGGAGCCGGGCAGCAGCGGCGGCGGCCCGGCGAGGCCCGAGTCCGATGTGGACCGTCCGCAGACCGCGCAGCGCGGCCTGCTCGATCCGCAACGGGGTGCAGACGATCGGTGTCATGACCCGCCCCGGACATATCGGCCGAGGGCGGACAGCGGGAACACCACTCGGTACAGGTGGTACGACAAGTAAAAGTCCCCAGGGAACCCGGTTCCGGTGTGCTTGTCCTCGTCCCAGCCGCCGTCCGGACGCTGCCGTTCGCACAACCATTCGACGCCCCGAGCGACCACTTCGGACTCCCGCTCCCCAGCAGCGAGCAGCGCCAGCAACGCCCACGCGGTCTGCGACGGCGTCGAATCACCGCGTCCGGCCCACGCCCGATCGTCGTACGACCGCAGATCCTCGCCCCAGCCGCCATCGTCGTTCTGGTGCTCCGCCAGCCACTTCACCGCGCGCCGGATCCGCGATGAAGTCCCGGGAATCCCGACGGCGACGAGAGCGGGCACCACCGCACCCGTGCCGTACACGTAATTCGCGCCCCAGCGACCGAACCACGAGCCGTCGTCCTCCTGGTTGTCCAGCAGCCACCGCACCCCGCGACGGCATTCGCGAGTATCGGTTTTTCCTTCCGCCGCCAGCATTTCGACCACGTGCGCGGTGACATCGGCCGACGGTGGATCGATCACCGCGCCGAAATCGCAGAACGGCAGGCGAGTCGTCAGCACCTGCGTGTTGTCCGCGTCGAACGCGCCCCAACCGCCGTCGCTCGACTGCATCCCCTCCAGCCACGCGACGCTCCGGTCGACCGCTTCACGGATCCGCAGGTGATCCGGTTTGCCCATTCTCCGCAGTGCGAGGACCACCTCGGCGGTGTCGTCGGTGTCCGGGTAACCGTCATTGGCGAACTCGAACGCGAACCCGCCCGGCTGTAACGAAGGACGCCGCACCGCCCAGTCGCCGGGGACCCGGATTTCCTCGCCCAGCATCCAATCCGCGGCCCGCACCAGAGATTCGTCGCCAGGGGAGACGCCCGCGTCGAGCAGCGCGGTCATCGCCAAAGCGGTGTCCCACACCGGCGACTGGCACGCTTCGAGCCGCCGCACCCAGCCCTGGTCGGTCTTCTCCCGGATGGTGAACCCGTCCAGCCCGGCGATCCCCGCCTTGAGCGCGGGATGGTCGAGCGGGTAGCCGAGCAGGTGCAGCGCCAGGATCGAGTACACCCACGGCGGCTGGATCCCGCCCCACGAACCGTCGGCCTCTTGCCGCGCCAGGATCCACTCCGCGGCCTGCTTGATCGCGAGCTTCCGCACCGGGTTGAGCGGCAGTTTCGCGTAGGCGTGCAGCGCGGTGTCGAGGTTCTGGAACACGCCGTCCCACGTCCACGGCGCGCGCGTCTTCGGCGGACGCTTGCCGGTGCGCAGTTCGTCTACCGTGAACGGCAGCTTCCGCACCGGGCGCAGGGTGCCGACAATGGTCAGCGGCACGACGGTCTGCCGGGCCCAGCAAGCGAAGTCGTACACGTTGAGCGGGAACCACGACGGCAGGAAGATCAGCTCCGGCGGCAGGCTCGGCAGGTCGTCCCAGGACCACTGGCCGACCATCGCGAGCCAGATCCGGGTGAAGACCCGGGTTGCCTCGATCCCGCCGTGGTCGCGGATGTACTCCGCGGCCGAGGCCAGCCACGGCGCGTCCGCCGGGTCGCCGGCCAGCCGGAGCGCGACCCACGCCTCGACCGTGGTGGACAGGTTGGCCGGACCGTCCGGGAAGTTCGCCCAGGTGCCGTCCGCGCGCTGCTGCGAGCGGATCCAGCGGGCGGACTCCTCGGCGATCTGCGGGGTGAGAATGCCGAGGAAGTGCCGGAGCAGCAGGTCCTCGGCGTCCATCGTGACGTTGGTGGCGAGTTCGCCCTTCCACCATCCGGCGCGGTCCTGCTCGCGGCGCAGGAACTCGACCGCCGCGGCGACCGTGTCGGCAGCGGTGCAGGCGGTGCGGGCGGCGGGCGCGGAGGTCCGGGGGACGG
>NZ_PQIA01000160.1 GCF_003385235.1 Amycolatopsis circi | reverse complement strand
CCGCCGCCTACCCCGAAACCGCCGCCTGTGTCCCCGCCGCCGGGCGGCAGCAACGGCGCTCCGCCGCCGGTGAACAAGGCCGCGATTCCGCCGCCTCCGAACGGCGTCAACGGTCCTGGCGGGAGCAACGTGCCGCCGCCGTTGAAGAACGCCCTCGTGTCGCCTCCGCCGGGCGATCTCAAGGGTCCCGGCGGCAATGGCACGCCGCCTCCGGTGACCGCTGCTTCCATTCCGCCGCCGCCGAACGGGGTCGGCGGGAACAAGTCCCCGAACCTGCAGAAGCCGCCGGGCTCGCCGGTCAACGCGCCGGTGATTCCGCCGCCGCCGGGCGACACCGGCGGGGGCAACAGCATCAAGTCACCGAAGGTTTCCCCGCCGCCGGGCGATGTTCCGGGAGGGAACAACCTCAAGTCTCCGTCGATCCCGCCTCCGCCCGGGACTTCGGGCGGGCTGGGCAACAACCTGTCCAGCCACGTCAACCCGCCGTCGGTCCCGGCCCCGCCGGGGAGTTCGGGCGGGCTCGGCAACAACCTGTCCAGCCACGTCAACCCGCCGTCGATCCCGGCCCCGCCGGGAAGCTCGGGCGGGTCCGGGCACGTGAATCCCGCGTCGATTCCGCCGCCTCCGGGCGATTCCGGCGGCAACCTGGCGAACAACGCGCTCAACCCGGCGCATCTGCCGCCGGGCCTCAGCAACCCGCCGGGCAACCAGAATCCGGGCGGCAGCGGCATCCCGATGATGCCGCCGGGCGGCATGGGCGGCGGCGGCGGGCTGAACCCGCCGTCCGCCGAACGACCGGACTCGTCCGGACTGCTCGGCAACATCAAGAAACCGTGGATGAGCGCCCCGCCCGACGGCATCGGCAACCCCGACTCGCACGGCGAAACTCCTCCGCTGCACTCGGCCAAGTGGGCGCCGCCGCCCGGTGCGAGCGGCGGAACCGGCGACGGCGTGAGCGGCAACGGCGTGAGCGGGCCGGGCGACAGCGGTCCGGGTGCGATCAAGGGCCTCGGCGAGAGCGATCTGCCGAAGCCGCCTGATGCGATCGGGAACCACGAGCAGCAGCAACTCCCCGGTGGCGGGACCCCGCCGATGGTCCCGCCGGGCGGGATGGGCGGTGGCAGTGGGCTGAACACCCCTGCCGCCGAACGACCGGACTCCTCCGGGCTGCTCGGCAACATCAAGAAACCGTGGATGAGCGCCCCGCCGGACGGGATCGGCAACCCCGACTCGCACGGCGATACGCCGCCGCTGCACTCGGCTGAGTGGGCTCCGCCGCCCGCTGGCGTCGGCGGTCCGGGCGGCGGAGAGCCGGTCAGTCCGGGCGGCGGAGAGCCGGTCGGTCCGGGGGTGAAGGGCCTCGGCGAGAGCGACCTGCCGAAGCTGCCGGAACCCGTCGGGAACCACCAGCAACAGCAACTCCCGGCTTCGGGGACGCCGCCGATGGTCCCGCCGGGCGGGATGGGCGGCGGCAGCGGGATGAACACGCCTGCTGCGGAACGACCGGATTCGGCTGGACTGCTCGGCAACGTGCAGGAGCCGTGGACTGCCGAGATGCCCGGTGGCATCGGCGACCCGCGCGTGTCCGGGAGGACGCCGCCGAGCGAATCGCTTGGCTGGGCTCCTCCGGCGAAGGGCCCGGACGTTCCGGGGCCGGGCATGCCGATGGTCCCGCCGGGCGGTGCCGGTGGCGGGACGAACACCCCTGCCGCCGAACGACCCGACTCCGCCGGATTGCTCGGCGACGTCCAGCAACCCTGGGCAGCGAGCACGTCGATCGGCGTCGGAAACCCCAGCGCGCAAGGGGACACTCCCCCGCGCACGTCGGCCGACTGGACCCCAGTGAAAAGCCCGGAGCCTCAAGCGCCCGGCATGCCGATGGTCCCGCCGCCGGGCGGTGCCGGTGGCGGGACGAACACCCCTGCCGCCGAACGACCCGCCTCCGCCGGATTGCTCGGCGACGTCCAGGCATCCTGGGCAGCCAGCACACCGATCGGCATCGGCGACCCCACCGCACAAGGCGAAACCTCGCCGGGCACCTCAGCCGATTGGGCCCCGGCAAAGGAGCAGCGGGCGCAAGGCATGCCGATGGTTCCCCCGGGCGGAACCGGTGGCGGGACGAATACGCCCGCCGCCGAGCGACCTGACTCCGCCGGATTGCTCGGCGACGTCCAGACGCCCTGGGCAACCAGCACACCGACCGGCGTCGGAAACCCCGAACCAGGCGAAACCCCACCGAGCACCTCGGCAGACTGGGCTCCGGAACCTCAGCCGGGAAGCGCGGGCAACGGCGCACACGCCACCGAACGACCCGACTCAGCCAAACTGCTCAGCGACGCCCAGCAACCCTGGGCGGCCAGCACACCGACCGGCATCGGAAACCCCGCACAAGGCGAAACCCAACCAAGCGCCTCGGCGGACTGGGCCCCGGAACCTCAAGGACCCGGCACGCCCGGAAGCTCGGGCAACGGCACACCCGCCACCGAACGACCCGACTCAGCCAAACTGCTCAGCGACGCCCAGCAACCCTGGGCAACCAGCACACCAGTCGGCATCGGCAACCCCGCCGCACCAGGCGAAACACCGCCAAGCGCATCAGCCGAGCGAGCCTCGGCGAACGGCGCGGGCATCCCGATCGTTCCGCCGAGCAGCTCGGGCAACGGAACGAGCACGCCAGAACGACCGGACTCAGCCGAACTGCTCGCCGGTGTCCAGGATCCCTGGACACCATCGTCCACTGTGGACCCATCGGCACCGGTGGCCCCACGTGGCAACGACCCGGACGGCAACGCCCCGCGCACCCCGGCCAGCACCGGCTGGGCCACCGCGAGCGACGAGGGCGACCTGGTCCGCATCGCAGTCGTGCGGCCCGTCGACCATGAGGACACCTCGGCCTGGGACGTGGGCACCGCGGAATTCCTCCCCGCTCTCCTACCGGTCACCACGCCGGCAGACGACCGTGCCGAGGAGATCACCACCGATTTCGTCCAGCGCAGCGACGAACCGTGGCGGCCGAACCAGGCTGACGGGGAACCCGCGCTCGGCACGTACCAGCGGGTCCGCGGCGGCCCGGCCGAGATCGTTTCGGACGAGCTGCCTACCTGCGGCGACGCGCCGGAACCTGCGGAGCCCGAGCCGGACACCGCCGAGGAAGAGACCGAGGAAGAAGAGGAACGCACCATGGCCGATCTGCTGCGGCAGGACGATTCGGCCTGGGGCAAGCCCGCACGCCGCAGTTCCCCGGGGGTCCTCGAATGAGCACGGAAACCGTGAAGCGGGGCCCGCGCACAGCGGGTCCGGAAATGCCCGAAGGGCAAGAAGAACTGCAAGAACCGCCCGTGATGGCGGAACCGGCGGCACGCGATTTCAACTCGCTGCTGATGATGCTGCCGATGGCCATCGGGTCGCTGGTGATGGTGCTGGCGTTCTCCGGCGTCGCGGGCAGTTCGCCGTTCACCTACGTCATCGGCGGCGGCATGGGCGTGTCCATGATCGCGATGAGCCTCGGGCAGCTCTCCCGCGCCGCCGCCGAGCGCAAGCGGAAGATGCAGGCCGAACGGCGGGACTACCTGCGCTACATCGGCCAGGTCCGGGAACGGGCCCGTTCGACCGCCGAGGATCAGCGGCAAGCGGTGGCCTGGAACAACCCGGCTCCGGATTCGCTGTGGTCGCTCGCGATGGGGCCGCGGCTGTGGGAACGCCGGATCAGCCACGAGGACTTCGCGCGGGTGCGGATCGGCCTGGGCACGCAGCAGTCGGCGCTGGAACTGGTGCCGCCGGTGACCAAGCCCATCGAGGACCTGGAACCGCTGTCGGCGATCTCGCTGCGCCGGTTCACCGAGACCTACCGCACGCTGTCGGGCATCCCGACCGCGGTGGGGCTGCGGAGCTTCACCAGTGTCGAGTTCGACGGTGACCCGGAAGCGGCCGTCGCGCTGGTCCGGGCGATGCTCGCGCAGCTGGTCGCCTTCCATTCGCCGGACGAACTGCGGCTCGCGGTGCTCACCACCGAAGCCGCGCAGGCGCAGTGGGACTGGGTGAAGTGGTTGCCGCACAACAACCATCCGACTCTGCGCGACGCGGCGGGACCGCTCAGGCTGCTCGCCGCCGACCACGACGAGCTGCTGGACCTCCTCGGGCCGGACGTCGCCGACCGCGACGACCACGACAAGACCGTCGGGCCGACGACGACCGAGCCATTCGTGGTGATCGTCGCTCACCTCGCGGCGATTCCGGAGTCGTCGCGGCTGGTCGGCGCGGGACTGCGCAATGTCGTCCTGCTCGACGTCACCGGCGCGCTTCCCGGCGGTCCCAAGGTGCTGCGACTGACCACAAAGGACGGTCTGGTCGAGTTCCCGGCAGGCAGCGGCGTGGGTTCCGCGACCCGCGACGAGCTGTCGGTGACCCAGGTCGAAGGACTTGCCCGGCTGCTCGCGCCCAAGCGCACCAGCGGCACCCTGGAAATCGCCGACCAGCCCCTGGAAAGCGACTTCGGTCTGACCGCGCTGCTCGGCATCAAGGACGTGCACACCTTCGACATCCCGGGCCAGTGGCGACCGAGGGCGGCGCAGCGGGCCCGGATGTCGGTGCCGATCGGCGTGACCGAGGACGGCGAGATCGTCGAGCTGGACCTGAAGGAATCCGCGCAGGGCGGCATGGGCCCGCACGGGATGCTGATCGGCGCGACCGGGTCGGGCAAGTCGGAGCTGCTGCGCACGCTCGTCCTCGGGCTGGCCGCGACGCATTCGTCCGAGATCCTCAACTTCGTGCTCGTCGACTTCAAGGGCGGCGCGACGTTCCTCGGCATGGACCGGCTGCCGCACACCTCGGCGACGATCACCAACCTCGCCGACGAACTGCCGCTGGTCGATCGCATGCAGGACTCGCTCAACGGCGAAATGGTGCGGCGGCAGGAACAACTGCGCGCGAGCGGCTACCCGTCGCTGTACGAATACGAAAAGGCGCGCGCGGCCGGCGAACAGCTGGCCCCGATGCCGACGCTGTTCCTGGTGGTGGACGAGTTCTCCGAGCTGCTGAGCGCGAAGCCGGAGTTCATGGAGCTGTTCGTTTCCGTCGGACGGCTGGGCCGCAGCCTCGGCGTGCACCTGCTGCTCGCGTCGCAGCGGCTCGACGAGGGCCGCATCCACCGCGTCGAGGGCCACCTGTCGTACCGGATCGCGCTGCGCACCTTCTCCTCGATGGAGTCCCGCAGCGTGATCGGCGCGGGCAGCGCGTACGAGCTGCCGCCGGAACCGGGCAACGGCTATCTGAAGATCGACACCACGAACCTGGTGCGGTTCAAGGCCGCTTACGTGTCCGGTCCGGTACCCGCGGGCAACGGAGAAACGCAGGTGGACGCTGCGCGCGTGAGCCGCGAGGTCGTCCCGTTCCGCACCGAAGCCCGTCCCGCCAAGCTGATCATCCGCGACGACGAGCCGGAACCGGCCGAGAAACAGTCCGATGTGGACGCTCTGGAAGCCGCCACGGCGGGCGGCCCGACGCTCGCCGACGCGTTCATCGACCGGCTGACCGGCGCGGGCCCGGCGGCGCGGCAGGTGTGGCTGCCGCCGCTGGCCGAATCGCCGAGCCTGGACTCGCTGCTGCCGAGCGTCACGCCGGACCCGGTGCGCGGGATGGCGGTGCAGGACCCGGCGCACTGGGGCAGGCTCCGGGTGCCGATGGGGATGATCGACCGGCCGTTCGAGCAGGTCCGGGAGTTGCTGACGGCGGACCTGTCGTCGGCGGCCGGGCACGTCGCGGTGGTCGGCGGGCCGAAGACCGGCAAGTCGACGCTGCTGCGCACGCTCGTGCTGGCGCTGGCGATGACGCACACCCCGCAGGAGGTCCAGTTCTACGGGCTGGACTTCGGCGGCGGCGGGATCATGTCGCTGTCCGGGCTGCCGCACGTCGGTTCGGTCGCCACCCGGCTCGAACGCGACCGCGTCGTCCGGACCATCGAGGAGATCTCGCAGGTCATGGAAGGCCGCGAGACGCTGTTCTCCGAGCACGGCATCGAATCCATGGACGCTTACCGCGCGTTGCGCCGCAGCGGCCAGATCGAGGACCCGTTCGGTGACGTGTTCCTGGTGGTCGACGGCTGGTACAGCCTCAAGAACGACTACAGCGACCTCGAGCAGAAGATCGGCGAGCTGGCCTCGCGCGGGCTGTCCTTCGGCGTGCACGTGGTGATCGGCGCGACCCGCTGGTCGGAGATCCGGCCGTACCTGCGGGACCTCCTGCAAACCCGGTTCGAACTGCGGCTCGGCGACCCGATGGAGTCGGAAATCGGCTCGCGCAAAGCGAAAACGGTGCCGAACCAGCCAGGTCGCGGCCTGACCCCGGACGGTCTGCACTTCCTCGCCGGACTTCCGCGGATGGACGGCAGCGGGAACACCGACGACCTCGCGGCGGCAGCCAAGGCGGTCGCTGAAGAAGTGCATCTGTTCTGGCCGGGCGCCCCGGCTCCGTCGGTGCGGCTGCTGCCCGCGAAACTGCCGATGGCCCAACTGCCCGCGCCGGACGGCGACCTGCGGATCGCCCTCGGTCAGGACGAGCAACGGCTGCTGCCGGTGTGGCACGACTTCGCGGCCACTCCGCACCTGCTTGCCTTCGGCGACAACGAAACCGGCAAGACCAACCTGCTGCGGGTGGTACTGCGGTCGGTGCTGGCGCGTTACTCGTCGAGCGAGGCGAAGATCGTGCTGGCCGACCCGAGCCGCCAGCTGGACGTCGAGGTGCCCGAGGAATACCGCGTCGGGTACGCGACTACCACCGAGGCGCTGCAGGAATTGGCGCAGCAGGCGAGCGTTTCGCTCACCCCGCGAGTGCCGGACCAGACCATCACCGCGGACCGGCTCAAGCGTCGCGACTGGTGGACCGGCCCGCGGCTGTTCTTCGTGGTGGACGACTACCAGCTGCTGACCAGCGGCATGGGTTCGCCGCTGGAACCGCTGTTGTCGTTGCTGTCGCAGGGTTCCTACATCGGGTTCCACCTGATCCTCAGCCGCAGCACCTCGGGGGCGATGCGCGCGCTGAGCGATTCGGTGGTCCGCCGGATCTGGGAACTCGGCAGCCCGGGCGTGGTGTTCTCCTACCCCAAGGAGGAGGGCAAGTTCCTCGGCGAGGCGGCCCCGCGGCAGCTGCCCGCCGGCCGCGCGCAGCTCGTCACCCGCCGCGGCGTGAAGCTCGTGCAGACCGCGATCGCGGAAGAAGACCGGACCGGCGACGGCTGGTCCCCGCTCGCGATGACCGAAAGGGGCGTCCGATGACCGCGTCGACCGGCGAACTGTGCCGGATCACCGTGTACGGGCCGCAGGGCCGGGCGGATCTGGCGGTGCCGATGTCCGTCCCGCTGACCAGCCTGCTGCCGGTGCTGCTGGAACACACCGGCAACCGCGAGGACCTCGGCGACGCCTGGGTGCTGCAGCGGCTCGGCGAGGAGCCGCTCGACGCGTCGGGCACGCCGGAGTCGCTGGACTGGAAGGAAGGCGAGGAGTTCCACCTGCGCCCTCGCGCGGACCCGTTGCCGGAGCTGGATTTCGACGACATCGCGGACGGCATGGCCACCGCGGTGAGCCGGCACCCCGGCCGCTGGCGTCCGGAGTTCAACCGCGGACTGTTCCTCGGATTCTCGATCGTCGCACTCGCGGTGCTCGCCAAGGTGCTGCTCTACCCCGGTTCGACCGGGCTGACCGCGATCGGCGGCGGCGTCGTGTCGCTCGGACTGCTCGTCGCGGCGGTGGCGACCGGAGTGCGCTCGGAGGACAAAGCGCTGCTGACGTTGCTCGGGCTCGGCGGCTGTGCGTTCGCGTTCCTCGCGGGCGCGGTCGCGGTGGCCGGGCTCGATCCGGCGTTCGACCTGCAGGGCGCGCCGATTTTGACCGGCTGCCTGACCTTCGCGCTGGCCGGTGGTCTCGTGCTCGGCGGGCGGGCGGCGTGGTCGCACGCCATCCCGTTCGTGCCGTTCGGCGCGGTGGTCGCGACCGGGCTCGGCGGGGCGCTCTCGCTGTGGCTGCACCTCGGCGCCGGATTCACTACCCAGCAGGCGGCCGGGCTGGTGTCGTTCGTGCTGGTCGGGCTGATGGTGTTCGCGCCGCGGATCGGCATCCGGTTCGCTCGCATCCGCGGTCCGCAGCTGCCGCGTTCGGCCGGGGAACTGCAGTACGACATCGAACCGATGCCCGCCGCGCAGATGGTGCACCAGACCGGGTACGCCGACGGTTACCTCACCATCGCCTGCCTTGCCGCCACGGCCGTTTTCGTCGGCTGCTTCCCGTTCCTGGTCGGCAACGGGCTGTTCCCGACCATCCTGGGCGGACTGGTGTCCGCGGCGGTGCTGATGCGTTCGCGGGCGCTGCTCGGCGTGTGGCAGCGGGTGCCGCTCGCCGCCGCCGGTGCGATCGGACTGGTGCTGCTCGGGCTGTCGCTGATCCAGCCGCTGCCCACGCCGTGGCGAGGAGCCTGTCTCGGCGGGCTGTGCCTGGTGTTCTTCCTGCTCCTGCTGGCGATGCTGCGCCCGCCGCCGCGGCGGCTGCTGCCGATCTGGGGGCACCTGGCGAACTGGCTGGAAACGCTGAGCGCGGTGGCGATGATCCCGATCCTGCTGCAGCTGTTCGGCGTCTACGCGTGGGCCGTCGGGCTCACTTCATAAGGGAAGGAGAGACGCCATGGTGCAGACGCAGAAGGACCACGTCGAGGCGTATTCGTTCCTGATCGGGCGGATGACCTCGGCGCTGGTGCTCGGCGACGCGAGCCACCTCGACGTGCCCGCCCGGCGGGCCTGGGTCGGCCTGCTGGTCGGGCTGGTCCTCGGCCTGCTGATCGCGGTCGGGTTCTTCGTGTACGGGCTGATCGCGCACCACACCGGCGGGGCGGCGCCCGCCGTCGGTCGCCGGGCCTGAGCGGAAGGAGGCAGCCATGGAACTCTCGCTGATCCGGCGCGGCGACGGCGCTTTGGAGAAGAAGACCGTGGGCAACGCGCTGGTCGTGCACCTCGCGGAGGGGATGACCGGGGAGGCGCAGTCGCTCGCGCTCGGCGTCGCGGCCGATCCCGACCACGACCTGGTCGTCGTCGACCTGCCGGTGGATTCGCCGATCGCGATGTGGGAATCGGTGGCCAAGGCGCTGCCCCGGCGCCGCCGCGGCGTGCGGCTGGTAATCGGCGGCCGCTCGCGCGAGACGACCGCGCTGGCCGGGCAGTGGCTGGCCGAGCGGATCAACCGGCCGGTGCTCGCGCCGGACGGTTCGGTGATCCCGAGCGCGGGCGGCGCGTTGTTCGTCCACGCCGGACGCGGCGGCGGCTGGGTGCGCTTCCGGCCGGGCCGTCCGCCTGCTTGGGAAGCGAAGCGGTTTCCGCGCCCGGCTTGGGATTCCGGGATCGCCGCCGAACTGACCCCGACGAGTTCGCGCGGGGTCGCCGAACCGCTGCCGGGCGGATTGTGGGTCCGCCCGGTCGGCTTCGACGCTCCCCAGCGGCACCACCGCACGGCGCTGATCTCCCGGATGCCCGCGCAGCACGACACCATGACAATCGTGCTGGGCTGCCCCGGCTGCCCGCCGCTGGCGCTGGACGACGCCGCCCGGCTGTGGGCGCAGCTGCCGGAGAAGGTGCGGGCCAAGGCGCGGTTCGTGCACTACGGCCCGATGTCGGTGCCCGGCGAGGCCACCCTCGGACAGGCGCTGGCGGATCTGCTCGGCAAGCCGGTCGCGTTCTACGCGGGCGTGCCGGTCGGTTCGCCGCATCTGCCGACCCTGCGAACCGTGCTGTACGACGGACGGTTCGGCTGGCGTCCGTTCACCACCGAACTCGGGTACGAACCGCGCGCGTCCTCCGCTGACCCGGTTTTGCCCGAGCTGCTGTCGCACCGCCCGCCGATCCATGGCCTCGACCAGGTCTCTCCGGCGGTGTACTGGTACTCGCCGGACGCGGTGGTCGAGGTCGTGCAGTCGGGACTGCTGGTGCGTCCGCCGCAGGACGGTCCGTCGTCGGCCGCGGTCCGCGAGATCACTCTCGATGCTGCGGTGCACAACCTCACCTTTGACGCGGCTGACGAGGGCTCGGCATCGCGGATGCGGTTGCTGGCGGAGGATCTGCTGGCGCGGCTGGACGAGCAGACGCGCCGGATGAGCCGGGTGTTGCCTGCTGCCGCGTTGCTTGCTGAACGAGCGCGGCCGCGGGTGGTGACCCGGGCGTTGGAGGCGATCGAGGCCGGGAATCCGACGCCGGTCGTTGCCGCGGCTCCTCCGGCTGCGTATCTGCCTGTGGCTCCGGCGGCGCTGGGTATTGCCGCACCGACGGAGGTGCCCGGGGCGATCGCTGCTCCTAGCCCTGCTGTTGTGCCTGCTAAGCCGGAAACACCGGCCGCTCCCCCGGTCAAGGTCGCCGCGGCTCCTCCTGCGGCGAAGCCGATCACGCATCTCGCTCCGGCTGACGTCGCCCCGGCTAAGCCCATCGAACCGCCGGTGGCCAAGCCCGCGATCCCGGCTCCGGTTGCGGCTCCAGAGCAGCTCTCGACGTCGTCCGGTCCGGTGTCCACTTCGGACAAACCGGAACCAGCCGTCAAGCCAGAGACCGCGCCGAAAGCCCCGGCAGAGCTGCGCTTCCAGGAAACCCCCGGCGCGGAATCGACCGCACTGCTGCCCAAGCGCGGCGCGGACAAGGAACGCCAGTGGCTGCGCAAATCGCTCGGCGCGGAATACGGTCTGATGTCGAACACCGTCGCGCGGATCCTGTCCGAGCATCCGGGCTTCCAAGGCGTGCTGTCGACCTCCTCCTCGGCGGAAGTGCTGACCGACGCCGTGGCCGTGCAGCTTTACTTGTCCCCCAAGGGATCGACGATTGACTCAGGTCTGCGGAGCGGCGCGAACGGCCCGCACGTGCCGGTGGCCCGGTGCGTCGTGGCCGGACTGAGCCGCCTGCCCTCGCACCGCGGTCCGGCGACCTTCTCCGCTGAGCTGCCGTCGTCGGCGTGGCCGCTGCTGGACGAGCGGAAAGTGCTGACCGAATGGGGCTTCCTCAATGCACTGACGCAACCGTCGTCCACTGTGGACGGGGAGACGGACGTGCTGGTGTGGTCGATCACCGGACGGCGCACGAAATTGCTGGAACCGAGCGAGGGCGGCGTCGAAAACCGGGTGCTGTTCGTGCCCGGGACCAGCTTCAAGGTGCTGGAAACGCGCAAACCGGCCGCGGGCGCGCGCGGTGCGGTGCTGCTGCGGGAGCTGACGGCGAGCGAGATCGACGAAACCGGACGGGTCGCGAACGACCGGGCGTCGCTGGACGAGCTGGCCATGAACTCGCTCCGGCAGACGCTCGAGACGTGGGCGGAAGCGGGCGAGGACCTGGTCCGGACCGTGATGGACGAGCAGGCCGCGGAGCGGTTCGGGGCGCTCCCGGGCCTGGCGTGAGTGCGGAGAGGCGGAGACGATGAACCGACAGCTGCTCGTGGTCGGCGGCGACCGGCCGGGTGCGTTCGGAACCATCGGCGCGGCGCTGGCGCAGGCGCAGCCGGGGGCGACGATCAGCGTCCGCCCGGGACGGTACGAGGAAAACCTCGTGGTGAACCGGATGGTGTCGCTGGTGGCCGAACAAGGCGCGGGCACCGTGGAAATCGTGGCGAGCACCGGAAGCGTGCTGGTGGCGAACGCCGAAGCGGTGCAGTTGAGCGGATTCGTCCTGACCGGTGCCGACGACCAACTGGTCACTGTGGACGTTGTCCGCGGCGAGGCGGCACTGGACGGCTGCCGGCTGTCCGGGACTTCGTGGGCGACGTTGCTGGCGCGGCTGGAGGGTTCGCTCGCGCTGCGAGGCTGCACGGTGACCAGCACCGGCGGTGCCGGGGTCGTGATCGCCTCGCCGGTGCAATCGGCCATTGAGGACACTGAGATCGTCGACGCCGCGTCGTCCGGGGTGGTCGTGGCCGAGACCGGTTCGGTGCTGCTGCGCCGATGTGCGGTGCGGGGCGCGGCGGGCAACGGGGTGTGCGTCAACGGCGAAGCGGTCGCGATTGTCGAGCAGTGCGAGATCGTCGGCGCGCAGAAACCGGCGATGGTCGTGGAACAGCAAGGCCGCGCGACGATCACCGGACTGAGCGTGCGGGACAGCGCCAACGTCGACCTGTACGTGACCAGCAAAGGCCGCGTTTCCGTTGCCTCGTCACAGTTCCGGTCGGCGCCGATGCAGGCCGCGCACATCGCCGCGTCCGCCGAGCCGCTGCTGCGCGAGTGCGTTTTCGCCGGGGCCGGCACCAACGCGGTGCAGGCCACCGGAACCGCCGCGCCGCAGTTCGTGGACTGCACCTTCGAGGGTTCACCGGTCACAATCCTGGTCGACGATCAGGCGCGGCCGCGATTCGAGCGCGCGACCGTTCGGGGTTCTACGCACACGGCGATGTCGGTCAGCGCGGAATCCGCCGTGACCGTCGGCGGGCTGCGGATGACGCCGGACAGCGGTGTCGGGATCGTCCTCTCCGGACAGTCCACCTTGGACCTTTCGGACGCCTCCATCGATACTGGCCGGGAAATCGGTGTACAGGTCACCGAGGACGCCCGGCTGACCGTGGCCGACCTTCGGGTCGATTCGACGGCGGACAAGGCGGTCTCGTTCGCTGGCGGCGCGCCGTCCTCGGCGAAGTCGGTGCAGGTGCGCGGCGGCGGCCTGCACATTTCCGGAACTGCGGTAATCTCCTTGCAGGACTGCGAGATCATCGACTCCACAGTGGACGGAATCACCGTCCTTGCAGGCTCGACGCTGACCGCTTCCCGTTGCCGGGTGCGCAACGCGCAAGGCAACGGCGTGTATGTCGGCGCCCAAGCGTCGTTCACCGAATGCGAAGTCCTCGGCGCGGGCGAGGACGGCTTCCACGTCGAAACCACCGAACCGGTCAGCATCCGTGATTGCGTGGTCAACGATGCCTCCGGTGAACTCGTGAGCGGCGAGCACGCGGACGTGGACAACCTGCTCACCGATTCCGCCCGGCCGCTCGAAGCGCCGGCCGGTCCGGCAAGTGCCGTCACGGCCGAGCAGACCGTGAGCGAGGCCGCCGGAGAGGTGCTCGAAGGCCCGCTGGGCGACCTGGAGGCGCTGGTCGGGCTCGCCGGGGTGAAGAAGGAAGTCACCGGCCTGATCAACCTGATCAAGATGTCCCAGATGCGCGAGCGGATGGGCCTGCCGATGCCGCCGATGTCGCGGCATCTGGTGTTCGCGGGCCCGCCCGGCACCGGCAAGACGACCGTCGCCCGGCTGTACGGCACGGTGCTCGCCGAACTCGGCATCCTGTCGAAGGGGCACATGATCGAGGTGGCCCGCCAGGACCTGGTCGGCCAGTACATCGGGTCCACCGCGATCAAGACCACCGAGGTCGTCGAGAAGGCCGTCGGCGGCGTGCTGTTCATCGACGAGGCGTACACGCTGAGCGCGCCGACCGGCGGTTCCGGCCCGGACTTCGGGCAGGAAGCCATCGACGCGCTGATGAAGATCATGGAGGACCAGCGCGATTCGCTGGTGGTGATCGTCGCGGGCTATTCCGAGCAGATGGAACAGTTCCTGCAGTCGAACCCGGGTCTCGCTTCGCGGTTCACTCGCACCATCGAATTCCCGAACTACAGCGTCGACGAACTGGTCACCATCACGACCGGCCTGACCCGCAAGCACTACTACGAAATGACCGACGACGCGCTGGCCGCGCTGCGCGAGTATTTCGAGCGGGTGCCGAAGAACTCGACGTTCGGCAATGGTCGCGTCGCACGCAAGTTGTTCGAGGCGATGGTGAACAACCAGGCGTCGCGGCTGGCGTTGTATCCGCCGTCCAAAGACATCGAGCTGAACCGCCTCACCGCCGATGACCTGCAGGCCGAACTGACGCAACTGCCTTCGGCCGCGAAATCCACGGTTTCGGTCACCGCCGATCCCGCCGCCGCGGTCAAGACCAGCGCAGGCTGGAAGCGGCTCAGCGGCCTAGTCGGCCAGAAATCGGTGCGAGAGAACGCCGAACGGCTGCTGCTCAAACTCGGCAGGCTCACCCACGAACGGCAACCGCTCGGCCACCAAGCAAACCTGGTGATCAGCGGCAAACGCGGCACCGGACGGTCTGAGTACGCGAAACTGTACGCGCAAATCCTCTCCGAATTCGGCATGACCCCCACGGGGCAGCTGGTGCGCCGCAGTCTCGCCGAAGAGCTTTCACCGCAATGGCCAGGCCAAGCCGAACACCTGGTCCGAGCCGCGATGGAAGACGCTTCCGGCGGCACACTGGTCGTCGACCTGGACGGCGACTGGGACACCTCGCCGCACACCCCCGGCATCGAAGCCCTGGAAGCACTGTCCGAAATGGTCGCCCGCCGCCCAGCCGATCCGGTCGTGGTGTTCACCGGCGAAAGCGACCGAGTCGGCGAACTGCTCGCCCAACTGCCCAGCCTGCGCGACGCTTTCCCGTACGGCTGGCAACTCGGCGAGTACACAGTGGACGAACTAGCCGAAATCGCCGTCCGCTTGCTCATCCGACGCGGCCACGAGGTCCCCGACGACGTCCGCGATGCACTCGCCCACGAACTCTCCGCCGCGTCCGACCACACCGCGTACGCCGCACACGAACTCGCCCGCACGCTTTCGGCGGCCGCCGCGTCGCGCACGCTCGCCGCCGCCGACCTGCGCGGCATCCGCCCGCCCGACACCGGCGCCATGGCCCTCGGGCCCGGCCTGGCCTCGGTCGGCTGACCTTCGGGAGGAACCGATGAGTTCGCAACACGAACAGATGCTCGAAGAAGCGATGGCTGCCTACCAGCACCAACGCGACCACTTCGACCAAGCCCGCCAGGACGTCGAAACCGCCACCAGCACAGTCACTTCCGCCCGCCGCGAGGTGACCGCGACCGTCGGCCGCACCGGTGAGCTGACCGAACTTTCCTTTCCCACCAGCGCCTACAAACGCATGGCCCCGGCGGAACTGGCCTCGGTGATCGTGCAAACCATCTCCGCCGCCCGGCAGAAGTCCGTCGCCGCCGCCGCGGAAATGATGGCCCCCATGCTGCCGCCGGGCATCTCGGCGCAGGACCTGATGAGCGGAAAAGTGGACGTCAACGCCCTGTTCTCGGCGCGAGTGCCGGGATTCGACGAAGGGAACCTGCCGTGACCGACCAGTTTTTCGTCGACGCCGACGGGCTGGACGGCGGCCGCGACGGCTTCGACGGCAAGAGCGCCGAACTGCGCACGCTGGCCCAGCTGGTGCAAAGCCTGGCGAACTTCGGCCGGATCGAGGACGCGGCCGGAAACGACAAGAACGGCAACGAATTCTCGAAGACGCACATCCAGTCGGCGGCCGAGATCTACAATGGAATCAACGCCTGGGCACTGGCGGTGGAAGCGACCCGCGACGCGATCGGGGACATGGCCACGTCGTTCCGCGAGGCCGACCAGGGTGCCTACGACGGGGCGAACGCTCTGTTCAAGAACTTCACCGACCTGAACCACAAAGTCCGCAAGGCCGACCCTGGCGGTTCCGATGCGCCTCCGACCGAGTACGGGCGCGGCGTGCGAATTCAGGGGAAACTGCTGGGCAAAACCCGAGAAGCCGAAGACGGCGGCGGTTGGACTCAGGCCAAGAGCGTCCGGGCGCGGATTCCGGACCGAGGTGAGGAGCCGCTGCCTTCGAGACCAGGCGAGGAGCCTCAGCGCTTGAGGCGCCTGTCGGTCGAGCGTCCGGTTCAGGCCAAGGTCGTTACGCCGCTGGAGCCGACCGAGTCGACCGTCTTTGTCCGCTCGAAAAAACCGGTTCACGCGGTCGAGGACAAGATGGAGACCCCCGAGGGCGAAGTCACCACCCCGACGCACCCCCTGGAGCCCGCCGAGATGTGGCTGCCCGCGGTAGAAGGCGCGGGTTGGGAACCGACGAAGTCGATCCCGGCCCTGCCCCCAGAAGAACCCATTTCCTGATTTTTCGCTCCGTGTAAGGAGGTGCCCCCGCGATGAGCCTCATGGTGGACCCCAGCCTGAACTGGGTGTTCTACATCATCGCGGGCGACGCCTGGCCACAGGGCGACGAGGACAAGGCGCGCGAACTGGCCGCGGAATGGGACCAAGTCGCGCAGCAAATTTCCGCCGCCGGAACCGGTTTCAGCCAACTGGCGGAACAAGTGGTCTCCAACGTCGGCGGAGACGTGGCGACCAACTTCGCCGACTACGCCAACAAACTCAGCACCATGGGCGCCGGTTTCTCCTATCGGGCCCAACAGCAAGCCGCGGCCTTACGCGAATACGCGTTGAATGTGGAAAATGCCAAATACGGCATCCTCATCTCCATCGCGGTCACCGCCGCGGACCTGATCTGGGCGATGACGAACCCGTTCACCGCCCCGCTGATCCCGGGAATCTGGGCAGCCGGCCGGACCGCGGTCATGCAGATCGAACGCTCGCTGATGTCGCGTCTGATGAGCCTGCTGTCGAGGGTCGCCCGCGAGGCCGCGCAGGAGGCCGCGGAAGAGGCGGCCGAGGAGATGCTGGCCGAGTTCATCCAGATCGCGCAGGGGAACCGGGATGGCTTCGACTGGAAACAAATCGGCCAAAACGCGGCGCTGGGCGCGATCGGCGGTGCGTTCGCCGCCGGTGCGCACAGCGGTCTCGGCAAGTGGGGCCACAACGTCTTCGGCGCGGCCGGAGTGGAAGCGGCCACCGAGGTAGTGGTCGGCTTGGCCGGCGCCGGACTGTTCGGCGGAGACCTGGACAGCCTGGGATGGGGAGCCCTGAACGGCGGCCTGAGCGGCGCCGCCACCCACGGCGCCCACCATGCCGGACAAAACCTGCACGACAAACTGACCGGCGGCAAGGACGGCGGCGGCCCGGCGAAAGGCCCGAACGACCCCGGCGGGGGCGACGGGACGGGCAACATCAAGGTGAACCCGGTCAACGGACCGACTTCACCCGGCAGCTCCGACGACCGCGGCGGCGCAGGCGGCCCAAACGGCTCCGGCAGCTCCGGCCCCAATGGATCCGGCACCTCCGGTCCAGGCGGATCCGGTGGCTCCGGCAACAACACCCCCCACGGCGACGGCCGGAACAACTCCCACTCGCCCGGCACCGACTCCCTCGCGACGAACAACCAGCCTCCGGCGACCAACTCCACCGGCAACAACCAGACCCCGACGAACAACTCCACCTCACCGAGCGACTCGAACTCGCCCAACGGCTCCACGAACGGCTCGCCCACCGGCAGTGCCGCAGCAGGCGGCCCGAACCCCACGAGCGCCTCAACGAGCGAGCACACCTCAACCAGCGACCCGAACCCCACGAGCGCCTCAACGAGCGAGCACACCTCAACCAGCGACCCGAACTCCACCAGCGGCTCAGCCACCGGCAGCACTGCCACCGGCGACCCGAACCCCGCCAACGGCTCAACGAGCAGCGGCACGCCAACCGGCGGCCAGAACTCCACCAACAGCTCAACCACCGGCAGCACTGCCACCGGCGACCCGAACTCCACCAGCGGCTCAACGAGCAGCGGCACACCAACCGGCGGCCAGAACTCCACCAGCGGCTCCCATTCACCCGGCGGCCCCGACTCCGCCACCGGATCGAACTCTGCGAGCGGCCCGAACCCGCCCAGCACCAACTCCACGGGCGGCACCACCTCCGCAAACGGCTCGCACTCGACGAACGGCAGCCCTTCAACCGGCGACTCAAACCCCACCGGCAACTCAAGTTCGGCGAACGGTTCTCACTCCGCAAGCAACTCGCAGTCACCCGGCGGCACCAACTCCGCAGGCCCCAACACCTCGACTTCACCGGGCGGCCCCGCCCCCAGCGGAGGCTCCCACTCAACCGACGGCCCAAACTCCGCGGTCAACCCGGACTCGGCAAACAGTCCCCACTCCCCGGGCGACTCGCAGTCAACCGGCAACGCGAGCACCGATTCCACGGGCAACTCGAACTCTCACTCCGAGAGCGACCCGAACCCGCCCACCGGCAACAACTCGTCCCACGACTCCACCCCCACCAGCAGCAATGCCGCAAACGGCTCGGCGGGCAATCCCGCTCAGAACCCCCACTCGCCCAGCACTACCGCCGGGGGCTCAAACCACGACGCTCCCGTCACGGGTTCGAGCCCGCCCGGAGCCAATCCCAGCACCGAGAACCCAGGCGGAGGCAACACCTCTGGCCCGAGCCGCGATCAGGACATCCCAGCCGTCAGCCCCGGCACTACGACCGGCAACCAGGGCACGAGCCCCAACTCCGCATCCCCGGGCACAAACGTCAACCCCGGACCCAGCACCCATCCGACCCCCAACCCGGAATCCGCCCACCAAGGCGCGAACGGCACCGACCACCACGCCGCCCCGCCGCCGTCCACATCGGACTCGGTCAAGTCCGGTGCCCCCACTCCGCCACCGGCCGCATCCAACGCCGCTGGGACTTCGATGCCGGACTCCGTCAAGACTGGAAGCCCGGACTCCACCAGCCCGACCGGCCAGTCCCTTCCCCGCACCACCCCCGCATCACCCGCGACTAACGGCAACCACACGTCGCCACAGCACGACAGCGGCCTCCCTGGCTTCAGCGGCAACCGAAACACCGACTCGACGCCCTCCGCAGCTCACCCCAGCCAGTCGAGCGACTCCGCAAACCCGACGACAAACCCCAACTCGTCCAGCCACACCAACCCGACGCCCGCAACGAACGTCAACACCTCTTCGAACCCGTCACCCGCCCCGAACACCACCACCTCCCCGAACCCGGCCGCCAGACCCTCACCAGGGGTGAACCCGTCCCCCGACTCCCTCCGCAC
>NZ_PQIA01000156.1 GCF_003385235.1 Amycolatopsis circi | reverse complement strand
GCAGTGAGGGCCTCCTGCCCGGGTCGTGAGTGCTGATCGCGGTTAGAACCGTGATCAGCACTCACGAGCCACCTCGGGTCAGGAGGCCCTCGATGTCACTGCGGGGTGTTACTTGGCTTCGGCGGTTTCGGCCGGAGCGGCGTCGGCGTCGGCGTCGGCCTCGGCGGGCTTTGCGGCTTCTTCTTCCTTGACCACGATCAGGCTGATCTTGCCGCGGTTGTCGATGTCCGCGATCTCGACCCGGATCTTGTCGCCGACGTTCACCACGTCCTCGACCTTCGCGATCCGCTTGCCGTTGCCCAGCTTCGAGATGTGCACGAGGCCGTCCTTGCCCGGCAGCAGCGAGACGAACGCGCCGAACGCGGCCGTCTTCACCACGGTGCCCAGGAAGCGCTCGCCGACCTTCGGCAGCTGCGGGTTGGCGATGGCGTTGATCTTGCCGATCGCCGCCTCCGCCGACGGGCCGTCGGCCGCGCCCACGTAGATCGTGCCGTCGTCCTCGATCGAGATGTCGGCGCCGGTCTCCTCGGTGATCGAGTTGATCATCTTGCCCTTCGGCCCGATGACCTCGCCGATCTTGTCGACCGGGATCTTCACCGACGTCACGCGCGGGGCGTACGGGCTCATCTCGTCCGGGCCGTCGATCGCCTCGGCGATGACTTCCAGGATGGTGAGGCGAGCGTCCTTCGCCTGCTTCAGCGCGGCCGCGAGCACCTCGGACGGGATGCCGTCCAGCTTGGTGTCCAGCTGCAGCGCGGTGATGATGTCCTTCGTGCCGGCGACCTTGAAGTCCATGTCGCCCAGCGCGTCCTCGGCGCCCAGGATGTCGGTGAGGGCGACGTAACGCGTCTCGCCGTCGACCTCGTCGGACACCAGGCCCATGGCGATGCCCGCGACCGGAGCCTTCAGCGGCACGCCGGCGTTGAACAGGCCCATGGTGGACGCGCAGACCGAACCCATCGAGGTGGAGCCGTTGGAGCCCAGCGCCTCGGAGACCTGGCGGATCGCGTACGGGAACTCGTCCCGCTTCGGCAGCACCGGGACCAGGGCGCGCTCGGCGAGCATGCCGTGGCCGATCTCGCGCCGCTTCGGCGAACCGACGCGGCCGGTCTCGCCGGTGGAGAACGGCGGGAAGTTGTAGTGGTGCAGGTAGCGCTTGTGCGTCTCCGGGGAGAGCGAGTCGATCTGCTGCTCCATGCGGAGCATGTTCAGCGTGGTGACGCCCAGGATCTGGGTCTCGCCGCGCTCGAACAGCGCCGAACCGTGCGCCCGCGGGATCACGGCGACCTCGGCCGAGAGCTGGCGGATGTCGGTCAGGCCGCGGCCGTCCATCCGGATCTTCTCGGTGAGGACGCGGGTGCGCATGATCTTCTTGGTCAGCGCCTTGAACGCACCGCCGACCTCCTTGTCGCGGCCCTCGAAGGCTTCGCCCTCGCCGAGGCCGAGCTTCTCCAGGACGGTGGCCTTGACCTCGTCGGTCGCCTTGTCGCGGTCCTGCTTGCCGGCGATCTGCAGCGCCTTGGCCAGCTCGTCGGAGGCGATCGCGGAGACGGCCTCGTAGATGTCCGGCTGGTAGGCCGGGTACACCGGGAACTCGCCGGTCGGCTTCGCGGCGTCGGCGGCGAGGCGCTGCTGCGCCTCGCACAGCACGCGGATGAACGGCTTCGCGGCCTCGAGGCCCTGCGCGACGGTGATCTCGTCCGGCGCGGTGCCGCCGTCGGCGATCAGGTCGAGCGTGTGCTCGGTGCCCTCGGCCTCGACCATCATGATCGCGACGTCGTCGCCGACGATGCGACCGGCCACGACCATGTTGAAGGTGGCCTTCTCGAGCTGCGACCAGGTCGGGAACGCGACCCACTGGCCCTCGATCAGCCCGACGCGCACGCCGCCGACCGGGCCGGAGAACGGCAGGCCGGCGATCTGGGTGGAGGCCGACGCGGCGTTGATCGCCAGCACGTCGTACGGGTCGTCCGGGTTGAGGCTCTGGACGGTGATGACGACCTGGATCTCGTTGCGGAGGCCGTCGGCGAAGACCGGGCGCAGCGGGCGGTCGATCAGGCGGCAGGTGAGGATCGCGTCGGTCGACGGGCGGCCCTCGCGGCGGAAGAACGCGCCCGGGATGCGGCCGGCGGCGTACATCCGCTCCTCGACGTCCACGGTCAGCGGGAAGAAGTCGAAGTGCTCCTTCGGGTGCTTCGACGCCGTGGTCGCCGACAGCAGCATGGTCTCTTCGTCCAGGTACGCGACGACGGAGCCGGCGGCCTGCTTGGCGAGCCGGCCGGTCTCGAACCGGACGGTGCGGGTGCCGAAACGGCCGTTGTCCAGAACGGCTTCGGTCTCGAACACGGTGACTCCGGTGGAGTCGGTCATATGGTCAATCTCCTCTTTGTTTCCTGCGTACGGCGAGAGTCTCCCACTGTGGGACCCGGTTCGCCCGAGGACGCTCGAGGAGGTGTGAGGCCGGTCTTCGATCGAAGCCCCCGGGTCCGTTGCCCGGGAACCACTACCGAGGACCGGCGAGATCGTTCCTCCAGCGCGCTCGCGCCGTGTGGGGGGTGTGCTTGCGGCGAGGGGGAGCGGCCGAAGCCGCTCCCCCTCGTCAGCACGCTATCGGCGCAGGCCGAGACGCTTGATCAGGTCCCGGTACCGCGCCACGTCCACCTTTTCCGTGTAGTTCAGCAGCCGGCGGCGACGGCCGACCAGCAGCAGGAGACCGCGACGGGAGTGGTGGTCGTGCTTGTGGGTCTTCAGGTGTTCGGTGAGGCCGATGATCCGCTTGGTGAGCAGCGCGACCTGGGCCTCGGGGGATCCGGTGTCCGAGTCGTGCAGCCCGTACTCGGCGAGGATCGTCTTCTTCTCATCGGTGGACAGCGCCACTGGTGGTGCTCCTTGTGCATCTAGTGCCGTGAGGCCCGCACCGCGCCACGCGGCCGGGTAAGACGGTCACGGCCGCCACGGACTGCAGCCGGACCCGGTTTCTGAGGTTACCAGCCGGTTGAACTGCGGCTTCCGGCGCGTGCGGCTAGCCGGGCAGCACAGCCTCACCCGCGCCGCAGCGGCCAAGTCCGCAGCGTGCGGTACGGGCTGCCGCCGCCCATCAGCTCGACCCGGTCCGCGGTCCAGACTCGGCTGCGGAAACCGGCGAGCCATTCCGTCCACTCCGTCGGCGGCTGCGTGCGCGAGCACCGCGCCAGCGTCAGGTGCGGCCGGTACGGGCGCTCGTCGCCGGCGCCCGCGGCTGCGGCGAGATCGGCCAGGTCCTCCCCCGCCACTCCCAACCACAGCACTCCCGGAAATGTTCCCGAACCGGACAGCCGGACGTCAACGGATTTTCGGCCGTCCAGCGCCCGGTCGAGGAAGGCGCCGTATTCGCCGGGGTCGGCTTCGCCGTAAAAGGCCAGGGTGATGTGCCAACCCGCCGGGTCGGACCAGCGCAGCAGCCGGTCCCGGGAGCCGAGCGCGCCGGCGATTTCCGCCGCGACGTCGGCGGGCGGGCGCAGCGCGGAGAACAACCGCATCGGCTACTGGCCCGAGGCTCCCGCGCGGCGGAGCAGGTCGGCGATCGCCGGGAAGTCCTCGTCGAGCAGCTTCGCCGCCTCGGCGAGGTTCTCGTCCTCGGCGACGTCGCGGATGCCCGCGAGCACGATCTTCTCGTCCGAGTTGACCGGGATGTTGTCGCGGCCGACGGTGGGCCGCGAATCGCGCACGTCCTCCAGCGCGGCCTGCATCGCGTCGCGGTCCCCCGCGGCGACCTCGGGCACGAGGATCTTGCGCTCGAGCATGATCATCCGGGCCAGCACCACCGGATTGCCGATCTTCGCCCGCCGCCCGCTCATCACCTGGCTCAGCATCGGCGCGCTGATCCCCAGCACCTCGGCCAGGAACGCCTGCGACACGTCGAAGGCCACGACCAGCCTGCGCACCCGATCGCCCAGCGGCTCCCCGTACCACTGCCGCTGCAGCGCGATGTTCCGCTGGACGATCTTGTGGTCCTCCACCTGGCTCCGCTCCCCTAGCGCTGTCGTCCCGCGGCCGCGGGACTTGCTCCTCCGGCCCGGCGCCGCCGGCCCATCTTGCCACTCCGGACGCCCCCGCCGGGCCGGAACGCCCGATTCGCCCCGGATCCGGCTTGCCCCGGCGCCCGGTCCGCTCAGCTGTCCGAGCCGAGCGCTTCCCTGGTCCGGGCCACGTCCTCGTCGATCTTCTTCACGAGATCGGCCGACGCGCCGAACCGCGCCTGATCCCGCAACCGGGTGACGAAGTCCAGCGCGACGTGCTGACCGTAGAAGTCCTCGTCGACGTCCAGCACGAACGCCTCGACGGTGCGCTCGCGGCCGGAGAACGTCGGGTTCGTGCCCACCGACACCGCCGCGCGCAGCCGCCGGTCCGGGGCGGACAGCCGGCTGAACCAGGCCGTGTAGACGCCGTCCGCGGGCACCGCGGCGAACCGCGCGGTGGACAGGTTGGCCGTCGGGTAGCCGAGGTCGTGGCCCCGGCCGTCGCCGCGCACGACGATGCCCTCCAGCCGGTGCGGGCGGCCGAGCGCGTCGGACGCGGCCACCACGTCGCCGGCGTCGATGCACGAGCGCACGTAGGTCGAGGAGAAGGTGATGTCGTTGGCGCCGCGGTCGTCGTCGAGCGAACGGCCCTGCAACTCCGCGCCGTAGGCGACGAACCCGAAGCGGCGGCCGAGTTCGCGCAGCAGCGCGACGTTGCCCGCGGCCTTGGCCCCGAAGGTGAAGTTGTCGCCGACCAGCACCGCCGCCGCGTGCAGCCGGTCGACCAGCACCTCGTGCACGAACTCGTGCGGGCTGAGCCGCGACAGCTCCAGGGTGAAGGGCAGCACGCAGAACACGTCGACGCCGAGCCCCTCGACCAGCTGGGCCTTGCGCCGCAACGTGGTCAGCTGCGCGGGATGGCTGCCCGGGCGCAGCACCTCGGACGGATGCGGGTCGAAGGTGAGCACCACGCTGGGCACGCCGCGTTCGGCGGCCGTCTCCACGGTGCGCTTGATCAGTTCCTGGTGCCCGCGGTGCACGCCGTCGAACACGCCGATGGTGACCACGCACCGTCCCCAGCCGCCCGGGAGGTCCCCGAGCCCACGCCACCGCTGCACTGTTGTCAACTCTCCCCGAGCGAGGTGCCTTTGCCCCCACCCTATGCGGGCAGGAGGACCACCACCGAGCGGGTCACTCCCTCGGTGTCGGACGCCAGCGCGAGCACGTGGCCGTCCGGCGCGAACAGGCCGTACGTGCCCTCGATTCCGCCCGCCGGGATGCGCCTGCCGTACTGGACCGCTTTGGCGGTGGCCGCGTCGAGATCCCGGCGCGGGAACGCGGCTGCGACGGCGTCGTCGAGGTCCAGGGACAGTTCCGGGTTTTCTTCGAGCTGGTCGAGCGTGCGCGCACGGGCGAGCGTGAACGGCCCGACCGTGGTGCGGCGCAAGGCTTTCAGGTGCCCGCCGACGCCGAGCCCGGCGCCGAGATCCCGGGCGAGCGCACGAACGTAGGTGCCGGACGAGCATTCGACGATCGCGTCGAGTTCGATCCGGTCGTCCTCGCGGCGGAGGCCGAGCACGTCGAACCGGTGCACGGTCACCGGCCGCGGCGGGAGCACGACGTCTTCTCCCGCGCGCACCCGGGCGTAGGCGCGCTTGCCGTCGATCTTGACCGCGGACACGGCGCTGGGCACCTGCTGGATGTCACCGGTCAGCGCGGCGATCCCGTCGGCGATCTGCTCGTCGGTGACCGCGGCGAGGGTTTCCGGCGCGGCGTCGGTTTCGGCCAGCGGTTCGCCTTCGGCGTCGTCGGTCGTGGTGGACCGGCCGAGCGACAGCGTGGCGAGGTAGGTCTTGCGGTCGAGGGCGAGGTGGCCGAGCAGTTTGGTGGCGCGCTCGATGCCGAGCACCAGGACGCCGGTCGCCATCGGGTCGAGCGTGCCGGCGTGGCCGACCTTGCGGGTGCCCATGATCCGCCGCGCCCGCGCGACCACGTCGTGCGACGTCATTCCCGCCGGTTTGTCGACGATGAGCAGTCCGGGCGGCGGGGCGGGGCGACGCGGTTCTTTCGGACGAGACACGGCGGAAACCCTACCCAGACGGGGTTTCGCGGCTGGCGCCCGGTTCAGTCGCTCGTGAGTGGCGATCCCGGTTAGAACCGGGATTGCCGCTCACGAGCGACTGGTTCAGGCGGCCGCCACGGCCTCTTCCGGCTCGCGGTCCCAGCGGTGCCGCCGGATTTGCACCGGGACTTCCTCGCCGCGCGCTTCCGCGGCGAACACGTGGGCGCGGGCGCGGCGCCACCACACCAGCATCTTGGCGGCGCCGAACGCCAGCACGGCCACGACGACCAGCAGCGCGATCCGGAAGTTGCCGCCGGTCGCCTGGAGCAGGATGCCGATCAGCAAGGCAGTCAGGGTGGTCGCCAGGAAGCCGCCGACGTTCACCACTCCGGTCGCGGTGCCGACGCGCGAGAGAGGGTTGTAGTCGCGGGCGATGGCGAAGCCGATCATCGACGCCGGGCCGCCGAGCGTCAGGAACGCGAAGGCCGGGACGAGGACGCCCACCGGGACGTGGCCGTTCCAGCCGAGCAGCACCGCCCACACGATCGCCGCTCCGCTGAGGTAGCCGACGACCAGCGGCACCCGCAGCGCCGGGGAGCGGCCGATCACCGCGCCCAGCAGCGGGCCGCCCGCCATCGAGCCGAACACGAACACCGTCAGCAGCGCGCTCGCGGTCGCCGCGGGCAGCCCCTCGCCCTCCACCAGGAACGGCATGCCCCACAACAGAGTCAGCACGTTCGGCGCGAACATCGTCGAGAAGTGCACCCAGAAACCCAGCCGGGTGCCGGGGGTCCGCCAGGCCAGTTTGACCTGCCGGGCGAGTTCCGCCGGACGCACGGGTTCGCGCTTGCGTTCCGGCACGCCTTCCGGGGTGTCGCGGACGCGCAGCGCGACCGGCACCGAGTACAGCACCGTCACCGCGCCGACGGCGAGGAAGGTGACTGTCCATCCTGGACCGTCGAGGAGCAGGGTGAGCGGGACGGTCGCGGCGAGGTTGCCGAGGTAGCCGACGCACGAGGTGAACGACGCGAGCAGTGCGTAGCGATGGGCTGGGAAGTGCGCCGCGACGAGGCGCAGGACGCTGACGAAGGTGAGCGCGTCGCCGAAGCCGAGGACGCCGCGGGCCACCAGGCCGAGCGCGTAGGTGTCGGCGAGGCCGAGCAGCAGCTGCCCGGAGCCGAGGATCAGGACGGCGGCGGTGAGCACGCGGCGCGGGCCGTAGCGGTCGACCAGCACGCCGGTCGGGATCTGCATGGCCGCGTAGACGCCGACCTGCAGGACGGTGAAGATGCCGAGCGCGGCGGATCCGACGCCGAAGCGTTCGGCCGCCTTCAGCCCGGCGACGCCGAACGAGGTGCGGTGGAAAACGGCGAGCAGGTACACCGTGACCGCGGTGAGCCAGATGAGCCAGGACCGGACAGGGGCGCGGCCGGCGGGCGTCAAGAGTTCCTCCAGAGAGCAGGCGGGCGTCGGACAGTGGAGGACGACGACGCTGCCGCCTCGATAGTTGTATCGCCTCAGCAACCTCGAGACATAGCCGTGACCGGGGTGTGGTTCACCACAGATCCACTTCGCCCCGGATTCCGACGACCGTTTCGCCGCCGACCCACACGTCGTCGCCGTCCCGTTCGACGTGCACCCGCCCGCGCCTGCCGAGCCGCGTGCCCTGCGCCGCGACGTACGACTCGGGCGCGATGCCGTCGCCGATCAGCCACTGGCCGAGCGCCGCGTTGAGGCTGCCGGTGACCGGGTCCTCGACGACGTCGCTGAACGCGCGGACCTCGAACGCCGTGTCGGCTCCAGCCGGCTGCGCACCCGCGACGCCCACCTTGAACGAACCGAGCACACCGAAGTCCGGCTCGATCGCGAGGACGGTCGCCGCGTCGCGCAGCAGCAACGCGACCCAGCCGGGACCGTTGTCCGCCCAGCGCGCGTCGAGGACGTCGGCGTCGCCCAGGCCCAGCCCGCGCTTCACCACGGCGAGGTCGGCCTCGTCCACTGGGCCGCCACGGCGCAACGGAGGCGCGGCGAACGCCAGCCGGTCGCCGTCGCGGCGCACCCGGACCAGCCCTGCCCCGCATTCCTGCACGAGGCGCTCGGCTTTCGGCTCTCCCCCGGCGGCCAGCCACGCCCGCGCCGACCCGAGCGTCGGATGCCCGGCGAACGGCAGCTCGCCGTGCGGGGTGAAGATCCGCACGCGGTAGTCGGCGGCCGGGTCGGACGGCTCCAGCAGGAACGTGGTCTCGCTGAGGTTCGTCCAGCGGGCGAACGCCGCCATCCGCTCGTCGGACAGCGCGTCCGCGCCGTGCACGACAGCGAGCGCGTTGCCTCGGGTGAGCTCGTCGGTGAAGACGTCGACCTGGGTGAACTTCGGCATGCGCCCACCCTCGCATCCGCCGGGCGACGGCGGCGAGCGGGTTTCGCCGTGATGCCGTCAAGGCCGTTGTGCCATCAAGCCTCCCGCACCGCGCCGACCACGGCCCACCGCCCGGACCGCCATCGCGCCACCACCGCCGCCAGCCGGAACACCATGAACAGCGACAGTCCGGTCCAGATTCCGCTCAACCCCCAGCCCAGCGCCAGCGACAGCCAGATCAGCGGCAGGAAGCCGAGACCGGCGCTGACGAGCGTCGCGGTGCGGAGGAAGGCCGCGTCGCCCGCGCCGAGGAGAACGCCGTCGAGCGCGAACACCACACCCGCGATCGGTTGCAGCGCAACGAAGAACCACCACGCGTGCGGGATTTCGCCGAGCACTCCCGGATCGGACGTGAACGCGTGCGGCAGGACGCTCCACAACGCGGCGAACAGCACGCAGAGGAAACAGCCCAGGACGAGGCCGTATCCGGTGATCTGGTTGGCCACCCCGCGCGCCTGCCGCGCCGCTCCCGCGCCGAGCGCCGCGCCGACGAGCGATTGCGCGGCGATCGCGACCGAATCGAGCACCAGGGACAGGAACGTCCACAGTTGCAGAACCACCTGGTGCGCTCCGACCGCCTCGGTCGAGGTCCGGGCGGCCACCGCGGCGGCCGACACGAAGCACGCCTGGAACGCGAAACTGCGCAGCACCAGGTCCCGACCGAGACCCAGCTGCGCCCGCATCACCGCGAAATCCGGCCGCAACGGCACCTTTTCCCGCACCAGCGCGGCGACGAACATCGACGCGGACACCACCTGCGCCACGACGTTCGCGATCGCCGACCCCTCCAGCCCGAGACCGGCGGCATAGACCAGCACCGGGCACAGCACGGCCGAGATTCCGTTGCCCGCTAACACATAACGCAGCGGACGGGTGGCGTCCTGCACGCCGCGCATCCAGCCGTTGCCCGCCATCGTGATGAGGATCAGCGGCGCGCCGAACAACGCGATCCGCAGCCACGACACCGCCGCCGCGGCGATCTCGTCGCTGCCCGAGAGCGCGCGGGCGATCGGCCACGCCAGCAGTTGCCCCGCGACGAGCAGCACCAGCCCGACCAGCACGCCGAGCCAGGTGGCCTGCACGCCCTCGCGCACCGCGTCGGAACGCCTGCCCGCGCCGTGCAGCCGCGCAGTGCGCGAGGTGGTGCCGTAGGACAGGAAGGTGAGCTGCGTAGAGACCTGTGACAACACGACGCCGCCCAGCGCGAGGCCCGCGAGCGGCAACGCGCCGAGATGGCCGACGACGGCGGTGTCGACCAGTACGTAGAGCGGCTCGGCGGCGAGCACGCCGAGCGCGGGCACGGCGAGCCCGAACACTCGGCGGGGCGGGATGCGGTCACCGCTGACGGCGGCGGTCGTGGCGTTTTCGGACACGTGACGAGAGTAGCTACCGGGACCGACAATTCCGGCAGCGCGGACGGCGAGAGCGGCTCAAGGCGGGCAATCGGGGCGGGAATTCGCTTACGGGGCAAGGGAATCAGGCTGATCCTAAAATCCGGGAGTCCTCTTTGGCGTGACTCGGCATGGGCAACGAGCCAACCGACGTGACGCACCTTCCTGGGCCGAGCGACTCACTCCGCAAGGGAGAAGAACTCGGCGGAACAGCGTGCCGAACACGATCTGCAGCTCCATCCGAGCCAGGTTCCGGCCCAGGCACTGGTACGGCCCGAATCCGAACGCGACGTGGTGGCGCGCGCCACGCTCGATGTCGACCTCCTCCTGGTTCTCGAACACCCGCGGGCCCGGTCGGCCGAATAACCGAGCGCAGGGCCTGCCGCGCACCGTGAACGCCCTGCGCGCCAATGCCAGAGTCTTTACGGTGCTTGTCCGTGAGGGGAACCCTGAGGGACTCTGATTCCCTCAGGGTTCCCCTCACGGACCTGAGAAAACAGCCATGCGGGCAGGTGAAGTCAGGCTCGACTCGCGTCCTCGCGGGCAAAGAGCGGTTCCGCCGCTTCCAGCCGCGGTGCCGAGATGCCCAGTCGGCGTGCTTCGGCCAGCGTGTCCCGGCAGACCGCGCGCGGTTCCTCGGCGTCAGGGTCGTTGTGCGCCGCGAGACTCACGCGCGCAAGTGGGACATGAGCAGTCAGCCAGGCGAGCGCGGGGGCCGTCAGCCAGGTGGGCGCCCGGAACATCAGCAAACCGCCCCGATGACGTCGCAGGTCGACACCACGCGCTTCGAGGAGCGGCAACAGCTCGCGACCGGCCAGCAGCCCCTCGCGCAGGTCACGCGTCGACCCGGCCAGCTTGGACAGGGAACCCCGCCGCAGGCCCTGCGAGAGCAGGCCGGCATCGGACACGAAATGGACCCACAGCCAGCCGCGGAAGTCAGGCCGTTCCTTGATCCGGAGCCCGGCCTCGCGAAACGCTTGGCGCACGGCCCGTTCCCGATCGGTCGGGGGCTGGCCGAGGGTGCCGAAGACGACCGACGGCAGCAGCATCGCCCGCAACACGCCGTCCGCGCCGAAACCGCCGCCGGCCTGGGGAAAGCCCCAGGCGACCTGGTCGGCTGGGAGCGCGTCGACCGCGGCCGGCGGCTCGGCCCAGAGGTTGCCGAACACCAGCACCGTGGCCTGGCTGACGCGCGGCGACAGGAAGGCTGTCGCCTCCGGGAGACGGTGGTGCGGCACGCTGAGCACGATCAGGTCGAAGTCGTGGTCCGGCTCCAGCGTCTCGCGGTAGCGCACCGGCCACTTCTCGACGACGCGCTTCCCCCACACCCGGCGCCGCGTATCGAACAGGTCGAGGTCCACTGCGTCTCCGTACGTCGCCGCGCGGCCTGGCCGGACATAGAACTCGACGTCGTGTCCGGCCCGTTGCAGGGCCCAGCCGTAGACAGTGGCGATCACGCCTCGGCCGAACATCAGGATCTTCACGTGCACCTCGTGGGGTACGATCAAAGTGGAGACAATCTCCACTTTCAAGATATGGAGATGATCTCCACTTGTCAACGCGAGGGAGCGCATGACCGCCGACAAGCCGCTGCGGGCCGATGCCCAGCGAAACCGCGACGCCCTGATCGCCAAGGCACGAGAGATCTTCGACGCCGGCGGCTTCTTCGACCTGCGCTTCGACGACTTCGCCCGCTTGGCCGGAGTGGGCACCGGCACGCTGTACCGGCACTTCCCTACCCGGGAAGCCTTGGCCGAGGCGGTCTACCACGGGGAAGTCGCCGCGCTGTGCGATCGCGCGCGCCAGTTGCAGGCGACGCTGAGCCCGGCGGAGGCTTTGGCAACCTTCCTGCGCGGCATGGTCGACCACATCGATGCCCACGAGGGTTTGGCCCGGACACTGGCCACGCTCATGGCCGATCACTCGGAAGCTCTCACCGGGGGCAGTCAGCCGCTGGAGCAGGCTGTCACCGACCTGGTGGCCGCCGCGGTGCAGGACGGCACCGTACGCGACGACGTGGATGCCGGTGCCGTGATGATGGCGCTGCACGGCATCGGCGCGGCCCATGACCGGCCCAATTGGCGGGCCGAGGCCGACGGGGTCATCACCCTCGTGCTGGACGGGCTGCGCCGCACGAGGTGACAGACAAGCCGCGAGTGCAGGATCCGTTCAGCGGCTCGGTCCCGGACCCACGCGTAGAGCCGCGAACCGTCCAGCCCCGGTCAGGAAGCCCGCAGCAGCGGTGCCCTCCCCAGCGCCTTCCGCAACCGGTCCAGCACCTCCTCCGCCGGACCTTCCGCCGTGCAGCCCGCCGCCATCCGGTGACCGCCGCCGCCGAACTCCGCGGCAGCCGCTGACACGTCGATGTCGCCAGCCGAGCGCAACGAGACTGTCCACACTGGACCGGGCCCGGCCTCTTTCAGCACTGCCGCGACCCCGGCCTCCCGCGTAGCGCGCACCACGTCGATCACCGACTCGACCTCTTCGAGCCGCACCGTCGCCGCCGCAGCCGCGCGCACGACCGTGTGGACGAAGCCGAATCCTTGTGCCCCTTCGGGTTCCAGCCGAGCCTCGGACAGGACCGTCGACAGCATCGGCAGCCATGCGAACGGATGATCATCAACGATCCGGCGTGCGACCTCGCCCGGGTCGGCGCCCGCTTCCAGCAGCCGCGCCGCGATCCGGTGCGTTTCGGGGCTTGCCCGGCGGAAGCCGCTCGTGTCGGTGACGACCCCGGCGTACAGGCAGCGCGCGGCGGCCGCGTCCAGTTCGACGCCCATCGCCTCGACGATCCGGGTGACCAGGATCGCCGTCGCTTCGGCGGTCTCGTCCACGACGTGGCAGGTGCCGTAGCGGGCGTTCGTCGCGTGGTGGTCGACGACCAGGACCGGACTGCCCGAATCCCGGACCGCGGCGACCCGCGGGGCGAGCCTGCCCAGCCGCGCCAGGGTCGGAGTGTCCAGTGCGACCAGCAGGCCGTCCGTCGGCGGGAGGGCGGCGACCGGAGTGATCAGGCCGTCGACGTCCAGCCAGGCCAGTGTTTCGGGAGCCTCGTCCGGCTCGCCGAACGCGACCCGCACGCGCGCGCCGCCGCGATGCAGCACGTGGCCGAGGGCCAGGGCGCTGCCGAGGGCGTCGGCGTCGGGGCGCACGTGTCCGAGCAGCGTCACGTCGGTGGCTCCGGCCAGCAGTGCGGCGGCGGCCTCGATGTCCTGTACCAGGGAAGCTGTCACAAAGTGTCACGCTACGCTCTGCGGGATGCCTGAGTACGTGATCCTCGTTTTGCCTTCCGCCAACCGCGTGTACGCCGCGTCGTCGCCGGCGCTGCTGCGCGCCGAGCTGGCGGCCTTCGGCGCTGGTCTTTCCGCCGAGGTGTCGGCGATCGAAGAGATCGAACTCGGCGGTGTCGGGTACGTGAAATTCGCCTGCGCGGTGCCGCTCGGTGAACGGGACTTGGCGCTGCTGTCGAACCTGTCCTCGCTGTACGCCCTGTTCGAACTGGGCGACGGCGTGCTGCGGCCGGTCGCCGTGCATCCGCTGGCGAAGGCGGACTCGGACCTGCTGAGCATCCAGAAGTACCCGGGCAAGACCAACGAGCAGTTCACCAAGCTGCTGCTCAACCTCACCCTGCTGGCGACCGCGAAGCCCGCGGACTGGCCGGACCGGGAACTGCACGTGCTCGACCCGTTGTGCGGCCGCGGAACGACGCTGAACCAGGCCGTGATGTACGGCTTCGACGCGACCGGCCTGGACGTCGACGAGCGCGATTTCGAAGCGTACGAACAGTTCGTGAAGACGTGGCTGCGCACGAAGCGCGTGAAGCACACCGCGGAAGCCGGACAGCTGCGCCGCAACAAGGTCCGCCTCGGCCGTCGGCTGGACATCGAGTACGCGTTCGACAAGGACGACTACAAGGCCGGCCGTGTCCGACGGCTCAGCTACCTCAACGCGGACACCCTGACCACCGACGAGGTCCTCCGCCCGGCGTCGGTGGACCTCATCGTGACCGACGCGCCGTACGGCGTGCAGCACGGCAGCCACCGCGACACCGGCCTGGCCCGCAGCCCCCGAGACCTCCTCGCGGCGGCGGTCCCGGTGTGGAACCGCGTGCTGCGACCCGGCGGCGCGCTGGGGATCTCGTGGAACACGCACGTGCTGCCGCGAGAGGAACTGGTGGAGATCCTGGAACGGGCGGGGCTGGCGGTGCGGACGGGCGGGCCGTACGAGGAGCTGGCGCACCGGGTGGACCAGGCGATCGTGCGGGATCTTGTGGTGGCGGGGAAGCCGGTCTGAATTCGCGGGCGGAACCGTCGTTACAGTGCGCAAGCCACATTCACCGGATTGTGTGAAAGCTCTACAGGACGAGCGAACGGCGGCCGTTCTTTGAGCGCTCAGAGCTGACCGCTCGCCGCATCAAGCCTCCTGTGACGCATTTCGTACGGCAGGGTCTGCGGTGAAATGGACACGACACCAGAGCGAATCCCGCGCTTGGCGACCGAGGCAGTCGAATTGGCGACCTGCCGTCCGCGCCAACTGGAAATTTCCCCGTTGAGCGAGGCTGGTCAGCCTGACGAGTCCTTGCCCTGGTTGACTTCCTATTGTCGTCGTGCCCACGATCGCAGACTGTCGTCCATCGTGGAGGCCGCCGCGCGCGGGACGAGCGGAATCGCCACCCTCGTCGGCGGACCGGCAACGGGGAAGAAACGCGCGCTGTGGGAAGCCGCGCACACCAGGAGCGCCGACGGGCAATTTCTTCTCTACGGCTGGAAGATCTGGCCCGGTCTCAGTCCGCGGAGTCCGGAGGAGCTTCTGGCGAGCGTGAAGACCTTTCGGAAAAGCACTGTCGTGTGGATTCCTTCCGCGGAGCGCTACTTTTTCTCGGGCGGTCACGAAAAAGGCAATGAAGTTGCCGACAGTCTGCGGAATCTGCTGCTCGACACCGAGCGTGAGCCGATTCTGATTCTCGCGAGCCTGTCCCCGGAGCACTGGCAGGCTCTCGCCGCGCCGCCGGAAGGCGGCGTCGACCGCTCGCACGTCCAACTGCTGCTGCGTGGCACCAGCATCACGGTGCCCGACGCTTTCACCGACACCGAGGTCACCCGGGCGCTCGCCTCCACCGACCCGCGGGTGTCCGAAGCAGCGGCGAACGCGCCGAACGGCCGGGTGATCCAGACTGTCGTCGCCGGACCAGCGCTCCGCACGCACTGTCAGCGGATCAGTCCGCCCGCTCGGGCGGTCCTGGATTTCGTGGTCCAGGCCCGGCACGCGGGCCACGGCCCGTCGATGTCCCGGACGCTCCTCCGTCGGGGCGCGCAAGCCCTCCTGGACGAACCGGACGCCGACGAGAGATTCGACAAGGCGCTGAAAGAACTGACGACGCCCGTACGCGGTGGTGCCGCCGTGCTGGTCACAGAGGCGAAAGCGGACGCCTATCGGCTTGCCCCGGGTCTCGACCAGCAGTACGTGACCGAGGCATCGAAGCCGATCCTTCCGCGCGCGAGCCTGTGGACAGTGCTGCTGGAAACCGTTGCGGGGCAAGACAGTCTCGACATCGCCCGGGAATGCGGACGACGCCACTTGCTGAAGCTGAGCGCCCAGTTCTTCCTGAAAAGCGGCATGCCGCGAGCGCGTCTCGAACTCGCCGCGATGCTGGCGAAGGCCGGACGGATCGACGAGGCAGTCGCCCAGTACCGGATTCTCACGCGGATCGGCGGCGACGTCGAGGAGGCGATCAACCAGGGGGCGAACGCTCTCTTCGCGGCCGGGCGCGAGAAGGACGTCCTGGACTGGCTGGGTCCGCTCGCCGAATCGGGAAACCGTTCGGCCGCGTTGCACGTCGAGGTCGCCCACGTCCGGTGCGGCCAGCCGGACCGGGCGCTGGCCGTGCACCGCCGGCGCGCGGAAAGCGGCGACCTGCGATCGGCGGCTTACGTGGCCGCGAGCATGGTCTCGCCCGAGACCCTGGTCGATTCCCATGGCTGGCTGTCTGACGAGGAACTGAAGAAACAGCGGATCCGCCGCCGGAAGGAACTCGACAAGGCGGTGCGCTGGCTGACCGAACTGCCCGGGCGGCTCGGGCGCGATCTGCTTCCCCTGATCACCGACCTGACCATGGACGCCTTCGGGATCGGCGCGGTGCTGGAGATGCTCTCCGCGGAGGCCACCGATTACGACCGGCACGGCGCGTACCTGCTTGGCGCCGAAGCATTGTCCGCGGACGGGCAGGTCGAAGAAGCACTGAAGTGGATCGAGTCGGCACGGCAGCACGGTGTCGCTGGCACCGCCGCCGTCGCGACGCGAGTGAATCTGCGTGCCCGCCTGCTCGATGCTGCCCAGGTGTGCGCGCTCGAGTCCGCGACTGCCGGTGACGCGGTTCCGCTGATCGAGGTCGGCGACGCCTTCGCCAACTCTGATCCCGCGCTTCCGGAACGAGCGCTCAAGTGCTACGACGACGCGGCGACCTGCGACGCGACCGCCGCCTTGAGCGCCGGCGCGCTCGCCGCGGCCCAGCACGGCATGCTCGACAAAGCCTACGGCTACTACCGGCGCGCGTACCTGGCCGGTTGCGCACCAGATCCGGCCGAACTCGTCCGGTTGCTCTGCGCTGCCAAGAAGGCGACCGAAGCGCTGAAATGGCACGTCGCCACGGTTCCGCCGGATCCGGGTTCGCTCGCTCCGATCGCCCGGCACGTCAAGGATTTCCCCGAAGCCGTGACGGTCGCCGAGGCGGTTCGCTCCCGCAAGAACATTCCGCGCTGGCAAGCGCTGGCCTGGGTGGCCGACGAACTCCTCGACGCTCGTGCTGAGGGAACCGGCCGGGAGACGGCGAGCGGAAAGGGCCCGCGCCACGCGACCTCCTCGCAGCTGGTGTTGGCGGGCCGTCTCTACAAGGAAGCTGCCGAGTCGGGGACCCCGCGGGTCGAGGAGCGGGCCGTCCGCTTGCTGATGGACGCGCGCAGCTTCGTCGAGGCGGTGCAGCTGATCCGTTCCGGCCACGAGACAGTGCCGCGGCGGCTGCGCGCGCTGCTCGCGGAAGCGCTCGCCGGACGAGGCGCGTTGAAAGAGGCCGAACAGCTGCTCGAAGAACTGCTCGACGAGGACGACTTCAGCGCCGCCGCCGGGGTCGCCCGGGGGTTCAACCTGCACGAGGAGTACTTCAAAGCGCAGGACATCGCCGAGCGCGGGGCGCGCGGCGGAGACGTCGAATGCTATGTCCTGCTGGGCGATCTTCGCCGCGGCGCGGGCGATCAGACCAGAGTGCTCGATCTCTATTGTCTCGCGCTGGCCCACGGCCATCCTGGCGCACGCCTCCGGATCGACCACCTCCTCGACGCCGCGGACGGCCGCGCCTGGGAACACACGCAGCTGCGGAAGCACGGCCTCGACCCGCGCGGGGAAATCGCTGCGGACTGGAAGATCCCGGCGCCAGACGAGGACGCCGAGTGAGCGCGAAGCCCCATCGTCCCGCGCTCGTCCACTGGTCACAAGGGAAAGCCTGGTGTTACCAATTGCCTACACAACCCCGGCCACCCGAACCGGTGATCCTGCTACGCCAGCCTCGGCCCGACGAACCGCAGCACTTCCGGCAGGACGCCTTGCCAGTACTCCGAAGTGTGCTCCCCCGGCGTGATCCGCGAGACCTCCGGGTGGGCGCTGCTGATCAGTTTCCGGTTGGCCGCCAGGAAAGGATCGCCGTCGCCGCACCACACGCCGAGGCCTCGGGACGGGAGTTCGTCCACGTGCTGCAGCGGTTCGGCGGCCGTCCAGTCGTTCTGCGACGGGAAGATGTGCCGGGTGCGGGCTTCCGGCCAGGTGCGGAACAGGGCCGCGCTGCAGGTGGCCACTGCCCGTACATCGCGGCGGTGCCGGGCGAGGCTCAGTGCTCCGAAGCCGCCCATCGAGATGCCGAGGAGTCCGGTCATCGGGCGGAGGCCGGCTTCGGAGATCCAGCCGGGGAGTTCGTCGGTGAGCATGCGGTGCGGGTCGTCGTTGCCGTCGGGGACCCAGTAGTGGCTGCCGTCGACTGCGACGACCGCGAACGGCGGGGTGCCGGACCGCACCGCGGCGGTGAGCGCTGCGGGCAGCTCCAGGTCCAGGAACGTGCGGGCGTTGGACCCGCGGCCGTGCAGTGCGACGCAGACCGGCAGGCCGGTGGTGGGGACGCCGTCGGGCGTCATCAGCACTACGTCGACGTCCCGGCCGCGGGCCGCGGAGTGCCTGCGGTGGATCGTGACCGACGCCTTCAGGGGCGACGGGCTGGAGGCCGGGGCAGCCGAGGGCGGCGCAGCCACCGGGGCGGAGCGCCCGGCGCAGGCGGAGACGAGCGCCGCGGCACTGCCGAACAGCAGGCCGCGTCGCGTGACACCGGGCTTTGACCGCATCGCTTCAGCCGCGCGTCTCCTCTTCTGCTTGCTCCTCGTCCTCGTCGGCACGAGGAGCCTTGTAAGGGTCCGCTTCGCCCGCGGGCTGGGCTCCGGTCGCCCGGCGCGCCACCTCGGCGTCCGACTCGCGGGCCTTCGCGAGCAGTTCTTCGATGCGGCGGGCGTCGTCCGGGACGCTGTCCGCGACGAAGGCGAGCGTCGGGGTGTAGCGGACGCCGGTGCCCTGTCCCACCTTCGTGCGCAGGACGCCGCGCGCGGCTTCCAGGGCGGCCGCCGCGCTCGCGAAGTCCGGCTCCGCGTCGAGGCTTTCGCCGAGCACCGTGTAGTACACCGTGGCGTCGTGCAGGTCCGCAGTGACGCGGGCGTCGGTGATGGTCACCGAGCCCAGTCGCGGGTCCTTGACGTCGTGTTCGATCGCCGAGGCCACGATCTGCGAGATCCGCTTGGCGAGCTTGCGTGCCCGAGCGGGATCGGCCATGGCTGAGGTCTCCTTCTCCGGGTTTCCGGGTGTTCTAGTCGTCCGGGCCGAGCAGCCGGCGGCGCGCGGAGAGCAGTTCGAACTCCGGGCGTCCGGCCGCGTACCGCTCGCACGCGTCGAGCACGTCCCGGATGTGCTCGCCGTCGGGGGCGACCGCGGCGACGCCGATGAGCGCGCGCCGGTGCAGGTCCAGATGTCCCGCCTCGGCGACCGAGACGGAAAACCGCTTCCGCAGTTCGGCCACCACGGGCCGCACCACGGATCGTTTCTGCTTCAACGAATGCACGTCGTCGAGCAGCAAGTCAAGCTCCAAGGCTCCAACGAACAAAGCTAGTCAGCACCTACCAAACTCGACGGAACAGCCCGACTGGACCCCACGCGGGGGTCCAGGGGGCTTGCCCCCTGGCGGGGGCGCGGGGGTTCGACCCCCGCAC
>NZ_PQIA01000161.1 GCF_003385235.1 Amycolatopsis circi | reverse complement strand
CTCCATCGCCTGCAGCCACGCGCGGCCCGTTCGCCCGCACCTGGTGGGGCCGCGCGTGGCTGCAGGCGATGGAGGACACCGCGCTCGACCTGCGGCAGCTGAAGAAAGGACGCAGCTACGCCGCGGCCGGACTGGTCGGCCCGATCACGGTCAGCCCGGGCCTGATCACCGCGACCACCGAGGACGCCGACGACGGCCCGTACCGCACCGGCGTGCACCTGGCCGAACTGTCCACAACGGACTGGGAGCTGCTGCTCGACCGCGCCGCCGACCACTCCGGGCACCTCGCCGCGCTGCTGGACCGGCACCTGCCGCCGGAGCTGGCCGAGGTCGTCCCGCTGCTGCCCGGCCTCGGCGACCTCGACCCGGACTGCGACTGCCCCGGCTGGGAACTCCCGTGCCGGCACGCCGCCGCCCTGTCGTTCCAGGTCGCGTGGCTGCTCGACGCCGACCCGTTCCTGCTGCTGCTCGCGAGGGGCCGCACCGAACAGGAAATCCTCGACGAACTCGGCCGCCGCACGGCCACCCGGGTCACCACCGGAGTGCTGGCCGCGGACGCATACGCGCGGGAGGTGCCGCCGTTGCCCGACCTCGCGGAGTTCACGCCCCGCATGCGCTGACCCGCGCTCGCGCGCAGCCGGGGTCTCCGCAGCACTCGGGAGAGATCGGGCGGTATGGCTTTGCTGGCCAGCCTGACCGGCTTCCGGCAGCGGCGGCCGTCCGGTGGTTTGTGCCGGGGGAAACGGAGCGCGGATGTTCGCGGCTCGTGACCGCGGTTCACGGCGTTGCGCATGAGCAAGTCGTCGAGGAGCGACCGCGCCGGTCAGGGCTCGCCGGTCTCTGTGCGGCGCCGGTCCAGCTCCCAGTCGAGGGTGCTGACCTCGGCGTGCGGTTCGATACGAGTTCGGCACCGGGCCAGGCGCCGAGTGTCGCCGCAGCGGAGAGCGCGGTCGCCGCTCACGAACAAACACTGTCGCATCAGACAGGCGAACCCGCGTCCGGCGGGGGCATTCGCGTCTGCTCGCTCAGGAGAACCGCGACCCCGGCGGGCCGTCGGCGGCGGAGACGAGCCCGCGGAGAAGGGCGTCGACGATGCGTACGGGCAAGTCCGGTTCGAGCGGCTCGCGGGTGAGCACGATCCTGAAGTGCAGCGGTGCGACAAGCATCTCCAGCACGAAGCGGGGATCGGTCGCCTCGGGCAGCTCTCCGCGCTTGACCGCCCGCTCGGCGATCTGGCCGGACTGGGCGTAGCGGGCGTCCCAGTACTGGTCTCGCAGCTGCTGGGTGATCGGGTCGTCGCCGGCCGAGGCCAGTGTTCGATCGAGGGCGTTGCCCGCGGGCGAGGTCAGGTACTTCGCGAGCGAGGCGGCGTAGGCGATCAGGTCGCCCCGCAAAGTCCCGCTGTCGGGCACCGGAAGCTGTTCGGCGGCGTCGGCGAGCAGGGCATCGATGACGAGGTTCTCGCGGGTGCCCCACCGCCGGAAGATCGACGTCTCGTTCACCTGCGCGCGCCGCGCCACCTCCGACACTTTCAGGCCCGTCAGGCCTTGGTCCCGCAGGAGCTCGTTGGTCGCCTCGATGACCGCGGCGCGCACTCGGGCCGCCCGTCCACCGGGCCGTCGCCGGACGTCCGAATCGTTCACGGGCACCACTCTAATACAAGTCCGCTTGCTTTAGCGCGCGCCGGCGGCCATACTCCTTGACGCAAGCTGACTTGCTTTAATGGTCCACTCACTGGAGTACTGAGATGCGCATCGAACGGGACATCGAGGTCCCCGCCCGCACCGGCTCGCCGATCCTGGCCGACGTGTTCCTTCCCGACGACCCTGACGGCGACGGCGCGTTTCCCGTGCTGGCGTCGATCAGCCCGTACGGCAAGGACGTGCACTGGCCGGACCGCTATCCGCTCTACGAGCTCGTGCCGCAGAGCGAGCACATGGTCTGGGAGACCCCGGATCCCGAGTGGTGGACGGCCCGCGGCTACGCCGTGCTGCGCGCCGACACCCGGGGCACCGGCAAGTCGCCCGGCCGGATGGACCTGATGAGCCCGAGCGATTCCGAGGACTTCTACGACGTCGTCGAGTGGGCGGCCGGACAGCCGTGGTCCAACGGCAAGGTGGCTTCCAGCGGCATCTCGTGGCTCGCGATGATGGGCTGGCGGGTGGCGGAGCTCCAGCCGCCGCACCTCGCCGCGATCGTGGCCTGGGAAGGCGCAACCGACTTCTACCGCGACTTCATCTACCAGGGCGGCCTGTACGCCCACGGATTCGTCGAGTTCTGGTGGAACCGCCAGATCACCCCTCAACGCAACGGCGACGACGGCGACGGCGACGACTGGCGCGAGGTGCTCCCGCGGCGTCCCGTGCTCGACGACTACCACCAAGCGCACATCGTCGATCTCGACCGGGTCACGGTGCCGGTGCTGTCGGCCGGCAACTGGGGCGCCCTCCATGTGCACCTGCGCGGCAACATCGAAGGCTGGGCCCGCGCGGCGTCGCGGGACAAGTGGCTCGTGGTGCACACCGGCACCCATATCGATCCCTACTACGCCGACTGGGCGCTGGATCTGCAGCTGCGTTTCCTCGACCGTTTCCTCAAGGACCAGCCCGGCCGGATGGACGGCGTGGCCCCGGTGCGGCTGGCGATCCGGCACGGGCGCGAGGTCGAATGGCGAGACGCCGCGGACTTCCCGCTCCCGCAGACGCAATGGCGCGAGCTCCACCTCGGCGACGGAGTACTCGACTGGGACCGGCCCGCGGACGCCGCGACGGTGGCCTACCCTGCCAGCTTCGACACTGCCCCGGTGTCCGAGCCGCTCGAGCTGACCGGTCCGGTCGCGCTGCGCCTGTGGCTCAGCGCCGACCAGGAAGACCTCGACGTCTTCGCGCGGGTGCAGCACATCGGCGCCGACGGCGAGCCGATCCCGGGTGTCGGCCCCCAGGGCGACCCGGTCCCGATGACCATGGGCTGGCTCAAGGCTTCCCACCGCGAGACCGATCCCGAGCGGTCGCTGCCGCACCGGCCGTGGCACACCCACGCCCGCGAAATTCCCCTCGTGCCCGGCGAGCCGACCCTGCTCGAGGTCGAGATCTGGCCCACCAGCATCACCCTCGCGCCGGGCGAGCGGCTGCGCCTCGAATTGGTCACCGGCGACAGCGACCTCGGCTTCATGACCCACGACCATCCCGGTCTCCGCCGCCCGGCGACCGCCGCCGCCATCCACCTCGGCGGCGACCACGCCTCCCACCTGCTCGTCCCCGTCATCCCGCGATAACGCCCGCGCCCAGGGAGCCTTGAAGGAGTCGCCATGCGACAGCTCGTGGACATTTCGGTCCCGCTGCGGGGCGGGATCGCCTCCGACCCGCCCGGCCACCGCCCCTCGATCACCTACGTCGACCATCAGCAGTCAGTCCCGGATCTGCTCCGCTTCTTCCCGGGCGCGACGGCCGCGGACCTGCCCGACGGAGAAGGCTGGGCGATCGAGCGGATCGAGGCCACCACCCACACCGGCACTCATCTCGACGCCCCGTACCACTACGCGTCCACTATGGACGGAGGCAGCCGGGCCATGACGATCGACGAGGTGCCGCTGCACTGGTGCTTCCAAGAGGGAGTCAAACTGGACTTCCGCCACCTGCCCGACGGCCACGTCGCCACCCCCGCCGACATCGACACCGAACTCGACCGGATCGGCCACCGGCTGCGCCCGCTCGACATCGTGGTGGTCAACACCCGGGCCGGCACCCGATACGGCCAGGACGACTACGTCAGCTCCGGCTGCGGAGTCGGCCGCGCGGCCACCCTGCACCTGCTCGAACAAGGGGTGCGGGTGACCGGAACCGACGCCTGGAGCTGGGACGCCCCGTTCCTGTTCACCGCCGAGCGCTACGCCCGCGACCACGACGCCTCCGTCATCTGGGAGGGCCACCGGGCCGGCCGCGAGATCGGCTACTGCCACCTCGAGAAGCTCCACAACCTGGAGAACCTCCCGGCCACCGGATTCCGGATCGCCTGCTTCCCGGTCAAGATCCACGCGGCATCGGCAGGCTGGACCCGCGCGGTGGCGATCTTCGACGAGGAGACGGCATGAGAATCGGTTCCCTGCCCGTCGACGGTGTTCGGCGCTACGGCGTCGTCGACGGCGATCGCATCGATCTGTTCCCCGAGACGGCGGACCTCTTCGAGGTGCTCGTCGCCGGCGAGGCCGCGGCGGCGAGCCAGCGGTCGGCCTGGGACGAAACCGCGTCGATCGGGGTCCCGGTGCCGGTCGCCAGCATCCGCGACTTCATCACCTTCGAACAGCACACGGCAGGTTCGCTCCGCGCGATCACCGGAAACAGCGAGGTCCCGGCCGCCTGGTACGAAGCGCCCGCCTTCTACTTCACCAACCCGCACGCGGCGATCGGCTCCGGAACCGCGGTGCCGATGCCGCCCGGGTGCGAAGTGCTGGATTTCGAGCTCGAGGTCGCGGCCGTGATCGGCAAAGCGGGTTTCAACCTGTCCGTCGCCGAGGCCGCGGACCACATCGCCGGGTTCACCATCCTCAACGACTGGTCGGCCCGCGATCTGCAGAGCCGCGAAATGCGCGTCGGACTCGGACCGGTCAAAGGCAAAGACACCGCCACCACCCTCGGCCCGGTCCTGGTCACCCCGGACGAACTGGCCGACCGCGCGAGCGGCGGCCGGTACGACCTCGCCATGGAGGTTTTCGTCAACGACACCCGCATCGGCGGCGACACTCTCGCGAACATGGCCTGGACCTTCGCCGAGCTGATCGCCTACGCCAGCCGCGGCACCTGGGTCCGGCCCGGCGACGTGCTCGGCTCCGGAACCTGCGGCAGCGGCTGCCTCGCCGAGCTGTGGGGATGGCACTGCGACCGGCAACCGCCGCCGCTGCGCATCGGCGACACCGTCCGCATGACGGTGCAAGGGATCGGCACAGTCCACAACACCGTGGTCGCCGGACCGCCCCTGCACAACGTTCCCCCAGCCCGCCGCGCACGTCGGGGGAGAAGCCCGGCTTGACCACCGCGGGTCACTCGATCCGGTGGACTCGTCTCCGGCGGCTGTGCGGCCTGACCAGCGGCATCGGCGCACCGGGCAGTACGCGGGCGATCATGCTTTCAGCAGGATTTCATAGCTTCTCCGTAGCTTTCCCACTGCGTTCAGTAACGTGCTGACCATTCGACGCGGAGGGGACCCGATTGTGAAGAAAGCCAGGAGGATCGCGCTGATCGGCGCTGTCGTCGCCACGCTCGGCGCGGGATTCGCCAGCGCGGCGCCGGCGTCGGCCGACGGCGCGCACTACTACATCCTGATCGGCGGCACCTGCGACGGGAAAGCGTCGGTCTACCGTCCGGAATGGCTGCAGGGCGGCATCGCGCGCGTCGTGGACTATCCCGCCGGAGCCGCCGGCGCGCCGAACTGCGACCAGACCCCGATGGACCGGAGCGTCGCGATCGGACACGACCGGGGACGCCAGGTCGTCCAGGACGCCTACCGCGAGAACCCGAACGCCGAGTTCACCGTCGTCGGCTACTCCCAGGGAGCGATCGTGGCGAACCTGGTCCTCAACGACATTGCCGACGGCCAGCTCGGCGTCGACAAGGCGAAGTTCAGCGCGAAACTGTTCGCCGACCCGATGCAGCCGCCCGGCCCGGCCGGAACCGGGATCAGCGCGACGCTCCCGCCGGGCACCGGGCTGCCGTCGCCGTTCGGCGGCTACGTCTCGTTCGGCGCGGGCCGCCCGGACTTCAACGGCGTCCGGTCCATCCGCTACTGCATCCAGACCGACGGCATCTGCGACTTCGACCCGATCCAGGCGGCGGGCGGCTACTTCGCCCAGCACTGGTGCTACCAGTGGCCGCGTCCCACCGACCAGCGGTCGATCATGGGGGACACCATCGCGGACGGCGTGTACACCAACACGTCCGTGCGACTGGGCAAACAGGACTGCTGGGGCGGTCCGGTGCATCCCTGACCGCCGCCCGAGCGGGTTTCCCGGCACCCCCAGTGCGGCCGGGAAACCCGCTCGGCCCGCTATGTCCTCATCGCTGCGCGCCGAACCATTGCAACATCCGCATGTCCAGCTCCCGCTGATCCTCGCCGGTCCAGACCACGTGCCCGTCCGGCCGCAGCAGCGCGGCCGGCACATCGAGGTCCTCGCTCACGTCCACGACGCGGTCGACCCGGTCCGCCCAGCCTTCCGCCGATAGCTGCCCGTTCTGGTCCAGCAGCAGCCCGCGGCCCTGGTGCATCAGCTCGTACAGCCGTCCTCGCTTGAGCGCAAGGTCCGGCATCCGCCGTCCGAGCAGCGGGTGCCCGTCGCCGAAGTCGTAGCGGATGTCGAGCGCGAGCACCTTCTCCAGCAGCAGCCGGTTGACCTCCTCGAAGGCCATCAGCTCCGTCATCAGCCGCCGCATCGCGCGCCCGTCCGGATCGGGCGACATCACCACCGCCTGCGCGCGGACGTTGTCCAGCACGGCGTCCGCGACCGGATGCCGCTCGGACTCGTAGGTGTCCAGCAGCCCCTCCGGAGCCCAGCCGTTGACCTCGGCGGCGAGTTTCCAGCCGAGGTTGAACGCGTCCTGGAGGCCGAGGTTGAGCCCCTGCCCGCCCAGCGGCGGGTGGACGTGCGCCGCGTCGCCCGCGAGAAGCACCCGGCCGACGCGGTAGTGCTCGGCCTGCCGGGTCGCGTCCCCGAACCGCGAGAGCCAGCGAGGGGAGTGGACGCCGAAGTCCGTCCCGGCGTACTCGCGCAGCTGGTGTTTGACCTCGTCCAGCGTCGGCGTCCGCGCCTCCCGGTCCTCCACCACGTCGGCCGCGGGCACGACCACGCGGAACATCCCGTCGCGGAGCGGCCCGACCCCGAACCACAGCTGTGTCTTGCGGATTTCCATCACCAGCGCGGTGATTTCGGCGGGATCCGCGGTCGCCTCCATCTCGCCCAGCAGAATCTCGCGCCGCGCGGGCTCGCCCGGGAACGCGACGCCGAGCGCCTTGCGCACCGTGCTCCGCCCGCCGTCGCAGCCGACGAGGTAGCGCGCCCGCAGTTCGCTGCCGTCGGCCAGCGAGACGCTCACCCCGTCGTCGTCCTGGCTCAGCCCGACGACCTCGCACCCGCGCCGGATCTCCGCGCCCGCCTTCACCGCGTGCTCGGCGAGCAGCCGATCGGTGATCGGCTGCGGAAGCCCCAGCACGTACGGATGCGAGGTGTCCAGCCGCTCCGGCGCGGGACGCGGGATCCCCGCGAAGAAACCGCCGACCGGATGCGTCGAGCCCTCGGCAAGGAACGGCTCCAGCATCCCGCGCTGGTCCAGCACCTCCATGCTGCGCGAATGCATCCCCAGCGCGCGCACGAACTTCGGCGGCTCCGCCTCCTTCTCCAGCACGACCACGCGCACCCCGTGCAGCCGCAGCTCCGCCGCCAGCAGCACACCCGCCGGCCCGGCCCCCACCACGATCACGTCCGTCATGAACTTCTCGTCCCCTGTACCGGAGCCGATTCCGCCCGCGGTCTTTCCGCTGGCAGTGGCTCCGGCGGACGATTGTGGAGCACCACCGGGGTCTTGCCGCAAGCCCCGGGGTGCGCTATATGTTGAAGTGGGCAGAGGGAAGTCTCTGCCCATATCCGTCCCCAGTGGACTTTCCTCAGCCCTCCTTGCGGGCCATCAAGTACGCCTGCTGGGTCGCTTCGAAGCTCGGTCCCGGTTCGCGCACCAGACGCGCGTCCACCACGAATCCGGCGTCGGCGAGCAGCTGAGCGATGAAATCCGGGTCGAGCCGGTACGCGTCGGCCGCGATGTCGTGGCCGTAGGCGTTCTCGATGCGCCGGCGCTGGTTCTCGCCCACCTGGAACGCGGTCAGCAGCCAGCCGCCGGGCCGCAGCACCCGCGCGAGTTCCTTGGCCACCACCGGAAGCTCCTCCGGCGGCGTGTGGATCAGCGAGTACCACGCGAGCGCCCCGGCGAGCGAGCCGTCGGCAAGGTCGAGCGCGGCCAGCGAGCCCACCTCGAAGCGCAGCTGCGGATGCGTCCGGCGGGCGACCTCGACCATCGCGGGGGACAGGTCGACGCCGAAGACGTCCAATCCGAGCGACGCGATGTACCCGGTGAGACGGCCGGGGCCGCAACCCAGATCGCCCACCGGCCCCTCGCCGGTCAGCTCCGCGAACGCGCCGAGCATGGTCCGGTCCCACGTGCTCGACTCGAGGAAATCCTTCAGCATGTCCGCGTACGACTCGGCGACGGTGTCGTACGCGGTCCGCGTCTCGGTTACGTAAACAGGTTCGGTCACGGGCAGGGACAGTAGCGCTCGCCGCCGCGCCCTGTCCGGCGAAACACGCGGACTAGACGCGGGCGCGGGCGATGATCGCGGAAGTGTCGGTTCCAGCGGGCAAAGTGCCGAAAGCCAGCCCCCAGTCTCCGCCGAACCGCGTGCCGCAGAACGCGTCCGCCACCGCGCGCGGCGCATGCCGCACGAGCAGCGAACCCTGCAGCACCAACGCCATCGACTCGACCACCCGGCGCGCCCTGAACTCCAGATCGTCCACATCGGACAGATCCTTCTTGAGCCGGTCGACCGCGTCGTCGAGACGCGAGTCCCCGCCCGCCGCGAGTTCCACCTCGGCGAAAAACGCCGCTACGGACTCGGGCTGCCGTCCCATCGCGCGCAACGCGTCGAGCGCGGCCACGTTGCCCGAACCCTCCCAGATCGACATCAGGGGAGCTTCCCGGTACAGCCGCGGCATGCCCGATTCCTCGACATACCCGTTGCCGCCGAAGCATTCCAGCGCCTCGGCCGCGTGCATCGGAGCACGCTTGCAGACCCAGTACTTGGTCACCGCGAGCCCGAGCCGACGGAACGCCTGCTCCTGCTCGTCGGCGCGCCGGTCGCCCGCGGCCGCGAGCCGCATCGACGCCGCCACCGCCGCTTCCGCCTCGATCACCAAGTCCGCCAGCACGTTCGCCATCAACGGCTGGTCCACGAGCGCCTTGCCGAACGCGTACCGGTGCGTCGCGTGATGCACCGCCCGGACCGCGCCCAGCCGCATGCCCGACGAACTGCCGAGCGCGCAGTCGAGCCGGGTGTTGTTGACCATCTCGATGATCGTGCGGACCCCGCGCCCCTCCTCGCCGACGAGCCAGCCCACCGCGTCGTCGTACTCGATCTCCGACGACGCGTTCGACCGGTTGCCGAGCTTGTCCTTCAAACGCTGCAACCGGATCGGGTTCCGGCTGCCGTCCGGAAGCACGCGGGGGAGCAGGAAGCAGGACAGCCCGCCGGGGGCCTGCGCGAGCGTGAGGAACATGTCCGACATCGGCGCGCTGGTGAACCACTTGTGCCCGACCAGCCGGTAGGTGCCGTCGCCCGCCGGCCGCGCCGCGGTGGTGTTCGCGCGAACGTCCGACCCGCCCTGCTTCTCGGTCATCGACATGCCCGCGATCAGGCCGCGTTTCGTGCTCGGCTCGCGCAACCCGAAGTCGTACTCGGTCGACGCCAGCAACGGCTCGTACTTCTCGGTCAGCTCCGGGTTCGCGCGCAACGCCGGAACCGCCGCGTACGTCATCGAAATCGGGCAGGTGTGCCCGGCCTCGGACTGGCTCCACACATAGAACTTCGCCGCCCGCGCCGCATGCGCCCCCGGCCGCTCGTCCCGCCACGGCGCGCCCTGCAGCCCGTGCGACACCGCGACGTTCATCAGGTCGTGCCAATGCGGATGGAACTCGACCTCGTCGATCCGGTGGCCGAAACGGTCGTGCGTGCGCAGCACCGGCTCGTTCTCGTTGACCAGCCGGCTCCACTCCTGCACCTGCTCCCCGCCCGCCAGCCGCCCCAGCTCGTGCAGCTCGTCGACGACCCACGCCGCCTCCGTGCGCCCGACCGCCTCCGCCAGCGCCGGATCGGCGGCGACGTCGTGTTCCAGCGGCGGAACCTGATTGACGACCTCATGCGTTGCGGGCATCCGAACCTCCCAGTGACCGCACGACGAACGTGCTCAACTCGCTGACTTCCGCCGACCCGCCGCTGGTCAGCGGGCCGATCAACACTTCTGCCGCGGCACCGACCAGCGCCGCCGCGCTCACCGCCGCGTCCTGCGCCGGCAACACGCCCGTCCGCACGCCTTCGGCGACATGCTCGGCCACCACGTCCCGGAACACCCGCCGGAACTCGAGCCGCTCCGCGTCGATCACCGCGTCCACCGGCTCGGCCAGCAGGGCGTACGCCAGCCGCGGCGCCTTCAACGCCCGCACCGCGAACGTCTCGAACACCGCCACGACCCGCGCGACCGGATCAACCGGCCCGGCCGCCGCGGAACGCACCGCCTCGACCTCGCGCGAGACGACCTGCCGGAAGACGCGCACGACCAGGTCGGCCTTGGTGGGGAAGTGCCGGTACACGGTGCCGACCGCGACGCCAGCCCGCTCAGCGACGGCGGCTACCGAGCAACCGGAGTACCCGTGCTCGGCCAGCTGCTGCACGGTGGCGTCCAGGATGGCGTCCCGGAGCGCGTCGAGCCGCTCCTGGACTTTGGGCGTTCTGCGGTAGGCCACGCCAAGAAGTGAACCACCGATTCACAACTTGAGTCAACGGTCGCTTCTCTAATCGGCTTGCCAGGCCCTGGACACTTTCCTTTGACCGCATCCGACGAATACTTCGCAGCCCAGGGGGCCCCTGCCGTGCCCGAAACTCCCAGAACGCGGCTGGCTCGGGGACTCGTGCCCCTGACCGGCTTCGCGTTCCTCACCGCAGCACTCGACGTCTTCGCGGGAAACCAGCTTCAGGCGCACGATCCGGCGACGGTCGCGGCCATCTCGTTCACGCTCGCCGCCGTGTTCTTCCTCGGCGGCGACCTGATCAGGCGCGGCCCGGCGGCGGCACTGCGGCCGCTGCGGGACCACCGCTACGACGTGCTCATGATCAACGTGACGACTGCCGTGACATGGCTGTCGATGCTGTACGCACTGAAGTTCCTCGAACCGGCGATCGTGAACGTCGTAGGGCTCGCGCTCGGCCCGCTGCTGACCGTGCTGGTCGGCCCCGTGCTGCGGCCCGGGACGAAGGTGCTGCGCACCGAGGTCGTCGTGTCGCTGTTCATCGGCGTGATGATCGCGATGCTGGTCTGGGGATCGTTCACCGGGCACAGCGCGGTGGGCGAACGGTCCACTGCGGACACCGCGATCGGCATCGCGCTCACCCTGCTCACCGGGCTGGGCTCGGTGACAAACGTGATCTACTCCAAACGGCTCAGCGAGGCAGGCCTGAAACCGCGATCGGTGCTGGCGGTGCGGTTCTTCCTGATGCTGGCCGTGACCTGGACGCTGGTCGCGCTCAACGACCATCCGGACGTGGCGACGGCATTCCTCCCGTCGCTGATGATCGCGGTCGTGGGCGTCGCGGTGCCGCTGTACCTGCTGCAGGTCGGCATCAAGCACACCGAGCCGATCACCGCGTCGGTCCTGCTCACGCTCTCGCCGCTGTTCGCGTTCTTCCTGCAGCTGCCCGACCAGCGGCTCACGCCGTCGGTGCTCACCTTCGCAGGCGTCGTGGGGATCGTCGCGCTCGTCGCGATCAGCACGGTGGCGCGGACCAAGCACGACGCGAAGGCCGCGGCCCACACCTCGGAGGCAGCGGGGACCAGCGCATAATCGCTTGCCGCACCAGCCCTGCCGCCGGGACCATGCCCGGCATGCACTTCTCGATCAACATCCCGAACTTCGGCGATTTCGCCGACGCCCGGACCGTGGCGAGAGTGGCGGCAGCGGCCGAACAAGAAGGCTGGGACGCACTGTTCCTCTGGGACCACGTGGTCCACAACAAGAAAGCCCGCCGCGGCCAGCCGTTCGGCGATCCCTGGATGCTGCTGACCGCCGCCGCGCTCGCGACCTCCACCCTCAAGATCGGCACGCTCGTCACCGCGGTGCCCCGACGCCGCCCCGAACACCTCGCCCGCCAGGTCGCCACCCTCGACGCCCTCAGCGGCGGACGGGTCATCTTCGGCGCGGGACTCGGCGGACCCATCCAGGACGAATTCGGCAGCTTCGGCGAACCCACCGACCCGGTCGTCCTCGCCGAGCACCTCGACGAAAGCCTCGGCCTCCTCGACCGATACTGGTCCGGAAACCCCGTCGACCACGACGGCAAGCACTACCAAGTCCGCGACGTCACCCTCCTGCCCGCCACCGTCCAGCAACCGCGCCCGCCCGTCTGGCTGGCCGCCGTCTGGCCCAACCACCGACCGGTCCGCCGCGCCGCGCGCTGGGACGGCATCGCGCCGCTGTTCAAAAACGCCACGCACGGCGTCGTCCCGGCAGCCGAAGACGTCCGCGATGTCGTGTCCTACGCCCGAAAACACGGCGCGGGGGAGAAGTTCGAATTCGTCGTCGGCGGCCGCACCCCAGGCGACCCGGCCCGCGCCCGCGACCTGATCGCCCCGCTCGCCGAAGCCGGCGCGACCTGGTGGGACGAACGGCAGCTGATCACCACCAGCGACCTCGACCGCCTCGAACCCACCCTCCGCCGCATCAGCCAAGGCCCGCCAAGGGGAGTGGACTAGACCTCGACCACCAGCACCCGGCTCAACCGCTCCGCCAACGGCCGCACAGACTCGGCGGAGAGATCGTCACGGAGACCGGCGGCCGGGAGGAAACGCACCGTCGTCCCGGTAGTGCCGTCGGCCGGCACCGCGACCAGCTCGTCAGCCGGAACGCCGTGGTGATACCGCTGCGTCCACGCACCCTCTGCGCGGCGATTCGTGTGCACCAGCCACTCGCTCAACGCCGCGACGACGGACATCCCGTACCGCGGATGTCCGTCAGGGAGGGGAGTGGCGGGCGGAGAATCGAAGTACCGGAAGTCTTTCGTCGCCATGACCGGTTTCCGCACCGGCCGCCCGTCGTCGCCGACCGCCATCTGCGTCCCGCGACCGTCGTCCGAGACAGACACCGAACCATCCGGGTGAAATTCGACGACCGCCCGGCCCGAGCCACGATCCTCAGCCTCGTCCGCGGCGTAGGCGAGCACCTCGAGAAGCAAATGACACATTCCGGTCGGCGCGTACCGATCCGGGTTCTCCCGGATCGACCGCAGATGCTCCGGATCGTGATCACGGGACCAGTCGTGCGTCGTCGGCGCAGGCAGCGGCATCCACCCATCCTGCCACCGATTCTTGACCTGGTCCGCGCTCCAGCACCTACCTTCGCCGCCATGACCACAACGCTCATCACCGGTGCCACCAAAGGACTCGGCTACGAAACCGCCCGCCGCCTGGTTGCCGCCGGACACACCGTCTACCTCGGCGCGCGCGACGCCGCCCGAGGCCAACGAGCCGCGGAAGAACTCGGCGCGCGAACCGTTCAGCTCGACGTCACCGACGAAGCATCAGTCCTCGCCGCAGCGAAAACCGTCGAGGCTGACGGGGGACTGGACGTCCTCGTCAACAACGCAGGCATCGCCGTCGAACTGGGGAGCGACGGAGAGCCGATCGGCGCATCGGAGGTGACTGCCGACCTGATGCGAGAAACGTTCGAGACCAACGTCTTCGGCGTCGTCCGAGTGCTCCATGCGTTTCTGCCGCTCCTGCGACGGTCATCCGTGCCGGTCGTGGTGAACGTCAGCAGCGCGCTGGGTTCGCTGGGCAGAATGACCGACCAGGCGACGCATCAGCACGCGTACCGCGGCGTGGCGTACCCGGCGTCGAAAGCCGCGGTGAACATGGTGACTGTCCAGTACGCGAAGGCGTTCCCGGAGATCCGGATCAACGCCGTCGAACCTGGCTACACGAACACGGACATCAACGGACGCCGCGGCGGACAGTCCGTTGAGCAAGGCGCGGAGATCATCGTCCGGATGGCCCAGGTGGCCGCCGACGGACCGACCGGCACCTACGTGGACATCGACGGCCCGCTGGCGTGGTGAGGGGTTCCGCGGCCGGGGCAGCACGTCAAGCCGCTTACTTGACATAATGTACATTATCGGCGTTTTGCTGACCTGCTGATCAAGGGTCTGAGGAGGGGTTTTCCAGAGATTCCGACGCGGTCGCAGGACTTGTCTGTGCACGTGTCGGCGTGCGAACTCGGCAGCCGCTGGCTCAGTTGGCATCAGCTGACGTCTCTCGTCGTACGTAGATCCGTGGCCAGGTTTCCAGGGGCTCCAGGGTTCAGGACGTGGCGAACGGCCTGGGATCCCCGACGAGATGCGCTGGGTCAGTCGTGCTTAATTCGTCACCGTGACGAATTAAGCACGACTGACCGGACGTTGAGGTTGGAGCACAACAACTTTCTCCAACGCGTTGAGACCGACTCAGGCAGTCTGAAGTTCCACTCGGCTGGATGAACGCGCCGCAGGTTCGATCCAGCGCCAGACCTGTTCGCTGTGCCGGAGCAAGCCTGAGCGCCGACTTTTCACGGCACACAGGGAGCATCCGGCGGCGAATGGGTCAATCGGAAAGCGCTGTCCCCCAAGGGGATCCAGCCCCTTCTCAAGCCTGGTCGAACCCCTCCTGCGGCCATGTTTCATGCATAATCGCTATTATGCATCATATATCAGACAACGGCTAGCGTCGAAATTGTCGGTGCTGTGCGGTACAAGATCACTATGCTCGTTTCCGAGGCACAGCAAGCGTTCTTCGCGGCACGGCGGCCGCGCAAGGACTCGCCGCACACCACTGCCGCCTATCGGCGCGACCTCGCCGGGATCACCGCTCTCCTGCTGGCTGAGCTGGGTCGCGACGAGGCGGACGTCGAAGAGCTGACAGCGCCGGTGCTGCGGGCCGCCTTCGGCGCGTTCGCCGACAACCACGCGAAAAGCTCGGTGTTGCGGGCTTGGTCGACGTGGAACCAGTTCCTGACGTTCTGCGTGTCCGACGGGATGCTCCCGGGCAATCCGATGGGCGCGGTCGCCCGGCCCAAGACTCCCCCGCTCACGCCGAAACCCTTGCGGGGCGAGGAAACTCCCGAGCAACTGCTCACCGCGGCGGCCGACGGCGCCCGGCGTGCGCGGGATCCGTGGCCGGAACGGGATGTGCTGGTCCTGGCGCTCGGTTTGGTCGCGGGCCTGCGGGCGGCGGAAATGCGTGCGCTCGCCCCGCGTTCGGTGGTCGGACGGGACGGTGAGCTGCGGTTGCACGTCCACGGCAAGGGCAGCCGGGACCGGTCGATCCCGGTGCAGCCGGCGATGGCGAAGCTGATCGAGGACTACCAGGCTTCGTGCCGTCGGCGCTTTCCCCGGCTGCGTTTTCCGGCGGGCGAACCGTTGCTGCGGGACCGGGCGGGCAATCCGATCGGCCGCGGCGCGCTGGAGTATCTGGTGAAGTCGTGTTACCGGTGGGCGGGGCTGCACGACCGTGTGCCGACGGGCGCGAATCTCCATGCGTTGCGGCATACGTTCGCCACGCGGTTGGCTGAGGACGGTGCCACGGCGTCGGAGATCATGTCCTTGCTGGGGCATGCGAGCCTGGCGACGAGTCAGAACTACATCGAGGCGACCGGCCGCGAACAGCGGGCCGCCGCGGCGAGCAACCGGACCTATCGGGCGCTTGACGGGCTGGCTCGGGACGAGGGTTCTCGAGAGGGCACTGCGCGGGAGGCCGATGTGATTGCATGAGCGGGTGACTGACGAACCTTCGCGCGTCGTGCGCGCCAGCCGTGAGATCGAGGCCCCGGCGGAGCGGATTTTCGAGCTGATCGCCGATCCGGCGCGGCAGCCCGGCTGGGACGGCAACGACAATCTGGCCGAGTCCGAGCCGGGTCAGCGCGTCCATGCGGTCGGCGACGTGTTCACGACGACTCTCACGAACGGCTGGGTGCGGGAGAATCACATCGTGGAGTTCGAGGAAGCGCGCCGGATGGCGTGGCGGCCTTCGGAGCAGGGTAAGCGACCGCCGGGACATTTGTGGCGCTGGGAACTGAACCCGGTCGGCGAGACGCGCACGGCGGTGACGCACACCTACGACTGGTCCGACCTGGATCCCGACGACACGATGCGGAACGCCCGGGCGCGGTCCATGACGGCGGACAAGCTGGCGGCGTCGCTGGAAAATTTGGCCAAGGCGGCCGAACTTCCGCAGTCGTAGGCGAGGTTCGCCCGGTCCTTGTCGGGTGTGGCGTCCTGCCGCGGATGGGTCCAGGTGCGGAGATCGGCAGCCTCTCCCCTGCGCCTGACACGCCGGAAGCGGAAGAGCAGGTCCGTCGGGTGCGCAGGAAACCAGCGCACCCGACGGGCGGCGTACTTGCGCGGTGATCGGACCCGCGTTCGCTCCCGGCGCCGACGCCTCTCCCCCGGCGATTCGAGCCCTCGGCAGCACCCGCGCGCCGGAGCTTCAGACAGCCGCAGTACTCCGGGGAAAGTCCTTCCGCTTGATCTTCGCCCGCCGTCCGTCCGGGTGGTGGAACACGATGCCCTCCGCGAGGTGGCCCGGCGAGAACTTGCTGTCCAAAGTGGTCAGGAACTCGCGCAGGTCCTGGTAGCTGCGCGGGACTTCCTGCACCGTGGGCGCTTGGAAGTCGAACGGGACGCAGAGGTGGTCCGGCAAGGCCAGCGGGTTGCCCTGGATGCGCGGCCCGAGCGCTTCGCACGGGTGCTCTCCGTCCGCCCATTCCGACACGTCGGTGTTTCCGGCGGCGGCGAGGATCCACTTGTCGTCGGCGGACGATTCGTCGGTGTCGACGTACCAGCCGTCCACGATTCCTTGCTGTTTCTGGGCTTTGTTCGGGTTTCGGCGTTTCTCGACGCGGACCAGGCGGCCGGAGCGGACGGTCAGGCGGACGTTGGTGCCGTCGAGTTTCTCGGTCCCCACTCCGGCGCCGTCGAAGACCCACGCGCATTCCGCGCGGGGCCGGTCGACGACCTGGAAGCGCTCGTCGCGTTCGAAGAGCGTGGGGATCTTCTCCATGACTTGTTTCCCTCTCCTGACGTGCCCCAGTAATTCCTCGTGGCTGACGACGCCCTCGGCCAGTCCGCTCGCCAGCGACCGGACGAGGTCCGCCACGGACACGTCCGCTTCGACCGCGACGTGCTTCAGCGCCTTCTTCTCCTCCGGGGAGATCCAGGCGACCAGCCGCGACCAGCCTTCCGGGGGCGTCCAGCGCGCCGGGGTCGCGGGGTTTTTGCGGGGCCGGCCTCGCCCTCGGGGTTCGTCCATGGCGGGAACAGTAGAGCCGCCCGACTGCTTGTGTCAATTGGCATAACAGAAAATAGTCAGCAGGTCGGACCGCACTATTCAGGGAGCAGGAGGAGGCTCAGCGGAGCTGTTCGAGGTCCTTCGCCGCGGTCGCGATCTCCTCGGCGAGCTGACGCAGTTCGCTCGCGGACGCGCCGTCCTGGGCGGCGGTCACGATGTCTTCCGCCGCGCAGCGGAGCTGGAAGAGCCGGTCCTGCAGGGCGGCGATCTCGGTGTCGGACAGCACGACGGCGTCCTCGGGCAGGCCGCTGCGCTGCAGGGCGGTGCGGCGTTCGTAGGCGCGCTGGCGGCAGGACTGCCCGCAGTAGCGGCGGCGGCGTCCGACGTTGCCCGCTTCGGGCAGGCGGCGGCCGCACCAGCCGCAGTGTTTCGGGGCGTTCGAGCGACGCGGCACGACGCGTTCGTCGCCGGTCAGAGCGGTTTCGGCCAGTTCCCTCACCCGCCGGACTCTAGCTGTCCATCACGTTCACACGACGGGGCCACACCGATGGCGCAGACTGGAAGCATGCGTCCACCGTTTCCGTACCTCGCCGGCTCGCTCCCCCGCGCCTTCGCCCACCGCGGCTGGCACATCGGCGACCTGGAGGGGCTGGAGAACTCGTTGCCGGCGTTCCAGCGCGCGGTCGCCGAGGGGTACCGCTATCTCGAAACCGACGTGCACGCCACGTCGGACGGCGTGGTCGTGGTCCATCACGACGGGACGCTCGATCGCACGACCGACGGGCGCGGCGCGATCGCGACCCAGACCTGGGCGCAGCTCAAGGACGTGAAGATCGACGGCCGGGCGCCGTTGTCGCGGCTGGAGGATCTGCTCGAGGAATTGCCGGAGGCGTTTTTCAACATCGACGTGAAGGCCGACAGCGCGGTGGTGCCGTTCGTGCGGACGCTGCAGCGGACCGGGGCGATCGACCGGGTCGCCGCGGCGTCCTTTTCGGACTCCCGGCTCTCTCGGCTGCGCCGGTTGGCGGGGCCGAAGCTGCTGACCGCGATGGGGCCGCGGTCGGTGTTCCTGTTGTGGACGAACGGCTGGGCTCCGCTGCTGCAGTTCAGCCGGTTCTCGGCGGGCTGGCTCGCGCAGGTCCCGGTGCGGCAGGGGCCGTTGAAGGTGGTCGACGAGGCGTTCGTGAAGTCCGCGGTGCGGCGCGGGTTCGAGGTGCACACGTGGACGATCGACGAGGCGGACGAGATGCGGACGCTGCTGGACCTCGGTGTGCACGGGATCGTCACGGACCGGCCGGATCTGCTGCGCGAGGTGCTTCAGGAGCGGGGTGCGTGGAAGTAGCGGACTGAACCTGACCGCTGCTGAAGGCAGGATCGACGGCGTGCCGAAGACTTCCGCGCGGCTGTTGTCGCTGCTCTCGTTGCTTCAGGCTCGGCGGGATTGGCCGGGCGCGCTGCTGGCGGAGCGGCTTGAGGTCAGTCCGCGCACGGTGCGTCGCGACGTGGACCGGCTGCGGGAGTTGGGTTATCCGATCGTCACGACGAAGGGGCCGGATGGCGGTTATCGGCTCGACGCCGGTGCGCAGCTCCCGCCGCTGCTGTTCGATGACGATCAAGCCGTCGCGCTCGCCATCGCGTTGCAGGCCCTGACCGGGGCTGGTGTCGAGGAGGCGGCCAAGCGGGCATTGCAGACCGTGCGGCAGGTGATGCCCTCGCGGCTGCGGCATCGCGTCGATGCCTTGAGCTTCACCGCTGTCGAACACCCCGCGCCGAGTGCGGATCCGCAAACTCTCGTCGCGTTGAGCGCCGCCGTCCGCGCCCGCGAGGTGCTGCGGTTCGACTACGCGCCAACGGATACGCCTCCTCGCCGCGTCGAGCCGCATCATCTCGTCACGTGGGGCCAGCGGTGGTATCTGGTCGCGTGGGATCTCGACCGCGAGGACTGGCGGATCTTCCGCGCGGACCGGATCACGCCGCGCACGCCCACCGGGCCGCGGTTCGCCGAGCGCGGGCTGGGCGACGTCGCCGCGTTCGTGGCCGCCAAGTTCCGCGGGACGGATCTGTCCGGCGAATGGCCTTGCCGCGGCGAGGTGATCATGCGTCTCCCGGCGACCGAAGCGGCGAGCTACCTGGCCGACGGCGTCATCGAGGCGCTCGGGCCGGACCGGTGCCGGGTCAGTCTCGGTGCTTGGTCGTGGCGTGGGCTGGCCGCCTCGTTCGGCCGGGTCGACGCCGATCTCGAAGTCGTCGGCCCGGCCGAACTGACCGAAGCGTTCCGGCAGCTCGCCGCCCGCTACGCCGAAGCGGGGCAGGTCAGCGCGGAGCCTTGCCTTCCCACGCTGCCTTCCACGTCTTCGGACCCAGCCGGCCCGAATCGTTGATGCCGTTGGCGCGCTGGAGGTCCAGGACCGCGGTGCGGGTCTTGTCGTAGTAGCAGCCGGTGCCGCTGAAGCCGTAGCCGAAGGCGTTCATCCGCAGCTGGAACGTGCGCAGCGCGGGCGCGCAGTCGCCGTAGGCGTAGACGAGGCCGGGCCAGGCGGGTGTCGCGCCGGGCGGTCCCGGCGGCGGGGTGGGCTGCGGCTTGGGCGCGGGCGGGGTCGGCAGTCCGCCGCCGCA
>NZ_PQIA01000162.1 GCF_003385235.1 Amycolatopsis circi | reverse complement strand
GCCGGGCCCCGCCTTCCCGCACCGCCCGTGCCCCGCCCGCGCCCAAGGTCCGTGAGGGGAACCCTGAGGGACTCAGAGTCCCTCAGGGTTCCCCTCACGGACCTGAGGGCAGCCGCCCGGCTGAGGCTGTGGGGGAGTCCTTCGCGGACGTCGGGAAGAATGCCGGGCGTCCCGGTGTTGTGCAGGTCATCTCCGGAAAAAAGTTCAACTAATCTAGAGGTTTTCACGAGCTGGGGGAACACTCCAATGGACAACACTTGGGCGCTGCTGAGCTCCGCGATGCGGGCGGGCGACGCGCCGAAAGCGCTGACCCGGGGCACGGTCCGCCGGGTCGCGCGGTTCGCCCGCCCGCACTGGAAGCGGCTGCTGGCCTTCCTGGTGCTCACCGTGATCTCGGCGGTGCTCGCCGTGACGACGCCGGTGCTCGCGGGCAAGGTGGTCGACGCGATCGTCGGCAAGCACGAGCTGAACGTGGTGATCTGGCTGTCGGTGGTGATCGCGGTGCTGGCGATCCTCGACGCCGGGCTCGGCCTCGCCGAACGCTGGCAGTCCGCGCGGATCGGCGAGGGGATCATCCTCGACCTGCGCGTGGCGGTGTTCGAGCACGTGCAGAAGCTGCCGATCGCGTTCTTCACCCGGACTCGCACCGGTGCGCTGGTCAGCAGGCTCAACAACGACGTGATCGGCGCGCAGCGCACCTTCACCGCGACTTTGTCTGGTTTGGTCACCAACGTGATCCAGCTGGTGCTGTCGCTGATCGTGATGATGTCGCTCTCGTGGCAGGTCACGCTCGTCGCGCTGGTGCTGTTGCCGATTTTCGTACTGCCCGCCCGGCGGCTCGGCCGCCGCATGGCCGGACTGCAGCGCGAGGCCGCGCAACTCAACGCCGGGATGACCACGCAGATGACCGAACGGTTCTCCGCGCCGGGCGCCACGCTGGTGAAGCTCTTCGGCCGGCCGCGCCGGGAGGTCGCCGACTTCAGCCTCCGCGCCGGACGGGTGCGCGACATCGGCGTGCGCACCGCGATGCTGACGCGCTGGTTCATGACGAGCCTGACGCTCGTGTCGGCGCTCGCGCAGGCGCTCGTATACGGCCTCGGCGGCTACCTGGCGCTCACCGGGAAGCTCGAACCGGGCACCGTGGTGGCGCTGGCGCTGCTGCTGACCCGGCTGTACACGCCGCTGACCGCGCTCGCGAACGTGCGCGTGGACGTGATGACCGCGCTGGTGTCGTTCGAGCGCGTCTTCGAGGTGCTGGACCTGGAACCGATGATCAAGGAACCGGCGGAGCCGAAGAAACTGCCCGAAGGCGGCGTTTCGGTCGAATTCTCCGACGTGCGGTTCGGATACCCGGCGGCGGACAAGTTCTCGCTCGCCTCGCTGGAAGACGTGGCCACTTTGGACAGCCGAGGCGGCGACGAAGTGCTGCACGGCCTCAGCTTCCGCGCGGAAGCCGGGCAGATGGTCGCGCTGGTCGGTTCGTCCGGTGCGGGCAAGTCGACGATCGCTTCGCTGCTCCCGCGGCTGTACGACGTGGACGCCGGTTCGGTCCGGTTGTCCGATGTGGACGTCAAGGACCTGAGTTTCGCTTCGCTGCGGGAAACCGTCGGCGTGGTGACCCAGGACGGGCACTTGTTCCACGACACGATCCGCTCCAACCTGAGCTACGCGCGCCCGGCCGTCACGGACGACGAGATCTGGGCCGCGCTGGAGAAGGCCCGGCTGGGCGACCTGGTGCATTCGCTGCCGGACGGACTGGACACGACCGTCGGCGAACGCGGTTACCGGCTCTCCGGCGGGGAACGGCAGCGGCTCACCATCGCGCGATTGCTGATCGCGCAGCCGAAGGTCGTGGTGCTGGACGAGGCGACCGCGCACCTGGATTCGGAATCCGAGGCCGCGGTGGGCGAAGCGCTCACCGGCGCGCTGGAAGGCCGGACGTCGCTGGTGATCGCGCACCGGCTGTCGACCGTGCGGGCGGCGGATCTGATTCTCGTGGTGGAGAACGGGGACATCGTGGAGCGCGGGACGCACGAAGAGCTGCTGGCGCGGGAGGGGCGGTACGCGGAGCTGTACCACACGCAGTTCTCGGAGGAGCCGGCCGCGGCGTAGGGGGCTCGTGAGTGTTGATCACGGTTCTAACCGTGATCAACACTCACGACGTCCTCAGCGCAACGCAGGCACCCGGGGCTCGTACTTGGCCAGCAGCGCCGCATTCGCCGCGTCGCCGCCCTCCACATTGGAGCTGCGCCACAACGGAACGTCGAGCCCCTCGGCGGCGCCCCGGTCATAAACCTCGGCCAGAATCAAATTCCACAGAAACGCATTGACCACAGTGGACAGTGGCCCGGTACGCGGCGCGGACGCCGGATAGCTGGCATCGCCGGGAATCACCAGCGAATCCAGCACCACACTGCCTTCCTCGACCAACGTCGTGGCCGACCGACGCGGTGCGGCGGCCACACAGGCCCGCGACGTCACGGCGATCACTGCGGCGCCTCGGCGGCGCGCACCGGCGGCAAGTTCGACCGGGTACGGGTTCACGCCGGACGTGGAGAAGACGACCAGCACGTCCTCCGGCCCCGGCGCGCGTTCGGCCAGGACCTCTTCGGCGAGCCCGGAACGGCGCTCGGTGCGCGTGCTGTGCTGCGCGCCGTGCAGCGGCAGCAGTTCCGGGTGGTACACCGGATACACGCAGGCGAGCCCGCCCGCGCGGTAGAACGTCTCGGCGACCGCGGCCAGCGAATGCCCGGCGCCGGCGGTGAAGACCAGCGCGTCGGCTCGGATCACCCCCAGCAGCAGGTCCGCGGCGGCGGACACCTGCGCGGCATTGGCCTCCGCTGCCGCCGCAAGCTGGTCCGAAGTGCTCTTCACGAGATCCGTGGCGCTCACCACACCTGCCCTTCCTCGCGGGTCCGGGCACCGAATCTATCGGGTGGACACGCTTCGTGGTGGATTACCGTGGAGTTGATCGAAGTGGGGGTGCCGGTGAACGGGAAACGGCAAGGCGGCCAGGCGGATCCGGCCGTGCGCGTGTGGCAGGCCCCCGGGCAGACCCGCGCGGTGGCGCTCGTGCTGCACGGCGGGGCCGAACGCAGCACCGCGGTCGTCCAGCCGTGGCGGCTGGCGTATCAGCGCATGGTGCCGCTGGCCCGTTCGCTGCACCGCGCCGGAAGGCGGCACGGCCTGGAAGTCCGGCTGATGCGGAACCGGCTGTACGGCTGGAACGACCGGATGGAAAGCCCGGTGCCGGACGCCCGCTGGGCCCTCGAACGGATCCGTGCCGACCATCCCGGGCTCCCGGTGGTCCTTGTCGGCCATTCGATGGGCGGCCGCGTCGCGCTCCGGGTCGCCGACGATCCGGCGGTGACCGGGGTGTGCGCGATGGCCCCGTGGACGCCGCCGGGCGAGCCGGTGGACGCCGTGGCGGGCCGGGCCGTGCTGATCGCGCACGGCACCCGCGACCGGATGACCTCGCCCGCCGAGTCCTACGCCTTCGCCGCGCGCGCCCGCGAGGTCACCGACCTGGTGGCGCGGTTCGAGATCGCCGGGGAAGGCCATTCGATGCTGCGCCGTCCCGCGGTCTGGACCCGGCTCATGTGTGCTTTCACACTGGACCGGATCGGAGTGGGCGAGACGGACGAAACTCTCCGTCAGGCCTGGTCCCGCCCTTCCGGCGACCGGCTGCGCATTCCGGGGTAACCGGAGGGCGCGGCCCGGTCGCGAGGGCAGCGGGGACGAAGCGGGAATATCATGGGGAAGGGCTCGAAAGCCCGTTCGGAGGGAGTGTCTTGTCCACGTCACGAGTCGATCCGACAGTGGTCTCGCAGCCGGTGCCCGACGAATCCCGATGGCCCGGTCTCGCCACGCCGCCGCATTCGCCGTTGCGGGCGCGCGCGGCCGAGGCGCTGTTCCGGCACGCGGTGAAATCGCTGGACGTGCGCGTCACGTTCCCGGACGGCACGGTGCTCGGCGCGGGCGGCCCGGAGGCGCCGGAGATGCGCATCCACCGGCCCTCGGCGTTCTTCCACCGGCTCGGCGCCGACGCGAAGATCGGCTTCGGCGAGGCGTACCTGGTCGGCGACTGGACGGCGGACGACCTGGCCGGCGTCCTCACGCCCTTCGCAGAGCGGCTGGCGACGCTCGTGCCGCCGTTCCTGCAGCGCTTCCGCCGGATCGCCGAGCGCATGCAGCCGTCCGAGGAAGAGAACACCGTCGAGGGCGCGCGGTCGAACATCCACCGGCACTACGACCTGTCGAACGACCTGTTCAGCGCGTTCCTGGACGAATCGATGATGTACTCGTCGGCGCTGTTCGGCCCCGGGGATACGCTCACCCAGGCGCAGTACCGCAAGCTCGACAGCGTGCTCGACTACGCCGGCGTGCGCAAAGGCAGCGAGGTGCTGGAGATCGGCACCGGATGGGGCGAACTGTCCATCCGGGCGGCCTCGCGCGGCGCGAAGGTCACGTCGCTGACCATCTCGCAGGAACAGAAGGTGCTCGCCGACGCCCGGATCGCCGAAGCGGGCCTTTCCGACCGCGTGGACGTGCGGCTGTGCGACTACCGCGAGGCCACCGGCGAGTACGACTCGGTGGTCAGCGTGGAGATGATCGAAGCGGTCGGCGCGTCCTACTGGCCGACGTTCTTCTCCACGATCGGCAAGCGCTTGCGCCCGGGCGGGCAGTTCGGCCTGCAGGCGATCACCATGGACCACGACCGGATGCTGGCCGCGGCCAAGTCCTACACGTGGATCCACAAGTACGTCTTCCCCGGCGGCATCATCCCGTCGGTGCAGGCGATCGAGGACGGGATGCGCGAGAACACCCGGCTGAAGCTGGCCGGGATGCGCGAGTTCGGCCAGGACTACGCCCGCACGCTCAAGCTGTGGCGGGACCGCTTCCAGCAGCGCTGGGACGACATCCGCGGCTTCGGGTTCGACGACGTGTTCCGGCGGATGTGGGAGTTCTATCTCGCCTACTCCGAGGCCGGGTTCCGGTCGGGGCATCTGAAGGTCCACCAGTTCGGGTTCGCCGACCCGCGCTGAGGCTGTCTCTCCCCGCCGGAACAACCCGCGTAGGGTCCCGCACGTCCAACGCAGGAGGGCCGCGCAGGACACTGTGCGGCCACGCGCACCCACCGGATCGGGGAGACAGGCCCATGACGTACGGAGGCGACGACGGCAGGCGGCGGATGCCGCCCAGGCCACCGCAGCCCCCCGCACGCCCGCGCCAGCAGCAGCGGGCGCAGATGATGCCGCTGCCGGGCAGAGGGCAGAGCCCCTACGACGGCCGCACCCGGCCGATGGGCGCGCGCGGCGAGGCCCCCGCCCCGCCGCCGCCCGGGCCGCCGAGGCAGGACCCGCCGGAGTACGGGGGCCGGCAGCCGCGGCCGCGGCGTCGCCGCCGGTGGAGCGTCGGCAAGATCCTGATGACGCTGCTCATCGTGTTCGTGCTGTTCATCGGCGGGATCTGGGCGTACCTGGAGTTCAGCATCAACCGGGTGGACGCGATCGGCGACTACTCCGGGCGCCCGGCCGCGGCGTCGGGCACGAACTGGCTGATCGTCGGGTCGGACAGCCGCCAGGGCCTGTCCGCGGCGGACGAGGAGCGGCTGGCCACCGGCGACTCCGGCGAGGCGGGCGGGCAGCGCACCGACACCATCATGATCGCGCACCTCCCGGACAATTCGACCAAACCGACGCTGCTGAGCCTGCCGCGCGACTCGCAGGTGAAGATCCCCGGCCACGGCACGAGCAAAATCAACGCCGCGTTCGCGCTCGGCGGGCCGAAACTGCTGGTCCAGACGGTCGAACAGGCCACCGGCCTGCACATGGACCACTACGCGGAGATCGGCTTCGGCGGCTTCGCGAACATCGTCGACGCGATCGGCGGGGTCGACATGTGCATCGAGAAGGACATGAACGACCCGATGACCGGCATCGACATCAAGGCGGGCTGCCAGAAGCTCGACGGACGCTCGGCGCTCGGCTTCGTCCGGATGCGGCACGCCGACGCGACGCCGCGCTCGGACCTCGACCGGGTGGCGAACCAGCGCAAGTTCATCGGCGCGCTCGTGAGCCAGATCGCGAGCCCCGGGACGCTGTTGAATCCGTTCGACTTCTTCCCGCTGCTGGGTTCCGCGCCGGACGCGCTGACCATGGACACCGGCGACCACGTGCACAACCTGGTCGGCCTGGCGATCGCGATGCGCGGCATTTCCTCCGACGGGGTTACGACCACGACGATGCCGATCACCGACGCGTCAGCGCAGCACTGGGACAAGAAGAAGTCCGGGCAGCTGTTCGACGCGCTGAAGAACGACACCGAGGTGCCGCCGGACATCGTGATGCACTGACGTTCTGCTGCGAGACGGCGGCGGGCCTGGCGAAATTCGCGAGCCTGTCGCCGTTTCTGCTGTCAGGATGACCGCATGGACACTCTCACCGACGGTGTGGTCACCCTCGTACGCTGGCGCCCGGAGCATCGGGACGCGCAGGTGGCGGCCGTCGTGGGATCCCTGGACCATCTGGCCGCGTGGATGCCGTGGGCGATCGACGGCTACGACGAGGCCAAGGGCGATGAGTTCCTCGCGCGCGCGGCTTCGCAGTGGGAGAGCGGCGAGGAATACAACTACGCGATCTACCCGCCGAATGACGAACTGGCGGGCAGTTGCGGCTTGATGCGTCGCGGTGACGGGTGGGAGATCGGGTACTGGCTCGCGAAATCCCAGACTGGCAAGGGATTTGTGACCCGGGCGGGCGCTTTGCTGGTTGAGTTGGCTTGGCGGCTCGATGCCGCGCATGTGCTGATCAAGCACGATTCGCAGAACGTGCGCAGCGGCGCGGTTCCGGTGCGGCTGGGATTTTCCCGGGTCGGGGAGGAACCGGCGGAGGGGCGGATTCCGTCGGCTTGCCGCGGGATGAACGTGGTGTGGCGGCTTGAGCGGGCCGCGTGAGGGCGCTTCTCGTGGCGAGGGCGCACCGGTTCGGTCGAATCCCTGCCGTGGTCAGGCCAGAATCCGATCGGCTACCAGCTGCAATTCTTCCGGCAGGCTCTGCCCCGGCCGGCAGCGAAGCCGCATGACTTCCTCGACTAAAGCGACCAGTACTCTCCTCACAGATTCGGGTGCGCGCGTGTCACATCGCTTGACGGGGACGGCGGGGTCGATCGCAAGCGCTTTGCGGACGTCCTTGATTTTGTGGCGGACGATGCCGTCCATCACGTTCACCGCCACGACGTAGGGAATGCCGCGGTGCTCCAGATAGTCGAGATAGGGGAATGCGTCGGCCAGCTGGCCAGTGTCGACCAGAACGATTCCCCCGAGGGAGTTAATGGCGATATCGTCGAATTCTGCGGTGGTCTGGAGCGGATCGGGCATACCGTACAGGTAGAGGGCTAAATCAGTGGCCAGTACGAGCTTTCCCAGGTCACTCGCGCCTCGATCCATTCTGTCGGCTCCGCCGAACGCCGGTGGAGCGGTGTACAGAACCTGAGAGCAAATGGAGGCCACGAGAGTTGACTTCCCTGCCCCGGTTCCGCCCGCCACGACAATCGTGGTGAACGATGGATCGTCGGCGGAACGCGGTTCGGATTTTTTCTGCACCACGAGTTCCAGTGACGGCCGGGCCAGGCTCGCCGACTGCCCATCGTGGGCGGGTGCGGAAGTAATCGCAGCTGGTGCTTCGGACCTGTCGGACACGACGCTGATGCGGGAGACAGCGGGAGCGGTAATGATGTCGTCATGCACTTTTCGCGTGCATTCGACGAGCTGGCCGAGTTGCTCCCGCGACTTCGAAGCCAGCCGCGCACGAAGCTGCTCCGCGCCGACCCGCAAGTGTGCCGGCCGGGGCGATACTGGCTGCCGACCGGCACGGATCAACCGGTCAATGATTTCCTCGTTCATGACTGTGCCCCCGAGCCCAGCTGTCTCGTGCGCTCCGGCCGAGCCGCGCCGACGAGACCGTCAACGTACTCGTCGAGCCGTCCGTCCGAACGAAGCAACTTGGCGGCCTTGGCCAGGAGCCGCCGGAGCTGACTGCGGTGGACGCCCATGACCGCAGCGGCCTCGTCCTGGGAAAGCTGATCGACGGCGACAAGAACCAGCGCTCGTCGCATACGGTCCTCCAGCGGCGCTTCTGCGATCGCGCGCGCCAAGTCGACCCGCTGCTCCACCGATTCGTACGGGCTAGACCACTCCCGGGCGAGCACAAGCTCGTCTGACGGCTCGACGAGAACGCTGTGCCGCCTTCGCCGTTCCGCGCGCCAATAGCTGGCCACCTTGTTGCCTGCGATGCCGAAGAGCAGTCTGCAGAAATCGGACGGCGGGCATCTCTTAGTGTCGACGTACGCGGCGAATGCTTCCAAGGTCTCCCAGTACACCGCTTCGGCGTCGTGCACATCGGGTATCCGCCGTCGGACGAAGCTGTGCAGTTTGTCTTGCACCTGATCGAGCGCGAGGACCGTGGCCAGCGGGTCGCGGCCGCCGTACCCGGGCGGCGGTTCGCTCTCGGTCGCGTCGACCGGGTCTGTCACCGGGCAGTGTCCTTCGCGATGACGGTTATCGACCACTTGGCCCCGTCCGGCTCGTGCGACTGCACCTTGGCGTTCGCTCCCGCTGTCGCCGCTGTTGCCACCAGGCCGATCATGGTGTCGCTCCGGCGGCGGGCACGCGCCGACTCGATTCTCGCCCGCAGCGCTGAGTCGGCGAGCCGGACGATCCCAGGACGGCGAACCACCGCCCACTCCTCGCCGGATCCTTGCTCCCCCTGCTTGGTCATCTCCGGTCTCCTTCGCGCTCGAACCTCACGACCCCTACATCGCTCGCACCGGCGTTGCCGGGTCGCCGTCGACGGAGTTTTCGAGATCGATTTCGCGAGAAGGAGCACGCCGGTCAGGCGTCCGCGCGTTCCCGCAGCACCTTCAACGCCCGATCGGCATGCGCGGTGAAGTTCAGCTCGCTCTTGATCACGTCCAGCACCCGCCGGTCTTCCGCGATCACGAACGTCTGCCGTTTCGTGTGCAGGGGCAGGATCTTGCGCCACACGCCGAACTGCTTCGCCACCGCACCGTCCACATCGGACAGCAGGGGGTAGTCGAAACCGTGCTTGGCGGAGAACTCGCGTTGTTTGCCGACGGCGTCCGGGCTGATGCCGACGCGTTGTGCGCCCGCCTCGGCGAATTCCGCGGCCAGGTCCCGGAAGTGGCAGCTTTCGGCGGTGCAGCCGGACGTCATCGCGGCCGGGTAGAAGAACAGCACGACCGGGCCGTCGGCGAGTAAGGCCGACAGGGTGCGCTCCACGCCCTGGTCGTCGGGGAGGGTGAAGTCGGGGGCGAGGTCGCCAGGCTGCATCGCGGAGAGGGTCCTTCCAAAGGGGGTCTTGCCCGGAGTTCGGAGCCGCCGCGGCGGCGGATGGGTCAGCTGGCGTGCCGGGCGATCATTTCGTCTACCTCGTCGCCCGTCGCGGACTCCGCCACGAACGAACCTCGCGCCGCCAGAACTCCCTGTTCCCGCAGGCGGTCCGCGTGGCCGGCGTCGCGCACGCCTTCCGCGCCGATGCGCAGGCCCAGCTCCTTCGCCCGCGTGACCAGCTGCGACAGGTGCCGCACGTCGGTCTCGGCCGGGTCGGGTCCGGCCAGTGCGTCGACTACCGGGCCGCTGAGGATCACGTGCTTGACCGGGAGCCGGTACCGCGGGATCAGTTCCAGGTCGGACGATCCGGAGATGGTGAGCACGAGCTGCGCGCCCAGGTCGGCGAGGACGGTGAACGAGTCCAGCACCTCGCCCTCGTCGTCGAACATCGACGTGCGGTCGGTGCACAGCCGCAGCGCCCGTGCGGGCAGGCGGTGCCGGTCCAGCTGGTTCTTGACCAGCAGCACCAGGTCCTGGTCGATGGCGAGGCGCTTCGGCAGCCGGATGCAGACGTCCGGCGCGGCGGGGCCGTACCGCTCACGCCAGCGCGCGGTCGCGCCGAGCGACTCCTGCAGTAGCCATTTGCCCAGCGGCACGGTCATTCCGGTGGTCTGCGCGAGCGGATAGAACTCCTCGGGGCCGAGTTCGCCGCGTTCGGGATGGCTCCAGAGCAGCCCGGCGTTGACCGCGGCGATCTCGTCCGGCTTCGCGAGCTTGACCGTCGGCTGGTAGATCAGCGAGAACTCGCCGTTCTCCAGCGCACCGGCGATCACCGCGCCGAGCTGGTAGCGGTTGCGGTCCCGCGCGTCCAGCTGCGGGTCGAACAGCATCCACTGCGCTTTGCCCGCTTCTTTGGCGCGGTGCAGCGCTAGTTCGGCCGCGCGCAGCAGGTCGCCGTGGCTGCCTTCGTTCGCCGGGCGCACGACGATCCCGATGCTCGCGCTGACGCCGATGCCGTGCCCGTCGACGTACACCGGCTCGCTGAGTTCGTCCAGCACCCGGTCGGCGAGCACGACCGTCTTCTGCCCGGTCAGCTCGGAACCGCGCAGCAGCACCGCGAACCCGTCGCCGGACAGCCGGGCGACGTAGCTCTCGTGCTGGCCGTCGAACACGGCCTTCAGCTTCCCCGAGATCGCCTTCAGCACCAGGTCGCCCATGCCGGCGCCGAGGCCGTCGTTGATCACCTTGAACCCGTCGATGTCCAGGTACAGCAAGGCGATCTCGGCGGAGCTGCCCGAGCCGAGCGCGGCCTCCAGCTGCGCGGTGAACGCGGCGCTGTTGGGCAGTCCGGTGAGCGGATCGTGCAGGTTCTGGTGGCGCAGCCGTTCGCCGAGGAGATGCACGTCGTCGGTGTCGGCCGCCATCACCACCGGGAAGAACGACCCGGGCCGGTCGCCGGGCAGCGACGTGATGGTGACGTTCGTGGTGAGCCCGCCGTCGCGGCTGTGGTCGAGGTGCACGCCGCGGACGGTCCGGCGGGTTTCGCCGGTGAGCGGCAGCCCGTCGAGAGCGCTGCGCAGCCGCTCGGCGTCCTGCGGCCCGGCGGCGAGATCGGCGACGTGCTTGTCCCGCAGCTCCGTCGTGGACGTGCCGAGCAGCCGCGCCATCGCGGCGTTCGCCTCGACGACGGTTCCGGCCGCGTCGGTGAGGGCGATGCCGAGCGGCGCGGAGGAGAAGAGCGCGGTGAACCGGCGCGTGGCGCCCGTGTCTTCGGGGCGCTCGGCGACCTCGCCGGCGAAGTCGAGCAGGATCCGCTCCACCTCGGCGGGAGGGAGCGTTACTCCGTTGGTGTCGGTCAGCGCCGCCGCGTACTTGCGCGCGACGTCGACCAACCCTGGCGTGGCACCAGGCTCCGGCACACTCCACCTCTTCATATGCGGACAAAGACCAGCTCAGGCCCGGTGCGGAGGGTCCGAAGACCCACACTGGGTACGAGTTGGCCGCAAGTGATGCCACGGCATCACGGACCAAACAGGGTGTCTACCGGCTGAACGAGTGATGGGCACTACACAACTGGTGACATCAAGTCACCTTGAGTACACGAAGGTGGCCTGTACTGCGGTTTTGTCTCCAGCTGTCGACCTTTCTGTCCCGCTCGGCGGCCGTCAACGATAGGCCAACCGGGCCGGGAGTCCGTCGGCGGGCACCGGAAGCGAGACGTAGTCCCACTTGGCGACGTAGTCCTCGGGCACCGACCAGCGGTGCGCCCGCAGCAGCTCGTGCATGAGCGCCTTGACTTCCAAGCCGCCGAACTGCAGCCCGATGCACTTGTGCGCGCCGCCGCCGAACGGCATCCAGGCGAACCGGTGCGACTTGTCCTCGCGGCGGTCCGGGCTGAACCGCTCGGGGTCGAAGCGCAGCGGGTCGGTCCAGTACTCGGGGGAGTAGTGGTTCAGCGTCGGCGAAACCGCGACCATCGTGCCTTCCGGCAGGTAGTGGCCAAGGACCGAAGTGTCCTTTGTGGTCTTTCGCGCCAGCGACGGCACCGGGGCGCGCAGCCGCAGCGCCTCTTTCATGACGAGGTCCAGCGTTTCGAGGCTCTCCAACGCTTCGAGGTCCGGCAGGTCGTCGCCGAGGCGCAGCGACTCCTCGCGGGCGCGGTCCTGCCATTCCGGGTGTTTCGCGAGGTAGTAGGCCATCGCGCTGGCGGTGATGGTGGTCGTGTCGTGCGCGGCCATCATCAGGAAGATCATGTGGTTGACGATGTCGGCGTCGCTGAACCGGTCGCCGTCCTCGGAGACCGCGTGGCAGAGCGCGGAGAACAGGTCGTCGCCGTCCGCGTCGCGCTTCGCCGCCAGGTTCTCGCCGAAATACCGCTCGAGCGTCCGCCTGCCGCGCAAACCCGCGGCCCAGCGGCCGCCAGGCACCGGATACCGCACCACGGCGGTACCGGCGCGCACAGCGGCCACGAACGCGCGGTTGATGCGCTCGGCGTCGGCGGCCGAGCGCAGGCCCATGAAAACCTGGGTCGCGACGTCCAGCGTCAGCTGTTTGAACGCCCAATACAGCTGGGGCCGGCCGGACGGCAGCGCGGCGACGCCTTCGCGCAGCGCCGGGCCCATCTGCGCGACGTAGCCGCGGAGCCGGTCCCGGGTGAACGCCTCCTGCATGATCCGCCGGTGCAGGTGGTGCTCGCCGAAATCGAGCAGCATGAGCCCGCGCTCGAAGAACCGCTCGATGAAGAACTTCCAGCCCTCCTGGGAAAACGCCTTGTCTTTGTTCACGAGCGCGGTCTGGGTGGCGTCCGGCCCGGAAAGCGTCACGATCCGCTGGCCGAACACGCCCATCCACGACACCGGGCCGAACTGCTCGAAGCGGCGCAGGCTGAAGTCGAGGCCGAACCGCATCCCGTCGAGCGTGTGCCCGATCAGCGGCGGCCCGTCGTCGCCGAGGACCGGTTTCAGGCCGCTGCCCGGCGGGGGCGCGGCGAGTTCGCGGACCGGCCACCGCGCGCCGAGCCAGCGTTCGTCGACCTTGCGCGGCAACGGGATCGCGGTCAGCGGCGGGATCCGGCCGCGCAGGTTTTCCGAGAGCCGGGTGACGCCGTCGCTGCCGGCGTGCGCGAGGGTGCCGAGCGCGCCGCCCGCCGTCGGAATTCCGGTTTTCGAGGTCACGTCCGCCATGGCGGCCCTCCCGGTCCGGGGTGTCGGTCGCCCTCCACGGTCCCCTGTTATTGACGCCTTGACAATACTTGCGGCTTGGCCGTTCGGGTGATCCTCGGACGCGACTCGGCCGCGCCCTGGCGAACCAGAGCGCGGCCGGGCGTTCAGCGGTCGGCGCGGGGAGGGGATCAGTCCCAGTCGAGGGCGCCGCCGGACTGGTATTCGATGACGCGGGTTTCGAAGAAGTTCTTCTCCTTCTTCAGGTCCATCGCTTCCGACATCCACGGGAACGGGTTCTCGTTCTCGCCGTAGATCGGGGCCAGCCCGATCTGCTGCGCGCGCCGGTCGGTGATGAAGTGCATGTACTGCTCGCACAGGTCAGCCGACAGGCCGAGCATGCCGCGCGGCATGGTGTCGCGGGCGTACTTGACTTCCAGTTCGCACGCGTCCTGCAGCATCCCGCGGATCTCGGCCTGGAACTCTTCGGTCCACAGGTGCGGGTTCTCGATCTTGATCTGGTTGATGCAGTCGATGCCGAAGTTCAGGTGGATCGACTCGTCGCGCAGGATGTACTGGTACTGCTCGGCGATGCCGACCATCTTGTTCCGCCGGCCCAGCGACAGGATCTGCGCGAAACCGGTGTAGAACCACATGCCTTCGAAGATCACGTAGAACGCCACGAGGTCGCGCAGGAACGCCTGGTCGGCCTCCGGCGTGCCGGTCTCGAAGTCCGGGTTCTCCAGGTTCTGCGTGTACTTCAGCGCCCACGCGTCCTTGTCCGAAATGGACGGGACCTCGCGGTACATGTTGAACAGCTCGCCCTCGACCAGGCCGAGGCTTTCGCAGATGTACTGGAAGGTGTGCGTGTGCACGGCCTCCTCGAAGGCCTGGCGCAGCAGGTACTGGCGGCACTCCGGGTTGGTGATCTGCCGGTACACCGCGAGCACGATGTTGTTGGCCACCAAGGACTCCGCCGTGGCGAAGAAGCCGAGGTTGCGCTTGAGCATCTGCCGCTCGTCCTCGGTGAGGCCGTCCGGCGACTTCCACAGCGCGATGTCGGCCTGCATCGCGACCTCGGTCGGCATCCAGTGGTTGTTGCACGCCGCGAGGTACTTGTCCCACGCCCACCGGTACTTCATCGGCAGCAGCTGGTTGACGTCGGCGCGCGCGTTGATCATCCGCTTGTCGTCGACGTTGATCCGGGCCGCGCCGACCTCGATCTCGCCGAGGCCGGTCGCGTCCGTCGTTTCCACGTTCGTCATTCAGGTCACCTTGGGAGTCGGGGTCGTGAGTGGCGATGCCGGTTAGAACCGGCATCGCCACTCACGAGGCGTTACTGGCAGGCTTCGCAGTCGGGGTCGTCGATCCGGCAGGCAGCGCCCTCGGCGGCGACGAAGTCGACGTCGGTCTTCGGCAGCTCCTTCGGCTCCGCGGGGACGGCCGGAACCGCGGCGGCGGGCGACGGCGACGGCGCGGGGGAGGCGGCCGGAACCGCGGCGGACGGCGACGGCGAGGCTGCCGGAGCGGGAGAAGCAGCCGGGGCAGCGGCGGCCGGGGCGGCCGGAGCCGGAGTGGCGGAGACGGCGTTCAGCTTGCCGTCGGTGCCGCGCAGGGTGCTCTTCTCCACGTGCGTCGCGGACTGCGCCCGCAGGTAATACGTGGTCTTGAGGCCCTTGTGCCAGGCGTAGCGGTACAGCTCGTCGAGCTTGCGCCCGCTCGGAGCCGCGATGTACAGGTTCAGCGACTGAGCCTGGTCGATCCACTTCTGCCGCACCGAACCGGCGTCCACGATCCACTTCGACTCGATCTCGAAGGCGGTCGCGTAGAGCGCCTTGAGGTCGTCCGGGACGCGGTCGATCTGCCCGAGGCTGCCGTCGAAGTACTTCAGGTCGCTGACCATGACCTCGTCCCACAGGCCGCGCGCCTTGAGGCTCTTGACCAGGTGCGGGTTGACGACGGTGAAGTCGCCGGACATGTTCGACTTGACGTACAGGTTCTGGAACAGCGGCTCGATCGACTGGCCGACGCCGGAGATGTTGGAGATCGTCGCGGTCGGCGCGATCGCCATCACGTTGGAGTTGCGCATGCCGACGGTCTTGACGCGCTCGCGCAGCGGGGCCCAGTCCAGCGTCGTGGAGGTGTCGACGTCGAGGCCGTCGCCCTGGCGGGCGTCGATGAGCAGCTGCATCGAGTCGATCGGCAGGATTCCCTTGCTCCACAAGGAACCCTCGAACGTCTGGTACTGGCCGCGCTCCTGCGCGAGATCGGTCGAGGCCGAGATCGCGTAGTAGGAGAGGTGCTCCATCGAGGTGTCGGCGAACTTCACCGCGTCGGCGGACGCGAACGGCACGCCCAGCTCGAACAGCGCGTCCTGGAAGCCCATGATGCCCAGGCCGACCGGACGGTGGCGCAGGTTGGAGCGCCGCGCCTCCGGGATCGTGTAGAAGTTGATGTCGATCACGTTGTCGAGCATGCGCACCGCGGTGCGCACGGTCTTCTCGAGCCGCTCAGTGTCCAAACCGGACGGAGTGACGTGCTTGAGCAGGTTCACCGAGCCGAGGTTGCAGACCGCGACCTCGTCGGTGTTCGTGTTCAGCGTGATCTCGGTGCACAGGTTGGACGAGTGCACGACGCCGACGTGCTGCTGCGGCGAACGCAGGTTGCACGGGTCCTTGAAGGTGATCCACGGGTGGCCGGTCTCGAACAGCATGGTCAGCATCCGCCGCCACAGTTCGACCGCGCGGACCTTGCGGAACACCTTGATCTCGCCGCGGGCGGCGGCCGCCTCGTACTCGCGGTAGCGCTGCGCGAACGCGTTGCCGTAGAGGTCGTGCAGGTCCGGCGTCTCGTTCGGCGAGAACAGCGTCCACTCGGCGTTCGCCTCGACGCGGCGCAGGAACTCGTCCGGGACCCAGTTGGCGGTGTTCATGTCGTGCGTGCGCCGCCGGTCGTCGCCGGTGTTCTTGCGCAGGTCGAGGAATTCCTCGATGTCGACGTGCCAGGTCTCCAGGTACGCGCAGGCCGCGCCCTTGCGCTTGCCGCCCTGGTTGACCGCGACCGCGGTGTCGTTGGCGATCTTCAGGAACGGCACGACGCCCTGGGACTGGCCGTTGGTGCCCTTGATGTGCGCGCCGAGGCCGCGGACCGGGGTCCAGTCGTTGCCGAGGCCGCCCGAGTACTTGGCCAGCAGCGCGTTGTTCTTGTACGCCTGGAAGATCGAGTCCAGGTCGTCGTCCACAGTGGTCAGGAAGCAGGACGACAGCTGGGCGCGGTTGGTGCCGCTGTTGAACAGCGTCGGGGTGGACGCCATGAAGTGGAACGTCGACAGCAGTTCGTAGAACTCGATCGCGCGGGCTTCGCGGTTGTCCTCGCGGATCGCCAAGCCCATCGCGACGCGCATGAAGAACGCCTGCGGCAGCTCGAACCGCACGCCGTTGTGGTGCTGGAAGTACCGGTCGTACAGGGTCTGCAGGCCGAGGAAGCCGAAGTCGAGGTCGCGCTCGGCGTGAATGGCGGCGGTGATCTTGTCGAGGTCGAAGCCCAGCAGCTCGCCGTCGACCAGTTCCAGCTCGACCGCGCGGCGCAGGTAGGCGCGGAAGTACGCCGGGTATTCGCTCGCCATCTCGTCCTGGCTGGCCTGTCGCGGCTTCTGCGCGAGGTAGCTCAGCGCTTCGCCGCGCAGCTTGTCCAGCAGCAGCCGGGCGGACACGAACGAGTAGTTCGGCTCCTGCTCGACGAGCACGCGCGCGGCCATGATCTGCGCGAGGGCCAGTTCGTCGGCGGTGATGCCGTCGTAGAGGTTGCGCTTGGCCTCGGCCAGCACCGGCTCGGCGGACACGTCCTCGAGCCCGGCGACGGCCTCGCCGACGACGTGCGAGACGCGCGCCCAGTCGAGCGGGCGCAGCGTTCCGTCGGCGCCCTTGACGCTCAGCGCGACCTCGGCGTGCGCCGGCGCGGCGGCCTCGCGGGCCTTCGAACGCTCGTCGCGGTAGAGGACGTAGGCGCGGGCGACCTTGTGGTGCCCGCCGCGCATCAGGGCGAGTTCGACCTGGTCCTGGATCTGCTCGATGTGCAGCGCGGCCTCCGGGCCGGTGTGGCGCAGCAGAGCCGCCTCGACCTGCCCGGTCAGCTCCGCGACCACGTGGTGCACGCGGGAGGACGCGGCGGCGTCGCCGCCCTCGACCGCGAGGAAGGCCTTGGTCAGCGCCACCGAGATCTTGCCCGCGTCGAAGGGCGAGACGTTTCCGTCCCGCCGGATGACGCGGACCGCGCTCGGGGCCCCCTCCGCCGCCGACGGCGGCCGCTGACCGGTTTCCACTGACATGCGTGTCTCCAACAGTTCCTCGAAATGGGCGCATTCGAGCGGCACACAGCCGATCAAGGCCATGCGCTGCGGTTTCCTCGAAACAGCCCGGCCGCCCTCGTCAAGCGGTCTCCCCGTCGCTGGGGGCTGCCGGTTCCCAGAGACTACATCTTGGGGTCCAAGCTCGCACGGGCCCCAAGGTATGGCGTGTCACTCTCACCCTGGCGGGTTATCCGATCACCGAGGGCAAGATCCGAAGCGGAGCTTCGTGGCGCCCAGTGCCGCACTGGCCACGGGCCGTTTTCCGGCCAGGCAGCCCAGCGGCCCGGCCGGGTTGACCGACCAGTCCGCGGCCGCCGCGCGAGGCTTCCCGCGCCACTCGACCGGGGTACGCAGCGGGCTGCCGCTGAGGGTCTGAGCGATCTCGAAGCGTACCGGGAGTGCGATCGGCAGCCCGAGGCGCGGGGTGAAGGCGGCGGTGGCGATCCAGTCGTCGGAGGTCGCCGCGGTGAAGGTGCGTCCGCCGGTGAAGGTGAAGGCCGCCAGTTCCTTCGGGATGCCCCACAGTTCGCGCCCGCCCGCGCGCGAGATCTCGCTGTCGACCCAGATGTCGGTGATCGACGCGGCGAGCCCGCGGCCGCGCACGGCGACGCAGGAGAGGAGTTCGTGGTAGCTCAGCTGGCCGGTGGGGAGGTAGTCGATCCAGGCGGTGAAGACGGCGGCCTGGTTGTTGAGGAGCAGCGGTTGCGCGCCGGCGGGCAATGCGGGCAGTTCGTCGACGGGGATCCGCCACATCGAGATGCAGGCGTCGGCGGCGAGGTGCCACGGCTCGGGCGGGTATTCGGTCATTCGCTGATCCAGGGCAGATAGGGCGGCAGATCTCGGTCCACGCGCAACGGGAACTCGGGCGGGCGTTTCTGGAAAAAGGAAGCGACGCCCTCGACGGCGTCGGGGTTCGAGCCCAGCTGGGAGATGAGCTTCGAGTCCACCTGGTGGACGTCGAACGGCGACGGGGCGGAGGCCATCCGGTAGAGCAGCTGGCGAGTGACCGCTACAGCTACAGGTGCGGTGGTCTCGGCGATTTCTTTCGCCCTGGTTTGTGCTTGGGCGAGGACGTCGTCGGGCTCGTGAATCTGGTGGACGAGCCCGGCCTGGAGTGCTTCGTCGGGTCCGAAGAGCCGTCCGCTGACCATCCAGTCGACGGCCGCGCCCATCCCGACGAGGCGGGGGAGGAACCACGCGGACGCGCCCTCGGGGTAGATCCCGCGGCGGGTGAAGACGAAGCCGAACTTGGAGTTGGTGGACGCGAACCGGTAGTCGCAGGACAGCGTGATGGTGATGCCCGCGCCGACTGACGCCCCGCGCAACGCGGCGAGCACCGGTTTGTTCATGGTGAAGATCCGCTTCGAGACCCTGCCCGCGGGTTCCTGCCAGTCGTCCGGCGGCCGGTCGCCGAAGTCGAACCCGCCGGAGGAGAGATCGGCCCCGACGGAGAAGTCCTTGCCGGTCGTCCCGAGCACGACCGCGCGGACGTCCTCGTCCCGGTCGGCGCGGCCGAGGGCGTGGGCGAGTTCGTCGGCCATCCGGATCGTGTAGCCGTTGCGGGCCTCGGGCCGGTCGAGGAGAACGGTCGCGACCTTGGCGGCGACCTCGTAGGTGATCTCCGCGTAGGAGTCCATGGGAGGACGGTAGGGCGCCGGGGCCTTGTTTTCAATGTGTCAATAAAGGTTGGGCGGGCGCGTCCGGGGCATGCTCGGATCATGCTGAAGGTGGGCACGGTGGTGCTGGGAGTCGAGGACATGGAGCGCGCGGTCTCGTTCTGGAGCGACGCGCTGGGGTACGCGCGGCGGGACGACGCCAAGGATTTCGTCGTGCTGTTGCCTCCTGACGGCGCGGGGCCGGGGGTGGCGTTCCAGCGGAGTTCGGTGCCGGTGCAGGAGGTGCCGCGGGTGCATCTGGACCTGTACGCCGGGGATGCCGCGGACCAGGCGGCGGAGGTCGAGCGGTTGACCGGGTTGGGGGCGCGGCGGGTCGATTGGCCGCATTACCCGCCGGATCCGGACTTCGTGGTCCTCGCGGACCCGGAAGGCAACCGCTTCTGCGTCATCGACACCTCCCGCGACTGATCTGCTGTCCGTGAGGGGAACCCTGAGGGACTCTGATTCCCTGGGGGTTCCCCTCACGGACTTGGTGTCGGAGCAAAAACAATCAGGCGCGCTTGATTTTTCCGGGGCCAGGGTCCACGCTGGGTCCGCACGAGGTGGTGCGGCGGACGCAGGGAGGCGCAGGAATGGCTGATCTCGCGGGGATCCTCCGGGATCTCGCGGCCGAATCGCAGGCGGTCGACGACCTGGTCGCCGGGCTGCCCGCCGACGGGTGGGCCCGGCCGACGCCGGCGCAGGGGTGGACGATCGCGCATCAGGTCGCGCATCTGGCGTGGACCGACGGCAAATCGCTGATCTCCGCGAGCCGGCCGGAGGACTGGCAGTCCGAGGTCGAAAAGCTGTTGAGTATCGGCGAAAACTACGTCGACGCGGGCGCTGAGGAAGGGGCCGAGCTGCCGCCGGACGAGCTGCTGGCGCAGTGGCGCTCCGGGCGAGCCGCTCTCGCCGAGGCGCTGGCCGCGGTGCCGGACGGGCAGAAGCTGCCGTGGTACGGCCCGCCGATGAGCGCGGCGTCCATGGCGACCGCGCGGATGATGGAGACCTGGGCGCACGGCCAGGACATCGCCGACGCGCTCGGCGTCACGCGCGAGCCCACCGAACGGCTGTGGCACATCGCCCGGTTCGGCACGCGCACTCGCGATTTCGCGTACAAACTCCATTCGCTCGCGCCGCCGACCGAGGAATTCCGGGTCGAGC
>NZ_PQIA01000002.1 GCF_003385235.1 Amycolatopsis circi | reverse complement strand
CTATTGGGTGGCAGCGTCAAATGTGTATACGAGACAGCCGCCACACCCGTTCCTCGACGCGCGACCCGGACCGCCATCACATCGGCGGGTTCCCGTGCTTGCGCGCCGGAACGTCGGCGTGCTTGGCCCGCAACATCGCCAGCGACCGGATCAGCATCTCCCGCGTCCGGCCGGGCTCGATCACGTCGTCGACCAGCCCGCGTTCGGCCGCGTAGTACGGATGCATCAGCTCGGTCTTGTACTCCTTGATCTTCTGCCGCCGCACCGCCTCCGGGTCGTCGGCCGCATTGATCTCGCGCCGGAAGATCACGTTCGCCGCGCCCTCCGCGCCCATCACCGCGATCTCGTTCGTCGGCCACGCCAGCGAAACGTCCGCGCCGATCGACCGCGAGTCCATCACGATGTAGGCGCCGCCGTACGCCTTGCGCAGGATCATCTGCACCCGCGGCACCGTCGCGTTGCAGTAGGAATACAACAGCTTCGCGCCGTGCCGGATGATGCCGCCGTGTTCCTGGTCCACCCCTGGCAGGAAGCCCGGCACGTCGACCATCGTCACCAGCGGAATATTGAACGCGTCGCACGTCTGCACGAACCGCGCGGCCTTCTCGCTCGCCTCGATGTCGAGCACCCCGGCGAGCGTCGCCGGCTGGTTCGCCACGATCCCGACCACATGCCCGTCGAGCCGCGCCAAGGCGCACACCACGTTCGTCGCCCAACCGGCGTGCACCTGGAGGAACTCGCCGTCGTCGACGATTTCCTCGATCACGGCACACATGTCGTACGCGCGCGCCGAGTCCGTCGGCACCACCTCAAGCAGCTTGTCCGTACAGCGGTCCGCCGGATCGGCCGTCGGCTCCACCGGCGGCACCTCGTTGTTGTTGGAGGGCAACAACGAAATCAGGTACCGCACGTCCTCAAGACAGCTGGGTTCGTCGTCGTAGACAAACGCGGCGACGCCCGACGTCGAGGCGTGCACGTCCGCGCCGCCAAGGCCGTTCTGGGTGATCTCCTCGCCGGTCACCGCGTGCACCACGTCCGGACCGGTGATGAACATCTGCGAGGTTTCGCGCACCATGAACACGAAATCCGTCAACGCGGGCGAGTACGCGGCACCACCAGCGCACGGGCCGAGCATCACCGAGATCTGCGGAATGACCCCCGAAGACCGGGCGTTGCGCTGGAAAATCCCGCCGTACCCGGCGAGCGCCGTCACGCCCTCCTGAATCCGCGCGCCCGCGCCGTCGTTGAGCGACACCAGCGGCGCACCGGCCGCCGCGGCGAGATCCATCACCTTGTGGATCTTCTGCGCGTGCGCCTCGCCAAGCGCGCCGCCGAAAATGCGGAAGTCGTGGGCATACACGAAAACCGTGCGCCCGTAGACGGTCCCCCAGCCGCACACCACGCCGTCCGAATACGGCTTCCGGTGTTCGAGCCCGAAGGCCGTCGCGCGGTGCCGGCGCAAGGACTCGATCTCGGTGAACGAACCCGGGTCAAGGAGCAGCTCGATGCGCTCGTGCGCGGTCAGCTTGCCGCGGTCGTGCTGCCGGGCGGTCGCGGCGTCGTCGGGGCCACGGCGCGCGGCCTCCTTGATCTCCCGCAGTTCCTCGAGCCTGCTGTCGAATCCGACCGCCAGTGCCTCAGACATGTGCACGCCCCTTGTCGACAAGCCGATCGGTCAGATACCGGAGAATCACGTCCTGGTGGCGGGTCAGGAAGAAATGCCCGCCGGCGAGCGGGACCAGCTCGAAGCCCGCCGAAGTGTGCTCGCCCCACGACCGGACCTCGTCGACCGAGGCGACCGGGTCGTCGGTGCCGGTGAACGCAACCACCGGGGCCGCCAGCGGCGAGCCCGGCTGGTACCGGTAGGTCTCCACGGCGCGATAGTCGTTGCGCACCACAGGAAGGATCATACGCACGACATCGTCATCGCCGAGCAGGTCCATTTCGGTGCCGCTCAACCGGCGCAGTTCGTCGATCACGCCGTCGTCGGTGCGGGTGTGCACGTTCTCGTCGCGACGCCGAGAGGGCGCGCGGCGGCCGGACACGAACAGCGTGTCCACCGCGGTGCCCGCGGCCTCCAGCCTGCGGGTCACCTCGAAAGCGATCATCGCGCCCATGCTGTGGCCGAACAACCCCAGCGGCAGGTCGTCGCGCCCGCGCAGCAGCTCGGCGATCCGGTCGGCCAGCGCGTCGACGGTGGTCAGGAACGGCTCGTGCCGCCGGTCCTGGCGGCCCGGGTACTGCACCGCCAGCACCTCGATGTCCGGCGTCAGCGCCCGCGAAACCGGGAAGTAGAACGGGGCCGAACCTCCGGCGTGCGGCAGGCACACCAGCCTTGCCTTCGCCTCGGGCGACGTGTGGAAGCGGCGAAACCAGCTGTCCTCGTCGGAATTCGCGCTACCCGTCATGTCGTCCCACCGCCTTTCCGACGTCTGCGCCGGGACGACCCGGCCACGGATCCTTCTTCGCCGACCCACGGTAACCGCGCCCACCGCGCGCAACGACCCCTAACTCCCCCTAGATCCACAATGGACAGTCAAGTCCGGCCCCTGGACAGAAGGATTCCCTCGCATGCAGCCAACGTTCGTCCTCGTCCTCGGCTCCCATGCCTCCGGACGCCGCTCCACCGCACTCCAACGCGAACTGGCCCTGCGCGGCCACCGCAGCCTGGCCGTAGACCTACCCGGCCACGGCACCGCTGGCTTCTCAACCGCCTGCGAGGCCCAAGACCGCGCAGCCTTCACCGAAGAACCGTCGCCCATGGCTGGCATCACGCACGCCGACAACGTCGCGCACGTCGCCGAGACCGTCCGCCGCGTACGCAAGCACGGTCCCGTCATCCTGGTCGGCCACAGCCGCGGCGGATTCACCGTCACGAGCGTCGCCAACGCCGTCCCGGACCTGCTGGCCCGAACCGTCTACGTCTCCGCCTGGTGCTGCGTAACTGGCACGGCCACCGACTACCTAGCCACCCCAGCCTTCAGATCACCCGACACCGGCGCAGAAATCGTCGCCTTCCGGTCGGCCCTCGACACCGACGAATCGCGAGACACCGGTACCGACCTCATAGACCCAGCCACCTGGGGCCGAATCCCGCACACCTACGTCCGGCTGACCGCCGACACCAGCATGCCCCTCGCACTGCAAGACCACTTCATCGAAGAAGCCGACGCCCTGACCCCCGGCAACCCCTTCGACGTGCACTCCCTGCCCGTCGGCCACATCGACCCGCTGCTCCGCCCGACGGGCCTGGCCGAAATCCTCGCCGGAACCGCCGACTACAGCGACGGAGCCTGATAGACGCCGAACTGCATCTCCCGGGCAAGCCGGAACCCCAGCTTCTCGTACAACCGGATCGCGCCGGTGTTCGTCCCGGCGGCGTGGAGAAACGGCCGTTCCCCGCGCTCCCGGATGCCGGCGGCCACCGCCAGAACCAGCCGGGCCGCCAGCCCCTGCCCTTGAAACTCCGGATCCGTGCAGACCGCACTGATCTCCGTCCACCCCGGCGGATGCATCCGCTCGCCCGCCATCGCCACCAGCGCCCCGTCACGGCGAATGCCAAGATAGGTACCCAAGGTGATCGTCCGCGGCAGGAAAGGACCGGGCTTCGTCCGCGACACCAGATCGAGCATCTCCGGCACGTCCGCTGCGGTCAGCCGCACCGCCTCCGCGTCGGCGACCGCCGGGGCGGCCGAACCGTCCATCTGCACCCCGGCGATCTCGGCCTCCACTGTCCAGTCCGCGGGCGGCGGCGTCCCGACCCGGCCTACCACGACCGTCGACGCAGCCGGCCCGATGAGGTCGGCGATGTCGTGCCACACGTGTTCGTCCGGCTGGTCCGGCACGGCGAGGAACGGAGAGACGTCCACCGGATACCGCAGCACCTGCCCCTTCTGCTCCGCGAACGACGCGTGCGGACCGCTCAACGCGGCCCAAGCGGGGTTTTCGAGCGGGGACGTGCTCATTCTCGCCTGCCATTCCGATCCGGGGTGCCCGATCAAGAATGCGTGCCCTGAACCGGACCCGGCCACCTCCTCCCACATGCTGAGCAGCCGAGGACCGCGGCTGTCCGCAATGCGCCATAACGTCGCCGCCATCACCGACGAAGGGACCTCGATGAGCACCGTCGACCGCAACCAGCCGCTCGGCACCCCGACCTGGATCGACCTCGCCGTGCCGGACCTGGACCGCGCGCGACGCTTCTACGGTGCCGTCCTCGGCTGGACCTTCGACGGCGGCCACTGTCTGCTGCGCGACCTCCCCGTCGCCGGTCTGCGCCAGGCAACCGACCCCAGTCCGGTCTGGACGGTCTACTTCGCCACCGACGACTGCGACGGCACCGCGAAAGCCGTCACCGCCGCAGGTGGCAAGCTCCTCGACCCACCCCACGACGACGGAGACCACGCCCGCATCGCCGTCGCGGAAGACCCGACCGGGGCGCGGTTCGGGATCTGGCAAGGCCGCAAACTCCCCGGCGCCCGACTCGTCAACGAAGCCTGCACCCTGATGCGCAACGACCTCGTCACGCCAGCCCCCACCCCGGCGCGCGACTTCTACTGCGAGGTCTTCGCCTTCACACTCGACGGCAACGACACCCTCCCCGGCGTCGACTTCACCTTCCTCCGCCGCCCGGACGGCCACGAAATCGGCGGCATCATCGGCGACCCAACCGTCCCAGCACCGGCGTGGGGCACCCTCTTCCTCGTCACCGACGCCGACGCGGCGGGCACCCAGGCGGTCGAGCACGGCGGGGAAGTCGTCGAAGCGCAGGACAGCCCGTACGGGCGCATGGTGACCGTCCGCGATCCGTTCGGCGCGGAGTTCGTCCTGGGCTCCTGAATCCCGGCCCCATTGCCCGGAACTCGGTGCTAGAACAGGAGAGGTGGACCTCGAAACCCTCCCCGGCGCGACCCTGCTCCCCGCGACCTCCGACGACGCCGCCGAGCTGATGGTGCTCCAGCGGTGTTGCTGGGTGCAGGAAGCCCTGCTCAACAACACCCTGGAGCATCCCGCGCTCACCGAAGACCTGACCGAGGTCCGCGAGGCCGTCAAGACCTGGCAAAGCTGGGTCGTCCGGCAAGGACACCGGCTCGTCGGCGCGGTCCGCGCACGCACCGTCGAGAACGACGGCTGGGAGATCGGCCGCCTGATGGTCGCGCCGGACCTGGCCGGGCGCGGTCTCGGGCGGCTCCTCCTTGAGCACGCCGAACGCCATGCCCCGCCGGAGACGAAGCAGTACGTCCTCTTCACCGGCGCGTCCAGCGAACGCAACATCGCCCTCTACGAACGGGCCGGCTACCGCCGCACGCCGATGCCGTTCGAAGCGACCGGTCTCCTCCGGCTCGCGGTCTACCTGGTCAAAGCGGCCTGACCAGGGTTCACAGCTCGTCGAACACCAGCACGGTGTGCGTCGAGAGCACGTCCGGCATGGACTGCAGCCGTTCGAACACCAAGTCCCGCAGGCTGTCCGCGTCGCGGGTTCGCACGAACAGGATCAGGTCGTTGTCCCCGGACACCAGGCCGCCGTGTTCGATTTCCGGGATGTGCTTAAGTTCCGCGCTCACCGTGCGCCACGAGTTCTGCGTGACCTTCAAGTACACGTACGCCGCCAGCCCCTGTCCCATCCGGCGCGGATCGGTGACAGCCGCGTACCCCGTGATCACTCCCTCGCGGTGCAGCCGCTCCACGCGCGTGTAGCAGCCGGCCCGCGAAATGTGCGCGCGTTCGGCGAGAGCGCGCATCGAGGCGCGGCCGTCTTTCTTCAGCTCGGCGATCAGTTTCAGGTCGACCTCGTCCAGCGCCGCTGCCATTTGTCCACCCGGCTGGGACATCCGCGCCACCTCGCAAGCCAATCGTCCAATCGGTACTCCACAACCCGGCCATCATTCCACAGTTCCTTGTCAAGTCTGGATCCCTGATCGGCCAAAAGCGAGTATCAGGGCCTACTCGTCTTGTCGATGGGAGCTGTCGGTGACCACCACGGAACGCACTGCCGCGTCCTATTTCCTGCCCAGCGACGAGCCGCTCGGCCTCGTGACCGCCGACGGCGCGCCGACGCCCGACCCGGCGCTCGCGATGCCCGCGGACGACGTCCTGCTGCGCCTCTACCGCGGCATGGTTTCCGGACGCCGCTTCGACACCCAGGCCACCGCGCTCACCAAACAGGGCCGGCTCGCGGTGTACCCGTCGGCGCGCGGGCAGGAGGCCGCCGAGATCGGCTCGATCCTCGCGCTTCGCCCGCAGGACTGGCTTTTCCCCACCTACCGCGACTCGATGGCCGTCGTCGCGCGCGGCGTCGACCCGGTCGAGGTGCTCACGCTGCTGCGCGGCGACTGGCACTGCGGCTATGACCCCTACCGCGCCAACGTCGCTCCGCAGTGCACGCCGCTCGCCACCAACACGCTGCACGCTGTGGGCTTCGCGCACGCTGCGCGTGTGAAGGGCGAGGACACCGTCTCGCTCGTTCTCGTCGGTGACGGTGCCACCAGTGAAGGCGACACGCACGAAGCGCTGAACTTCGCCGCCGTCTGGAAGGCTCCGGTCGTCTTCCTCGTACAGAACAACGGCTACGCCATCAGCGTCCCGCTCGAGAAGCAGACGGCTGCGCCTTCGCTCGCGTACAAGGGTGTCGGCTACGGCATGCCGTCCGTACTCGTCGACGGGAACGACGCGGCCGCCGTACACGCTGTCGTCGAGCAGGCTGTCGAGCGTGCCGCAGCGGGTGAAGGACCGACGCTCATCGAAGCTGTCACCTACCGCATGGAGTCGCACACCAACGCCGACGACGCGACGCGCTACCGCGACAAGGCCGAAGTGGAGAAGTGGCTCACGCGCGACCCGATCAGCCGTCTCAAGCAGTACCTCACCGACCGTGGCCTCCTCGACGACAAGGCGCAGCAGGAGATCGACGCGCGCGCCGAAGAGGAAGCAGCCGCGTTGCGCGAGCGGATGAACGTCGACACCCAGCTCGACCCGGCAGATCTCTTCCGGCACGTCTACGCCGAACCGACCGCCGCGTTGCGACAGCAGGCCGCCGAACTGGCGCACGAGAACACCGAGGACCAGGCATGACCGCCACTCTGGACACGACGCTGTCCCTCGCCGGAGCGCTCAACCGCGCACTGGCCGACGCACTCGCCGAGGACGACCGCGTACTCGTCTTCGGCGAGGACGTCGGCACGCTCGGCGGCGTCTTCCGCGTCACCGACGGCCTCGCCGCACGTTTCGGCGACGCCCGCGTCTTCGACTCGCCGCTGGCCGAATCGGGCATCGTCGGCACTGCGATCGGGATGGCGATGAACGGCCTGCGCCCAGTGATCGAGATGCAGTTCGACGCGTTCGCCTACCCCGCGTTCGAGCAGATCACCAGCCACCTCGCCAAACTCCGCAACCGCACCAAGGGCCAGGTCGAACTGCCCGTCGTCATCCGGGTGCCGTACGGCGGCGGCATCGGCGGCGTCGAGCACCACTGCGACTCGTCCGAGGTCTACTACACGCACACGGCTGGCCTGCGCGTCGTCACCCCGGCCACGCCGGACGACGCCTACACCCTGCTGCGCGAAGCGATCGACAGCCCGGACCCGGTCATTTTCCTCGAACCCAAGCGCCGGTATTGGGAAAAGGGAACCGTTGACCCGCAACGCCGTTCGCCCGGTCTTGACAAGGCAGTGATTTGCCGCGAAGGCAGCGACGTCACCCTCATTTCCTACGGCGGCGCACTCGGCACGACGCTCGAAGCAGCCGAAGCCGCCGCGGAAGAAGGTTATAACGCCGAAGTGATCGATTTGCGCAGCCTCGCGCCATTCGATCTGGAGACGGTCGCCGCATCTGTACGACGCACCGGCCGCGCAGTCGTCGTGCACGAGGCGAGCCGATTCTGCGGCTACGGTGCCGAGGTCGCCGCGCAGTTGTCCGAGCATTGTTTCCATTACCTGGAAGCACCGGTGTTGCGCGTCGCCGGGTTCGACATTCCGTATCCCGCACCGAATCTGGAACAGCACCACCTGCCGGGCGTCGACCGGATCCTGGACGCGATCGAGCGGCTCCAGTGGGACGACGCGGCATCGCTCGACGGGGAGAAGTGATGGCCGTCTTCAAGCTGCCCGACCTCGGCGAAGGTCTGACCGAGGCAGAGATCGTCGCGTGGCACGTCGCGGTCGGCGACACCGTCACGGTCGACCAGACCGTGGTGGAGGTCGAAACCGCGAAGGCCAGCGTCGAGGTCCCGGTGCCGTTCGCGGGCCGGGTCGCGACGCTGCACGGAACGGCGGGCGAAGTGCTGACCGTCGGCAGCCCGTTGATCACTGTGGACAGTGCCGCGGACTTCACCGAACCTGGCGTCGTCACGCCGGAGGGCAGCGGAAACGTCCTGATCGGCTATGGCACCAGCCAGACTCGCACTCGACGGGCGAGGCGGCCACGCGGCAGCAAGGCACCAGCACCAGCATCAGCGCCCGCCGCGGCAGCAAGGTCCACTTCGGACCGAATCCGCGTCGTGTCACCGCTAGTCCGCCGTCTCGCCCGCGAGTCCGGAGTGGACCTTCACGCGCTCACCGGAACCGGCACCGACGGCATCGTGAGCCGCGCCGACGTGGAACGCGCGATCACCACCCCGGCGACCCAAGCGACCCCGGCAGCGACTCCGGACGAGCAGCGAATCCCCCTGCGCGGCCTGCGCAAAACCGTCGCCGACAAACTCACCCGCTCCCGCCGCGAGATCCCTGAGGCGACCGTCTGGGTGGACGTCGACGCGACCGAGTTGCTGCAGCTGCGCACGGCGCTCAACAGCGATCCGCACGCCCCGAAGATCAGCCTGCTCGCGCTCATCGCCCGCTTCGCCGTCGCGGGCCTGCGCCGATTCCCTGAGCTGAACGCGCATTTGGAAGGCGACGAGATCGTCATTCCATCCGCGGTCCACTTGGGATTCGCCGCGCAGACAGACCGCGGCCTGGTCGTCCCGGTGGTCCAGAACGCCCACCAGCACACGCTGGAAGACCTGTCGGCGGCTCTCGCCGACCGCACCGAACAAGCCCGCTCCGGACGGCTCGCTCCGGCCGACCTCACCGGCGGCACGTTCACCGTCAACAACTACGGCGTGTTCGGAGTGGACGGTTCGGCCGCCATCATCAACTACCCCGAGGTGGCGATCCTCGGCGTCGGCCGGATCATCGACCGGCCGTGGATTGTCGACGGTGAGGTCACCGCCCGCAAGATCACCGAGCTGACACTGGCGTTCGACCACCGCGTCTGCGACGGCGGCACCGCGGGCGGATTCCTCCGCTTCGTCGCCGACTGCATGGAAAACCCAGTACGGCTGCTGCGCACTCTCTGAGGACGGTCAGGCTGGCAACTCTGCCAGCCTTTCCGTTTTCGCCCACACGTTCCGCTTCAAGACGATCCGTAACACGGCACGCCACGTCGCCAGCACGCCGAGCAACAGGAACGCCGGATAGCACAGCCCGGCCAGCAACGCCCGGTGCAACGGCTCGTCACGCAACCGGACAAAGTAGACGATCGCCCACATGATTCCGGGCAACAGCAACGCTGCCAGCCACCACCCCACTGCCTGCGCCAGATTCCCGGTCTCCGCGACCAAACCGCCGAACGTGTTTCCAGTCAGCAACGCCACCGGCACGATCACCAGCAGCGCTGCGGCGAGCAACGACAGCGGAACAGTCAGCCACGGCACGACGAGGTAGACCAGAAAGTCGAACAACCCCGTCCCAGCAATGAATCGCGAGGTCGCGAGACTGCGCAGATGCCGTGAACACTGGAGATTTCCCTGTGCCCAGCGGGTTCGCTGCCGCAGCAGTCGACGGGTGTCTTCCAGCCCTTGCTGAGTCACCCAAGCCCGCTGCGTGTACCGGATCCGCACCCCGGCCAAGTGCAGCCGCAGACCCAATTCAAGATCCTCGACCAGGCAGTCGCTCCACGGCGACGGCCCGAACTTACGCAACACCGACAATCGCGTGAACTGTCCGTTGCCACCCATCCCGACACTGCCGAGGACGTCACGCAACGACTGCGAAGCATCCGCGATCGCGCCGAACTCCAGGTCCTGCAACAAGGCCAGCAACCGGTGTCTATTGTGGATCCGCACCCGGCACTGCACCGCACCGACACCGCGGCTCCGCAGCATCGCCGCTACTTCCGTGAGCAATCCAGCACTGCCGCGCCCGTCCCCGTCGATGATGCCCACGACGGTCTGCGACACCGTGCCTTCCCGCTCGGCAATGGCGTCGATGTACCGATGACCCGCGTTAAGCGCCTCACCCTTGCCCCGCCGGGCCTGCGGCAAATGACGTCGCAGAACATGCAGCCGATCGTCGGCAATGCTCGCGACGATCTCCGGCGTGCCGTCGTCAGAGCCGTCGTCAATGACCAGCACTCGCACCGGAGTTTCCGGATTGCCGAGCCGTAACGCGTTCCGCACCGTGTTGGCGATAACGCGTTCTTCGTTCAGCGCCGGAATGACAATCCAGAACAGCAACGGGCGCGGCGAACGTTCCGAAGCAGGCCGAGGCGCGCGCCAGGCGAAGGCCGCCAGTACCAGGTTGTGCACCGGCCACCAGCACAGCAGCAGCACGAACCACCACGGCTGTGTCATGCCGAGTGCCGACCCCGGGACACGTGGGCGCGTAGCCGGACCGAGCGAACCGTGAACGCCATCGCCACGAAGCCGACGACGGACAGGACAAACCACAGCACCCCGTGGAACGGTGCGACACCGATCGCGGCAGCGGACACGACCGCGGGTGCGACCCGGGTGACAGACATTTCTTTTCCTTCCAGCGAAAAACTCAAGCAGTAACGGCGGCGGGAGACACGAAGCGATAGCCGAGCCCCTCGATGCCTTCGACTACCTTCTGAAGGTCGCCGATGCCAAGAAACGGGTGATAGTAGAAGCTGACGACGCTATCGGTCACCACGCGATGGGTTTTCGCGTCGGCCAGGATGTCGTCAGCAGTGCGCGCGGCGTGCTGGTTGAATTTGGCCGGAGCCACGTTGCCGACGTTCTCCGGCACCACGACAGTCCCGTAGACGTCGCGGACCGGATACGGGAAGAACTGGCCGTATACCTCGCGATAGGACACGTCGGTCAGTCCACATTGGCCGCCGTCGCACTGCCCGGCGTAGTAGCTGCCCCGGTCGTACCGCATCGGGAAGATCCGCCCGGCCTCCTGGTAGTCCACTGCGGAACCGCCGTAATGCGGGAACTCGAACGCGTCCGGCCGCGGCAGGCCGACCCGGTCGAACTCGGCGAGCCCGGTCGCGATACGGCTGCGGAACCACTCCGGCGAATCCTCCGGCACCGGACCGCTGAGCCGCACATTGTCCTTGTGATCGACGGTCGCCCGGTAGAACTCGTAGTCCGCGGCACTGGTTCCCGAGTACGGGTTGTCCGTCTCGCCGTATTGATGACTGTAGCCGTGCATCACCAAGTTTCCGCCACGCGCGACCGCATCGCGCAGAGCCGCAACGAGTTCCGGACTGTCCACCAAGCGCGCGTAGGTCGGCTTGCCGCCGTTCGCTTCCCCGCGCGGATCCGCGTAATACGGGTACACCGCCAGCGAGAACGGCACACCGCGGCCGCTGAGGTAGTCGGTGATCGCCCGAACTTCAGCGGGCGGCGTACGCGGGCCGATGTCCTCGATCCGCACGAGAGCACGTCGACGTTCCGGAGCGTCCGGTGCGAGCACGCCGAGCAGAATGTCCGCAGCCGCCAGATAGCGATCACTCGCACCCACGTAGGAATACGGCACTTCGGCAAGGTAGGTGAAAGATCCACTGTGGACTGCCCACGGCGATGTCACACCCTCCTCGGATTTCGCCTGCGCCAGCACCTTCGCCTTCGGTGAGGTCACCCGCACTCTCACGACATCGACCCCCGCGTTCGGATCGCGTCGCAGGTCAGTGTCCCGATAGGACACCGTCGTGACCTTGTCCTCCCGGAACGGAGCCCACGTCCAACCCCATTTTCCGGCCAGCGTCGGCGCGTGGTCGAACAACTGCCAGATATTGCTGCCGATCCACACCACCGGCAGCCGAGTCCGGCTCACGTCGTCCAGCAACGCGGAAGGAAGCTGCGCGTCGTAAACCGTGCCGACGTAGACGACCGCCTGGTACTCGTTCAGCTGGCCGCGCTGGTAGTCGGCGGCGGGCAGCATTCGCCAAGCGGTGGAACGGGAAACCAGGTTCGCCGTCTGGATCGCGTTGGCTTGTGCCTCCTCGGCGACCTGCGTCGCAGGAGGACTCGGCCGCAACCGCCGCCCGTCATCGAAGAGCACTAAAGTGCGCCGGTCGTCACGTCCGCCAGGACCGGCCAGGCCAATTTTCGGTTGCCGCAGAGCCGGTTCCATCGGAGCGGCGGCCTCCGATCCAGAACTGTCGTCCGAGACCACCACGACGATCCCGCCCACCAAGCTGACGACCGCGACGACAATGATCCCGAGCCGCAACCATGCCGGGAACCGTTGGTTCACTGCACAACCTCAGCGAACTCCGGTACGAACGACTCCGGCGCTTCGGCGGTCAGACCGAGCAGCCAGGCCACCGCTTGCTCGGTGCGTTCCGCGGCCCGGCCGTCGCCGAACGGATTGGTGCGCGCGTTCATCGCGGCCCGCTGCGCCGGGTCGGACAACAGCCGCGACACGGTCTCCACGATCAGATCGGCGTCCGTGCCGACGAGCATCGCACAACCGGCGTTGACGGCTTCCATCCGTTCCGTCGTGTCCCGCAGCACCAGCACCGGCACCTTGAAAGTCGGCGCTTCTTCTTGAATACCACCGGAATCGGACAGCACGAGTGAACTCGCCGCGATCGCCGCCGCGGTCTGTTCATAAGGCAGCGCCGGAGTAAGCACTACGCGCGGGTGCCCGGCGAGCGCCGAAGTGACCGCCTCCTGCACCGCCGGGTTCGGGTGCATTGGCAGCAACACGCGAACGTCCGGATGACGCGCGAGCAGAGTGTCCACAGCGGACAAAATGCGGGTCAGCGGCGCGCCCCAGGACTCTCGGCGGTGCGCAGTCACCAGAACCAACCGGCACTCGCCCCGCGTCGCCGACTCGACTACGTCGGCGACCGCACTGTCGGCAAAGGACACTCCCCGATCAGTCACCCGGGAAATCGCGTCGACGACAGTGTTTCCGGTGACCAGCAAGACGCTGTCGTCGACACTTTCGGCACGCAGGTTCTCCGCGGCCGTCGGCGTCGGGGCCAGGTGCAGACTCGCGGCTTGGGTGACCAGCCGCCGGTTCAGCTCCTCCGGGAAGGGCGACTGCAGGTCGAACGAGCGCAGCCCGGCTTCCAGATGCACGACGGGAATCCTGCGCCAGAACGCGACCAGCGCACCGGCCACAGTGGACGTCGTATCACCCTGCACGAGCACCGCCGCGGGCGGGCGCTGCGCGGCGAGCGCATCGAGGCCGGTGACGAGCTGCGAGAACAACTCCGGCTGACCGCCGTCGACCCGGTTCAGGGCGAGCCGCAGATCCGGGGTCAGCGAGAACGCCGCGAGCACTTGGTCGACCAGTTCCGGATGCTGCCCGGTCGCGACGAGCACCGGCTCCAGCCGTCCGGACCGGCGCATCTCCTGCACGACCGGCGCCATTTTGATCGCCTCCGGCCGGGTTCCGGCAATCAGCCAGACCACCGGTGCGTCACCCCGGGTCATCACGGAACTCCATTTCGGCGAGAGCGGACGCGACCCGGGAAAAGTCCCTGGATCGCGCCGACCACGCTAACTACGGCATCCGGAATCAACCTCACCCTCGCGGGTAAAACTCACCGTCAGTAGTCGCCGTCACAAGCCGTCAGGAAGACACCAAATGGCCTTGCACCACGGTTTTAAGCCGCCGCTTACTTGCTCAACCCTGGATGCACCAGGCATGCCAAGCACGCTCAGTAATCACGCTGGATCGGTTAAGTCACCAGACTCGGAAAAGGGCACCCGAAACCTCGGATGCCTTTTTTCCATTACCCGGTCAAACCGACGGTATGGCCGTCCGCGATCCTGCTCACATAGTGGTCCAGACCACCAGGTCAATGCTTCCCCGGAACGTATTCGCCGGGCACCATCCGCGTGGTGACCGCGAACCGGTTCCACGCGTTGATCACCGTGATCGTCGCGATCAGCTGAGCCAGCTCAGCCTCCTCGAAGTGCTCGGCGGCGCGGGCGAAGACGTCGTCGGGCACGAAGCCGTCGGTGAGCACGGTGACCGCTTCGGTCAGCTCCAGCGCGGCGACCTCCTTCGCCGTGTAGAAGTGCTTCGACTCCTGCCACGCGGAGAGCTGGATGACGCGCTCGGTCGTTTCGCCGGCCGCCAGCGCGTCCTTCGAGTGCATGTCGATGCAGAAGGCACAGTGGTTGAGCTGCGACGCCCGGATCAGCACCAGCTGTCGCAGGGTCGGGTCGAAGCCGTGGCGGGTCGCGGCGTCGAGACGGATCATCGCCTTGTAGGCCTCGGGGGCCAGCTCCGCCAGGTTGAGACGGGGCGGTTGCACCGGAAGTCGTTCTGTCGTGGTCATGGTTTCGACCCTACGAGCGATTGGCACTCTGTTATGGTCCATTTCCGTGCGCGCAGAGTGGGCCAGTTCGCTGAGTGAAGACCTCCACCTCGACCTGCGCGGGCCTCGCCTGCGCGACGGCCTGATGGAGGCCCTGCGCGACGCCATCCGCACCGGCCGCCTCGCTCCAGGCGCGAAACTGCCGTCCAGCCGGACGCTCGGCGCGGATCTCGGAATCGCCAGGAACACCGTGGCGCAAGCGTATGCGGAACTCGTCGCCGAGGGGTGGCTCACCGCTCGGCAGGGCTCCGCAACTCGGGTTGCCCCGCGCGCCGAAATCACGCCCGCGCCGACCGTGCCGAAGCCCGCGCCACGACACCCGATCGTGCACGACCTACGCCCCGGTCAGCCGGACCTGTCCGCGTTCCCTCGCGCAGACTGGCTGAAAGCCGCACGGCGCGCACTGGCCGACGCGCCCGACGACGCGTTCGGCTACGGCGGTCCCTACGGCCGCCCAGAGCTACGCGAAGCCGTCGCCGCGTACCTCGCCCGTACGCGCGGCGTACGCGCGCACCCGGACCAGATCATGATCTCCACGGGTACGTCGCACAGTCTCATCGTGCTCGCCGAAGTACTGAAGCAGCGCGAGACTCCGGCGGTCGCCGTGGAGTCGTACGGCCTGCAGGTGCACCGCGCGCATCTCGCCAAGGTCGGCCTGGCCACGCCGCAACTGCCGGTGGACGCGGACGGCGCGATGGTCGAGCACCTCAACGACCTGCCTGGTGTCGGCGCGGTACTGCTGACGCCGTCGCACCAGTTCCCCACCGGTGTCGCGCTGCATCCGGACCGCCGCGCCGCGGTGGTGGACTGGGCGCGCCGGACCGGCGGCCTGGTGCTGGAAGACGACTACGACGGCGAGTTCCGCTACGACCGCAGCCCGGTCGGCGCGATGCAGGGACTCGACCCGGAACACGTGATTTACCTTGGCACCACAAGCAAAGCTCTCGCTCCCGGCCTGCGCCTGGGCTGGATGGTGCTGCCGCCGCGGATCGCCAGGATTGCCGCCGGGATCAAGGGCGAGCGCGACCCGTTCTCCGGCGTGCTCGACCAGCTCACGATGGCCGAGTTCATCACTTCGGGCAGCTACGACCGGCACATCCGCGCGATGCGCCTGCACTACCGCCGCCGACGCGACCAACTCGTCGCGGCGCTGGCCGAGCACGCGCCGAACACGCGGGTGACCGGGCTGTCGGCCGGATTGCAGGTGCTCGTGGACGTCCCGTCCGGCGAGGAAACCGCAGTGGTGCAAGGGTCCGCGTGGCAGGGGCTGGCCATGCACGGAATCGGCGCGTTCCGGCACCCCGAGGCGCCCGCGGACCGCGACGCGCTGGTGATCGGCTTCAGCACGCCGTCGGCGAGCGCGTGGTCGGGCGCACTGGCCGCGTTGTGCCGGGTGCTGCCGTAGCCGGTCACTCGACGCCGAGCATGACCTCGGTCGACTTCACCAGCGCGGTCACCGGCTTGCCGACCTCGAGTTCGAGGTCCTCGGCGGCGTCCTTGGTGATCGAGGCGACGACGGACTGCCCGCCGTCGAGCTGAACCGTGACCACGGTCATGACCGCACCGGGCTGGATCGCGGAAACGGTGCCGGCGAGCTGGTTGCGAGTGGACAGACGCATGGCTGGGACCCCTTCGAAACCGAACAGAACACGGCCACGGTAAAGGGAAATCTCCGCGTTCGCTGCCGTGTGCCGCGGCGGGCGGGAGCAGGTGCGGACGCAGTCACTCCGCCGTGCCCGCAGGTGCTGCTCGCGAACTAAGCCCGGCGCCGATTCCGCGTTTTCCCAGGTTTGCCGCGCCGCGGAGCGGGTAGCCGAGTCGCGAGGCACCAGAAGGGAGGACCCGTCATGAACGACAAAGCCGAGAACAAGGCCGAAGAACTTAAGGGCCGCGCAAAGGAAGCCGTCGGCAACGCCACCGACAACGAGCAGTGGCAGGCCGAAGGCAAGGCCGAGCAGGGCAAGGGCAACCTGAAGCAGGCTGCCGAGAAGGTGAAGGACGCGTTCAAGAGCAACAAGGACTGACCGGACGCACGTCGCCGAGAAGCCCGGGGCACCCGCCCCGGGCTTCTTCTTTGCCGCCGAACTTGCGTGTCACGCAGAGTTTGCGCGCCGCGCAAGTTCTGGGCTATAGTGATGCCATGACCGAGCGCCCGAACCTGCGAGACCGCCGCCGCCAAGAGACCCGGGTCGACATCTCCTGGGCGGCAGTCCGGCTCACGGTCGAGCACGGTCTGTCGAACGTGACAATCGAGGACATCGCCCGCGAAGCGGGAGTTTCCCCCCGCACCGTCAACAACTACTTCTCCAGCAAAGCCGAAGCGATCGTCGCGCGGCACCAGGACCGAGCACGCGGGATCGCTGATCACCTCCGCGCGCGCCCGGCGACGGAGCCGCTGTGGACCGCGCTGCGCGAAGCCACTCTGCGGCAACTCAACGCCGATCGCGTCACCACTCCGGGCAGTGCACCGGGCGCACCGGATCCACAATGGACAGCCGGGGTCCGGGTCATGATCGCGGAACCCGCGCTGGCGGGCGAATTCCTCAAAGCCAACGTCGCGGCCGAAGAAGCACTGGCCGAAGCGATCGCGGAACGCCTCGGCGCGGACGTCCACGACCTCCGCGTCCAGCTCATCGCCACCACCGCGGGCGGCGTGCTGCGCGCAGTCATCCAGGAATGGCTGCGCGCCTCCCCGCCCGCGGATCTGTCCGACATCGTGCACCAGGCGTTCGACACCCTCGCCGAGGTGCTTCCCTGATCCCGCAAGGAGATCCCCATGTCCGCCGTCGTCATCGCGGGCGCCGGGCCGAACGGCCTGATGCTTGCCTCCGAACTCTGCCTTGCCGGAGTCCGCCCCCTCGTCCTGGAGCGGCTCGCCGAGCCCAAAGGGATCCGCCGCGCCAACGGTCTCGTCGGCCAGGTCGTTCCGCTGCTGCACCGCCGTGGGCTGTACGAGAAACTCACCGGTGCCCCTGAACCCGCTCCGGCTCCTCGGTTCGTCTTCGGCGCGTTCCCGATCGAATTCGCCGACCTGCCCAGAAACCCGATGTACCTGCTGCCGAAGCCGCAGCACGAGATCGAGCAGATCCTCTCCGCGCACGCCGGTTCGCTCGGCGCCGAAATCCGCCGCGGCCACGAGATCACCGGCTTCACGCAGAACGAGAACTCGGTGACCGTGCAGGTGCAGGGTCCGGACGGGCCCTACGAGATCGCCGCCGACTACCTGGTCGGTGCGGACGGCGGCCGCAGCACCGTACGCAAGCTCGCCGGGATCGACTTCCCCGGCGTCAGCTGGGACGAAACGGTGGCCCGCAGCGCGAACGTCCGGATTCCGCAATCCTTCGTCGATCCCGCGACCGGCGGGTTGAAGCTGGAAACCGGCGTCATCCCGCCGTTCCAGCACCACCGGACGGAAACCGGATTGTTCGTGTTCGCGCCGTTCGACCCGGCGAACCCGGTACTGTCGACCAACGAACACGGCGGAGCCGCCGATTACGCCGAGGACGATCCGCTGACCATGGCCGAATTGCGCGCCAGCGTGCAGCGGGTGCTCGGCGTCGACCTGCCGCTCGAACCGCCGTCCGGTCCCGGCCCGTTCCTGCTGCGCAGGCTGACCGGCGGCAACACCCGGATCGCCGAAACCTATCGGCGGGGCCGAGTGCTGCTGGTCGGCGACGCCGCCCACGTGCATTCCGCGCTCGGCGGGCCCGGGCTGAACCTCGGCCTGCAGGACGCGGCGAATCTCGCGTGGAAACTGGCCGCGGAACTGCGGGGCTGGGCTCCGCCGGGGCTGCTCGACAGCTACGAAGCCGAACGCCGCCCGGTGAGCGAGCGCGTCGTGATGCACTCCCAGGCGCAGAGCGCGCTCGTCGCGCCCGGGCCGGAAGTCACCGCGCTGCGCGAATTCTTCGCCGAACTGCTGGCTTCTCCGGATGCGCGGCAGCACATCGCCGACCTGATGTCCGGCGCGGACATCCACTACGGCACCGACCCGGACAGCGGCCGCTGGGCTCCCGACCTGCCGCTCGCCGACCCGGAACCGCTGACCGCCGCGTACCAGGCCGCGCGCCCGGTGCTGCTCGATCTGACGCCCGACGCCGTGCTCGCCGACGCAGCGGCGCCATGGCACGAACGCGTCACCACCGTGTCCACCACGAGCACGGGCGACGGACCAACCGCCCTGCTCATCCGACCGGATGGTTACGTCGCCTGGTCCTCCACCGACGCCGAACCGGACATCGAAGCGCTCCAAGCCGCTCTTACGCAGTGGTTCGGCGCACCGGTCAGGTCAGCCGTGTCGTCGCCACGTTGACGAGCGCCCCGGCCGGCAGCGTGCCGTCCGGGGCCACCAGCGACCGGGACGCCACCTTGAACGCGGTCCGCAGCCCCATCAGCTGCGTCTCGTCGAGGGCGTCGACCTGGTAATACGTGTCGTGGCAGGTCTGCCAGACCGAATCCGGCGTGCCGGACAGGTCCACCAGCAGCTGGCGCCATTCGACCGGCGCGAATCCGGCCGGGCCGAGCAGCGCGTCCAGGCCTTCGCGGGTGCGGCTGCGCGGGTCGCCGGAGGTCGGGATCTGGCGGTCTTCGGCGACCACCGCGAAGAGCGGCCGGGCGACCTTCAGGAACACCTCGAGGGCGTCGGTCCCGCCGCCGCCCACACCGATCACGAAGGTCCCGCCGGGCCGCAGCACGCGGGCGGTCTCGGCGATCACCTTCTCGACGTCGGACATCAGCATCAACGCCATGTGCGACACGACCGTGTCGTAGCTGTCGTCCTCGAACGGCAGCTCCTGCGCACGGCCTGGCCGCAGGTCCGCGTCGGCGAGCCCGGCCCGGCCGCGGGCGACGTCCAGCTGCTTGGCGGAAAGGTCGATGCCAGCAAGCCTTCCGGTACCGCGACTGGCGAGCACGGCCAGCAACGCGCCGTCCCCGCAGCCGAGGTCGAGCACGCTGCCCGGCCGGCCCACGTGGTCGGCGAACGCCTCGTACACCGAGCGTCCGTCGACGCGGCCCCGCTCGGCCAGTTCGGACGCAGCTGCCGGGTTCCGGTCGTGAAAATCGCGCAGGAACTCTTCGGCGGGCGTCATCATGCCCGTGACGGTAGCGCGAACGGTCACTCCAGCAGCTCGGTTTTGGCCAGGTTGACGCTGAGCCCGGCCGGAAGCCGTCCGTCCGCGGTGCGCAGCTGCGCGGTTTCGGCGAGGAAGGCCGAGCGCAGCCGGGCCAGCTGTGCGTCGTCGAGAGTGTCCGTCGAGTAATACGATTCACAGCACAAGGTCCACACCTCGTCCGGCGCGGCGGTCAGGTCGATCTCGTACGGCTCCCAGGAAACCGGCGCGAATCCGGCCGGAGCGAGCACCTCGTCGATGCCCTCGCGATTCGACGTGCGCCGCTCGGCGGTGTACGTCGCCCGTCGTTCCTCCGGCACCTCCCGGAACAACGGCCGGGCCAATTCCAGGAACACCGGAGTCGCACCGGTCGATTCGGGACCGCCGACAACCACCGCGAACGCCCCACGCGGAGTCAGCACCCTCGCTGCCTCGGCGGCGACTTCCTCGGGGTCGTCCATGAGCATGAACGCCATATGCGACACGACCGCGTCGAAGCTGTCGTCCTCGAACGGCAGTTCCTGCGCACGCCCGTGCCGCAGCTCCGCCCCGGCCAGCTCGGACCGTTGCCGAGCAAGGGCGAGCTGCCCCGAAGAAAGGTCAACACCAGCGAGCTTTTCCGCGCCGCCACGAGCGAAAACGGCCAGCAGCGCGCCGTCGCCGCAGCCGAGATCGAGCACCCGGCGCGCGGGCGCGACGCGATCGGCCAGCACCTCGTAACTCGTACGGCCGTCCCCGGTCACCCGACCGGATTCGATCAGCACGGACATCGCGTCCGGTTTGCGATCGTGGTACTCGCGCAGGTAATTCTCCGCGGCAGAGGTCATGCCCCGAAGGTAGCGAATTCCTGGTACCCCTGTGGACATGGACGAAGAGGCTCTGCTCGGCATCGACGTCGGCACGACCGCGGTGAAAGTCGCCGCGTTCGCACCGGACGGCCGGGAACTCGCGGCGCATTCGGTGCCCTGCCCGATCGCGCGGCCGCGTCCCGGATGGGCCGAACAGGATCCGGAAGACTGGTGGCACGCAATGGAAACCGCGCTGCACACCGTCCTTTCCGGACTTCCCGCCGGTTCGGTGCGCGCGGCCGGGATCGTCAGCCAGGTCAACACCCATCTCCTCGTCGGCGAAGACCTGCGGCCGCTCGCTCCGGCAGTGATCTGGCAGGACCAGCGCTGCGCGAAGATCGCCGCGGAACTCGACGCGCGCTTCACCGACGACGAGAAAAAACGCATCTGGGGCGGGCCGATCGTGCTCGATGCGTCGTTCGCCGGCGCAAGAGCCGCTTGGTTCGCGCGCGAACAACCGGAACTGTGGTCCCGCGCGCGGTGGATGATGAGCCCCAAGGACTTCATCGGGGCCCGGCTCACCGGACGGGTCGCGACCGACCTGCTGTCCGGCGTGCGCATCGCGGGCGCTTCCGGCTATTTGCCCGAAGCGGTCGCACTCGCGGACGGACTCGGCGACCGCTTGCCGGAACTGCTCGCTCCGGAGAACCCCCTCGGCCACGCTGCCGTGCTGGGCGACGCTCCGGTCGTCGTGGGAACCATGGACGCGTTCGGCGCCGTTTTCGGTACCCGCACAACAGAACCGGGCCGCGCGATGGTCATCTGCGGGACCTCGCTGGTAGTCGCAGCCGCTTCGCATCGAAGCGAATCGGTCCGGGGCCTGGTCACTTTCCCACCACGCGGCGACCTCGTCGTGCACGCCGGCCCCACTCAAGCCGCCGGCGACGCAGTGCGCTGGTGGAGCCAAGCGTCCGGGCTGTCACTGCCGGAAGTGTTCGCTTCCGCCGCGAAAGGCAAGCCCGGCGTGGTGTTCCTGCCGCATCTGCAAGGCGAACGCGCGCCGCTCTGGGACCCGGACCTGCGCGGCAGTTTCCTCGGCCTGACCTCCTCCACAAGCACCGCAGACCTGTCGCGAGCCGTGCTCACCGGAGTCGCCTTTTCCGCACGGCACGTGCTGGAAACCGTCGAGGAAGCCTGCGGCGAGCCCCTCCCTTCAGTGACGTTCTCCGGTGGTGGCGCACGCAGCGACCTCTGGACCCAGCTCCACGCCGATGTCCTGTCCCGTCCCGTCGAGCGCCTCCGCGTGCACGACAGCGCCGCACTCGGTGCCGCCCTGCTAGGCGCAGTCGGCGCGGGCCAGTACCCGGACGTCGAAACCGCCGCCGCCTCGACCGTCGCCGTGGAGCGAACCTTCACGCCCGAGACGAACCTGACCGGCCTGTACGAGGCGTATCGCGCGGCGCACGAAGGGCTCGCAAGAGTGCACGAACGGCTGGCGCGATGGTGATCTAATGGCCGCATGGAAACCCTCCGCTACGGCAGCGAGCCCAGCCAGTTCGTCGAACTCCACGGGACCCCGGGCGGGCGGGGAACCGCGATCCTGCTGCACGGCGGCTGGTGGCGCGCCCGGCACGACCTGCACCAGATGGACCCGATGGCGGCCGACCTCGTCGCCGCGGGCTGGTACGTGGCGAACCTGGAATACCGGCGCATCGACGGCGACACCGGCGGCTGGCCGCAAACCCTGGACGACGTGCTGTCCGCGATCGCCGAGACAGAGCGCCCGGCCGCGCTGCCGACCGTCGCGATCGGACACTCGGCGGGCGGACACCTGGCCTTGCTGGCCGGCGGCGGACTCTCCGGCGTCGTCGCGCTGGCCCCGATCACCGACGTCCCCCGCGCGCGAGCCGAGGAACTGGGCGAAGGCGCCGCCGGGCTGTTCCTGACCGGCGACGACCCCGCCGCCTCACCAATCCGGCAACTGCCGATCGGCTGCCCGCAACTGGTCGTCCAAGGCGACGCCGACGTTCGGGTCCCGGTGGCGCACAGCCGCGACTACGTGGCCGCGGCAAAGACGGCTGGCGACGACGTGGACTACGTCGAACTGCCTGGCGTCGACCACTTCCGCCTGATCGACCCGGCCGACGAGCCATGGCAGGTGGCCCGCGACTGGCTCGACCGACGGTTCAGCTGACGCCCGAGCCCCGGCGTCGGCCGCTCTCGGCCGATGGTTCAGCTGACGTCCGCCTCGACAAACCGATGCCCGGCCGTGTTCTCGATGACGACCGCCGCCACCTGCGCCGGATCGACGACCGCCGTGCCGTAGAGGTACGCACCGTCCCGCGCCGCCCGCTCCGACACCATCCAACCGCCCGCGACCTGGCGCTGGCCGTCCTTGCTCAGGACCACGAGCAGGCATTTCTGCCCAGCCGGAATGCCCGTCACGGAGCCGTCCACGCGCACCCACCCGGTTTCCGGCACGATGCTCGCGGTAAGCCGGGTCTGCCCGCTGGCGTCCGCACCGGACACCACCTTCGTGCCGGGAACCGCACTGGTCGTCGGCGGCGGCGCAGTCGGCACCGCCACCGCTGGCCCGGACCCGCTGTGCCCCACCAGCACCCCGACGCCCAACGCGGCCGCGGCCACCACGGCCGCCGCGACGACCGCCATCGACCGTCCCCGCCCGGTCTGCGCACGCGACTCCGCCCGGACCCGGTCCACGGTCCGCTGCATCATCAGGTCCGCGCCCAGCGGCGGCCCCTCCAGCAACGCCTCCGGCGGCAGCTCGCCGAGGAAACTCTGCACCTCGCGCAGAGACGCGGCCTCCGCCCGGCACCGCTCGCAGCCGTCCAGATGCGTCTCGACGTCGTGCTGCTCGCCCGAGGCGAGCTGACCGGACAGGTATCCCGCCAGGTCGACGTGTTCGTCGGCAGTGTTCATCCGGCCACTCCTTCCGCTCGCCGGAACTCTTCCCGCAACGCCCGCAACCCGTAATACGAGCGGGACTTGACCGTGCCCGGAGGAATCCCGAGCCGCTCAGCCGCCTCGGCGACGCTGCGCCCCTGCAGATACATCTGCTCGAGCACCTCGCGATGCTCCGGGGAAAGCCCGTCCAGCGCGGCGAGCACCACCATCGAGTCGACGACCTGATCGGCATGATCCCGCTCGACCGGCCCGCCCGCCGGCGACTCGGCCACCTCCTGCGGCCGCGCCTCCTTCGCCCGGAAGCGGTCGATCACAAGGTTCCGCACCACGGTGAGCAACCAGCCGCGCACGGACCCGCGCCCGTTGACCAGACTGTCCGGACTGCGCCACGCGCGGACGAGCGCCTCCTGCACCACATCCTCCGCCGCCGCGCGATCGCCGAGCAGCCGGGTGGCGTAGGCGAGCATCGCCCGCCCATGCTCCTCGAAAAGCGCGCGGACCAGCGCCTCGTCCGCAACCGCCCGCCGATGACGAGCCCTGAACCCGGCCATGCCCCGATCATCCTCCCGATCGAGACCGATTGTCCCGCACCGGTGCGGTGTTGCCGCTTGCCCGGTCCTGGCCCGTTCCCGGTGCTGCGTGCCTTCGTGGCTATTCCGTGCTAGGCGCGGCTTCGCTTCCGGCACCTCTACCCTGCCCCCGCTGCCGCCCGATCGATGCAGCTTCCAGTCCAATGCTCCCGCGCGCTGGGCACCGCTCCGCGCTCTTTTTGCTGCCCGATCGATGCAGCCTCCCGCCCGCTGCTCCTTTCGCGCTGAGTGCCGCTTCGCGCGCTCACTCCCGCCCGATCGATGCGGCCCTCCCACCCGGTGCTCCTTCCCAATGCCAGGGACTTAAGGCGGCGCTGCGGGTGTGACTTGAGGTGTGCTTGTCCTGGTCGCGGAGGGGTTGGCGAGGCCGGTGCGGGGTGTGCTGTCCGTGAGGGGAACCCTGAGGGACTCTGAGTCCCTCAGGGTTCCCCTCACGGACCTAAGAAAACAGCCATGCGGCCATCAATCGGGCATTTCGGCGATTCTGGCGTCCTTTACGGTCGGCCATCGGGCCGTGGTCACGCGGCTGAAGTCCCTGGCATTGGTGCGCCTTCCGCACTGGGTGGCGCATCTCGCCGAGCGCGCCTCCCATGCCGCTTTCCTATCGCCGCTCTTTCGCGATGGGTGCTGCTCCCCTGCCTCGGCTCGCGCCGCTTTCCCGATCGGTGCTGCTCCCCGGCCTGCCACCGCGCCTCGTCCGGCACTCCTTCCGCGGCGGGTGCCGCTTCCCCGATCGATACCCGCCCACCAGCGTGGTTCCGCCGACACGATCGGGGAACGCGCCGCCTGCGAGCCCCGGACCTGGGCTAAGTTCGAAATTGATCCAGCCGGAAGGCTTGCTCACCAGGTCGGCGCACGCCGGTGCCGTGCACTGGGATCACCGTCCCGGCCGCCCGACCGCCCTGGAGCCGCCGGGAGCGCTGCGCACACCGCCCTCCCGGCGGCTCCGGGGCACCTTGGGCCGTTTCGCACCCTGCCGGACTTCCGAGGGACAGTCGGGGCGCAGGCAGTGACGGCAGCGACGTCCAGGCAGCTTCCGCTGCTTTCTTGGACGCGGAGCGTGCCGGGCCGTTTGGCTTGCGCCGCCGGTGTCAACCGTGGCAACTCTTGCCGCGGCCAGCCACCGCACTCCCCCAGACGCAGCCGCCCGCCATCGCGCGAAATCTCCGACTCGAGAAGGCGCGAGCAGCCCCCACATGTCCGTCGAAATGGCACCCGCCTCGAAAGCACGTCGATCGAGTATCAAGATCCGCCGCTCGCCACAGGCACTGCGGCGCGAGCGCGGATCCGGGCTACGGAGCCGATCGCTTCCGACCTTGCCGTTCAAACATCTGGCCCGCCCCAGACAGTCCACAAAGGACTCAAGCGGCGGCGACTCCGAGATCCGTCAGCACCACCGGGCTCGCCGGTGCTCCGCGACGGTGCGCGATTCTCACCAGGCCCCTGCGGCGCAGGCGGTCCATCGCCTCCGTCTCCCACAGCGGGACCCGTCCGCCGACCGACCACAGGTAGCATGCCGCGGCCCCGACGAATCCGTTGTGGACCACCACCAGCCCGCGCCGTACGTCGTCCAGTGCGTGTACGTCCTCCTCGACGAGCACCATGACCGGCTCCCTCCGTCCCCTTCATGGTGAGACGTCCGGAGCCCCTGGCACATCCGGGAATCCACCTCAGGGGTCCCTGGAGAAATGGGGTCGCCCTCGCCTCGCCGACCTGGCAGGATCGGGCCTTGTGCGGCCGCCGACGATTGCGTGCGACGAATCCGGCTCCGAGGGCGTGAATCTGATCGGCGCGAACACCGCGGTATTCGCGCACGCCGCGGTTCGGCTGGAACCCGCGGCGGCAGCTGAATGTGTTGCGCGGCTGCGGGAACTCATTGGTTCGCCCGCGCTCGAGTACAAAGCCAATCATCTCCTGCGCGCCAAGAACCGCGCTGCGCTGGAGTGGCTGCTCACCGAACCCCTCGCCGACGCGGCCAGCGTGTTGCTCGTGGACAAGGCGCTGTTCCTCGCGGGCAAAATCGTCGACCTGCTGGTCGACCGGACCCCGTACCCGGAATGTCTGCGGCATCGTCCGGATCCTCGCGCCCGGGCCCTGCACCGAGACGGTCCGCGCGTCCACGGCTCCCAGCGCTGGACCGAATTTCTGCGCTCCTTCACCGGACTCTTGCGTACCTCGAACCGCCGCCTACCCGCGACTACTCCCGAAGAATTCTTCGCCCAGTCCGACGTCCTCGGCGATTTGGTCTCGGCTCGCCCGCATCTGACGGACCTGCGCGACGAACTTCTCGCCGACCCGGGCCTCGTCCCGCCGCTCGATCCGTTGATGCCCGCCCTCGCCGACACGATCGCGTTCTGGCGACCGGAAGAGGTCATCCACGACGAGCAGCCGTCGCTCACGCCAGCTCGGCTCGCCCAACTGCTCGATCCGGTGCCGCGGTGGCGGTTCGTCGACTCGAGGTCCGAGCCGCGGGTCCAGATCGCCGATTTCCTGGCCGGAGTCGCGCGGCGGCTGACCGAGGAGACCCTGCACGGCGGCGGGGACGCGGAGCTGGTCAAACTGCTGCGGCCGTATGTGCTTCCGGCGTCGGTCTGGATCGGGGACCCGGCGGACTAGCTACGCGCCACACCCAGCAAAGCGGTCACAAGTCCCGCGGGTTGACGACGTGCACCGCGGCTTCCTCGGCCGACGCCGCGCCGCCGTCGATGCCGATGTCCGAGGCGTACAGCTCGTCCTCGGTGTCCGGGCCGAAGCCTGCGTTGGAGGCCACCAGGCGGCCCGCGCGGAAGTCGCCGACCTCGTCGTCGACCAGCTCGCCGTCGGTGTCCTCGGTGTCGCCCAGGCCGTCGCCGTCGGTCGCGCGGATGTCCGGGAGTTCGCGGGCCAGTCGGCCAGCCCAGCTTTCCCCGGCGGCTTCTTCCGCGGCGGTGGTGCCCCAGTCGCGAGTCGCGAGTGGACGTTCCGGCGGCGAATACCCCTCGTCGTACGGGTCGCCGTCCTCCAGGGTGTCCTCCGGATCCAGCACGCCGGTGTCGGCGTTGTCTTCGATGTCGTCGTCCACTGCTCCTCCTTCCCGCGTGCCCAGGCTACTGCCGCCCGCTAGCCTGTGCGCTCACGCCGGGTGGAGGAACGATGACTCAGTGGAGCGGTCCTACGCTGATCGCCGTGTTCGCCGGATTCGGGCTGGCGTTCGTGCTGGTGGTGCCGTACGTGGCGATCAGCTATCGCAAACGCGGCGAACTCGGCCTGCTGCGCGCGATCGCCGCGCCGGCGTTCCTCGTGTACTGCTTCGCGCTGGTCACCTACACGCTGCTGCCGCTGCCGAACGTCGACGCGGCGTACTGCGCGGCGCACGAATCGCTGCGGCATCCGGTGTGGAATCCGCTCCAGTTCCTTGAAGACATGAAGCAGTTCAACACCGGGTTGCTGGACAATCCGGCGTTGCGGCAGGTGTTGTTCAACGTCGCGTTCTTCGTGCCGTGGGGCGTGTTCCTGCGGCGGTTGTTCGGGCGGAGCATCGGATTCGCCATCATCAGCGGGTTCTTCGTGTCGCTCGCCATCGAGACGACCCAGCTGACCGGCGTGTGGTTCCTGATGGAGTGCCCGTACCGGCTGTTCGACACCGGCGATCTGCTGTCCAACACCGTTGGCGCGGGGGTCGGCGCGCTTCTCGCACCTGTGCTGCGTCGTTCCGGACGGCTGCGCCCGGCCGACGAACCGCGTCCGGTCCTCGCTCGGCGGCGGCTGCTGGGCATGGTGCTCGATCTGATCTCGGTCACGCTGGTGGGCGTCGTGCTGAGCATGATCGCGCTCGCGGTCCAGTACGTCACGAAGGGCACGCTGCAGAACAACACGCTGATCGACGACGTCCTCGGCCGATGGGTGCCCACCGCGGTTCTGCTGCTGATCGTGCCGCTGGCGGGCAATGGCGCGACGCCTGGTCAGCGTGCGGTCTTGCTGACGGTGGTGCGCGCGGACGGGCGGCCGCCGTCGGTGCTGCAGACGATCGTCCGGTTCCTGATCGGCTCGGGCGGTTACTTCATCCTGGTCGGCTTGGATTCCGGGTGGACGTCGCTGTGGCTGCTGATGCACCTGGTGTTCATGGTTTTCACCAAGGGACATCGGGGGCTGACTGGGCTGGTGTGCCGGTTGTCCGTCGTCGACACGCGGGCGGCGGTTCGGGAGCCGGTTGCCCCGCCAGGGTGATGTCGTTTTTTCGCGAGGTTTCGTGCGCGCGGCGGGGCAGACTGGTCGGCGTGTACGAGGAGACCGAACGCTGTGTCCGCGCGGTGCAGTCGAAGGACGACCGCTTCGACGGGTGGTTTTTCACCGCGGTGCTGACCACGCGGATCTACTGCCGGCCGAGTTGTCCGGTGGTGCCGCCCAAGGTCGAGAACATGCGCTTCTACCCGAGCGCGGCCGCCGCGCAAGCCGCCGGATTCCGTGCCTGCAAACGCTGTCGGCCAGACGCGTCGCCCGGTTCGCCCCTGTGGAACGAGCGCGCCGACGTCGTGGCGCGCGCGATGCGCCTGATCGGCGACGGGGTCGTCGACCGGGAAGGCGTGCAGGGACTTGCCGCGCGACTCGGGTACAGCGTGCGGCAGATCGAACGCCAGGTGCAGGCCGAACTCGGCGCGGGCCCGCTCGCACTCGCCCGGGCCCAGCGTGCCGAGACCGCTCGGTTGCTGATCGAAACGACCGCGATGCCGATGAGCGATATCGCGCACGCGGCGGGGTTCTCCAGCATCCGGACGTTCAACGAAACCGTGCGGGCCGTTTTCGCGCTGACGCCGAGCGAACTGCGCTCCCGCATGCGCGGCGGCAAGCGGGCCAAGTCGCCGGGCGTGCTGTCGCTGCGGCTCCCGTTCCGTCGGCCGTTGTGCCCGGACAACCTGTTCGGGCACCTGATCGCCACCGCGGTCCCCGGCGTCGAGGAATGGCGCGACGGCGCTTACCGCCGCACCCTGCGACTGCCGCACGGCCACGGCGTGGTGTCGCTCCGTCCGGAGCCGGACCACGTCGCGTGCCGCCTGAGCCTTACCGACCTGCGCGACCTGGCCGCCGCGATCAGCCGTTGCCGCTGGCTCCTGGACCTGGACGCCGACCCGGTGGCAGTCGACGAGCAACTCGCCGCGGATCCGACCCTCGCTCCCCTGGTCGCCGCAGCTCCGGGCAGGCGGGTCCCGCGCACGACCGACTCAGCCGAGTTCGCCGTGCGAGCCGTTCTCGGCCAGCAGGTCTCGACCGCGGCCGCCCGTACTCACGCAGCACGGCTGGTCCTGGCGCACGGCACCCCGGTCGAGGATCGGGAAGGCGGCCTGACGCACCTGTTCCCGTCGCCCGAGGCACTGGCGGAACTGGACCCGGAAACGCTCGCGATGCCGAAGTCCCGCCGCGCGACCTTGCTGGGTCTCGTGTCGGCCCTGGTCTCCGGCGACGTCGACCTGACCGCGGGCGGCGATTGGGTCCACGCCCGCGCGCAACTGGGCGCGCTGCCGGGTTTCGGCCCGTGGACGATCGAGAGCATCGCCATGCGCGCCCTCGGCGATCCGGACGCCTTCGTCGCGACCGATTTGGGCGTGAAGATCGCTGCCGAAACCCTAGGCCTGCCAACGAGTCCAGCCGCGTTGACCGCCCACGCCGGCCGGTGGCAGCCGTGGCGCGCATACGCGGTCCAGCACCTCTGGGCGACCGGCGACCACCCGATCAACCGGATTCCCGCGGTGTCGGCATGATCGTGGTGCACACCGTCATCGACAGTCCCGAAGGCCCGCTGACCCTCATGGCCCGCGACGGCGGCCTGGCCGGCCTGTACATCGGCGACGAGCAGTACCGCCCGCCACGCGCCGCTTTCGGCGACCGGGACGACCGCCCGTTCGTCGCGGCGACACGTCAGCTGAACGAATACTTCGCTGGCGACCGGGTCGAGTTCGACCTTCCGTTAGCTTTCAGTGGCACTCCTTTCCAAGAGACGGTGTGGCGGGCGCTCCTTCAGGTCCCGTACGGCGAAACGACGACCTACCGAGAGCTGGCCGAGTCGATCGGGCGCCCGACGGCGTCCCGCGCGGTCGGCCTCGCGAACGGCCGGAACCCCATCGGCATCGTGGTGCCGTGCCACCGGGTGCTGGGCAGCGACGGATCGCTGACCGGCTACGCGGCTGGGGTGGAGTGCAAGCGAAGGTTGCTGGATTTGGAACGGAGCAGGCGGTTGGTGGTCGGGTGAGTCCGGGTTGAGTGGTCGGCGCGGCGCGGAAGAGCATGCCTGGTGAGGCTGCTCAAGTCACGGGGTGTCTCGTCCGGTTGGCCGTGTCATGACAACTGTGTAAGCCGCGGATGGACCAAGATCGGATCGCTCGATGCGATCCAGAAAGGCTCCATCTGTGACTGAGAACACATCTGCTCAGGCCGGGGGTTCCGAGGCCGGCGAGGCCCTGGCCGGAGCGCTGTCGCCGGAGAGGCTTGACGCGTTGGTGAAAGACGCGTATGCGAATGGCGGCGCGTTGGGCGCGCAGGAATTGCTGAACCGGATGACCAAGGCAGTGCTGGAGCGGTCGCTGGAAGCCGAGATGACACATCATCTCGGCTACGAGAAAGGCGACCCCGCCGGCAACGGGAGCGGCAATTCGCGCAACGGCCGGTCGACGAAAACGGTGTCCACGACGAACGGCCCGGTTGAGGTATCGGTTCCACGTGACCGGAACGGGTCGTTCGAGCCCGCGATCGTGCCGAAACGGGCTCGGCGGCTCGGCAATATCGACGAAGCGATCCTGTCGCTGTATTCACGCGGCATGACCACCCGCGACATCGAGTCCCATCTGCACGAAGTCTATGGCGTGAACGCGTCGCGGGAACTGATCTCCAACGTGACCGAAGTGGTCACCGACGAGATCGCCCTGTGGCAATCCCGCCCCCTGGACGAAATGTGTCCGATTCTTTATGTCGACGGGCTGCGGCTGCGGGTCAAGGACAAGGGCGTCGTCACCACCAAGGTCGGCTACCTGGCCGTCGGCGTCGACGTCGAGGGCCGCAAACACGCCCTCGGGCTCTGGATCGCCGACACCGAGGCGGCGAAGTTCTGGGCCAAGGTCGTCGCCGACCTGCGCAACCGAGGCGTGAAGGACATCCTGATCGCCTGCTGTGACGGGCTGACCGGCCTCCCGGACGCGATCCGCTCGGCATTTCCCGACACGGTGGTCCAAACCTGCGTCGTACACGTGATCCGCAACGCCATGCGGTTCATTTCCTACGGCGACCGCAAAAAAGTCGCCGCCGGAATGCGTGAAATCTACACCGCGCCCACCGTTGAAGCCGCCGAAATCGCACTCAAGAACTTCGACAAAGAATTCGGCACGCAATACCCTGCCGCCGTCCAGGTGTGGCGACACGCCTGGAACGATTTCACGCCATTTCTCGACTATCCGCCCGAGCTTCGCCGGGTCGTCTACACCACAAACCTGATCGAGAACATCAACTTTCAACTCAGGAAACTCACCAAGAACCGCGGGCATTTCGACAGCGACACTGCGGCAATGAAGCTTCTCTACCTCGGACTCCGAAACATCACCAGCCACCGAGGCGGACCATCGGGAACAGGAACCTCAGGCTGGAAACAAGCACTCAACACCCTCGTCACCCTCTTCCCCAACCGCATACCACTCCACTAGAATAAAGAAGAAAGCATCCGTGGCTTACACGGAAATCATGACAGGGCCGTCCGGTTTGGCACCCGCGTGCCTTCGCCCGCCGCGCCGCCTCGCGACGGGGCTAGTCGCCGACTGCCTCGGCGGAAATGCTCACCTCACCCCCGGCTCGCTTCGGCTGATCAGTCCCGATTCGTGCTTCGCCGCAGCCCAAAACAGGCCCCAGGCAACGATCCGCCAGCTTGGAGCCGCCCAGCTCAGCCCCAAGCGGTTCCCGCCCAAACAAGCCGTGACCGGGGCTCAGCTGAACCAGCCGTTCACCGTTCCGAAGTCCAGCGCACCGGTCACCTCCCCATAAGTCCCCTGCTTCAGCACCTCAGCCGCCGCGTGGTGGGCCAGGGAGTAAGCCGCCTGGGCGATCGACGTTCCCACGCTCACCCTGCGCACTCCGGCCGCTGCCAGGTCCGACACTGGGGGCGCACCTGGTCCGGCCATGGCGCTCACCGGGATCGGCGAGGACTTTGCCAGTTCCGCCAACACCTCGACGTCGACCAGGCCTGGAACGAAGATGCTGTCCGCCCCGGCTTCGGCGTAAACGCGGGCTCGGGTCAGCACGTCGTCGAAGCGGCCAGCGGGCTCGCCGATTCCGAACAGGTACACGTCCGTTCGGGCGTTGATCCACAACTCCGAGAGGCCAGCCGTCGCGGCGGCGGCGCGGGCTGCGGTGAAGCGTTCTGCCTGTTCGTCTGGGGTGAAGAGGGTCAGAGTTCCGGCTCGGGAGTCTTCCAGGTTCACGCCGACCGCCCCTGCCTCGACTACGCCGGTCACGGTTTCCGCGACGGCGGAAGGGGCTAGGCCGTACCCGCCTTCGACGTCGGCCGTCACCGGGACCTCTACGGCTGCGGCGATTTGCGCGACGACCGACAGCATTTCCGCACGAGAGAGGTGCTGGCCGTCGCCTCGGGCGAGCGCCCAGGAGACGCCGCCGCTGGTCGTGGCGATCGCTGGGGCGCCCGCGCGTTCGATGGCGACCGCACTGCCCGCGTCCCAGGCGTTCGGCAGCACGAGGACGTCCGCCGCGTGCAGTTCGCGGAAGAGTTTTGCCTTGTCTTGCAACGAGTTCACGAGGTTCCTCCCCAGTGGCAGGCCCCGGGCGGGCCAACTGCGGAGGAACGTATCAGCGGGCACCGACAAAAAACGGTGCCGAAGAAGTCAGGGGAGGTCGAAGCCCAGTTCGCGGGCGGCGACGGCGGGAGTCGGCTGGGTCCAGCGGCGGGCGACGGCCTCGTGGGTCGACAGCGAGCGCAGTTCGGCTCGGTCCAGGTACAGGATCCCGTGCAGGTGATCGGTCTCGTGCTGGACGATTCGTGCTGGCCAGCCGGACAATTCCTCGTCCAGCGCCGCACCCGTTTCGTCGCTGCCGCGAAGGCGGATCCGCAGGGCTCGCGCGACGACGGCCTGCCAACCGTGCACGCTGAGGCAGCCCTCGAAGAACGCGGCGGTTTCGTCGCCCACTCGGGTGTATGTGGGGTTTACCAGCACGCGGAACGGCAGCGGGACGATCCCACGCGTGGCAAGGGTGGCGACCCCCGGGCGTTCGCGTGCACCGTCTTCGACGACCGCGATCCGGACCGGCAGGCCGATCTGCGGCGCGGCGAGACCGACGCCCGGCGCGGCGTGCATGGTCTCCTTCATGCCCTCGATCAGCGCGGACAGCATGTCGTCGCTCAGTTCGCCCTCGTACGGGCGGGCCGCGGCGCGCAGCACGGGGTCGCCTGCCTGCACGATCGGCCACGGCAACGGCTGGGCGAGCAGTTTCTCGACCTGTTCGGCGAGCACCGGCGAACCCCTCTCCAAGGGCAACGGGACAGCGGCATGATCGCACCCGCGCGGAGCACGACACTCGCCCGGGGATCAGGCAAGCTGGCAGCCGTGGCCTACGACGTGAACGCGATCCGCAAGCACTTCCCCGCGCTCGAGAGCGGCGCTGCCCACTTCGACGGACCTGGCGGTTCCCAGGTACCGGATGTGGTCGGCGAAGCAGTGTCCTCGACCCTCTGCGCCGCTATCGCGAACCGCGGCACTGTCACCGCGGCGGAGCGACGCGCGGACGGTGTCGTGCGCGAAGCCCGCCAAGCCGTCGCTGACTTGCTCGGTGCCCGCCCGGAAGGCGTCGTGTTCGGTCGCAGCATGACCCAGGTGACCTACGACTTCTCCCGCACGCTCGCGAAGAGCTGGGGTCCGGGCGACGAGGTCGTGGTCACCCGGCTGGACCACGACGCCAATGTCCGGCCGTGGGTCCAGGCTGCCGAAGCACGCGGCGCGACTGTCCGCTGGGCGGACTTCGATCCGGAGACCGGCGAGTTGCCGACGTCAGCTATCACAGAGCTGCTCACTGACCGGACACGGCTGGTCGCGGTCACTGCGGCGTCGAACCTGCTCGGCACTCGTCCGCATATCCCGGCGATTACCGACGCGGTACGCGAAGCAGGCGCGCTGAGCTACGTGGACGGCGTGCATCTGACCCCGCACTCGCCGGTCGACATCGCCTCTCTGGGCGCTGACTTCTATGCCTGCTCGCCGTACAAGTTCCTCGGCCCGCACCTTGGTCTTCTCGCCGCCGCACCAGACCTCCTGGAGACCCTGCAGCCGGACAAGCTGCTGCCGTCGAGCAACGCGGTTCCTGAGCGCTTCGAGCTGGGCACGTTGCCGTACGAACTGCTCGCGGGCACTACTGCGGCTATCGACTTCCTCGCTGGGCTCGTGCCGAGCGACGGCAGCCGTCGCGAACGTTTGCGTACGTCGCTTACGGCGCTTGAAGCGCACGAAGACGCACTGCTGCAGCGGTTGGACAACGGTCTCGCTGCGCTGCCGCGCGTTGTGCGCTACGGCTCGCCGACGCGCCGTCGTACGCCGACAGTGTTGTTCTCGGTCACCAGCCTGACGCCGCAGGCTGTGTACGAGCGTCTCGGCGCACGCGGGATCAACGCGCCCGCTTCGACGTTCTACGCCATCGAGTGCGCACGGCATCTCGGCCTTGGCGACGCTGGTGCCGTACGCGCGGGCATCGCGCCGTACACGACTGCAGCCGAAGTCGATCTGCTGCTCGCTGCTGTTGCGGAGCTGTGAATGAGCATCGAGACGACTGTCGACGGACAGGTCACCACCATCACCATCAACCGGCCGGAGAAGCGGAACGCGCTCACGAAGGCGATGTACGTCGCCCTCGCTGACGCCTTCGACGCCGTCCGCACGCCTATCGTCGTGCTGCGCGGAGCTGGCGGCGCGTTCACCGCTGGCAACGACCTCGGTGACTTCCTCGCGCACGAAGCCGGAGACCGCACGAAGACGCCCGCGCGGATCTTTCAGGACGCTTTGCTCGCGACGCAGGCAGTGGTAGTCGCATCAGTCGACGGTCCGGCTGTCGGCATCGGCGCGACCCTGCTGTTGCACTGTGACCTCGTCTACGCCACTGAACGCAGCTACCTGCAGTTTCCGTTCGTACCGTTGGGACTGGTGCCGGAGTTCGGCAGCAGTTACGCACTGCCGCGCCTAGTCGGTCGACAGCGTGCGACAGAGCTGCTTCTGTTCGGAGAGCGCCTGCCTGCGGCCGAAGCAGCGCAACTCGGGTTGGTCAACGAAGTGCTCCCTGACGCGACAGCGCTCAGTAAGCGCGTCGAGGAACGCGTCACGACGCTCGCCACCCGGTCGGTGCGCGCCGTGACTGCCACGCGCGCGCTGTTGCACGACCGAACCGACGAGAGCGTCGAAGAGCGGATGGATTCAGAGTCCAAGCACTTCGCCGAACTGCTGCACGACCCGGACACCGTCGCCACGTTGCGCGCGAAGCTCGACAGGCGTTAGCGACGGCGGCGCTTGTCCACTGCGGCGTCGAGAACTGGACCTAGCTCCTCGACAACGGTATCGAGCGCCGTCACCGCACGCTCCACGCGCGCCAGCACTATGGCTCCTTCAAGCGCGCTGATCATCAACACTGCCAATGAAGCAGCGCGCGCCGCCGGTACGCCCATCTGCTCCAGCGCGGACACGATGGGCTTCCGCCACTCAACGAACGCGTCGTTCGCGCGCTCGCGCAGCGGTTCGCTCGACGCCGCCGTGTCGGCGACCGTGGCTACTAGCGGGCAGCCGTAGTCGTAGCCGATCTCAAGGAACTCTGCGCGCCAGTACTCGACTACCGCAGCGAAGAGCGCGGACGGCGTGGGGTCCGCGAGAGAGTCCATGGCGCGAGTCACGCGGCGCGCGGCGTAGCGGCCAGTCCAGTCGATGGCTTCGCCGAACAGCTGTTCCTTACCGCCCGGGAAGTAGTGCTGCAGCGACCCCCGCGGCGCCTCGGCATGCGCTACTACCTCGCGCATTCCGGTGCCGCTCAGGCCTTGCGTACGCAGCAACTGCGCAGCACTGAAGACCATCCGGTCGCGCGCCGGCCGTTCCGTCATCGAGCGTCTCCTCCGTGACTGTCAGCTCGTACTCGTTCTCGCCGCCGTACCCCGGGACGTAGCGGAACCCGCACGCCCGCAGCAATCCTTCCGCGGCGACGTTGCCTTCCTGCACGGTGGCGTGCAGCGTCCAGCCCTGCCACTCCTCCGCGGCCAGCCTGACCAGGCCGCGGCCGATGCCCTGCCGCTGCCACCGGTCGGCGACGAGCAGCCCCAGTTCGACGCGGTGGCCGTCCTCCGGAACCGCGTTCAGCAGCCCGGCAGGGACGCCGGATGCCTCAGCGACGAGAGCGGTGCCGACGAGCAGGAACCGCCGGTACCGGGACAGGACTGCGTCCGGTTCGATCGCACCGCCCAGGGTGAACCGGCGGCTCAGCGATTCCGGCGAGCAGGCGCGGACGAGATCGGCCACGGAACCGGCGGTGGCCGGGCGCACGGCGGTCATGACAGTCGTCATAAAGCGAGGGTCGCACACGGCCGCTGCTATGACAAGCGTCATGGGAGATGTCACGCTGCCGACATGGCGCGCGCGGTTCGTCGGCCCCGGGACCGCCGGGCGGCCACCGGTTTCGGGCAAGGCGAATTCACTTATCGTATCCGCCTTACCCCATCGGCGGTAATTCCACCGATTAATCGGGCACTGACCACGATGCGTGGTCAGCGGGCCTCTTTGGGTGAAAACGGTTCCCGATACCTGCCGGACACTCGTTTCTTCCTTATATTTTCCTGGACGCTCCGGCAGGCGAGCAAAGGAGACACGGCCATGACCCAGTCGCTCGAGGTTCCGACGAAGGAATTCTGTCTCGACTGGACGATGGACGGGGCTAATGGCGGCAGGGTGCACTTCACCCTGTCCGGCCAGGTGAGCCTGTTGGACGGCAAGCGGTTCTACAAGGTCGACGGCGTGCTGTACATCGCGGACGGCAGCGCGTACTGCCGGGAGATCGGGAACCCGCGGCTGCACGTGCGGCGCAACGGCGTCGAGGAGACCGGACGGCAATGGGGCTGGGAAGCGATCAGTTCCCGCAAGAGCGCGAACCGGCTCTGCACAATGGACGGCTATTTCGTGCGCACGGGCTACTGGGCGCCCGCCGATCGCAGCATCCAACTCGGAATCGTCGCCGAACACGGGATCACCCGGCGGCGTTCGCACAGCCCTACCGCGACGATTCGCCTGGTCGACTGAATGGCTCCCGGATATCGGGATTGTCCCTCGGTTTGTGTTCGGCGATGACCCGGATTCGGGTCGGACGGCGGTGCGCGTTTTCCCGACAGCCCGGGCAAGCCTGCCCGGGCTGTCCGCGATGGAAACCGGCGGTTGCCGCCCGGCGAACAGCCAGCGTCCGCTGCGCGATGGCACGAGATCGCTTACCCGCCAACGTGAACCGTGCGAATCAGACGTTCCGCCGAAGCGCCCGCATCGCCGAACCATCGGTACCGCAACCCATTCGCGGACGATCCCGGCGAAAGATCAACCCCGGCAACGTGCTCTGGGCCACCCCAGTCCGCGAGACATTGGCCTGGACCACTCGCCTCGGCTGGTCCAAAACTGTGCCACCACAGGCCAAACCGCCGCTCGTCGTCACCCACACGGGTAAACCCCTGGCCCGGAGGTAAGCAGAAACACACCGGATCCCCAGGAAAAACGCGAAAAACGTTGTGCGGGACACAGCGCTCGCGCGCGCGAAAGAGGACGATGGGAGCCATGCGGAACAGGACTCGGGCAGGCAGACCACCACACCCTGGTAAACGATTGCTCCGACGGCTCGGCGTCGTGCGCAACCCGCTCGTGCGACGGTCGGACCGGATCGAAGGCGTGTTCGCCGGGATCGTCACGCTGCTGGCGCTCATCGCGATTCCGTTCGCGATGATGATCGGAAGCGCGGACATCACCGCGGAGACGGCCGCGTCGGACGCGCAGCTGCAGTCGCGGCACCAGGTCACCGCCACGGTGCTCACGACGGCCGCGCAACCGGCCGCTTCCGTCGGCGACAGCGCGCCGATCGCCAACACCGCGCGCGTGAACGCGGTCTGGAAGCCGCCGAACAGCGTGCAGCGGACCGGGATCATCACGGTGCCCAGCGCTTCCGCGACCGAGGGTTCGACCACCGACATCTGGCTCGACGACACCGGCAAGCAGACCACCGCCCCGCTGACGCACGCGGACGCGGTCACGAACGGCGTGCTGGTCGCGGCCTTCTGCTGGCTGTGCGCGGTCGCGGTGCTGGGCGGAGGATTCTGGGTGGCGCGGCGAGTGCTGGACCACCGGCGCGCGGCGCGGTGGGCTGCCGAGTGGGCGCAGTTCGCTGGACCGGAAGCGGTTCGCTAGCGCCTTAGCTGGTGCGGCCGCGGTGCTGGGTGGCGTTCCGATGGCCCGACTAGCCTCGACCGCTGACGCGCTGCTGCTGAAACGGGCGCGATGAGGTCGGCCGGAAGCGGTTCGCTGACGTCTTCGCCAGGGCGGTCGCGGTGCTGAGCGGTGTTCTGCGTGGCCAGATGAGCCTCGATCGCTGACGCGCTGCCTGCTGAACGGGCGCGATGCGCCGGGCCGAAGCGGGTCGCTGACGCCTCCGCAAGCGCGGCTGCCGTGCCCGAGCAGCATTCTTGATCACCCGGCGAGCCTCGACCGCCGACGCCCCGGTTGCCGGACGGGCGCGATGCGCTGGGTCGGAAGCGGGTCGCTGACGCCTTCGCCGGTGCGGCCGCAGTGTTGTGCGGCGTTCTGGGTGGCCCGACGAGGCTCGACCGCAGACGCCCTGAGCGGGCGCGAAGAGCCGGACCGGAAACATCTTCGCAAGCTGTGTGCAGGCGGGATGCTCGCCGGGGAGCCTTGGGAAGCGACGAGCCAAAACCACCGGCGCGTTTGGCCATCAACCGGGCACAGTTTCGCCGTTCCGGAGTCGCCCCGAGGGCCATGCTCGGCCACTCGCCAAGGCGCTCCAGAGGACGGGTGCTCGACACCGCTGCGCCAGGCCGGACCGGCACAACCCGGCGAGCTTGCTGGCACCCTCCGCTGACTAGGCGGCAAGCAAGGCCGGGGGTGTTCCGGGGAGCCGTCGGACGCTGAACGGGCCACTTCCGCAACCCGGCCGCAGTCCACCGGCAGCCGTGCGAGTACTCGACGAGCTGTGTCACGAGTTGCCGGATGGCGTTGTGCGCCCGGCCCGGAGGCAGTCCGATCGTGCTTCTGCTGCCTCCGGGCCCGGCCTCGGCGGACCGAGCGGGGCGACACCCCCAGCGTCGCCCCGGGCCGGTACTACGCCTGCCGCTCTGCCCGGATGTGGCGAGTTAGCCACCAGCTATCTCGTTGAGGCACAGTCTTGTGGAGCCCTCCGGCGATTGTCAACTGTGAGCTAATCTGAGATAGTCGCCTTAGCTGAGAGCAATCAGCTGCAACTGGAGGGGCGTAGCAGCATGTCCGAAGACACTCAGCCGGGCGATGTCCGGCCCACCCTGGCCTCCAGACTCGACGACCTCTTCCGCACGGTGCGCCCGCAAGGAAGACACTGGACGAACGCCGAGGTGGCAGCGGAGCTGAAGCGGGCGTCGCCGGAACTGAAGGCCGGCGCGGTGTACTTGTCTCAGCTGCGCACCGGCAAACGGACCAATCCCTCTCAGGAGCTGCTGGCCGCGCTGGCGAAATTCTTCGGAGTGTCCGTCGCGTACTTCTTCGACGACGAGGTCGCCGGATCGGTGCTGTCGGAGCTGGCCGCGGTCGAAGCGATGCGGCAGGCGGGCGTCCGAGCGGTCGCGATGCGCGCGGCGGGCATGCGCGAGGAAAACCTCCAGGCGATCACCACGATCATGGACCAGTACCGCAAAATGCAGGGGCTGCCCCCGGTCACGGACGAAGCAGCACGGTGACCGGCACCCCGTCCGAAGCCCCGCAGCGGCGCGAGCAGCTGCGGCGGATGCGCGACGAAGGCGCCCAGCGGATCGCCGAACTCGGCCTTCCGCCGAAATACGACCTGGCCGCCCTCTGCGCGCGCCTCGGCGAGATCCGCGAGCGGCCGATCACCCTCGTGCCGCTGCCGATGCCGGCGTCGCACCCGTGCGGAATGTGGGTAGCCGCGCGGGGCGAGGACCTGATCTTCTTCGACGCCAACACCACCGGGGCGCACCAGGAGCACATCATCTTGCACGAGCTGGGTCACATCATCTGCTGCCATCGCGGCTCGGGTCTCCTTGACGACGAGAGCGCTCGCTCGCTGTTTCCCAATCTGGATCCGGACATTGTCCGGGACATGTTGATGCGCGCTACTTATGACGACGCGCAGGAGCAGGAGGCGGAGATCATCGCGTTTCTGCTGTCGGAGCGGATGGGGACGCCTGCCAAGCCTATTGCGGGGGCTCCTGAGGCGGGGGAGAAGCCTATGGATCGGATTGAGCGGTCGCTTCTTTAGCTTGGGTTGGGTGCGGCTCGTCGCCTGGCGGCGACATTGCGCACGGGCGTGCGTGGAGCACCCCGAAGCTTGATTGTGCTGACGGTCTGAGGGTGTTTGTCAAGGCGGGAAAGATGCCTTGACAAACACCCTCAGACCGCATTTTGGCTTCGTATCGGGGTGCGGGGGTGGTGTGGGTGCACCTCGAGTTGGGTGCAGCGGTGGCGGTTTGGTGTGTTGCTTGGGCTACCTCACTTTGCCTGCAGCTTGGCCAGTTCCGTTCCCACTGCTCCTACGGCGTATCTCAACTGGTCTTCCCGGTGTTCGCTGGTGATGAAGAACCGTAATCGGGCTTGTTCCTCGTCCACCGCCGGGTACAGGATCGGGTCTACCACTACCCCGCGCTCGTACAGTGCCGTGGCCAGTTTCAGCGTGGTATCCGAGCCTCCTACTACACACGGCACGATTGGTGTGTCTCCTGCTGACCCGGTCGGCAGGCCTACCGCTGTCGCCAGTTCCAGGAACAATCTGGAATTGTCTCGCAGCCGTACCAACCGTTCCGGTTCTTCCCGCAAGATCCTCAGCGCGGCAAGGGAAGCGGCGGCATTCGCTGGAGTGATCCCTACGCTGTATACAAAACCGGGCAACGAGTATCGCAGCCAGCGCACCGTCTTTGCTGATCCGGCTAGATATCCTCCACACCCGGCCAGCGACTTTGACAGGGTGCCCATCCAAAGATCAACTCCGGAACGGTCGACCGCGAAGTGGTCCCCGATCCCTGCTCCTCGCGGGCCCATCGTGCCGATGCTGTGCGCCTCGTCCACCATCAGCAACGCGCCATAGCGTCGCTTAAGTTCAATCAGCGCAGGCAAATCAGCGACATCACCGTCCATGCTGTACACGCCTTCGACGACAATCAGCACTCGCCGAAACCGTGATCGGGACCGACGCAGCACGTCCTCCAGTCGTGCTGTGTCGTTGTGCGGAAACGGTTGCCGTGTCGCGCCAGACAGCGCACAGCCTTGCAGAATGCTGTCGTGTGCCAGCGAATCGTGCACGATCAGGTCGCCCGGTCCGACTAGGTGGCCGATCGCGCCGACGTTGGTCGCGTGTCCGCTCACCAGTACCAGGCTGTCCTCGACTCCGAGAAACGCGGCAAGCTCCGTCTCCAAGTCGCGCGACAAGTCGCGGTCACCGGCGAGCAAACGACTGCCGGACACCGAAGTTCCGTACCGCTCGACAGCTTCATGCACCGCCGCGGTCACTGCCGGATGTCCGGCCAGCCCCAGATAGTTGTAGCTGGAGAAGGACAAATACTCCCGGCCGGCCACCGATGTCGTGGCGTCCATCCGTCCCTGATGCTTGCGGAAGTACGGATTCGGCACGCCGAGGTCGTCGAACTCCTTCAGTCGCGCCTCGATCGCCGCTGCCTCCGGGAACTCCTCGATCGCCGCGCTCGCCGGGTCCCAGACCGGAACCGGAGCCGGAGCGTCCGAAACCGGAGCGGTCGGTGCCAAAGCCGTTGCGGGAGCTAGCATTCCGGCCACCGCGCCTACTGTCAGCGCACTCGACTGATCGACCTCCAGAGGCAAGCCCGGGAACCGCTTGCGCAAGCGACCTTCCAGTTCGGTGACCATCAGCGAGTCGAATCCGAGGTCGTCCACGAGCAGTTGCCCGGCATACAACTCGCTGACCGGAAACGCCGTCGTCCGCGCGACTTCTTCGAGTACGACCGCCAGCACGTCTCGCGCGGACGTCGTCTCCTCCGTCTCCTCGGCCGGTGCCGCGGTGGCGCCGAGCGGTTCCAACGACTGCGCTTTGGCGAGTTTCGCGTCGTCGACGACCCAGTGCCGGCGCGGGCTGAGCGGGCTTGGCGGGAGCGTGCAGTGCGGCAGGCCGTCGGCGACCGGCCTCAGTCCGGCACCCTTCACCGCGCGCGGGGCCAGCTCGGCCGGTACGCCGTCCTCGACCGGCTCCTTCCCTGGCGACACGACGCCCGCGAACACGTCCGGCACCAGCTCGCCGAGCTGTCCGGATTCGAGGGCGACCGACGCGGTGACCAGCTTGGAGACCGCATCAGCGACGTCGTCCGCGGCTACCGCGAGTCGCTCCGGGAAGAGCGTCCGGCGGGCGAGGGTGCCGGCGACGGCGGCCAGCGGCGGGTTCTCGCTGGATAGCGTCTCGGCCATCTCCCGGGCGTGCCTAGCCAGCCCGGCTCGGTCCCGTGCGGTGAGCAGCAACAGCCGCGACGTCTCGACGGGCGGAGTCTCCTGCGCCGCTTCCTCGACGACTACGTGCACGTTCGAGCCGCCGAAGCCGAACGCGCTTACTCCGGCCCGGCGCGGTCCGTCGCTGTCCCACGGCGTGACCTGGCCGGCTACCTGGAGCCCGGCGTCTTGCAGCGGCAGGTGATCTGCCTGTTCGAAATCCGGCTGCGGCAGGATCTGTCCCTTGTGGACGGACAAAATGGACTTGATCAGACCTGCGATTCCGGCGGTGCCAAGGGAATGGCCGACCACCGACTTCGCCGCGCCGAGATACGCCGCGTCCTCCGCGCCGCGGCGCAGCTCGGCCAGTGCGCTGATCTCCACGTCGTCGCCGACCGCGGTCGCGGTGCCGTGCGCCTCCAGGAAACCGACCGACGCCGGGTCGACTCCCGCGTCCCGGTAAGCCCGCCGCAATGCTCGCAACTGGCCGGATTCCTGCGGCATCATGCCGCCCTTGACCGTGCCGTCGTTGGACAATCCGACGCCGCGGATCACCGCGTAGACCCGGTCCCCCGCCGCCCGCGCGTCCGCGAGCGTGCGCAGCACCAGAACGCCGGCCCCCTCGCCGAGCACGAAACCGTCCGCCCGGCGGTCGAACGGACGGCATTCGCCGGTGCGCGAGATCGCGCCGATCCGGCACAGGCCCACGAACAAATCCGGGGCCAAGACCAGCTGTGCGCCGCCAGCGACGGCAATCCGGCACCGGCCCGCCCGCAGCGCGAACACCGCGTTCGCCACCGCGGTCAGCCCGCCGGAACAGGCCGAGTCCAGCGCGTAGCTCTCGCCGTGCAGGTCGAAGACGTTGCTGATCGAACTCGGCCCCATGTTGAGCAGCAGCCCGGCCATCGCGGTGGCGTGCAGGCCGCTGACCGCGGACGCCGCCTCGGCCATCGCCGGATCGCCCGCCCGGCCGAACTCGCCGCCGACCAGCTGTTTCAGCCGCAGGTGCAGCGTGCTCATGTCGCGGTAGCCGCTGTCGCTGAGCGACATGATCACCGACGTGTCGTCGCGGTCGAACCCCTCGGCTTCCCATCCCGCGTCCTGCAGCGCTTCGCGGGTCAGATCGACCAGCAGCCGGTGCTGCGGGTCGAGCGATTTGGCCCGCCTCGGCGGGATCTTGTAGTGCCCGGCGTCGAAGTCGCCGACGTCCTCCAGCAGCGCCATGCGGTCGGAGTAGACCGCGGTGCTGTCCCGGAAATCGTCGTTGTAGAACGCTTCGCGCCGCCACCGCGAATCCGGCACTCGCCGAAACTGCGGTTTGGGCTCGCTCAGCAGATCCCAGTACTCGTTGACGTTGCGCGCTCCCGGAAAACGGCATCCCATTCCGACAACGGCGATGTCCTGGCTATTTTCGGATTCTTCCCACCCAGATGTCGCAGACCCCATGGCATGACTTCCTCGTGCCGATTCCCACCCAGTCGACACCGAGATTGCCCGTTCTTGCCCAGGTTTTCAAGGACATTGGGCAATTTGCGGAGGAATGCACAGGCAACTCAACTCACGGTAGCCGATCGATCACGCCACCAGGCCACGGTCCTGGCGAATTGATCTTTCTCCGCCGTCGGCGCGATAGCGAAGAATTCCTGTGCCGCACGGGAAACGAGGACGAACGGGAGGTCGAACTGGTAGCGGACCTCCTGCAGCTCGCGCAACAACGGCGAAACGAGCGCGCCCGCCTTCAGTAACATCGGGGAAAGGCGTTGCACAGGCACCGGAGGCACTCCGGCCGCCTCGCACAACAGCGCGACCATCACCCGAGCGGACCGCGGCGGACCAGTCGGCACATGCCACGTCTTGCCCCACGCCTTTTCTTCGCGCGCGGCCGCGACCAGCGTGCGGGCGACATCGGAAATGTACGTCCAACTGTGCGGCGCGTCCGGATCGCCGAGTACCTGCACCTTCTGCCCTCGCAGCACGTTCGGAACGACCCGGGCGGCGAGATGGCCGCCGTCGGTCACTCCGGGGCCGAAAAAATCGGAAGCAAGCACTTCGACCATCCGGAGGCGGCCCTCCGCGTGCGATGCGTGCAGTTGTCCGGACAGCAAAGCCCGGATCCGGCCCTTGGTTCCGGTGGCCGCGAGCGGCAGATTCTCAGTGAGCGGGCCATCGACCGGGCCGTAGCCGTACAAATTCCCCAGCGACACCAGCAGCGCGCCGTTCGCTTCGGCGGCGGCGCAGATCGAGGCCTGCAGCGGCGGCCAATCCGTCGCCCACCGATGATAAGGCGGGCTCGCACAGCTGTAGATCGCTGACGCGTCCTTGGTCGCTTCGATGAGCGCGGCCTGGTCAGCGGCGTCGAGCGTGATGTGCTCCAGCCCCGGTTCGTTCTCTCGGGGCGAACGGCCGATCACCCGGACTCGCTCTCCCCGTTCGGCCAGCAACGCGGCAGTGGCCGCCCCCGCCGGTCCGTACCCGAGCACCACCTGAAGACCCATGGCGACACCCTAGCCACCAGCGCATCCCGTTGCGGCCGTTCACGAACCCGCCTCCCGCCGTTCACCGGAGAGCCGCGGCGGACAGGTCTCGAGCAGGCCGCCGACACCGGAGATCCACTCGGAATTCGCCCAGGCCAGAACCAGTTTTCCGGCCCTAGTTCAGCACGTTGCGGTGGTGTATGGTCGCCGATCGTGAACAATTCCGCCGAGGTCGCCGCGCACACCGTTCCGCCCGCCGGGCACTGACCGCATTCCGGGGGCGCGAGTGAACACCCTGAAGATCATTCTGTTCTCCTTGTCGGCGGTCTCCTCGTACGCGGCCTTGCTGTACAAGCTTTTCTCGATGCGCCGCTCGTGGCGCGACCCGGCCTACATCGTGCTGATGACGACGCTGATCCTGCAGTGCGTCACCTTCACCCTCGGTGCGCTCTCGCTCAGCATCGGCTCGCTGTTCGGGGTGCCCAACCTGGCGATCTTGATCTTGCACCTGGCCGCGGTCGCGTACTGCATCAGCGCACAGCTCCTGCTGATGCTGTGGGCGAATCCGCCCGCGGAAATCCGGTCCCAGATCCGGGCGTGGATCATTTCCGGCGCGGTGCTGTTCGTGGTGCTGACCGTGCTGTTCTCCATCGGCAACAAGCCGGGCACCCCGGGCACCGCCTTTGCGGTGGGCAGCAGCGACCCGGTGATCCTCACCTACCTGCTGCTGTTCATCATTTCGCAAGCCGTGCCGTGCGTGACGATCTACCTGCAGTGCCTCCCGTACGCGCGGAGCACGTCGAGGGTGTGGTTGCGCCGGACGCTGCGGACGCTCGCGGTCGGCGCGGTGATCCTCTTCCTCTACTGCGCCACGCGCGCGGTGAACATCGTGAGCCCGGCGCTCGGCTGGCACCTCGGCGCGTGGGCGATCGCGCCGTCGGTGTTCAGCGCGCTGGGCATCGTGCTCGTGTCGTTCGGGCTGACCATGCCGTCGTGGGGCGAGCACGTGTCGTCGGTCGCCAGGTGGCAGCGCAATTACCGCTCTTATCGCGCGCTTTACCCGCTGTGGCATTCGCTGTACGAATCCTCGCCGGGCATCGCGCTCGAACCGCCGACCGAGGGAGACACCGATCGGCGCTGGTCGGATCTGCACTACCGGCTGCACCGCCGGGTGATCGAGATCCGCGACGGCTGGCGCGCGCTGCGGCCGTACATGGACCGCGCCGACGCTCCGAACGGCGATCAGGCGATGGCCGAGGCCCGCAAGATCCGCCAGGCGCTGGAGGCGAAGACGTCCGGCGTGAGCCCGGCGGAAAACCAGGACAACGGCGCGTTCGACGACCACGACGCGAAGACGTTCGCCGCCGAAGTAGCCTGGCTGACCCAGGTTTCGGAGGCTTACGCCAAGCTCGGCTGAGGCTGGTCCCCCAGCAGCGTCTGGCCCTTCGTCAGCCACGCGAAACCGAACGCGAACACCGCGAGCGACTCCAGCCAGAGCGTCGGGTGCAGGGCCGCGGTGGCGGCGCTGAAGAACAGGCCGTTGACGACGATCAGCACCAGGCACGCGAGCATCACGATGCCGCAGGTCCGGTAGACGGCGTTGCGCGAACGTTTGCGCTTGGTCGGCGCGCCGTCGTCCTTGGTGAACAGGACGAGACAGAAGAACGCGAGGGTGAGGAAGAAGATCGCGGCGAACACGAGGTGCGCGACGCCGATCGCGTGCTGGGCGGGCGTCGGCGAGACCGGCTGGGTCGGGAACAGCGCGACGCCGATGCCGGCGATCGCCGCGATGTTCGCCGCGATGTCGTCGACGCGGCCGTAACCGCGGTAGGCGATCAGGAAGACGCCGATCGCGCACAACGTGCCGACGAAGACGTTCCGGAGATCGCTGTAGTAGTAGCCGCTGAGCGAGCCGAGCAAGCCGCCGCCTTCCAGCAGCTCCTTGCCGACGATCACGACGATCGGCAGCAGGATCCCGAGCACTCCGATGGCACGGCGAAGGAACAGGTAAGAGCGCACGAAAGCAGTCATGGCACGGCTCCCCGAAGTCGTGCACTCTTTGTACCTGTTCCGTCACCGGACCACCGGACAGACGGGGAAATCCACCGGTTCAGCCCAGAAGATCGTCCAATTCCGCGAGCAGTTTCGCCTTCGGGCGGGCGCCGACGAAGGACGCGACCGGGGCGCCGTCGCGGAACACCATCAGCGTCGGCAGCGCCATCACCTGGTAGGCGCGCATCGTTTCCGGGTTTTCGTCGGTGTTGATCTCGCGCACGGTGAGGCCGGGCCGTTCCGCCGAGACCTCGGCGAGCACCGGCGCGATCATCCGGCACGGCGGGCACCAGTCGGCGGTGAAGTCGACCAGGACGGGCTGGCCGTGCTCCAGGACGTCGGCGGCGAAGGTGGCGTCGGTGGTCATCGGGACTCCTCGAGTTCGGCGGGGGCGGCGCACGGATCGGCCGGGCGGGCAGTGGCGGCGGCGAGTTTGTCGAGCAGGGCGGAGCGGACCGCGGCGAGGTCGCGCATGCAGGCCTCGACCTCGTCGAGCTTCCGCCGGTACACCTCGACCGACGCCGGACACGCGTCGCCCGCGTCGTGGCCGGTGCGGAGGCAGTCGACGAACGGGCGGGTGTCGTCGAGGCTGAATCCGACGGTGCGCAGGGTCTGGATTTCCGTGACGAGGCGCAGGTCGTCCTCGTCGTACTCGCGATAGCCGTTCGCCGCGCGCGCCGCCGGGAGCAGGCCCTGTGCCTCGTAGAAGCGCAGGGCCCGCGTGGTGGTCCCGGCCCGCTGTGCCAGTTCGCCGATCCGCATGTCTTCGACGCTAAACCTTCTCCTCAGCGTCAAGGCAAGGCGTGCGCGCGGGGCTGAGGGTATTCGCGGAATTTGACCGCGTTCGCGGCGCGGCTGCCCATGTACTCGAAGACGCGGCGGCCGATCGGACCGGTCAGCGAGCGGTACATCTTGTTGCGCTTGCGCAGCTTCTCCTCGGTGGCCGGGACGAGGAAGTCGGCCGAACCGGCACCGTTGCGCTGGCCGACGCGGGCGGGCTTGCGCAGCCGCTGCTCGTAGCGGGCGAACGCGGTCGCGTGGTCGCCGCCGGCCGCGGCGAGTTCCCCTGCCAGCACCTGCGCGCCCATCATCGCGAGACCGGTGCCGGATCCGCCCGGGCCGGCGCACCAGGCGGCGTCGCCGAGCAGCACGACCCGGCCGCGGGACCAGCAGTCCAGCTTGACCTGGCCGACGGTGTCGAAGTACAGGTCAGGCGCGTCGGCGACGGCGGTGAGCAACTGCGGGAGTTCCCATCCGGCGTCGGCGAAGACCTCGGTGACGATGTCCTTTTGGCGAGCCAGGTCAGGGCGGCCGTAGCCGTCCGGGTCGCCGCGGAAGGTGAGACCGACGGTGACGGAAGCCGGGTCGCGGTGGCTGGTGACGATCGCGCCGAGGCCGGGTTCGTTGTAGAGCAGGCCCGCGTGGTCGAGGCGGAGGTGGTTGGGCGCGGTGAACCCGGCGACGTGGTAACCGAGGTCGGTGCGGAACTTCGCCTCCGGGCCGAACGCGGCCGTCCGCACGCCGGAGTGGATGCCGTCCGCGCCGACGACCAGGTCGAAGCGGCGCGGGGCGCCGTGGCGGAAGGTGACGTCGACGCCGTCGGCGGTCTCCGCGAGCGAGGTGACGCGATCGCCGAAGACGTACTCGGTGTAGTCCTTGGTGTGGTCGTAGAGAATGCGGGCCAGGTCGCCGCGCAGGACTTCCAGCTCGCCGTTGGTGAACCCGCTCGGGAGCGTGAAGGCGGGCTGTCCGGACGGGTCGAGCTGCACCTGCTCGCGCAGCGCGGTCTCGTGCTCCCGCAGGTCATCGAGCAGGCCCATCGCCTCGACGAGCTTCATCTGCTCACCGCGGAAATCGACGGCCTGCCCGCCCGGCCGCAGCTGCGGCGCGGCCTCGACGACGGTCACCGAATAGCCATAACGGTGCAGCCAGTAGGCGGCGGACGGACCCGCGACGCTGGCGCCGGACACGAGAACGGTTTTGCTGGTCATCTCTGCTCCCCTGGGTCGGTAGGCGATGCGGCAACACTGCGGCGCACCGCTTACCGCGCCCGCACGGAGCGCTGACGGCCTCGGTCAGTCCTGCGCCAACCGGGTGAGCATCCGGGAGAAGACGCGGCCGAGCAGTTCCAGCTCGGGGCCGCTGACCTGGTCGAAGAAATACCGGCGGACGAGTTCGCCGTGCTGCCCTTCGGCGGCCTTGACCGCCGCGCGCCCGGCGTCGGTGAGCCGGACGTTCGCCCCGCGCGCGTCCTCGGTGCAGTTCTCCCGCACGACCAGCCCGCGTTTGCACATCCGGCTCACGTGATGCGACAACCGGCTGCGGTCCCATTCGACGGTCGCGCCGAGTTCCCGCATCCGCAGCACGCCGTCGGGCTCGTTCGCGAGCGGGACGAGGAGGGCGTAGTCCGCTCCGGAGATCCCGGCGTCGCGCTCCAGCTGCCGGTCGAGCGCGCTGCCGAGCACCCGTTGCACACGCTGGTAGGAACACCAGACCTCGGCCTCGCGCCGATCGGTCGCCACGTCCGCCATCCGGTGATTCTACAAAGAGACGGCGGGATTTCGCGCCGGTGCGTAAGTTGGGAGAGTGACCAGGACCGCGCAAGAAACCTTCTTTCGTGCCTTCCACGCAAGCCATCCGGCGGTTACCTCGCGCGCGTTCGGCGGCGGGCGGAGCGCCGACGGGCGGTCGAGCTACGAGCTTCTCCGGGACGAGATCGCCGGTCCGGGGCGCGTGCTCGATCTGGCTTGCGGCGACGGATTCCTGCTCGAACTGCTTGCCGCGGCGGGACATCAGGCGATCGGGGTCGACGTGTCGAGCGTCGATCTGGCACTCGCCAGGCAGCGTTCGGCGACGGTGGCGGAGGGACGGGCGCAGCAACTGCCGTTCGCGGACCACGCGTTCGATTCCTGTGTGTCGCACATGGCGTTCATGCTGATGACTGACATCGACCAGGTGGCCGCGGAGCTGGCGCGCGTGCTCCGGCCGGGCGGGCAACTCTCGCTCGTCCTCGGCGGCGGAGTCAGCGACGGCGGCACCTACGCGCTGTTCGGCAAGCTGCTGCGGGAAATCCTCGCCGACGTCCCGGCCGAGCAGCGGATCCCCAAGCTCGGCGATCCGCGCACGCGGGATCAGGCCGGTGTGGACGAAATCCTCGCCCCTGCCGGGTTCAGTCCCGTCCAGTGGCGCACCGAGGAGATCGATTTCAGCGGGTCGCTCGATCAGGTCTGGGATTTCGTCTCGACCGTCTACAACGTCTTCCCGCTGAGCGAAGCGGCTTCCAGCGCGCTGAAAACCGCCTTTTTCGCCGAGGCACCGGCACTGACCAGACCCGATGGGCTGATTCCGCTTGCTTTCCAGGTACATCTGGCCAGCACCCGAACTGTCCACAAAGGACGGTAACCCGCCCTGGTGGCACCCGTCACCTTCTGGCAAGATCGTGGGCTCTGACGTCTCCAGTTCACGCCGAAGGGGCAGGGCATTGGGTCTGGGCAGGAAACTGGCGGTCGCCACCACCGCGGTCACCGCGGCGACGGCATTGTTCACCGCGGCACCGGCAGGCGCCGCACCCGCGGCGATCGACTGGAAGCCTTGTCCTACCGGGCAGGGCGCCGAATGCGGCAAGCTCACCGTGCCGCTCGATTGGGACCATCCCGGCGACGGCACGATCCAGCTCGCGCTCGCGCGGCGCAAGGCCACCGATCCCGCGCACCGGATCGGTTCGGTGCTCATGGATCCCGGCGGGCCGGGCGGGGCAGGAGCGGGCGAGGTGGAAAGCGGCTGGACGCTCTCGCCGAAGGTCGCCGCACGGTTTGACACGGTCGGGTTCGATCCGCGCGGGGTCGGGGAAAGCACCGCGATCAAGTGCGGGCTCGACGAACTCACCGCGAAAAACCCGGTACAGCCGAAGGATTCCGCCGAATTCCAGCAGCTGCTCTCGTACAACCGAGCGCTCGGCCGCAGCTGCGAGAAGATCACCGGGCCGCTCGCCACGCACTCCGACACGCGCAGCGTCGTGCGCGACATGGACGCGATCCGCGCCGCGCTCGGCGACAAAAAGCTCACCTATTACGGCATTTCCTACGGCACGCTGATGGGCCAGCAGTACGCCGAGGCGTACCCGGACCGGGTGCGCGCGCTCGTGCTCGACAGCAACATGGACCACTCCATCCGCAGCACCTGGGAGTTCCTGAAGACGGAAACCCAGGCCACGCAAGAGTTGTTCGAGCAGTTCAGCGACTGGTGCGACCGGACGACGTCGTGCGCGCTGCACGGCCAGAACGTCCGCGCGGTGACCGCGGACCTGTACGCCCGCGCCGAACGCGGCGAACTCGGCACCCCGGACGACAAACTCGACCCGATGGCGCTGGTCGGCATCTACTCGCAGAACTTCTACGGCCCCACCTGGGGCAAGCTCGCGCAGAACCTGGTCAGCCTGCGCGACGGGAAACCGATCGGAGCGGACTTCGGCAAGGACGACATTCCCATTCCGAACCCGTTCAACAGCATCTTCTGCTCGGACTGGCGGCTGCCGATCACGAGCTACCCGCAGCTCGACAGCTATCGCCGGGCGCTCACCGGGGTGTCGCCTGACCTGCACTTCTCGCCGCTGGGCTGGAGCGCAGCGACCGGGTGCGCGGGCTGGCCGGCTCCGGTGCGCAACCCGCAGCACGCGTTGTCGGTCCAGCGGGGCGTGCCGATGCTGATGCTGAACAGCCGTTACGACCCGGCCACTCCGTACAGCTGGGCGGTGCGCGCGGCGCAGCAGTCCGGCGCGCCGCTGCTCACCTACGAGGGCTGGGGTCACGGCGCGTACTTCAAGAAGAGCCAGTGCGTCACCGACGCCGCCGACTCGTTCCTGATCGACGGCACGAATCCGGGCCGCGGCAAGCATTGCCCGGCGGTCGAGCCGAGCGTTCAGTCCAGGATGGACGGTCCGCGGGCACCGGCTGCGCAGCCGTACTGAGACAACGAAAAGCGGGGCCCTGATCGGAGCAGGGCCCCGCTTTTTCGCGGCTGCGGCGGCTCAGTAGTCGTCACGCCCGGTGAACTGCTGTTCCAGCAGTTCGGCCGAACCGGCGACGAGTTCGAGCGGATCGGTGAACTCGTTGAGGTCGAGGTTCAGCAGCGGCAGCGAATGCCGCAGCACGAGGTGCTCGCCCATCACCACGAGCCCGCCGACCACCAGCGTCTGGCCTACCTCGCTCAGCACGGTGAGCAGATCGACCTCGTCGACGCGGGCGAACGGGGTCGCGATCTGCACCCAGTCCTCGCGCTGGTCGAAAATCTCCCGGGCGATCACCACGACCTGCGCCCGTCCCGTCGTCTCCGCGTCGTCGCCGAACAGGACCCGGATCCGGATTTCGCCCGGGTCGTCCCGGATCACCCGGTAGGTCTGCCTGATGTAGGCGACCAGGTCATTCCACTGCGCCACGCGCTTTCCTCCCGTTGGGTAGGCAACGAAGATCAGCGTAGCGGGACCCGGCCGTCCGTGAAGGACTCCTCGATGGAATCTGATTCCCTCAAGGAGTCCTTCACGGACTTCGGTCAGAGCAGTTTCCAGGCTCCGGTCAGGGCGTCCCGGAGGATCTGCTCCATCTCGTCGAACTGCGGCTGGTCGCAGATCAACGGCGGCGACAGCTGGACCACCGGCTCGGCGCGGTCGTCGGCGCGGCAGTAGAGGCCGCCCTCGAACAGTGCGTTCGAGAGATAACCGCGCAAAATCCGTTCCGATTCCCCGGCGGTGAAGGTCTCCTTGGTCGCTTTGTCCTTGACGAGTTCGATGCCGTAGAAGAAACCGGTTCCGCGCACGTCGCCGACGATCGGCAGATCGGTCAGCCGGTCGAGGGTCGCCCGGAAGGCGGTTTCCTTTTCCAGCACATGGCCGTAAAGGTTCTCGCGCTCGATGAGGTCGAGGTTGGCCAGCGCCACCGCGCAGGAAACCGGGTGGCCGCCGTAGGTCGAGCCGTGCATGAAGGTCGCCTCGCCGCCGGCGAACGGTTCCATCAGCTTCTCGCTCGCCAGCACCGCGCCGAGCGGCGCGTAACCCGAGGTCAGGCCCTTGGCAGTGGTGATGATGTCCGGCTGGTAGCCGTAGCGTTTGGCCGCGAAGTCGTAGCCGACCCGGCCGAACGCGCAGATCACCTCGTCGGAGACCAAGAGCACGTCGTGTTTGTCGCAAATCTCGCGGACTCGTGCGAAATAGCCCGGTGGCGGAACAAAACAACCACCGGTGTTTTGCACGGGTTCGAGGAATACCGCAGCTACCGTATCCGCGCCCTCGAATTCGATGGCCTGCTCGATTTGGTCGGCAGCCCATCGGCCGTATGCTGCATAGTCGTCGGCGTGTTCGGGCGCGCGGTAGAAGTTCGTGTTCGGCACGCGCAGAGTGCTCGGCACGAGCGGTTCGAAATCGGCCTTCGCGCCCGGAATTCCGGTGATGGACAGCGCGCCCTGCGACGTGCCGTGATACGCCAGCGCGCGGCTGATCACCTTGTGCTTAGTGGGTTTTCCGACCAGCTTGAAGTACTGCTTGGCGAGTTTCCACGCCGTTTCCACGGATTCGCCGCCGCTGACGGTGAAGAACACGCGGTTGAGGTCGCCCGGCGACGCGACGGCCAAGCGTTCGGCCAGTTCGAGCGCGGGCGGATGCGCGTGACCCCAGAGCGGGAAGTACGCGAGCTGCTTCGTTTGCCGCGCGGCGGCTTCGGCCAGTTCCTCGCGACCGTGGCCGACCTGCACCGCGAACAGCCCGGCGAGGCCGTCGAGGTAGCGCTTGCCGGTGTCGTCCCAGATGTAGGCGCCCTCGCCGCGCACGATCACCGGGATGTCGGCGGTGTCGGCGCGGCTGTGGCGCGTGAAGTGCAGCCAGAGGTTGTCGCGTGCGGCAGTGCCCGAGCCGGTGGTGATCCCGGCGGGTTCGGCGGTCGTGGTCATGGCTCCTCGAAACGGGCCTCGAAGCTGCCGGCACGCACCCTGGCGTACCGGCCGGACTTCTCGGTTATCGCACGAGCTGGTGCCGGTTGGCAAGCGGATCAGTCGTCAGTGCCACCCACAACGACTAATTTCATCGTTTCCATCGGGACTGATCTTCGGATTTCGTCGTCACCCGCGGTGCAGGCCCCACTGGTACGACTGTTTCCGCAGCTTGAGGTACACGAGTGTCTCCGCAGTGCGCACTCCGGGCAGCGTCCGGATGCGATTGGAGATGAGGTCGAGCAGCGCCTCGTCGTCGGCGCAGAGCACCTCGCACAGCACGTCGAAGCGGCCGGCGCAGAGCACGACGTACTCGATCTCGTCCATTTCGGCCAGTGCGTCGGCGACCGGATCGAGCGGCCCGTCGACCGTGATCGCGACCATCGCCTGGCGGAAAAGCCCGATCTGCAAGGGATCCGACACCGCGACGATCTGGATGACGCCCGAATCGGACAGTCGCTGCACCCGCTGGCGGACCGCCGCCTCGGACAGCCCGACCGCCTTGCCGATCGTGGCGTACGGCCGCCGTCCGTCCTCTTGCAACTGGGCGATGATCTGCTTCGAGATGTCGTCGACCACCGGCGGCGCGGGCCGGTTCGGGTCCTGGCTCTGCATCCCGGGATCATCCCGGCTCGGCCTAGGCGTGGGCAAGCTGGACCGTGGCGAACGGTCGCCCAGAGTGTCCAGATGGTCCGTTGACCGGGGTGGCCGACAACGGATTTCGTCGTCTTTCCGGCGTTGACAACGGCAAACCCGTCCTGTTCCATCCGTCGAATTCCAGCGCCGCCGACGGAGGGATCCCCATGCCGCCTGTTCCGGTCCCCGTCCAGACCGACCCTGCCGCCGGTTCGCCCGCGCGCCGCTCGCTGACCAGATCGATCGGGGTCGGCGGCGGAACTCTGCTGACGCTGAGCTGCGTGACCCCGGCGTCGTCACTGTTCGTTCTCGTCCCGCCGCTGTTCGGCTCGCTCGGCACCGGCACCGCGCTGGCCATCGGGCTCGCCGTGCTGCTGTGTGTCGGGATCGCGTTCTGCTACTCCGAACTCGGCACGCTGGTGCCGAGTTCGGGCGGCGAGTACGCGATGGTGTCGACGGTGGTCAGCCGGTTCGCCGGGTGGATCACCTTCATGCTGTCGTTCATCGTGATCCTGGTGGTGCCGCCGATCATCGCGATCGGAGTGGCCGACTACCTGGCGGTGGCGGTGCACGTCGATCCGTCGGTGGCGGGTGCGCTGGTGATGCTGGCGTCCACCGGGATGGGCCTGGTGAACCTGCGGTCGAACGCGTGGCTGACCGGGATTTTCCTGGTGATCGAGATCGTGGCAATCGTCGTGGTGTCCGTGCTCGGCTTCGCGCACAGCGACCGGCCGCCGTCGGTGCTCGTGCGGCCCAGCCTGGACGGATTGCACCCGATCGCGCTGGTCTCGGTGATCGCCGGGTTGGCGGTGGCGTTGTTCGTGGTGCAGGGGTTCTCGACCGCGGTGTATCTGGCGGAGGAGATGCGGGAGCCGCACAAAACGGTGTCGCGGACGGTGTTCTGGACGCTCGGCATCAGCTCGGTGGTGATCCTGGTGCCGGTCGTGGCGATCACGCTGGGCGTGCCGGATCTCGCGACGCTGGGGAACCTCGACCTGACCGCGCTCGTGGTGAGCTGGAGCAGTACGACGTTCGGCACGATCGTGAGCCTGTGCATCGCGGCGGCGATCGTGAACGCGGTGATCGTGATGGTGATCCAGAATTCGCGCGTGCTGTACGCGTCGGGGCGGGATCACGCTTGGCCTGCGCCGGTGAATCGCGCGTTGAGCGTGGTGAGCCCGCGGTTTGGGGCGCCGTGGGTGGCGACGCTCGTGGTGGGTGTTTCGGAAGCGGTGCTGTGTTTCGTGCCGGTGGAAACGCTGAGCGGTGTGACCGGGGTGGCCGTGGTGGCGCTGTACCTGGCGATTTCGGTCAGTGTGCTGTGGGCACGGCGGCCAGCGCATCGGCGGCCGCAGGTGTGGCGGATGCCCGGGTGGCCGGTGGTGCCCGTTGTGGTGGTGCTGGCGCTGGGGTATGTGCTGGTGTCGCAGAGTTTGCTGGACCTGGCGATTACGGCTGGGGTGCTGGTGGTTTCCGCTGGGTACTGGTGGGGGTATTTGCGGCGGCGGTCGGATCGGTGGCTGGTGACGATTCCCTGACGCGCGCCCTGGTGAGGATGGATAGCTCGGCCGGGTGGAGTGCGTCGCCGCGTTTCCATTCGGCCGGGGTGAGCGTCGCTCTTTGCCGGACGTGCTCTATCGGTTCGAGCAGGTGGTCTCGCAGGAGCGCGGCCATCTGCTCGGCGCTGAGGAAGGTTTGCCAGGGTTCGCTGTGGTCGGCTGCTGCGGCCATGACCATCTCCGCGTACGCCTGGCCTGCTGTCGGTTAAAAGTTTCTGTTTCCAGTGCTGGGTGGCCCGCCGTAGGACTGGTGGTAGCTGAGGAGTTCCTCGGCGCGTTCTCCCAGAAAACGCTCCGCGAGCGGGTCAGCGAAGATCGGACGCTCGTCAACGAGCAGAAGCGCGGCTCGTGCTGCGGCTGGGTCGCGCGTCGGAGTTCATGAGATCGGACTTTAGCGCGATATAGGATGATTACAGCACAAGAAGAACTTAAAAGATCTTGGCGATTCCGGTTCGGCAACAACGGGAATTCGGCTCAGGAGTCGAGGGAGATTTCGTAGAGGGCGAACGGTTCGCCGCGGTGCGGGAAATCGTGGCGGTAGGTGAAGCCGAGCCGTTCCATCACCGCGCGGGACCGGACGTTGTGCACCTCGGTGAAGGCGACGACTTCCCTCACGCCGAGTTCGCGAGCATGGGCCAGGCCAACGAGGCCGATCTCGGTGGCATAGCCCTTTCCCCGGTGCACCTCGCGCACTGCCCAGCCGATCTCCAGCCGTCGCGCGCCATCGACGTCCTGGTAGGACAGTCCGCCGCGGCCGACGAGTTCGCCGGATTCCCGGTGATGGGCAAGCCATTTGCCGACGCCGTCGCGTTGCCAGCTTCGGCCGATCTCCGCGGCGCGGGCTTCTGCGTCGGCGCGGGTCCAGTCTCCGTACCAGCGAGCAATGCCGGGGTCCAAATGCAGGCGGTACAGCTCGCCTGCGAGAGGCGGGCCGATCGCGGTGAGGCGGAGGCGTTCCGTCTGCAACTCAGGCGGCCATTGTGGACGGAACCGCCAGCGAAGCATTGACCCGGGTGATGAACTCCGCGTTGGACTTCGTCGTGCGCACCTGGTCCAGGAACTGTTCCGCGGCTCGCTTCGGGTCTTGAGCGGACAGGGCGCGGCGGACCTCGTTCATCACGGCGAGTTCCTGCGGCGGGATGATCAGCTCGTCGCGGCGGGTGCCGGAGCCGAAGAAATCAATCGCCGGGAAAACGCGGTGGTCGGCGAGCATGCGGTCCAGGCGGAGTTCCGAGTTGCCGGTGCTTTTCAGTTCTTCGAAGAACACCGTGTCGGCAAGAGAACCCGTTCCTACCAGAGCGGTCGCGATGATGGTGAGCGAGCCGCCGTTCTCGATGTTCCTTGCTGCGCCTAGGATTTTCTTCATCGGGTGCAGCGCGCTGGCGTCGACGCCACCGGACAGGATTCGGCCGGAGGTGCGGGCTGCCAGGTTGTACGCGCGGCCCAGGCGGGTCAAAGAATCCAGCAGCAGCACGACATCGCGGCCGGTTTCGACTAGGCGTTTCGCGCGTTCCAGAGCCAGTTCGGCGACGGCGGTGTGCTCAGCGGGTTTGCGGTCGAAAGTGGACGCGACTACCTCGCCGTGCACCGAGCGGCTCATGTCCGTCACTTCTTCGGGGCGTTCGTCGGCGAGCAGCACCATCAGGTGCGCTTCCGGGTGGTTGACCGCTACGGCTTGCGCGATCGCTTGCAGCACAGTGGTTTTGCCGGTGCGCGGCGGGGCGACGATCAGGGCGCGTTGGCCTTTGCCGAGCGGTGCCACCAGATCCAGGACGCGCGTGGTGAGCTGGTGCCGGGTGGTTTCCAGGACCAGTCGCTGGTTCGGGTGAATCGGGGTGAGTTTGTCGAAATCGGGGCGCTTTTCTCCGGGCGGGCGGCCGTTGACCGAGACGAGTTCACCGTCGGCCAGGACGAGTTCGTCGCCGCGGCGCAGGCCGTGGGTTCGGATCAAGGACACCGGCACGGACGGGCCGCCGGAGGCGTAGCCTAGCGTGGCGGTCTTGCCGTGGATGTCGAGAATTCCTTGCTGTGTCATGGTTTGTGGCTCCTTGAGCAGTGACAGTCGACGCGGTAAAGCGGACCGCCGAGTGAGACGAAGCGGGTCAGGCGACGGGCTTCGGGAAAGACGCCGTTCCTCGTCGCGTGGACTCACGCTGAGTGAGGGGGCGAAACCCCTGGGCGGCGGGGCCGACTTCCTGGGGTATGCGGTGAGAGTAGCGCATCCGATCCGGCCGCACAACTGAAAGGGGCCTCGTGAGTGTTTACGCCGGTTAGAACCGGCATCGCCACTCACAAGGCCCCAACGCACCCAGCCGCGGGTCTATTCCCGCGCCGCGGTCACGGCATCTCCCACGGAGCCTGCGGCAGCACGTGCCCGGTCTCCAGCAGCGACTTCAGGTTCGACAGCACCGCCGCCCAGCCGCCGGACACGTCCTGGTGCGCCTTCTCGTCGGGCAGATCCTCGTGGGTCACGGTCAGCCGGACGATTCCCGCGTGCTGCTCGATGTCGAACGTCGCGCGGGACGGCTCCTGGTCCTTCGGGCCGTTCGGGTCGAACCACGTGGTGACCAGACGCTTCGGCGGAACCGATTCGACAACCTCGCCCTCGACGTCGGCGATTCCGGACCCGTCGGTCCGCACGTGCGCCCACCGCGAACCCTGCTTGAAATCGGATTCGTTGCGGTGGCCCCAGTACTGCCCGGTCAGCTCGGGGTCGGTGAGCGCGTGCCACACCTTTTCCGGCGTGCTCTCGATGTAGGTCACGTACACAAAACTCGGCTTCATGACTTCCTCTGCTCGACGTTTGACGGCACTGAGCATCCGCAGCCGCGGCTGCTCGAACCGGTCCACCCACCGCTCCTGCATCTCGTGCAGCGGCACCGGATTCAGGTAGTGCAGCTTTTCCCGGCCGCGGCGCACGCTGCTCACCAGATTCGCCGCCTCCAGCACGGCGAGGTGCTGGGTCGCGGACTGCCGCGTCATCTCCAGCCGGCGGCACAGCTCGCCCAGCGTCTGCCCGTTGTCCTCGCGCAGCTGGTCGAGCAGGTACCGGCGGGTCGGATCCGCCAGCGCCTTGAACACTTTGTCCAGGTCAGGTTGCACACTTACAGTAAGGCAGTCAAATGCCTGCCTGTCAAGTCGGCGAGTGCAGACACAGGTCAGCGCCGAGGCGAGTCACGGACCGCCTCGGCGCTGACTACTCAAAGTGTTCAGAAGACCTCGGGAGTGAGCGAGGGGGCCGCCATGTCGGCGTCGAAGGGGAACATCGGCCGGACGATGCCGCCGTGGCCCAGCCGGAGCAGGTCCTGGTCGACGCCGCCGGGCGTGAGGGCCAGCAGCCAGTCCGCGGCCATGTCGTACAGCTCCGGTTCGAGGTAGCCGATTTTCACGATCACGACGTCCGCCTCGCGCGGACGCAGGCCGAGCGCGTGGAAGTCGGATTCGAGGTGATACGGCTTGCGGCGCGCGGTCACGATCACCCGCAGGCCGCCGACCGCCAGCGCCACCGCGGTTCCGGCAACTGGGTCGTCGGTGTCGATCGCGGCCACCTGCGCGGTGAGCGCGACCGGGCCGTGCGGTCCGGAGTCGACTTTTCCGCCCAGCTCAACGGAAATCGTCGCGCCGACGCCCGCCGCCACCGCCGTCGCGACGGCTTCTGGGTCCACAATGGCCGCGTACAAAGTGGTCAGCGAATAGTCCACAATGGCCGGAGTGTTCAGCAGGACGTCCAGGCTCCACGACGTGTCCCCGGCACCACCGGCGGTCGGGTTGTCGCCGGAATCGCTGATGAAGAACGGCCGCGAGGTCGAAGCAACCGCCTGCTCCAGGCATTCCGGCAAGGTGCCAGTCGGGGCGACGAAAGCGAAGTCGTGTCGAGCGTCCCAATAGGACTGTGCCAGATACTCCGCTTCCTTGGTGATCACCGAAACGTCGTCGCCCATCACCACTACCGCGGCCTGGCAGCGTGGTTCGTCGGCCCATGCATAGCCGACCCAGATCGCTGCGTCCAGAACTCCGTCGAGCGCTTCGACGTCGTCCACCGCCGCGTAAATGCTCTTCGCCGGTTCCAGCCGGGTGCTCGTCTTCTCCCCCGGCAGCAAAACCGGAACCTGCACCCAAGCCTTCTTCGGCCGGCCGCCGGACCGCAGCCGCGACACCAGATTCCGCGCCGCCCGCTCACGGGTGTCCCACGCGTCTTCGTGCGGAGCCATCCGATAGCAGGTGATCAAGTCCAACGCGGTGACCAGTTCGCGGGAAACGTTGCCGTGCAAGTCCATCGACGCCGACACCAGGACATCCGGGCCGACAAGGGAACGGATCTCCTGCGCGAGCGAAGCCTCCACATCGGACCGTCTGACGACGCTCATCGCTCCGTGGATGTCGAAGAACAACCCGTCCAGGTCGCCCGCTGAACGCAACCGGTCCAGGATTTCCCCGGACAGTTCGGCATAAGCCTCCTCGGTGACCGCGCCACCGGGGAGCGACCGAGCGTCGACCAGCGGAACCCATTCGACGTCGGAAGCCCAGCCCGCGTTGAGGAAGTCGTAGCGGGCCAGCAAATCGTCGCCGCGCGATATCCGGAAGTCGTCCACAGTGGACCGATGCGGGGAGAAGGTACTCGATTCGATGGCGATTCCGGTGATCCCGACCCGCAGCTTCTTCATCGTCCACTCCGTTTGATCGCTTGCTCGAACACCGCGTCCAGCGCGAGCGCGCCCGCGCCGTAAAGTCCCGCGTCCGCCCCGAAACGCACCCGGTCGATCCGCAGTTCCCTGGTAGCCAAGGGAAGACACCGTTCGTACAGCGCACCGCGCACCGCCGCGACGAACGCTTCCGAACCGGCCAGCGCGCCGCCGAGCAGCACCTCGTCCGGGTTGCTGAAGTTCACCACCGTGGCCAGCACCTCGCCGAGCCGCAGGCCGGCCCGCCGCACGGCCGTGGTCACTTCGGGGTGTCCGTCCTCGGCGGTGGCCGCCACCTGCGCGGTGGTCTCCAGCTTCATCCCCTGCGCCCGCAACTGCCCGACGAGCGCGGCCCCGCTGGCCACCACCTCCAGGCAGCCGCGATTCCCGCAGGCGCACGGCCGGTCCTCGGCGGCGGGCACGCGGACGTGGCTGATGTCGCCCGCGACCCCGGCCCGGCCGCGGTAAAGCTCGCCGCTCAGCACGATTCCCGACCCGATCCCGGTGCCCGCTTTCACCACGAGCAGGGTCCGGCCGGGCGGCCCGGACACGGATTCGCCCAGCGCCAGCAGGTTCGCGTCGTTGTCCACGACGACCGGAAGGTCGAACTGCTCTGCCAAGGCCTCCCGCACCGCGAACCCGCGCCAGCCCGGCATCCGCGACGCCAGCGTGATCGTGCCCGCGACGACGTCCACCGGACCGGGAAATGCGACGCCGAGGCCGAGCGCCCGGCCAGGACACTCCGCTTCCGCCATGACTTCGCGCACCACGGCCGCGAATCCGGCGACCAGTTCGCGCGGCTCTTGGCTGATGTCCAGCGGCCGTTCGTGCACCTGCAACAGGTTGCCCGCGATGTCGAGCGCGCCGATCCGCACGTGCCGGGAACCGACGTCGACGGCCCAGACGTGGCCGAACTCCGCGTTGACCGACAGCAGCTTCGGCCGCCGTCCGCCCGCGGACCGGCCTTCGCCGGACTCGCTCAGCACCCCGGCGGAGATCAGCGCCTGCGTGCGCACCGACACCGTCGATTGCGGCAGCCCGAGCGCTCGCGCCAGGTCCATGCGCGACGTCGCGTGGCCGTGCGCGACCAGCCACAACAGCCGCACCGGTCCGGCCGGATCCACCGCGTCACCTCTTTCATCAAAACTGATGTAACTAAACCGTTCGACAGGACTCTTGGCATTTCCCGTCTCTCGTGCGAGATTACCCGACAGCCAGGACACCGCATAGCACCTGGCACCGGTCTTTCATCAGAGTTGTTGGAAGTGATGCGAATGGCTCGACGCCCGTGGCGCGCCGCACTCGGGGTCACGCTCGCCGCCGCGCTGGCGTTGTCCGGCTGCGCGGCGAGCCGGGAACCGCACGGCGGCGGTTCCGGCACCCCGAAAACCGGCGGCACCGTGCGGTTCGCGATGCCCCCGTCGGCGACGCCGAACTGGATCATGCCGTTCTCGATCCCCGGCTACGGCGGGTCGTACAACGGCATGATCCGCTCGACGATGTTCGTGCCGCTCTACGCCTACGACGACAGTTCCGGGTCGGTCACGCTCGACGACGCCGCGAGCGCCGCCAACCCGCCGCGCTACTCCCCCGACGGCAAGACCGTGACGATCACGCTCAAGCCGTTGACCTGGGCCACCGGCGAGCCGCTGACCAGCCGCGACGTCGAGTTCTGGCTCAACCTCGCCCGCGCGGGCAAGGACAACTGGGGCAAGTACTCGAAGGGCCTGATCCCGGACAGCATCACCGGCTTCCACGCCGTGGACGACCGCACGTTCACGTTCACCCTGGACAAGGCGTACAACCCGGACTGGTTCACCGCCAATCAGCTCAGCCTGATCGTCCCGATGCCGCACGCGTGGGACCGCACGAGCGCCGCGGGCCCGGTCGGCGATCACGACCGCACCCCGGACGGCGCGAAGCAGGTCTTCGATTTCCTGGTCAGCCAGGCGAAACAGCTCGGCACCTACGGGACAAATCCACTGTGGAAAGTCGTGAACGGACCGTTCACGTTGGCCGGTTTCACCACGTCCGGCGAGGTGACGCTGCGGAAGAACCCGAAGTACACCGGACCTGACCCGGCGAAGCTCGACACCGTCCGGTTCCTGACCTTCACGAGTTCGTCTGCGGAGTACAACGTGCTGCGCGCCGGTGGCGTCGACTACGGCTACCTGGCGACGTCGAACCTAGGCCAGCGCTCGAAACTGGAGGAGCAGGGCTACCGGGTCGAACCGTGGAACGGCTGGTCCATCACGTATTCGCCGTACAACTTCAACAATCCCAAGCTGGGCAAGGTGTTCTCCCAGCTGTATGTGCGGCAGGCGATCCAGCACGCGGTCGACCAGGACGCCATCACCTCGGTGATCTGGCGCGGTGCCGCCCGCGTCGGCTACGGCCCGGTTCCGCAGGACAACGACACGAAGTACCTGTCCCCCAAGCAGAAGACCAATCCGTATCCGTTCGACCTCGCGAAGTCCAAAAAGCTGCTCGCCGACCACGGCTGGAAACCCGGCGCCGACGGCGTCCTCCTCTGCGCGGACGCCAAACAGTGCGGCGAAGGCATCGCAACGGGCACCCGGCTGTCGCTGACCATGCTGACCGAATCCGGTTCCGACGAGACCGACGGCACCATGCAGGAACTGCGCTCGGAGCTGTCAAAGGTCGGCATCGAGATGAAGATCAACGCGCAGCCGCTGAACACCGTGCTGGCCAACGGAACCGCGTGCGAGTCGAAGGATCCCTCCTGCAGCTGGCAGCTGTCCTACTTCGGCACACAAGGCAGCTGGTACTTCTCGGCGAACCCGAGCGGCGAGGAGCTGTTCGCGACCGGCGCGGGCACGAACTTCGGCAGCTACACCGATCCGAAGGCGGACAAGCTGATCGCGGCCACCAACCTCGCGTCAGACGACCGCGCGATGCTCGAGTACAGCGCTTACCTGGCCGAGCAGCTTCCGGTGCTGTGGCTGCCGAATCCGCCGTATCAGGTGTCGGCGATCGACACCGCGCTGCACGGCGTTTCTCAGGACCCGATGGCCGGGCAACTGCTGCCGCAACGCTGGTTCTGGACGAGGTGAGGACATGACGCGCTACATCCTCCGCCGGCTCGTGCTGGCCGTGGTGGTCGTGCTGCTGGTCACCGTGGTGACCTTCGTGCTGCTGCACTTGCTGCCCGGCGGCCCGGCTCGCGGCGTTCTCGGCGTGAAAGCGACCGAGGCACAGATCGCCGCGTTCAACCACGCGCAAGGCTTCGACCAGCCGCTTCCGGTGCAGTACTGGGATTACCTGCTGCGATTGCTGCAAGGCGACCTCGGCGAGTCGTACACGCAGAACTCGCCGGTGAGCACGCTGCTGGCCGAGCGGATGCCGAAAACCCTGCTGCTCACCGTGTTCTCCACCGCGCTCGCGATCCTCGTCGCGCTGCCGCTCGGTGTCTGGCAAGCGGTTCGTCGCGGCCGTACCGCGGATCTGCTCACCACCGCGATCACGTTCGTGCTCTACGCGACGCCGGTGTTCTTCCTGTCGCTGGTGCTGATCATCCTGTTCGCGCAGGTCTTGCCGTGGTTCCCGGCGCAAGCCGCACAGGGCGAGACGATCGGCGAGCTGCTGTCCCAACCGGGTGCGCTAGTCCTGCCCGTACTCGCCGGGACCGGAGCCGCGCTCGCCGCGTTCAGCCGGTACATGCGAGCGTCCACTCTGGACAGCCTGTCCGAGGACTTCGTGCGCACCGCGCGGGCGAAGGGAACGCCGGAGCGCACGATCATCTGGCGGCACGTCTGGCCGAACTCGCTGACCTCGGTGGTCTCCATGCTCGGCTACTACGTGCCGGTGGTGTTCGGCGGCTCGCTGGTCGTCGAATCGATGTTCAACTACCCCGGCATCGGCCTGCTGTTCTGGACCGCGACCCGCACCGCCGATTTCCCGGTGCTGCTGGGCGTCGTGCTCGTGATCGCCGTCGCGACCGTGCTCGGCTCCCTGCTCGCGGACCTGATCCAGCTGGCGATCGACCCGCGGGTGCGGGTGAAGGGAGCGCGGTCGTGACTGTCCTTTCCCGCCTGCTGCGCCGCAAGACCGCCGTCACGGGCGCGGTCCTGCTGCTGCTCGTGGTGGCGTTCTGTTTCCTCGGGCCGCTGGTCTACGGCACCGACCAGTCCCACACCGACCTCGCCGCGGCCCGGCTCGGGCCTGGCGGAGGACATCCGCTCGGCACCGACGACCTCGGCTACGACGTGCTCGGCAGGCTCATGGTCGCCGGCCGGACGTCGCTGGTCATCGGCGTGCTCGCCGGGCTGATCGCGACCGCGATCGGCGCGGTGTGGGGCGCGGTCGCCGGGTACACCGGCGGCTGGCTGGACACCGTGCTGATGCGGATCGTCGACACCGGCGTCGCGATCCCGGCGCTGTTCCTGCTGCTGGTGGCCGCGACGCTGGTGACGCCGAGCGTCGGCGTGCTGGCGCTGCTGATCGGCGCGGTGTCGTGGCTGGTGCCCGCGCGGCTGATGCGCGCGGAAACGGTGAGTTTGCGCGAACGCGACTACCTTCGAGCGATCACGGTCATCGGCGCGAGCCGCACGCGCGTGGTGTTCCGGCACATCATTCCCAACGCGATCGGCACCGTGGTGGTGAACGCGACGTTCCAGATCGCCGACGCGATCCTGCTCGTGGCGTACGTCAGCTTCCTCGGCCTCGGCGTTCCCGCGCCCGATACCGACTGGGGCGCAATGCTGTCTAAAGGAATTACCTACACCTTCGACGGCGCGTGGTGGCTGATCCTGCCGCCGGGCATCGCGATCGTGCTGGTGGTGTGCGCGATCAACTTCCTCGGCGACGGGCTGCGCGACGCGTTCGCGGTGAAGGGGCGACGATGAGCGAAGCAGTGCTGGACATCCGTGACCTGCGGGTGTCCTATGCGGACGGTTCGGCGGCGGTCGACGGGCTCAGCCTGTCAGTCGCGCCCGGCGAGATCGTGGCGGTGGTCGGCGAGTCCGGTTCCGGCAAGAGCACGGCGGCGCTCGCGGTGCTCGGGCTGCTGCCGGATTCCGCGCGAGTCACCGGGACGATCGAGCTGGCCGGGCAGAACGTGCTCGACCTGCGCGGCGAGGACCTGCGGAAACTGCGCGGCCCGGCCGCCGGGATGGTCTTCCAGGAGCCGATGACCGCGCTGAACCCGTTGCGGACCATCGGTTTCCAGCTCGCCGAGGCGATCCGCAACCACGACCCGGAAAAGTTGCGCCACCGGCGCTATTACGACCGATGCGCCGAACTGCTGGACCGGGTCGGCGTTCCGGAATCGGCCGCGCGGCTGAAGCAGTACCCGCACGAACTGTCCGGCGGTCTGCGGCAGCGCGTGATGATCGCGATCGCGCTCGCGGCCGGGCCGAAGCTGATCATCGCCGACGAGCCGACCACCGCGCTCGACGTCACGGTGCAACAGCAGATTCTCGACCTGCTGCGCGATATCCGCGAAAACGAAGGCACCGCGACGCTGCTGATCACGCACAACATGGGGGTGGTCGCGGACGTCGCGGATCGTGTCGCAGTGTTGCGCCGCGGCAAGCTCGTGGAAGAAGCTCCGGCGGCGGAACTGTTCGGCTCGCCGAAGGCGGATTACACCCGGGAACTGCTGGCCGCGGTTCCGCAACTGGGTTCGTTCTCGCATGAAACGGCGCCCGAAGAGACCCGGAAACCGGTGCTCGCGCTGTCGAAGGTGGTGGTCGAGTACGGCGGACGGCAGGTGGTGAACGACGTTTCCCTGTCCGTCTCACCGGGTGAGATCGTCGGGCTGGTCGGCGAATCCGGTTCGGGGAAAACCACGCTCGGGAACTGTGCGCTGGGCCTGGTCACGCCGAAATCCGGGACCGTCGAAGTGCTCGGCGGGCCGCTGCCGAAAGGCACTGGCCGGTCAGCGCGGGCAGTGCGACGGCAGATCGGCGCGGTGTTCCAGGACCCGGCATCCTCGCTCGACCCGCGGATGACGGTCGCGCAGACCGTCGCCGAACCGATGGTGGTCCACACCTCGACCGGCCGCGCCGAGCGCCAGCGGCGGGTGCGGGAACTCCTCGACGCGGTCGAGCTGCAGGAAAGCCTGCTGGGCCGGTACGGGCACGAGCTTTCCGGCGGGCAACGGCAGCGCGTGAGCCTCGCCCGCGCCCTCGTGCTGGGGCCGAAGCTGCTGATCGCGGACGAACCGACGAGCGCGCTCGACGTGTCCGTGCAGGCAGCGGTGCTGGAAGTGTTCCGGCGGCTGCATCGCGAGTTCGGCTTCGGCTGCCTGTTCGTGAGCCACGACCTCGCGGTAGTCGACAGCATTTGTGACCGGGTCGCTGTGCTGCGCGCGGGCGAACTGGTGGAGGAAGGCCCGGCGGAAACGGTGTTGCGCACTCCGGAACACCCGTACACGCAGGCGTTGCTGCTCTCCTCGCCGGTGCCGGACCCGCAGTTGCAGCGGAGCCGGCGCGAGGCGCTGGCCGGCGCGGACCCCGCGGCGTGACGGGGTTGCGGGCCGGGGTCGACATCGGCGGGACGAAAACCCTGGTGGTGGTGTGCGACGACGAGGGCAGGGAACTGGGGTCGACGTCCGCGCCGTCCGAATCGCACCGGGGCGGCGCGGCGATCCTCGACCGTGTGGCGGAGCTGGTCAGCTCGCTGGTGCCGGACCACGCGGCGCTCGCCGGGGTCGGCGTCGGCGCGGCGGGCGTCGTTGATCCGGTGACCGGAACAGTGCTGGTCACCGGCGATTCCTTCACCGGCTGGGCGGGCACGCCGGTCAACGCCGAGCTGTCCGCGCGACTCGGCGGGGTGCCGGTGCGCACCGTCAACGACGTCGACGGATTCCTGCTCGGCGAACTGTTGCCAGGCGAGCGGAACGTGCTCGGCGTCGCGGTCGGCACCGGAGTCGGCGGCGCATTGTTCGTGGACGGGCGGCTGCTGTACGGCGGCGCGACCGGGGCCGGGGAGATCGGGCACGTTGGGCGTTACGGGGAGGAACGCTGCACTTGCGGGCAGATCGGACACCTTGAGGCGTACGCGGCCGGCCGGGCCCTGACCCGCCGCTACGCCGAGGCGACCGGCCGGACCCTCGGCGCGGAGGCCGTCGCCGCGGAAGCGCTTGCCGGAGACCAAGCCGCTCAAGCGGTATTCACGGACGCGGGACGATTCCTCGGCCAGGCGATCGCGCACGCGGCCGGGCTGCTCGGCATCGCGACCTGCGTGCTCGGCGGTTCGGTGATCAGATCCTGGACGCTGCTGGAGAAGCCGGTGCGGGAAGCGCTGGAAGAACGGCCGCTGCTGTCCGGGAAACCAGCAGCCGTCCGGCTCTCCCGGCACGGGGCGAAATCCGTGGCGCTCGGCGCGGCCGGTCTTACTGCCGGTATTCAGCGATTACCGGACGTGATCAACCCCTAGACCAGTCCTCTGTGGACCATCGAGAAAACCGTGGCCTCGGGGTATACGCTGTCGGGCACCGACGGAGCCGGGGGCAACGATGCGCGCGAAGCTGGGCGGAACGGGACAGGGCAGAACTGCGCGGGACCACGCGCGTGAGCGTGGTCTCCACCCCGCTGACAGCAGGTGACTTGGTCTATACCATTCCGGTGATCAATTCCCGTCCGGTGGCCCACGAGGGGATCCCATGCCCGTCATCAGGCGCAATATCGTCCCGCTCCGGTATTCCGACCCGAGCGTCGTCGCTTACGTGCGCAGCCCGAGCGACTGGATGGTGTCCAATTGCGGCTGGATCCGGGGCCGGGAAGGCGTCCTGCTCGTCGACACCTGCGGCACCGAACGCGACACGCTCGACCTGGTCAGCGACGTCCGCAAGTACTCGACCGTCGAAATGCCGCTCACGCTCGTGCTGACCCACGCGCACGGCACCCACCACAACGGGGCGGGCGTCGCGCTGCGCAACGGCGGCCGGATCCTGGCCGCGCCCACCGCGGTGCCGATCATCCGGTCCGGCCCGCAGTGCAACGAGGAGATCTTCGCCTGCGCGAACTGGGGCAAGCTCGAAGCGCCCCGGCCCGAGGCGGTGCACGCGGTGATCGAACCGGTCGAAGTGGACCTGGGCGGCGTCGTCGTGGAGGTCGTCCCATTTCCCGGGACCGCGCACACCGACGGCGACCTCGTGTTGTTCGAACCGCGCACCGGGACGCTCTTCACCGGCGATCTGCTGTCGGTCGGGTCCACGCCGTTCGCCGTGCACGGCTCGATCCCGGGCTGGCTGACCGCATTGGACTGGCTCGACAAAATGTTCCCGGACGTCCGCACGTTCGTGCCCGGGCACGGCGGGCTCAGCCATCCGGGCAGTTTCCCGGTCGCGGTGCTGCGCACTTATCTGCACTGGCTGCTCGACGCGACCGCGAGCGCACAGACGCCGGACTTTTCCGAACTCGCCACGATCGCCCGCCGCCGGTGGCCCACGTGGACGGTCCCGGAACGGCACATCGGGAATCTGCTGCGCGCGCACGCCGACCAGCACGGGGAACAGCTCGCGTCCGCCGAAGCGATGCGCGCGATCCGCGACGCCGCCGGCGGCAAGATCGACCTGGACACGCTGCTCGGACTCGGCAAGTCTTAACCCCGGGAAATCGATTCCCCGGAGCGGTCGACGCGGCTCTTCCCCGGCACCGGCTCCGCTCCCGAAGAGGTCCGTGAAGGACCCCTCGAGAGAATCTGATTCCCTCGAGGAGCCCTTCACGGACCTCTGTATCGTTTAGGCGCGGGGAATGCGCTATTTCCCCTCAGGCAGCCAGAAGGGCGCCGCCGGGAAACCCGGCGACGCCCTCACCGCTGATCACTAGCCGCGGCCCCCGCGGCACAGCTGCCGAAAAGAACGCTCAGGCGCTGGCCTTCTTGCGCGGCGCGCGCTTGCGGGCCGGCTTGGCCGGTGCCTCGGTGTCGCGCTCCTCGTATGCCTTCACGATCTCCGCCGGGAGCCGGCCGCGGTCGGACACGGTGAAACCGTTGTTCTCGGCCCACTCGCGCATCGCCTTGTTGCGCTCGCGGTCCGCGGCGGTCGAAGCCGGCCGCGGGGCCTGCCCGGCGGCCATCCGGACCTTGCGGCCGCCGACCCGGCGCGAGGCGGCGACGTAACGGGCCAGCTCGTCCCGCAATGCGGCAGCGTTGTCTTCGGACAGATCGATCTCGTAGCTCACGCCGTCGAGACTGAACGGGACGGTCTGTTCGGCGATGCTGCCGTCGATGTCGTCCACCATCTCGACAAGGACTTTTTGCGCCATGATTCGCGTTCCTTCACCTTCTACAGGATGTGCCTGCGATTACCCTATCGTGTCGAGTGACGGCCCGCGCAGCGCGAGTCCATTCCGGTTCGGCCGCCCGTGCTTTCCCGGCCGGTTCCCGAACACCTGCGGCGCCCAATCCGCGACTGCACGCGACTTTCCCGGGCACTGGAAAATTTCCAGTATCGCGGTATTCGCACGCGGTTTCCCGCTGAGCGGACTGGGAGACCGGCCCCGGAAACGGCCGAAGGCCACCGGGTCGAAACCCGATGGCCTTCAGTCTCGTGCAAGAAACGCGAGCTAGTTGCGCCCGGTCGGCGCACCCGTCTTCGGGTCGAGCGGGAGCTTGCCCGCCTGCGGCCGCCAGAAGTTGAACATGTTCCAGAGTCCGCCCGCGCGAGTGTCGAACGAGCCGTCGCCGACCCGGCCGGAGAACCAGTTGTCCTCGATGAACTTCAGCACCGAGGTCTGGTCGGTCCGGGTGTGGTCGACGTAGTTCGCCTTGCTGTAGGGCGAGATGACCAGCAGCGGCAGCCGCGGGCCGTAACCGCAGCGGTCGGCGTGCCCGCCGAGACCGGCCGGCTTGCCGGTGCAGACGGCCTGGTCCTGCGAAGCGTCCTGAGAACCGTTGACGATCTTCGAGTTCTCGTGGTCGTACCAGCCGTCGGAGTCGTCGTAGGCGAGCACGACCGCGGTCGAACCCCACTCCGGCGACTGCTGGATCTTGTTGATCTCGTCGACGACGAAATGCTGTTCGTCGAGCGGGTCGGAATAGCCCGCGTGCCCGTCCTGGTACTCCGGCGCCTTGAGGAAGCTCACCGCGGGCATCGAACCGGCCTTGAGCGAAGCGTCGAAGTCGCTCGTGTCGTACTGGTGGTTGGCCTGGTCGGTCTGCCCGATCGCCTGCACCGAGGACGGCGGCAGGTGGTGCGGGTTCGAAGTGGACTTGTAGTACTGGAAAGGCTGGTGGTGCGGGCTGTAGTCCACGGAGGACTGATTGCCGACGTTCGCGTGCTTCTGCCCGCAGACCGCGTAGCCGTTCTGGGTTCCGGTCGGCTTGAAGCCGCCCTGGAACCAGCCCCACGTGACGTGCCGGTCGTTCAGCAGGTCGCCGACGTTGCGGCCCTGCATCGCGCCGAGATTGTCCTTCGAGGTGTGGTTCTTGCCCGAACAGTCGTCCCACGCCGGGTCCGGATCGTTGATCACGGTGCCGACGCCGTTCTCGTCCGGCGACGCGACGACGTAGGAGTCGTTCTTCGGCTCGTGCGTGACCGGGTCGACGGCCTGGATCCCGTGCGTCTGCCCGGAGATCAGGTTGATCGCGCCCGGGGTGGACGGGCCGAAGACGGTGTTGTACGAGTTGTCGCTCAGCGAATAGTGCTGCGCGTAGTTCCACATGCCGGTGACGGTGTTGCCGTCGTAGTAGTCCATGACGAGACCCGGCTCGCCGAACAGCACCGGCTGCCCGGTGCACTTGTCGGTCTCGGTCTTCTCGACGAACTTGTCCATCTTGCCGCCGTTGAACGCGGCCTGCTCGGCGCCGTAGCTGTGGTTCTGGTCGCAGGTGAGCGCCTGGTCCGGCCCGAGCCGCTTCGGGTTGTAGGCGTTCGGGTTGTGGGTGAGCAGCTTGTCGTCGAGGCCGTTGACCTTCGGCGTGTGCTTCGCGGCCTGGAACGGGGTGCCGTTCTCGTTGGTCGCGTTCGGGTAGGTGCCGAAGTAGTGGTCGAACGAGATGTTCTCGCCGAAGATCACCACGACGTGCTTGATCGGGGTGAGCGTGGGCAGCCACGACGCGGGCAACTGGTGCAGCGGCTGGGCCTGCGCGGACGACGCCGCGGAGCCGGTGACGATCGCGAGCACGGCCGCCGAGACGAGCGCGCCCGCACCGAGCAGGCGACGGCGCCGCCTGCCGAATGCTGTGTCCACTGAGGATTCCTCCTGGTTTTCGCGGGTGGGGATCGGGGCGCGCCTCAGGCGAGGAGCGCCCGGCCGAAGTGGTCGCCGGGACCGGTGACGCCGGGCAGCGCGAAGAAATAGCCGCCGCCGAACGGGGAGATGTAGTCGACGAGCGGCTCGCCGATCAGCCGCTTCTGCACCGCCTCGAACTGGCGCTCGAGATCCTGCTGGTAGCAGGTGAAGACGAGGCCCATGTCGAGGTTGCCGTTGGAGTCGACGCCGCGGTCGTAGTTGACCGCGCGACGCAGGATCCGCTGCCCGTCGGTCTGCGGCGTGCGCGGATTCGCCTTGCGGATGTGGCTGGTGAGCGGGATGACGGTGCCGATCGGGTCGTCGGCGTAGCGGGGTTCGTCCTGTTCGGACGCCCCGTCCAGCGGAGCGCCGGTGTCGCGGCGACGGCCGACGATGTTCTCCTGCTCGGTGATCGAGACCCGGTCCCAGAACTCGACCAGCATCCGGATCAGCCGGATCACCTGATAGCTGCCGCCGGTCGTCCACGCGGGCTCGCCCGCCCCCGCCACCCACACCAGCCGGTCCATTTCGGACTCGCCCGGATTCGCGGTGCCGTCCTTGAACCCCATCAGATTGCGCGGGGTGCCCGACGGCCGCGACGGCGAGCTGAAGCCGTTGATCTTCCAGCGAAGCTGCATTCCGCCGCGGGTCGCGCGGGCCAGATCGCGCAGCGCGTGCAGCACAGTGTCGGTATCGCCCGCGGACAGCGTGAGCGACAGATCGCCGTGGCATTGCGGAGCGTCAAGCGCGTCGTTGGGGAACATGGTCATCGGCTTGAGCTTCTTGGGCTTGCGGTCGGCCAGCCCGTAGCGACCGTCGAAAAGGGACGATCCAACGCCGACGATCACCCCGAGGTCGCTGTGCGGCACCACCGGACCGAGCACCCCGGAGTCCGCAGGCGGGGCGGTAATCCCGAGCGCGGCCGGAGCGCCGCCGTTCGTGAGAAACCGCGCGCGGTCAGTGATTTCCTGGAACAGCTCGGTCAACTCGGCGCGATTCTCGGCGACCACATCGAAGGACGCGATGATGCTCTGCGCCGGAGGCTGGCGAAGAATCGCGGCTTGTTTTGGACCGTGGAACGGAACCGTGGCAGGCGATTCTTCGCTCGCGCTGGCTGTTACTCCGATTCCGGCAGCCGCAGTGATCCCCGCGCCCACGACGGTGCGACGCAGGAAGGACCGGCGAGAGGCTTCGGTCGTCACGAGGTCCTCCTCGGCTCCGCGATGGCGGCGATCGGAGCGAGCAACTCGGTCAGCTCACTGACGTCCCCGTTGAGCTTCTGCCGCTGCGGCGCGGACAACTGGCTCACCGGCGTCCACGAGTTGTCCGGCTTCTTGGCACTGTCGAGCGTGGCTTTCGTGCGCTTCATCCAGCTGTCCACCTTGGACAGTGCCGGGTAGCGCGGGGCAAGCACCGGACGCAAGACATCGAGGACCGCTTGAGTCCCGTCGAGATTCGCGCGTGCGGTGGCGAGGTTGGTGCCGCTGCCGTAATCGGTGCGAGCGGTCAATTCGAATTGCAGGGTATTCTCCACGATCTCGTGCGCGCGCAGGCCAAGGTCGTTAGGATCGATCTGACTGTCCGCAAAGGACTTGCGGAGCTTCTGCACGTCGCTGTCCAACTGCTCGGCCACCGGCGCGAGGGCGGCGAGGTCTTCGTTGTGCCACAGCCCGGATTCGATCCGATGGAATCCGGTGAAGCCCGAACTCTTGACCCCGTCCGGCAACCCGTCGGCGGTTCCGTTGATGGCTTTGTCGGAGTCGCCGAAGGCGTTGTAAGCCGCGCCGAGCCGCTCGTAGTCGAGATGCGCGACAAGCCAAGCAGCCTGACTCGCACCGCGATCGTTGCCGCGGATCGCGTCCTTCAGCTTGCCGACGTCAGCGGCCAACTGCCCAAGCCCTTGCGTCACATAGCCTTGATAGGACTTCAACGGTCCGAGCAGATCGTTCTGCGTGACCGGCGCGACACCCGGGCCGCGTTCAGCACCACCGCTAACCGTGACAGTCGGCCCAACGATCGCCGACGAATCCTCGGGAAGGCAACGGAATGCGTAGGATCCATTGCCAAGCGTCACCTGCATGGGCCGGACAGTCCCGCTGCCGAGCCCCTCCACCTCGCCGTAAACCACGCCGGTCCCCGGGTCGATCAAATCCACCTCAGAGGTGACGGATCCGGTGTTGTGCAGGTGAAACGTCTGAACCCCAGGCCGCGGATCCGCCCACCCCTGCCCGCAGGACGACCGCGAGATCTGAATCTCCGGATCCTGCGCCGAAGCCCCGTCGGGCCACACCAAGAAGGCGATCCCCGCCGCCACGACCGCAATCGCGACCCCACCGCCAATCCAGCGGGCGCGCACAGACCCCGGCACGCTTTTCCTCCTGCCACACGTTCGGACTACCGGACCGGAATTATGCGTGCGGAAAGTGAAGAAACCCTGGTCGAGAACATCACCTACCCGGGAATTCACCAGGACTTCAACCAGACAACGGAAGAAACCGGATATACCAACCAAAGCGTGTGGCAACCCCCCGCCCGATTCGCCGCTTATGACTTCTTCTCCCGGCGACGTCCGTGAGGGGAACCCTCACGGACTCTGAGTCCCTCAGGGTTCCCCTCACGACCCTCCACTGTCCGTGAGGGGCCCCTTCACGGACCTAGATTCCCTCAAGGGGCCCTTCACGGACCGCCCCGCTCACCGCCGCCGCGATGCGCCCACCCGCGAACCGCAGCCGCTGCACCCAACGATCGAGGCACCCAGCCCCTCCCCCAACCCCGATACGAAGCCTCCCTGCGGTTCGGGGGTGCTTGTCAAGGCATCTTTCCCGCCTTGACAAGCACCCCCGAACCGTCAGCACAATCAACCTTCGGGGTGCCCCACGCAACCACCGCCGACCACAGAAAAACCGGCAGCCCGCCCCCAACATCCCCGCTAACGTGAACCCGCTGAGCAAGAAAGGGCGGAACCCATGAACCACCCCGAACTAACCGACCGTTTCACCAGACTCACCACCGCCCACCTAGCCGACGCCTGCCTGCGAGCCCGCCTAACCGTCCGCTGCGCCCCAGCCGGAACCAGCGCAGTCATCCCAGGCCAGAAGCTGGCCGGAAGAGTCCTCCCAGCGAGACACGCAGGCAGCGTAGACGTCTTCCTGGAAGCGATCACCACCGCGAACCCAGGCGACGTCCTAGTCGTGGACAACCAAGGCCGCCAAGACGAGAGCTGCGTAGGCGACCTCATCACCGCCGAAGTCGCCACCGCCGGACTGAGCGGCATAGTCATCTGGGGCCTGCACCGAGACACCGCCGAACTGCGCGAAATCGGCCTCCCGGTCTACAGCCTGGGCTCCCTCTCCACCGGCCCCCTCCACCTCAACGACCGCGCCGTAGACGCCTTGGAGTCCGCCACCGTCGGCGAATGGACCGTAACCACCGACGACCTGGTCTTCGGCGACGACGACGGCGTCCTCTTCGTCCCCGCAGCCCAAGCCGAAGAGGTTCTCCGGCTAGCCGAATCCATCCGCGACACCGAACACCGCCAAGCAGCGAAGATCCGAGACGGCGTAACCCTCCGCGAACAGGTCCGGTTCACCGAATTCCTCGCCCGCCGGGAAACCGACCCGTCCTACACGTTCCGCCAGCACCTCCGCGCGAAAGACAGCGCCATTGAAGAATAAGAAAACCGCACTGGTCACCGGCGTAGGAAGACAGGCCGGAATCGGCGCGGCGATCAAAACCCGGCTCGAAGAGGACGGCTGGACCGTCGTCACTACGCACTGGTCCGACTACGACCGCCGAATGCCCTGGGGTGCGGACGAAACCGTCCAGGGCATCGAAGCCGACCTGGCCGACCCGGAGACCCCAGCGAGGCTCTTCGACCAGATCAACGACGACGTCCAAGCACTAGTGCTCGCCCACTGCGAGTCTGTGGATTCCAGCCTGCTGGACACCACAGTGGACAGTTTCGACCGGCACTTCGCGGTGAACGCCCGCGCGAGCTGGCTGCTGATCCGAGAGTTCGCCCGACGCTACCGCGGACCGCACGGCGCAGGCCGGATCGTCACGCTGACCAGCGACCATGTAGTACACAATCTCCCTTACGGTGCAAGCAAAGGCGCACTAGACCGAATCACCCTCGCCGCCGCCGGGGAACTCGGCCACCTGGGCATCACAGCGAACGCAGTGAACCCCGGCGCGACCGACACCGGCTGGATCACCGAACCCCTGCGCGAAGCAATCATCCACCACACGCCACTGGGCCGGATAGGCACGCCACGCGACTGCGCGGGTCTAGTCGCGTTCCTGTGCGGCCCGGAAGGCGGCTGGGTCAACGGTCAAGTCCTCGTCGCCAACGGAGGAGCAGCATGAACGACAAACACCTCGCCTACGTCCTGCTCTCCCGAGGCGAGACCGTCCTGCTGCTCCGCCGTGCCCCCGGGACTTTCCTAGGCGGGCATTGGGAATTCCCCGGCGGCACCGTCGAGCCCGGCGAAGCACCGGAGACCACCGCGGTACGGGAAGTCGCCGAGGAAACCGGGCTGCGCGTACGGCTCGCCAGGGAGCGGGCCCGCCAATCCTGGCCGGACCGCACCGGCAAACCGTTCACCGTGCACGCCGCCTACTACGACGCGCACCCGGAGTTCCTCGGCGACCTTCAGCTCAACCCGGCCGAACACGACGACCACCGCTGGCTGACCCCCGCGGACGCGGCCGGACTCCCCCTGTCCGATCACGTCAGGCAGGTACTGCTCGGCTGAAATCCCGAGCCAGCTGCGCGGCCCGGTCCCGCAGCAACGCCCGGGCCTCGGCCACGCACCGATGTTCGTCCGGCTCCACATCGGTCAGCGCGTACACCCCGGCGAAACCCGCCGCCTGCCACTCCGGCGCGGACAGCAGACAGCGACCGGCCAAGGCGACCACCGGGGTACCGCCCGCTGCCCGCAGAACACCCACCGGCGCTTTTCCGTGCAGCGACTGGGTATCCAGCGAACCCTCACCAGTGATGACGAGCCGGGCATCACGGGCAGCTGCCGGGAAGCCCAGCAGCTCCAGCAACAACTCGATACCCGGCCGAATACGGGCGCCGAGTCCGGTGAGCACACCGAACCCGACGCCGCCTGCCGCGCCAGCGCCCGGGGTGGTGGCGTGCGCGGAGCCCACCACTTCGGCCCACCGAGTCAGCCCGCGTTCCAGCGACGCGATCTCGGCGGGGCCAGCGCCCTTCTGCGGCCCGTACACTGCAGCCGCGCCATCCACCCCCAGCAGCGGGTTGTCCACATCGGACGCCAGGACAATGTCCACTTCGGGCAGTCCGGAGAGATCCACTGTGGACAACTCCGCCAACGCCGCACCGCCCGGCGGAAGCGGCGCACCGGAAGCGTCCAGCAATCGCGCACCCAACGCTGTCAGCAATCCGGCTCCACCGTCGGTACACGCGCTGCCGCCGACGCCCAGCACGACCTGCGTGGCACCGGCGGCACGGGCGGCCGCGATCAGCTCGCCCGTGCCGTAGCTCGACGCGGTCAGCGGTTCGAGCCGACCACCGGGCAGCCGGTGGAGGCCGGACGCCTCCGCCAGCTCGACCACGGCAACCGTCCCGCTCAGCGCGTAATACGCGGTGATCCGGCGGCCGGTCGGCCCGGAAACCCGCGCCGGCACCCGCCGGAACCCGGCGGCGACAGCGGCGGCGACCGTTCCGTCGCCGCCGTCCGCCACCGGCAGCTGCCGCACCGGTTCACCGGGCGCGACCTCGGCGAACGCCGCGGCAACCACCTCCGCGACCTCCGCCGCGGTGAGCGAGCCCTTGAACTTGTCCGGAGCCACCAGAACCGTCACGCCGCTGCCTTGAACGCTCGCCAGTCGCCGATTTCCGTGATGTCCCGCAGCTGCACGTGCGAGGTCTGCGGCCGCCGCAGCAGCATCGCGAACGCCGAACTGCCGTCGGCCAGTTCGATCACGCCCAGCTCCAGCTCCGGCGGTTCGGACGGGAGCACGCGGTCGCGCAGCTGGTCCAGTGTGAGGTCGTAGACCTCGCCGGAGATCGCCGCGCCGCCGTGCGCTACCGGGACCAGAGCTGGGCATTGCCCGCCGACCGAGTAGAACCGGTACTTCGCGGCCGTGGTCGTTTCGGCCACCAGTGGAGCGCCGTCGAGCAGGTGGTGCAGGGGTTCGCCGCGCATCGCGCCGCCGTTGAGGAACATCAGAGGCATGGTGGTCCCTTTCTCTTTAGAGGATCGCCTTCACCACGTCGATTCCGAAATAGACGGTGAACACGAGCGCGAGCACGGTGAGGATCCACCCTGCTTCACGCCACTTCCCACGGAAGGTCTTGATCAGCACGAACGCGATGAGCCCCGCGCCGACGCCGTTGGTGATGGAATAGGTGAACGGAATGAGCGCGACCGTCAGGAACACCGGGATCGTGTAATCCGGGTCGTTCCACGGGATGTTGCGGCATTGCGCCACCATCATCCCGCCGATCACCACGAGCGCGGGCGCGGCGGCCTGCGCCGGGACGATGCCCGCGATCGGCGTGAACAGCAGCGTCGCGCCGAACAGCAGTCCGGTCACGACACTCGCCAGCCCGGTCCGCGCGCCCTCCCCGACGCCGGCCGCGGACTCCAGGAACACGGTGTTCGGCGACGAGCCGGACATCCCGCCCGCGATCGCCCCGGCCCCGTCCACGAACAGGATCCGGCCCATCCGCGGCACCCGGCCGTTCTTCGACAGCCCGGCTTCGGCGGACACACTGGTGATCGTGCCCATCGCGTCGAAGAAGCCGGACAACACCAGGGTGAACAGGAAGATCGTCGCGGTCAGCGCGCCCGCCTTGGCGAATCCGCCGAACAGGTCAACGTGCCCGAGCAGCCCGAAATCCGGAGCCGCCACCACGGAATGCGGCAGCGTCGGCGTCGTAAGCCCCCAGTCTCCGACGCCGAATCCGTCGTGCAGCACTACCGCGAGCACAGTGGCGGCGGCGATGCTGATCAGCACCGCGCCGGGCACCTTCCGTGCCATCAGCACGGTCATCAGCAGCAGGCCGAAGCAGAACACCGCGATCGGCAGGCCGGACAGATGCCCGTCGGTCCCGAGCCGCACCGGGACGGTCGTGTGCGCCGCGTCCGGAATACGAGTCACGAACCCGGCGCTCACCAGGCCGACGAGCGCGATGTACAGCCCGATGCCGACGGTGATCGCGGTTTTCAGCGGTCCGGGAATCGCGTTCATGATGCGTTCCCGGACGCCGCTGACCGCCATCAGCACAATGCAGACGCCTTCGAGCACTACCAGCCCGAAAGCTTGCGCCCACGTCATCGACGGAGCCATCTGGAACGCGACGATGCCGTTGATGCCGAGACCGGCGGCGAGCGCGAGCGGCGCGTTGCCGACGAGTCCCATGAGGACAGTCATCACGGCGGCGGCGAGCGCGGTCGCCGTGGTCACTTGCGCGGCGCTAAGTTTCGCGCCGGTGATGTCGGCGGAAGCGCCGAGGATCAGCGGGTTGAGCAAGACGATGTAGGCCATCGCGACGAAAGTGGTCACGCCACCGCGTACTTCGCGGCCTACAGTGGTGTTGCGAGCGCGTATTTCAAAAAGTCGCTCCACAATGGACTTGCGCTGTGGTCCGGGAGCCGAGGTCACCGCTTCGTCGAGGCGTACCTGGGTCATGCGTCCTCCCCTTGCCGGTGGGTGTGCCGCACCGCACCCCTGGCATACGCACGGGGCAGGACGGCGGGACGTTTGCGTTTTTCTGGTGCTCCGGTCAGCACCGGGATGGTGGCCCGGTGGGGTGGGGCGGTGGACGCTGAAGCCGATTCTGACCGGCATTCAGCACTCGCCGAGGCTCAGTACTCGATCCGGTCGGATCGGCCGAGCCAGGCGGAAAACGGGGCGAAAGCCTCCGGTGTGGACACTCGCGAAACCGGGGTCTGCCACGTTTCGCGCGGGTGCTCGAACAACTCGTAGAACGCCCGGTCGTCGAATCCGGCGCGGGCGGCGTCGTCCCGGTCGGCCGCGTAAAGCACGCGGTCCACGCGCGCCCACAGCGACGACGCGAGGCACATCGGGCACGGCTCGCACGAGGAGACGAGCACGCAGCCGGCCAAGCTGAACGTGCCGAGCGCCTGGCAGGCCGCGCGGATCGCGACCACCTCGGCGTGCGCGGTCGGGTCGAGCGACGGGGTGACCCGGTTGACGCCGGTCGCGACCTTCTCGCCGTCCTTCACCACCAGCGCGCCGAACGGGCCGCCGCCGTCGGCGACGTTCTTCTCGGCGATCCGCACGCATTCGGCGAGCCAGGCGCGTTCGACGTCGGCATCGATGGACACGGTCATAACGGTAGCGCTCCCAACAGATCGGAGGTCGGATTGCTCAGGACCAGGCCGGGCCGGCCGGCGGGGCGTCGTCGCGCAGGACGGTGCCCTCGATCAGGCCGTAGGGCCGGTCGGCGGCGTAGAACACCTCGCCGGGGTTGTCGAGGCCGAACGGCTCGAGGTCGACGAGGAAGTGGTGCTTGTTCGGCAGTTCGAAGCGGATCTCCGCGATTTCCGGGACGGCCTCCAGCACCGCCTGTCCCATCGCGTACAGCGTCTGCTGCAGGGACTGGCTGTGCGTGCCGCCGAACGCGTCGAGCAGCGTGGCGAGCGCCGTTTCGTGCGCGTGCGCCCAGTCGGCCTCCTCGACGGAGTACCGCCAGGTCGCGGACACCGCGGTGGCGAGGATCCGGTCCTTGACCTCGACCAGCGTGGTGTATTCGTCGCGCGGGAAGCCCCAGAATTCGGAGCCGGTGGAGTTGAGGACCGTCAGGTCGTCCACCCCGCCGAGCACCCAGGCCCGCTCGCCGTCGTAGGTGACGCGAGCGGTCCGCGTGCCCGCCCCGGAACGCGCGAACGAATGGTGCGCCGGCCGACCGCCGACCCGCAGCCGCTCCCACGGATGAGCCACGATCCCGACGCGGGCGGCGTGAATGCTCTCCTGCGTGGACACGAAGTGCTTGGCCAGCCGCAGCGCGAAGTCCTCGATCTCGCCGATGCCGTCGCGGGCGAAGGCGAAGACGGTGTTCTTCTGCGTGTCGGTGGCCAGCACCTTGTCGTTGGCCCCGGTCAGGTGGGTGTCGCTCATGTCGCCCGACAGCGACACGCTCACGGTGAGGTCGGTGATCCGGTGCTCGTCACCGTCACGGTCGACGCGGACCAGTCGGTTTTCGGCCTTCCCGTAGCGGTTGTCGCCAAGAACGATCGCCATTGGTATCCCTTCCGTTCGCTCGCCGAGTGAGTACACCTGCCGCGGCGTGGCCCGGGCCACGGCAGATCCACCGAAAGCGGCGACGGCGAACGGCCGGTTTTTCGTAGTTTCCGCCAAACCCCTCTGGTGTGCGGTACTGATGGGCGGAAGGAGGCGCGCATGCGGCTGGGTGCACTGCTCGACACGCGAGAGCTGGGGTTGCGGCTGCTGGCGGGCGCGAAGGCGCGCGACCGCGAGTTCGGCCGCGTCTTCCAGGCGACCCTGCAGGATCCGACGCGGTACCTCGACGGCGGCGAGATCGTGCTGTGCGGGATGCGCTGGCTGCCCGGGCCGTCGGACGCGGACGCGTTCGTCGGCAAGCTCGCCGCCGCGGGCGTGACCGCGCTCGGGGCCGGGACCGCCGAGGTCGGCGGACCGGTGCCGGACTACCTCGTGACCGCCTGCGAGCGCGTCGGCCTGCCGTTGTTCGAGGTGCCGGTGTCGGTTTCGTTCGCGACCGTGGCCGAACGGGTGATCCTGGGCCTGGCAGCGGAACGCTCGGCGCCCGCTCGCGATTCGCACCGGCGGCTAGTGGCCGCGGTGACCTCCGGGCGCGGTCTGTCCGCGCTGGTCAAAGCCGGTGCGGAGGAGCTGGGCACCGGCTGTCTCGTGCTGAGCGCGACCGGGCAGCAGCTGGCCGGTGGACCCGAACTGCCCGCCGCGCGCCGCACTGCGCTGGCGCGGAAGTTCCTGCGCGCCGAACGGCTGCCGTGCCAGGACGGTCCGGTGACGCTGCTCGGCGCGGCCGGGCGCTCCGGCCATCGGATCGCGAGCTGGTTCCTGGTCGTGGACGGCGATCCGGCACAGTGGCCGTCCGCGCGCCGCGAGCTGGCGCAGGAACTGGCCGCACTGGTCGGGCTCGAACGGTCCCGAGTGGACGAAACCCGGCGGATCGAGAACCGGGCGGCCGAACCGCTGCTGCGGCTGGTGCTCTCCGACGACGCCGCCCCGGGCGAGCTGACCTCCCGGCTGGCCGCCGCCGGGTTCGCGCCGCAGGAGCCGGTGGCGACGCTGTCCGCCGAGGTCCGCGGCGGCGGGCCGGGTCTCGCGCAGGTGCTGGTGGAGGAGTTGCTTTCGGCCACCGGACAGTCGGTGCTGGTGGCGACTGTCGACGGCGAGACGTTCGGCCTCTTCTCCTCGCGCGACACCGAGACGTTGCGAGAAGCGGTGCACACCATCGAACCCGCGCTCGGGTCCGCGCGGCTGACGCTCGGCCTCAGCCGCGCCGCGGACGCGGCCGGTCTCCGCGCCGGCGTGCAGGAAGCCCGGCACGCGCGCACCTTGGCGGCGTTGACGCCGGGCCGCGCGACCGTATTGTCCGGCGACGAAGTGGCGTCGCATCTGCTGCTGCTCGCGGCCGTGCCGGAGGACTTGCGCCGGACATTCGGCGAAAAAGTACTGGGGCCGGTACTCGCGTACGACGCGGCACACGGTTCCGAATTGATAACGACACTCAAGGCGTTCCTGGAACATTCGGGATCTTGGACACAGACGTCGGCCACGCTCCACTTGCACGTGAACACCCTGCGATACCGCATCACCCGGATCGGCGAACTCACCGGACGCGATCCGAGCCGGTTCGCCGACCGCGTGGATCTTTATCTGGCCGGCTGCTTCACGCAGAACTGGGGGTGGTCTTGACCATCCGTCCGAAATGTCCTGCGGAAACGCCGAGCGCGGTGATTTTCCGCACCCAGCAACGAAAATCCAACAGTACGCTTATCCGTAAAGAATGATGGGAAACCCTTGACCATTCGATGAAGCACGACGGCACTCGGGAGGAGGATGCACCATCCGACCGAGCGTCCTACTCTGAGGTCATGTACATCGCATTGCTGTCCTACACAGCACCTCGAAACGAAGTCGACTACGCACTGGCCGAACACGCGGACTGGCTGCGCAGCCACTTCGCGCACGGATTGTTCCTCGTTTCCGGAAAAGGAAACGAGGACGCGGACCAGGTCATCATCTCCCGCCCGTGCCTGCGCGGCAAGCTGGACGCCGTGCTCGCCACCGACCCGCTCGTGCTGCAACGCCTCGCGCACTATCGCGTGATCGAATTCTCCGCCACCCGCACCGCTGATGAGTTCCTGACCGTCAACGAGGCGCTCGCCTCCTGATCGCACCGCTTCACGCAGATCGACGAACGCCCGGACGCAGGTGGCCTCCGGACCGCTCCGCCCGCCACCTGCCGGACGTACTCCCGCCGCGAACTCGCCTATGATCACGCGAGATCTTTCGTTCCGGCCCGGGAGACCGCATGCACACGCCCGACCTCGTGTTCCGAGGCCGTCGCCTCACCAGTGACCGCGCCCTGGTGATGGCCATCATCAATCGCACTCCCGACTCGTTCTACGACAACGGTGCGACCTTCGAAGAAGCCCCCGCGCAGGCGGCCATCCGCCGCGCGCACGCCGAAGGCGCCGACCTGATCGACATCGGCGGCGTGCCCGCGGGCAAGGGCCCCGAGGTCACCGCAGCGGAGGAAATCCGCCGCGTCGTGCCGACCGTCGAATGGGCCCGCGAGAACTTCCCCGAGCTGGTCATCAGCGTGGACACCTACCGCGCCGACGTCGCCGACGCCGTCTGCCGCGCGGGCGCGGACCTGGTCAACGACAACTGGGCCGCGATCGAACCGGAGATCCTCGACGTCGCCGCCGAACACGGCGCGGGCTACATCTGCTCGCACACCAACGGTCTCGTGCCGCGCACCGAGGCGCTCCGGCCGGTGTACGACGACGTAGTGGCCGCGGTGATCGAAGGCACCACCGCGCTGGCCGAGCGCGCGCTCGCCGCGGGCGTGCCGCGCGAGGGCATCATGATCGACCCCTGCATCGACTTCGGGAAGAACTCCTACCAGTCGCTCGAACTGCTGCGGCACGTCGACGCGCTGGTCGCGACCGGCTGGCCGGTGCTGATGGCGCTGTCGAACAAGGACGTGATCGGCGAAACGCTGGATCTCCCGGTCGGGGAACGGGTCATCGGCACGCTCGCCGCGACGGCGGTGTCCGCGCTGCACGGCGCGGCGATGTTCCGCGCGCACCAGGTCCGCGAGACGCGGCAGGTCGCGGAGATGGTCGCGAGCATCATCGGCACTCGGCCGCCGGCGAACGTTGTACGGTCGGTCTGATGCGCGAAGTCTTTCCGGGAAACCAGGACCGCACCGAAGCCGACGTCGAGCAGCTCTACGTCTATCCGGACGTGCCGAAGTGGCTCGCGGTGAATTTCGTGTCGAGCGCCGACGGCGGGATCACCATCGAGGGCCGCTCCGGCGGGCTGTCGACGCCCGCGGACCGGATCGTCTACCGGCTGGGCAACGACCTCGCCGACGTCCTGCTGGTCGGCGCGGGCACCTCGCAGGCCGAAGGATTCGAGGGACTGCGGCCGGACGAGAAGACCGCCGAGCGGCGGCGCAGGCACGGGCTGGCTCCGATCGCGCCGATCGCCGTGGTCAGCACCGGCCGTTCGCTGCCGCCGGACGCACCGGTGATCACCAAGGCCCTGGTGCCGACGATCGTCATCACGAGCGCGGCGACGGATCCCGAATTGCGCGCGGCGTGGGCGGCGGCCGGGGCGGATGTCCTGGTCGCTGGGACAGGCGACCCAACTCTGCACGAGGCCACCGGCGACCCGGCTCTGCACGCCGACCCGGACGACCAGCGCCCGCGCCCCAGGCACGGCGACGTCGACCTGCGGGCCGCGGTAGACGAACTGGCCCGCCGAGGCCTCCGCCGGATCGACTGCGAAGGCGGACCGCACCTTTTCGCATCGCTGCTGGCCGCGGGTGTGGTCGACGAACTGCGCCTGACGGTCGCGCCGATGCTGATCGCCGGCGACGCGCCGCGGGTCGCGATGGGCGCGGCGATCGACCCGCGGCAGCTCGAACTTCTTTCCGCACTGGTGGACGACAACTCAGTACTCTTGCGGTATCGCGTCCACTGACCCGGGGAGGGATCGTGGCCAAGACCGCTCTGCGCAATGTGCGCGTCTTCGACGGGCGAGTGCTCACCGAACCGCGCACCGTCGTGATCGACGGGCCAGTACTCGGCACGGATCCAGCCGGGGCACGGGAAATCGATGCCGCCGGGGCGACGCTGCTGCCCGGGTTCATCGACTCGCACGTCCACCTGACCGAGCCCGAGCAGTTGGCCGACTTCGCCGCGTGGGGCGTCACGACCGCACTGGACATGGGGTGCTTCCCTGCCGAACGGGTCGCCGCTTTGCGGTCGGCGGGCCCGACGGAGTTCCGCAGCGCCGGCCCGCCCGCGATCGGTCCGGGCGGCATGCACGTCCGGATCCCGGGGATGCCCGCCTCCTCGATCGTGACGACCGCGGAGGCTGCCGTCCGGTTCGTCGAGGCGCGGGTCGCGGAGGGCGTCGACTACGTCAAGGGCGTCGCGGAAGCTCCCGGCGACGGCGGGCCGCCCGCCGAGGCGTTGCAGGCGCTGGTCGACGAGGCACGGAAACGGGGTCTGGACACCGTCGTGCACGCGGCGACGCCCGGCGCGTACCACTTGGCGGTGGCGACCGGCGCGCGATTCGTGACGCATGTGCCGGTGATCGGCCGGATCGCCGCCGAGGACATCGCGGCGATGAAGGCCGCTGGGCAGACGGCGATTCCGACGCTCACCATGATGGAGGCGGCACTGCCCTACTTCGATGGCGCCGAAGGCGATTTCGTGGCCAACGTGGCCGCTTTGCGCGCTGCCGGGGTCGAAATCCTCGCCGGTACCGATGCCAACGCCGAGCCCGGCGCCCCGGCCGCGATCCCGCACGGGTCGAGCCTGCACCACGAATTCGAGCTGCTCGCCGAGGCCGGTTTGAGTTCGGTGGAGATCCTGCGCGCCGCGACGGTCGACCCGGCGCAGGCGTTCGGGCTGACCGACCGGGGCGAAATCCGGCCCGGACTGCGGGCGGACCTGGTGCTGGTCGACGGCGATCCGGTGGCGGACCTGTCGGCGACCCGGGCGATTCGCACGGTGTGGTGCGCGGGAACGGAACTCGACCGCTAGCTGGCGGGCTTTGTCGTCCGTGAGGGGAACCCTGACGGAATCTGATTCCCTCAGGGTTCCCCTCACGGACCTACACGTCCTTAAGACCGCTGAACGGCGTCATCGGCTTCCTCGAAGGTCTTCTGCGCCTTGGCCAGTTCGTCGGAAGCCCGGGCAGCGCGTTGCTCGGCCTCGGCAAGCCGTTCCCGCAATTCGGTCACCCGATCATCGGCCTGCTCGGCCGTCCGCTCAGCTCGCTGCAGATTCCGCTCCGCTTCCGCCCGCGCCCGGACCGCCTGCCGCCGTTCCAGTGCGCGGACCCGGGATTCCTCCTCGGCCTTCCGGTCCTTTTCGGACTGTCTGGTCTTCTTGGCCGGGGCGGGATTCGTCGGCAGCGACAGCCAGCGGTCGGTGTCCTGGCTGGCCTTCGAAGTCAACCGTCCGGCCAGCGCCAGCCGGGCGACGTCGGCGTCCGCGACGATCGCTTCCAGCGTCTCCTCCACCTCGCGCTCGACGGAATCGCTCAAGCCGGACGCGTCCCGCACGATCCGCTGCACTAGCTCCGCGCGCTGATGCGCCAATTCGCGCAGCCGGGAGCCGTCGAGCTGCTCGTGCGCGGCACGCAGCTTCTCGCCGATCGACGCCAGCTCGGACAGCGGAGCGGAACCGTCGCGCGCCAGGCGGTTGACGTACGCCGCGGCCGCGGTCGGCTTGCGCAGCGCGCGGATCCGGCGCGCCAGCTCGACGTCGCCCGCTTCCTTCGCCGCGCGGGCGGCCGCGGTGCGCTCCGCGACGAAGTCGGCCGGTTCACCTGCGTAGAGCCGGTCGGCGACGGTATCGAAATCCGAGGTTGCCACGTGTGCCACCGAACCACACGAGTAGTCCGAACGCGACGCAACGCGTAACGTGGACGTCCACCCAACAAGGTCGAGTGAAGCGGGACTGCCCATGACGCCTCCGGGCCGGCTCGCGCTGACGGCCAGCCCCCTGGTCGCCGGCGCGCTCAAAGCACTGCAAATCGCGACCGAGCTGCCCGTCGCGATGGGCGGACCGGTGTCGGCGGCGTCCCGGTCGCACGTCATCGACCAGCTGCGCGGCACCGCCACCCGGTCGATGCAGCACGTGCAGGTGGACACCGGGGCCGGACTCGGCGGCAAAGCGGTGGCGCTGGCCCGGCCGTCAACGGTCGTCGACTATCTCAACGCACAGGGCATCACGCACAAATACGACCACGCGGTCGCCCCCGAACGGCTGCGCGCGATGGTGGCGCTGCCGGTGCGCGTCGGCGAGACCACGCGCGCGGTGCTGTACGCGGCGTCCCGGGATTCGATTACGTTCGGCGACCGCGTGTTGCACGCGGCCACCGCGGTGGCGACTCGATTGGGACGTGACATCGAGGTCGAAGAGGAAGTACAGCGTCGGCTGGCCGCACCGACGGTCGTCCCCGCGGCCGAACGCGGCGACCTGCATGCCGAACTCACCGCGATCGCCGGGTCGATCCAGGACGAAAGCGCCCGGCAGCGGCTGCTCGCGGTGTGCGAACGGCTGCGTCCGGAGCTGGACGTGCCCGGGGTGGCGCTGACCCCGCGCGAGGTCGACGTGCTGCGGCTGGTCAGCGAGGGCTGTACGAACGATGAGATCTCAGACCGGCTCGGCCTGCTGCCCAACACCGTCAAGTCGTATCTCAAGCACGCGATGCGGAAGCTGGCGGTGTCCAACCGGGTGCAGGCGGTGAACCGGGCTCGCGCCGCCGGACTGCTGCGCTAGGGCGTGGCGATGTCCGGTCGCGGGTGTCCGATGGGGACACACCCTCCATGTGGGGTGGCTGGATCCGGTTCGGCGAGCGAAAATCACCCGCGCGGGCAGTGCGGCCCGCTGACGCGAAGGGATCGCCATGTTCTATGACCTGAGTGTCCGCGACTTCCTCGACCGCGCCGAAACGGTGTACCCGGACCGGATCGCGGTGGTGGACGAGCCTGCTCAGCCCGCGGAGTCCTGGGGCTCGGTGACCTACCGCGAACTCGCCCGCCGCGCCCGCGCGCAGGCCGCGAACCTCGACGCGCTCGGCGTTCCCGTCGGCGGCCGGGTCGCCGTCGTCTCGCACAACTCCGCGCGGCTGCTGACGTCGTTCTTCGGCGTCTCCGGCTGGGGCCGCGTCCTGGTGCCGGTGAATTTCCGCCTCGCCGCCGCCGAAGTCCGGTACATCGTCGAGCATTCCGGCGCCGAGGTCCTGATCATCGACCCCGAGCTGAAACCGTTGCTGGACAACGTAACCGCCAAACACGTGTTCGTCCTTGGCGAGGACGACGACAAAATCTGGGGCGGCGACGGCGAACCGCAACCGTGGGCCGCCGACGAATCCGCGACCGCCACGATCAACTACACCTCCGGCACCACCGCGCGGCCGAAGGGCGTCCAGCTCACGCACCGCAATTTGTGGCTCAACGCAACGACTTTCGGCCTGCACACCACGCTCAGCGACAACGACGTCCTGCTGCACACGCTGCCGATGTTCCACGCGAACGGCTGGGGCATGCCGTACGCGGTGACTGGCCTCGGCGGACGGCACATCGTGCTGCGCAAGGTGGACGGCACCGAAATCCTGCGCCGCGTGCAGGAACACGGCGTGACGATCATGTGCGCCGCCCCCGCCGTCGTCACCGCGGCCCTGGACGGTGCCGCCTCCTGGGACGGCGAAATCCCCGGCCGCGACCGAGTCCGGATCGTGGTCGCCGGCGCGCCGCCGCCGACCCGGACGATCGAACGCGTGCGTGCGGAACTCGGCTGGGAGTTCATCCAGATCTACGGCCTGACCGAGACTTCGCCGCTGGTCACGGTGAACCGCTTCCGGAGCGAATGGGCCGACCTGGACTCGCACGAGCAGGCAAAGCTTTTGGGCCGCGCCGGTGCGCCAGCCCTGGGCGTGCGCGTCACGATCGACACCGACGGCGAAGTCCTCACCCAAAGCAACCACAACCTCGACGGCTACTGGGAAAACCCGGACGAAACCGCGCGGGTGCAAGAAGGCAACTGGTTCCACACCGGCGACGGCGGCACCTTCGCCGACGGCTACCTGACCATCGCCGACCGCAAGAAGGACGTCATCATCACCGGCGGCGAGAACGTGTCGTCGATCGAGGTGGAGGACGCGCTGAGTTCGCACCCGGCCGTCCGGGAAGCCGCGGTGATCGGCATCCCGGACGAAAAATGGGGCGAACTGGTCACGGCGCTGGTGGTAACCGACGGCAGCGAGGTGACGGCGGACGAGCTGATCACGCACTGCCGCCAGCACCTGGCCGGGTACAAATGCCCGAAGCGGGTGGAATTCCTCGCCGAACTGCCGCGGACAGCGACGGGGAAGATCCAGAAGTTCAAGCTGCGGCAGCCGTTTTGGGAGGGGCAGGACCGGCAGGTGAACTGAGCTTTGTCGCAGTGCTCCTTCGCATCGCACCCGAAGGAGCACTGCGGCTAGCAGCCTCGGCGGACAATCCCGGCTAGCCCAACAGGTCGTCCCCGATCTTCGTGGACAACGACTGGAGTTCCGCAGAGGTCATGGGCGAGTTCGCGGAACGCTGACACTCCAGCGCGCCCAGACCTTTCAGTCCCGGCTCGCAGCCTGTTTCCTGGACCACTCCGCGGCATCGGCACCATAGCGGGTCAGCAGCCGAGCGAACTGGATCCGTTCCCCCGCCGACCAATCAGCCGTGATCTCCTCGAACGCTTTTCTTTGCTCAGCAGCAAAACGGTCGCGTTCCGCCTCGCCCTGTTCGGTGAGTTCGAGCACCGTACGGCGTCCGTCGGCCTGAGACGCCGCCCGACGCAGCAACCCGTCGGCGATGCACGCGGCGACAGTCCGGCTGGCCACCGGCTGGACGACCCCCATCTCCATCGCGAGGCCGCCGACTGTCGTCTCGCCTGGCGCGTCGGCGATCACGTTGAGCACGAGATTGCGGGACAGATCCTTGTTCGACGCCGGGGTGCGCCTGCGCAACCGGGACAGCGCCGGGCCGATCTGGTCCAGCACCGGGTCGCCGGGGGTCCGCTCAGGAGAGCTGCTCATGCGCTTGATCCTAGGCCCGCGCCCGCCCACTTGCATACCTCGACGCAAGTACATAGCATTAGGTATGTAAATGAGCTGAGCAAGGAAACGAGACGAACTGCCATGACACTGACCGCGATCACCAACGCCCGGGTCTTCGACGGGGAGAAAACCCTCGGCGTGCAGACCGTCGTCCTCGACGGCGCGAGGATCGCCCAGGTCGGCGGCGAGATCCCCGAGGGCAGCGAACAAGTCGACGGCACCGGAGCCACCCTGCTGCCGGGGCTCATCGACGCCCACGTGCACTCCGCCCCGGGTTCGCTCGCGTTGGCGCTGCGGTTCGGGGTGACGACCGAACTGGAAATGCAGGGCATGAACACCCGGGAGAACCGGGGCCACATCACCGACGACGACACGGTGGCCGACGTCCGGTCCGCCGGTTTCGGCATCACCCCGCCCGGCGGTCATCCCAGCGAGCTGATGCCCGAAGGATTCCGGCCGAAGTGGGACCTGCCGCCGGCAATGCCCGTGATGCCGTTCTCCACCACACCCGAGGAAGCGGCCGCCTTCGTCCCCCAACTCCTCGCCAGGGGCTCCGATTTCATCAAGTTCATGATCGACGACGGCAGCGTGGAAGGACATCCCGGACTGCCGTGTCTCGACCAAGCCACCGTGAACGCCGGGGTCGCGGAAGCCAAGAAGTACGGCGCTCTCACCGTCGCTCACGCTTTGACCGTGGAGGCGACCGAAATGGCCGTCGAAGCGGGCATCGACGGGCTCGCCCACGTCTTCATGGACCAGCCGCACACCGCCGAGATCATCAGCCTCGTCAAGGACGCGGGCATGTTCGTCGTTCCGTGCATCAGCCTCAACGCCTCGCTGATGGGCATCACCGGCAGCACGCTCGCCGACGACCCGCGGGTCGCCTCCCGCCTCGACCGCAAGTGGGACGAAACCCTGCGCTCCAGCTACAACCGCTACCCGCAGGGCAAGCTCGACGACGTGTACGACACCGTCCGCGCGCTGGACGCCGCCGGTGTCGACGTGCTGGCTGGCACCGATGTCTCCATGCCCGAAACGTTCTTCGGCGGTCTCGCACACGGAGCGAGCCTCCACCACGAACTGCAGTACCTTGTGGAAGCCGGTCTCACGCCGGAACGAGCCTTGCGAGCGGCCACCGCGACCACCGCCCGCCGCTTCCGCCTCAGCGACCGGGGCCGCGTCGCCGAGGGACTGCGCGCCGACCTTCTGCTCGTCGACGGAGACCCGACCCGCGACATCAGCGACACCCTCAATACTCGCGCGATCTGGCGTCGCGGAGCCCGTCTGGCGGAATGACGCCTGTGCCCCGAATCCTGCTCAGCGAGCCGGATTCGGGGATGGCCGCCGTCCTTTTCGGACAGTGCTAGCCGGCAGACGGCGTCGTGCTCCCGCGCCCGAATCCGCAGGCGTTCGCAAACCGGCCGCGCACCATCGACGCCGATTTGCCGAACAACTCGGTCGCATCGAAATCAAATTGGTCGATTTCAGTGCCCCCGAAAGCAGTCTCCGAAAGCCCGGCAGAGCTGAGATCGACAATTACGCCCAAGTCAGTCGTCAGACGGCCGGTAAACCAGCCGCAGCACCCCATTGCGGAACGCCGTCGTGTCCGCCAGCTCAAAGTCCAACTGCGGCCCCTCCTCCGGGAACAGCCGCCGCCCCTTGCCGACCACCACCGGATACTGCAGCAACGTCAGCTCGTCCACCAACCCGTGCGACAGCAGCCACCGCACCAGCGTCGTGCTTCCGCTGGTCATGATGTCGCCGCCCTCGCCGGACTTCAGGTCCGCGATCGCCTCGCCGACGTCGCCGCGCAGGAGGGTCGTGTTGTGCCAGTCCGCCGCGGTCAGGGTGGTGGACGCGACGTACTTCGGCACGCTGTTCATGAACTCCGCGCCCGGGTCGTCCGTGCGCCCGGGCCACGCCTCGGCGAAGCCCTCGTAGGTCACGCGGCCCAGCAACATCGCGTCGGCGTCCGCCATGCCGTCGCCCACCGCGTGTTCCAGTTCGTCGTTCCAGTACGAGAGCGACCACTGGTCCGGCGCTTCCACCACGCCGTCGAGCGAGACGAACAAGGTGGACACGATCTTGCGCATCGAGCGACTCCTTGAGGTTCGGGATCGCCGACACTATGGCGCAACCGGACCCGCCGACGCAGCCGGATGGCCCCATAATTGGTCTGTCAGGGCACTTCCGTTACCAACTCGAGTGCCCGGCCGAGCGTCGCCAGCCGTTTGTCCAGCGTGTCGCCCGCCGGATACAGCCGGACCGTGTCGACTCCGGCGGCGTGCCACACCTTCAGCCGCGCGCGGACCATGTCCTCGGTGCCGATCAGAGTCGTCGCGAGGACCATCTCGTCGGTCACCAGCTCGGCCGCGCCGTCGCGATCGCCGGACTGCCAGCGTTCCCGCACCTCAGCGGCGACCTCGGCCCAGCCTTGCCTGCTGTAGGCGTCGTGGTAGAAGTTCGTGCTCGCCGAACCCATGCCGCCCAACGAGAAAGCCAGCTCCTTCTTGCGCCCGGCGACCATGGGACGCAGTTCGTCCTCATCGGACGCGAACGCGACCTCCGCGCCTTGGCACACCACGAGATCGCTACGGCTGCGACCCGCTTTCGCGAGCCCGGCGTCGAGGTGGCGGAAGTAAGCGTCGGCCCCCTCGGGGACGAAGCTCGTGCCAAGCCAGCCGTCGGCGAGTTCGCCGGTGAGTTCCAGCATTCGCGGCGACAGCGTGGCCAGGTAGATCGGGATGTCCTCGTTCGGCGTCGTCGACAGCCGCATCGGACGGGACTCGCCAGGCAAGGGAATCTGGAAAGCCTTGCCCGCGAAGGAGATCTTCTCCCCGGCGAACGCGCTGCGGATGATCTGCACCGTCTCGCGCATCCGGGTCAACGGTCGTGCGAACGGCACCCCGTGCAATCCCTCGATCACCTGCGGACCGGACGGTCCGAGTCCCAGCGCGAACCGTCCGCCGGACATCTCCGCGAGGGTGAGCGCGGCCTGCGCGAGCGCGACCGGCGTCCGCACGCCGAGCTGCATGATGCCGGAACCCAGCCGGATCCTCTCCGTGCGCGCGGCGAGGTAGCCGAGCACCGACGGCGCGTCCGAGCCCCACGCCTCGGCCACCCAGCATTCGTCGAGACCCAGTTTTTCCGCCTCCAGCACGAAATCCCGGGTGCCGGGCCAGCCGGACGACGCCTCGACGGTGGTGGCCGTGCGCATCATCCGGCGGCCTCCACGCGGTCCTTGATCGCGCCGAGCGTGGCGGTCATCGAGGCCTCGAACTCGCTCAGCCGGACGTGCACGATCTTCTGTTCCTTCTCCGGCATCCGCGCGATCACCTCGGTCACCCCGGACGGCCCCGGCCCCATCTGCGCCCACTGCGTGAGCCGCGTGCCGCCGTTCTCCGGGGCGAGGGTGAACCGCCAGACCGCGGTCGGATTGGCCGGATCGGTGACCGCCCAGGCGAAGACGCGCGGCTCCTCGCATTCGATGATGTAGGACGTGGTCTCCCAGTCGCCGCGCATCTCGTGCCGGTTGTGCCCGATGAAGGAGCGTCCGACCGCCGGCGCCGAGCCCTCGTCGCACCACCGGACCGACTGCAGTTCGCCGCACAGTTCCGGCATGAGCGAGATGTCCGAGGCGAACCGCCAGACCTGCTCGGGCGAGCCGTCGATCCACGCGTCCACCTGCACGGTCGGGGCGTCCGCGTACCGCGCGCCGGTCCACTCCATGCCGAATCCTCCTCCGTTGGCGTCTCGACCAGCATAGTTTCGTAACAAGACTGACCCTGTCAATCGCTCCGGAGGCCCAAAGTCCGTGAAGGGCTCCTTGAGGGAATCTGATTCCCTCAAGGAGTCCTTCACGGACCGCTACTCCAGCGGCGCGAACCTCGCCTGGACGTCGGGGCGCTGCGCCAAGCGCTCGGGAAAGCCGGGCCCGCGTTGCATCCGGGTGTCGTCCGCGGACAACGGCTCGCCGCAGTCCGCGCACACGACGGTCGCGGTCGTGTCATGCCCGCAAGCGTCGTGGTGCAGCACGATCGGCGGGCCCGCTTCGGTGGCCAGCCACCGGTCGCCCCAGGCCGTCATCGCGGCCAGCACACTCCAGAAATCGCGCCCCTTCTCGGTGAGCACGTAGTCGTAGCGCACCGGTTCGGCCTGGTAGGCACGCTTCTCCAGCAAACCCTCGTCGACCAGCCTGCGCAGCCGGTCGGCGAGGGTGTTGCGCGCGATGCCGAGCGCCTGCTGGAACTCGTCGAAGCGGCGGACGCCGTAGAAAGCGTCCCGCAGCACCAGCGGCGTCCACCAGTCCCCGAGCAGGTCCATGGTCCGGGCGATCGAGCACGGCCACTGCGCGAAGGAAGTGCGTTTCATGACGGCGAGGATACGCCGTCCCACGATGCAACCCAGCAGGTCAGACGTGATGCCCGACGGTCACGTCGACAGTGTCGGGCACTTCTTCGTGCTCGTCGCCGACCGAAAGCGTCCCGGACGGCTCCACGAGCAGCACCACCGCGCCCTCCTTCGACGACGGCTTGTGGAACGTGCCGCGCGGGACCACGAACGCCTGCTCGCGCGTCAGCGTCACGGTCCGTTCGCCGCCCGCTTCGCGCAGGCCGATCTCGATGCTGCCGTCGATCACGAGGAAGAACTCATCGGTGTTGTCGTGCTTGTGCCACACGTGCTCGCCGGCGAACCGGGCGAGGCGGATGTCGTAATCGTTGACGTTGGCGACGATCCGGGGGCTCCACGGTGCGTCGAAACCGGCGAGCACGGCCTGCAGGTCGAGGGGTTGAGTTGTCATAGTTCGATCTTGGGCTTGGTTTCCGGCACCCGGGAGTGCTAGGAATCGCATATGTCGAAAGGATCCTCGCACCGAGTCGTGGTGATTGTCGGCGACGGCTCGAACCCGTTCGAAATGGGCGTCGCGACGGAGCTGTTCGGCTTGCGCCGGCCGGAGCTGCAGATGCCGTGGTACGACTTCGCGCTCGCGGCGCCCGGCGGCCAAGCCCGGATGCACCTCGGCTTCTTCACTCTCGCCGACGTCGCCGGCCTCGATGCGGTCGACGCCGCGGACACGGTGATCGTCCCGAACCGGCCGGATCCGCACACCCCCGCCGATCCCGAAATCCTCGCCGCCATCCAGCGCGCGGACGCCCGCGGTGCGCGGTTGATGAGCTTCTGCACCGGCGCTTTCACCCTGGCCGAGGCCGGCGTGCTGGACGATCGCCGAGCCACCACGCACTGGCAGTGGGCCGAGTCGTTCACCGCCCGCTTCCCGCGGGTCCGGCTGGAGCCGGACGTTCTGTTCGTCGACGACGGCACAGTTCTCACCGCCGCCGGAAGCGCGGCCGCGCTCGATCTGTCGCTGTATGTGATCCAGCGAGACCACGGCGCGGAAATCGCCAACGCGGTGAGCCGCCGCCTCGTTTTCACCGGACATCGCGAAGGCGGCCAGCAACAGTTCGTGGAACGCCCGATGCCGGAGATCCCGGACGCCTCGCTCGCGCCGGTGCTGGAATGGGCCCGCCAGCACCTCGACCAGCCGCTCGCGGTCACCGATCTCGCCGCCCGCGCGTCGACCAGCGCCGCCACCCTGCACCGCCGGTTCCGCGCCGAACTGGGCACGACGCCGCTCGCCTGGCTCACCGCCGAACGCGTGACGCTGGCCCGCCGCATCCTCGAGCGGGGCGAACCTGGTCTGGACCGGATCGCCGCCCGCACCGGGCTGGGCACCGGCGCGAACCTCCGGCTGCAGTTGCGCAGGCACACCGGGCTGTCGCCGTCGGAATACCGGAAACGCTTCGGCCCGGCGGCCTGACGCGTCCGTGGTCCACTGTGGACCCGACGAACGGATTGCTCCATTCGGCCTATTCGGCAAAATTCCGGTTAAGCCCCGATGACCGGAACCCACCGAAGGTTTTATGCCAGACGAACGAAAGTTGGCCGGAACGGACAGAATTCCGCCGACCCCTCACCGGATCGCGGATTGATCCGCTAGCTTGGCCGCAGACCGGCAACCGAACGGGGAGACACGCATGGCCAGACGCCGCCTGGAGGGACGGAACGCCCGGAGCCGGGCTTTCGCCGCCCTCGCCGGAGGCGCGCTCGTGGTGCTGCCGACGGTGACGTCGTCCGGCATCCCGGTGGCATTGCGCGCCGCGGAACCGCCGTCGGCCGCCCAAGCCGCGCCGAACTCGCCCGGCGTGGCGCCCGGCATCACGCTCCCGCCGATCGGCGTCGACGGCAGCCTCCCGCAGCCGCCGGTCCCGCAGGCACTCGGCGTTCCGGGATACCCCAACGGCCCCGGCTCGGCCACCACCGCCGGCCCGCTGGGCATCCCGGACAGCATGCTGCGGGCCTACCACAACGCAGCCGACATCATGGCCCGCGAACAGCCCGGCTGCCACGTCGACTGGGCGCTGATCGCGGCCATCGGACGGATCGAGTCGAACCACGCGCGCGGCGGCTACGTCGACGCCCGCGGCAACACCCTCGAACGCATTCTCGGCCCGGTCCTCGACGGTTCCGGCGGGTTCGCCGCGATCCGCGACACCGACCACGGCCGCTACGACGGCGACCCGGTGTGGGACCGCGCGGTCGGCCCGACCCAGTTCATCCCGTCGACCTGGGCGTCCTACGCCTCCGACGGCAACGGCGACGGCGTCTCCGACCCGAACAACATCTACGACGAGACACTCGCCACCGCGCGTTACCTGTGCTCGGGCGGTCTGGACCTCTCCAGCGACGCCAACCAGCGCCTCGCGGTGCGCCGGTACAACAACTCGCAGTCCTATGTGGACACCGTGATGGCGTACGCGAACGGCTACCGCAACGGCGTCTCGGAGCTGCCGGACAGCCAGGTCCCGATCGGCGCTCCTCCCGGCCCCGGCGCGGTTGAAGCCGCGGCTGGCAGCCCCGCAGGCGATGTCGCGCCGCCCGTCCCGCCGCCGGTCACCCCGGCCCAGCCGAACCAGCCCGGCACGCCGACGCAGCTTCCCGGCAGCAGCACCGCGCCGAGCAGCAGCACTCCCGCGAAGCCGACCAGCACGACACCGACCACGCCGACCACACCGTCTACACCGTCTACGCCGACGAGCACCACGCCGACGGCCCCGACCAGCACGACGCCGTCCACCTCCGCCCCGGCGAACCCGGCCACGTCGACCACCACCACGACGACCTCCAGCACCACCACGGAGGCCGCGCCGACGCACTGACCGCGACGTTCGTATAGTCCGGACCGACCGGAAACCGGACTGTTGGGGGCGATCGTGGCGTGGAATCCCCGGAACTTGCCTGACCTCGCTGGCAAGACCTACGCGGTGACCGGAGGCAACGCCGGGATCGGCTACTTCATCACCGAGCAGCTGGCCGCCGCCGGAGCACACGTCGCGCTGCTGGGCCGCGAGCCATCACGGCTGCGCGCTGCCGTCGAAATGGTGCGCACGCGCGTCGGTTCGGCTTCGCTGAGCATGATCCCGCTAGACCTCGCCGACCTGGACTCCGTCCCCGCCGCGGTCGAGGCTCTCGGACGGCTCGACCGCGTGGACGCGTTGATCGAGAACGCTGGCATCACCGCGCCCGGACCCGTGCGCCGGACCACTCAACAGGGCCTGGAGCTGGCGGTCGGAACCAATCATTTCGGCCACTTCGCACTCACCGCCCTCGCGATGCCGGTGCTGACCGCCTCGTCTGCGCGGGTGGTGCTGGCGGGCAGCCTGATCACCCGGATGTATCCGTACGACATCGACGATCTGCAGAGCCAGCACAAGTACTCGGACTTTCGTGCGTATGCGTTGTCGAAGCACGCCGTGCAATCGTTCGCGATGGAACTCGACCGACGCCTGCGCGCGGCGGGCTCGCCGGTGCAGGCGATCCTCGCGCACCCGGGGTTCAGCCTCGAACGCACCAGCCCTGCTCGGCCGGGAATCACCAAGCCAGTGCCGGTGATGCGGCTACTCGCGCCTTATACGCACGGCAAGGACCACGGCGCGTGGCCAGCGATCCGAGCCGCAGTCGACCCTGCTGCGACGGGCGGTTCCTACTACGGTCCGGCCTTCGGTGGAGTGGGCCGACCTCGGCTGGGTAAGGCGATGGGCGCTTCGCGGGATCCCTTGCGGGGACGTCGGTTGTGGACGCTTTCCGAGGAAGCGACCGGAATCCAGTTCGCGCTCGGGGGTTCCTGACTCGCTCGCTAGAGCTTGTCTGTTCACCCGACGGGACACTCGACGGCGAGGCCGACGCCGAACCGCGCCGCCCGCGCGGAGAATCACGCGGATCACCCGTGCGTCGCGCAGCATCTTGGCCGCGGCACTGGGGATCAGGGCGGATCCGGTCGGGGAGAGGAATCCGATCACCGTGAACGCCGCTGCAAGGACCAGAGTGTCAGCAGGTCGCGCGCCGTGGTGGAGGACTGCGAAATGACGCTGGTGAAGACGATGACCGTCTTGGGGTTGGACAAGTCGCTGAGAAGTCCTTCCCGGAACGCGCGCCATCCGCCACGTGGCCGACCGGTGTTCAACGCCGCGACGTCGGGCCCAGCGGAGGCAGCCGAGGAGCGGGTCAGCAGAACGGTCAGTCCGGCGACCGACGCGCCAGCCCGCACCAGGTCAGCGGCCAGCGCGGTCAGTAGAGCCGGGCCCGGCCGCGCTCTTGAGAACCAGCATGACCGCGGTGGCGGGCAGATTCGGGCCAGTTCAACTTTTACCGCACGCGTTAGCCGCCGACGGCGGGCGCAGGTCTCGAGTGCTCGCGGCGAAGCTGGCCGCCTTTCCGACACTCACGAAGCTCACGGCTCTGGCCCGGTCAAAGCGTTTGAACTTACTTGCCGACCTGGTCGATCCGATCGGCAATCCCGTCGAGAAGCCGGTCCAATCCGAACTCCGACGCATCCGAAGCCTGCTCCGCCGAAGGCTTCTCGAACCCGCCAGCCAGCCAGGTCCGGTTCATCGCCGGATGGGATTCGACGTCGAAATGCGTGTACCAGAACGAAGAACGCTGTCCCCACCAGGATTCATTGGACTGTCCCGTGACCTGTTCCAAGTGGACACTCTCCGCCTCGACCGCCGCGTTCGCGTCCACATATCCCGCGACAGAATTGGCCGCCGCGACCACTTCGCGCGCAGGCAGGCCCAGGCTGTCCATAATGGACAGCAGATATTCCTGTCCGGCCAACTGCCCCGGGCCGAGCGCGGGTCGCACCCGGGATCGCTCCCGCAGCCAGGGATGCCGACGGTAAATGTCGCGTGTCCGGTCGGCGTAAACGCGCACCTGCGCACGCCAGTCCGCCGGCCGCGGCTCGCCTGGTCCGGGGAGTTTCCGTTCGAGGAGAACGGTGTCCACCATCAGGTCGATCAGCTCGGTTTTGCCGGGAACATAGGTGTAGAGCGTCATCGTGCCCGCGCCGAGTTCCTTCGCGACGCGGTGCATGGACGTCGCGACAAGCCCCTCGGCATCGGCGACCGCGATGGCGGCCACGATGATCCGTTCGATGGTGAGAGTCGGCCGCCTGCCGCGAGAGGAAGGTTCCGGGGCACCTACGCGATCGCGCCATAACAGGGAGAGCGTGCGCGCGATCGCCTCGCGCGCAGCCTCGGGACCGTCGCCCTCGTGCTCGACGATCATCGCGTCCCCTCCTGGCCTTCGTACACCTCAGCGTGGGATCTTACCTGCCGTTTCAGGACCTTGGTCCCCTCCGCACCGGCGTGCTGGCCGCTACGCTGGGCAGCCAGGGAGGTGGTTCCAGTGACGGAACGCAAACCGCCGGGCGTGTCGCACGGCACCTGGGTCGACCGGCAAATCGCCGCCGCCGAATCCCGCGGCGACTTCGAAGACCTGCCAGGAGCCGGAAAACCGCTCCCGCCCCCGTCCGGCCGCGACGCGGCGACCGACTGGGCGATCCGCCGCGCCCGCGAAGGCGACCTAGACGCGGCCGCGTTCCTGCCGCCGTCGCTCGCGTTGCCGAGGGAAATCCAAGATCTGCCGGGAAAACTGGCGAAGGTGCGCTCCGAAGCCAAGGTGCGGGAAATCGTCGAGGACCTGAACGACCGCATCCGCAAGGCACACGCGATGCCCCAAGAGGGCCCAGTGCTGCGGGCGCGGCCGCTGGACGTGGAGGAAACGGTGACCAGCTGGCGTGCGGGCCGGGAAGAGTCCTGAGCCTCGCGAGCTAAGCCCGGTTGGCCGTTGCCGCCCGCGCTGACGCCTTTTCTGGGGCACGAAACCGGAGAATCCTGAGCCACGCGCGGCCGGAACGGCAGCATTCGCTTTCCGGAGCCCGCACGACGCGGTGACGCACAACCGGCCACCCGGAGAACGCCCGCGCATCGCCGAGCCAACCGGCGACAGCCACCTCGCCCGCCCGCGCGGCCGCCTCGCCAAACCACACCAACAGCGCCCCTGCTCATCCGCGCTGCCACCACCCCGACCGGCAACCACCACACCGCAGCGCCCCCACCACACGCGCAACGCCATCGCCGCCC
>NZ_PQIA01000159.1 GCF_003385235.1 Amycolatopsis circi | reverse complement strand
CCCGGAGGGCTTCGCCCCCGGACCACAACCGTGGTTGCGTGTTCGCGTGGCTTGCCGGTTCGGAAAAAACTGGTCAGCAGGTGAGTGCGGCGCCTCCGCGACTGCGGGACGGGATTTGCCTCTGGCGTCCGCGCAGTGCCAGCACCCTTACTGGGAGGGGCCGCAGGCTTGCCTAGCCGACGAGCGGGGGGAGTGCGTTCGAGGGCGGCGATCAGGCCGAATCCGACGGTGCCGCGCTGCTGCGTCTGGGATCGGATCGTCGCGCTGCACTAGGATTCGCGCGCGGCGCAGGCATTCGTTGCGCACGATGCGGAACAGGACGGTCATCGCCTCCTGCGCCGCCAGGACGAGCTGGTCGGCAGGCCAGGACTCAGCCACGCTTCGATCTGCCCCGCGCCCGCACGAACACCACGCAGCTGCAGACCAGAACTGCGACGAGCACTACCGCGACAATGAGTACGGTCATCGATCCTCCACCGGCGCGTCGGCCTCGTTGGCTGCACGTCCATGAGAGTGATCGGCCCGGCGAAAGGATTCGGCCGCGCGAAGATCAGCGGCTGTGCTAACTTGGCTGTGCGCCCCGTATGGGCCTACGCATGGAGGTAGCGGCTAACCAGCCAGCACAGAGATCGGGCTCTCCGTCTCTCGCAGTTCCGTTGATCCGTCCGCCGGATCGCTGCGCCATGCTCGTGCCTGCGGGGTCTTTTCGCGTCCAATCCTGTGCTCGATGCCTCCTTTCCGGGAAATACCGAAAGGAATTGTGTGAGCAACGATTTTCACCGCCAGCTCATCGCCGAGTTCCGCGCGAACCGCGGCGAGCTGGGCGGCATGTTCGAAGGCTGGTCGCTGGCCGTGCTGACGACGACCGGCGCGAAGACCGGTCTCAGTCGGGAGGTGCTCCTCGGCTACCTGCGGATCGACGGCAACGGAGTGGTCGTCGCCTCGGCGAACGGGGCGGACCGCCATCCGGCCTGGTACCACAACATCCGCCGGAATCCGATTGTCACGGTCGAGACCGGCGGCGACACCTATCGCGCGATCGCCGCTATTCCGCAAGGGCCCGCGTACGAGAAACTCTTCGCGCAGGTGGTCGCCGAGGCTCCGGGGTACGGCGATTACCAAGCGAAGACGACCCGCGAGATTCCAGTGGTCGTATTGCATCGGATCGAACCGCGCCCTGGCGAAGAGCGCGTCAAAGGCATGGGCGATTGGCTCGTCGAAGTGCACCAATGGTTCCGCGGCGAGTTGCGGACGCTGCGCGAGCAGGCGGACGACTTGGTCAACGGCGGCGCGACCGCGATCGTCCGGCCGGAACCGGACTTGGTTCAGGAGATGCGCGCGCACTGTCTCGGCTTCTGCACCGCGCTGCGCCGCCATCACACCGGCGAGGATTCGGTGGTGTTCCCCTCGCTGGCCGAGCAGTTCCCGGCGCTTGCGCCGGCCATCGCGCAGCTCGCGGAGCAGCATCAGGTGGTGGCGCGGTTGCAGGACGCGATTCGGGAATTGGTCGACGGCTTCGTCCCGGGCGAATCCGACCCGGCGAGGCTGCGGACCGAACTGGAGCGGCTCGCCGGTGAACTGGAAGCGCACTTCGACTTCGAGGAGCAGGCCGTAGTGACCGCGCTCAACGCGACGGCCGCGGCGCCGCCGACGGCCTGAGCGAAGACCTGCGTCTTTCGGGTGTCCAGTGTGGACCTGAGTCCGCCGGGAAGGCGGGTTCGGGGCTAGTCCGGGAGAAATGTGCGGCGGGGCGCCCGGTCCGGCGGAGGGCGTTCGGAGAGTGGTTCAGACCACCCAAATGGTCGAAGACCGGACGTCCCGCGCATTTCGGAGCGGATTGCGCTGTGGGCAAAGGAAATCGGCGAGTCGGCGGAGTGCTTGTGCCCGAACGGCGGTTGGGGCGGCCTCCGCCGCGGCCGGTGACCCGTGCGGGGGAGCTGAATCGGCTGCGGGTCTGCTGGGCCGTTCGGTGTAGGTAGTGGGAAACTTGACTACTGCGGGTAGTTCCGGTTGGCGAGTCGGCGTGACCCATCGTGACATTCCCGTTATCTTCCCGGTGCTTCTTGACAGGGAAGACTTGCAGGCCGTGGCTGGGAAATCTCTGTAACGCCGCTCGCTGACCACCCGATACCTTGGCGAGTGTCACACCTTCGGCCGCGAGGAGCCGGACCGCTCCATGATCACTGTTCGTGATCGGCGGTTCTGACTCAGCGTGCCGGTGGCGATCAGGTCCGGGGAGCTTGCGCAGCGCGGGAGGACTGATGGAAGAACCGGTGCGGCCATGGCCCGCGGACGGCGTTTCGCTGCCGCGGGTCGACCTGCGGGCGGTCCCCGCGCCGCCGGTCGACGTGGCGGCCCCGCCGCCCGGCCGTGCCGCCGACGTCGGGCTTGACCCCGCGGTTGTCTGTCCGGCGGAGGGGGATCCGCCGAAAACGCACGCCGCGGAATGGGAAAAACGGTACCGCCGGACCGTGATCGCTTCGGATCTCGTCGCGGCCTGCGTGGTGATCGCGATCAGCGCGTTCGTCATCGACCGGCTCGCCCCGCACGACATGCACGCGTTCGGCACCGCGTTCGCGATCCTGTGCGCCCTCCCGGTCAGCCGGGCGTGGAGCGCGCGGGTGCTGGGGGAGGGCCCGGAGGAGTACCGGACGCTGGGGCGGGCGCTGATCACCGCGGCGGTGCTGGTCGCGTTCGGCGGATTGTTGTTCGGCGCCCTGGAAGTACAGCCTTGGGTGTTTTTCGTAGTGCCAGCCGTCGCATTAGTACTTTTTCCGCAGCGATATGTGCTGAGGCAGATTTTGCACCGGAGGCGGCGGCGCGGGCTGTGCCTGCTGCCGGTGATGGCGGCGGGCGACGCGGAAACCGTCGCCGACCTCGTCAAGCGGACGCGAACCGAAGCGCACGTCGGGTGGCGGGTCGAGGCGGTGTGCACGTCCACTGGACACGGGGAAATCGAGGGGGTTCCGGTCGTCGGACGGCTCGAGGAGCTTTCCCGGCACGTGCGCCGCGGCGGATACCGGGTCGTCGCGATCACGGCCGACCAGTACTGGAATCCGGAGCGGCTGCAGCGGCTCGCCTGGGATCTCGAAGGCACGTCGTCGGAAATGGTCGTCGCGCCGGTGCTGATGGAGGTGGCCGGACCTCGGTTGAACGTCAGCGGAGTGCTCGGCATGCCGCTGCTGCGGGTCACCGCGCCGGCGTTCACCGGCGGACGCCGGCTGGTCAAGGAAGTCGTCGACCGCTGCGGTGCGGCATTGCTGCTCGCGCTGTTTTCGCCGCTGTTGCTGGCGATCGCGGTAGCGGTGAAGGCGGGCGACCGGGGTCCGGTGATCTACCGGCAGCGGCGCATCGGCAAGGACGGCGAAGCGTTCACCATGCTCAAATTCCGCACCATGGTCGTGAACGCGCACCTGATCCGGCACGGCCTGGAGACGGCGAACGAAGGCGCGGGACCGCTGTTCAAACTGAAGAAGGACCCGCGGGTCACGAAGGTCGGCGGACTGCTGCGCCGGTATTCGCTCGACGAACTGCCGCAGTTGTTCAACGTCGTCGCCGGGCGGATGTCATTGGTCGGGCCTCGCCCGCCGTTGCCGGAGGAGACGGCGACGTACGCTCCGGCCGCGCGGCGCAGGCTGCTGGTGAAACCGGGGCTGACCGGGCTGTGGCAGGTCAGCGGGCGCAGCGATCTGTCGTGGGACGAGAGCATCCGGCTCGACCTGCGCTATGTCGAGGACTGGTCGCTGGCGCTCGATCTGGTGATCCTCTGGAAGACTTTCCGTGCCGTGCTCGCCGGGCAGGGCGCCTACTGACCTGCCCGAATTCCGCTGACGACGGCCGCCGGTCCCGCGAGGACCGGCGGCCGTCGTTCGTGCGCTGAGTCACAACCGCCCTGGAGGAGAAATAGTCAAGCGTTCAACCATGTTGGTGCCGTGCGTAGGCGACAGCACGGGAAGGAACGACGGATCCGATGACTACTTTCGCAGAGTCCGAGCAGCTGCAGGTGCCCGCCGAGGTGCAGGACCTGCTGTTCCGCGAGGCGCGCACGGCCAACAGCTTCAGCTCGGAGCCGGTGACCGACGAGCAGGTCCGCGCGATCTACGACCTCGTCAAGTGGGCCCCGACCTCGATGAACACCCAGCCGCTGCGCGCGCTGGTGATCCGCAGCGACGAGGCGAAGCAGCGACTGCTGCCGCACATGGCCGAGGGCAACCGCGCCAAGACCGAAGCCGCGCCGCTGACCGTGATCCTGGCCGCGGACGTCGACTTCCACGAGAACATCCCGCAGACCTTCCCGCACAACCCCGGCGTGAAGGACAATTTCGCCGACGAGGCGGGCCGCGTCGAGTTCTCCAAGCTGAACTCGCTGCTGCAGGTCGGCTACTTCATCATCGGCGTGCGCGCCGCCGGACTGGCCGCGGGCCCGATGACCGGCTTCGACGCCGCGGGCGTGGACAAGGAGTTCTTCTCCGGCAACAACTGGCGTTCGCTCGTCGTGGTCAACGTCGGCAAGCCGGGCGAGAACCCGTGGTTCGACCGCCTGCCGCGGCTCGACTTCGACCAGGTCGTCGACACGCTCTGACCTTTCTTTCGCCGCCGAGAGGCCGCCCCGCACGCCAGGGGCGGCCTTTCGGCGTCCGCGGGCAGTGTTGGCTGACGGTGGTCGAATCGGGTTTATCGCCGCCGACTAGCATCACCGGAAGCCGTTTCAGTCACTTCTCCCGAAGGAGCCCGATCGTGTCCCAGCCGTCGTCAGTAGCCGCCGTACCCGCCCCGCGCGTGGTGGTGCCGGCGGGCACTACGGCGGGCGCCGCGGTGCGCGAAGCCGGGCTGCCCACCAAGGGCCCGGACACGATCGTCGTCGTCCGCGACTCCGACGGGAAGCTGCGCGACCTCGCGTGGGCCCCGGAAGCCGAGGCTCAGGTCGAAGCGGTCGCGGCGAACACCGAGGACGGCCGCAGCGTGATCCGGCACTCCGCCGCGCACGTGCTCGCCCAGGCCGTGCAGCAGGAATTCCCGGACGCCAAGCTCGGCATCGGCCCGCCGGTGCGCGACGGCTTCTACTACGACTTCGCCGTCGAAAAGCCGTTCACGCCCGAGGATCTGCAGAAGCTCGAGAAGCGGATGAAGCAGATCGTCAAGGGCGCGCAGCAGTTCTCGCGCCGCGTCTTCGCCTCCACCGACGAGGCGAAGGAAGAGCTGGCGAACGAGCCGTTCAAGCTCGAACTGGTGGACCTCAAGTCCGATGTGGACACCACCGAGGTCATGGAGGTCGGCGGCGGAGAGCTGACCATCTACGACAACCTCGACCCGCGCACCAAGGAGCGCGTGTGGAGCGACCTCTGCCGCGGCCCGCACGTGCCCACCACCAAGTTCATCCCGGCCTTCAAGCTCACCCGCGTGGCCGCCGCGTACTGGCGCGGCAACGAGAAAAACCCGCAGCTGCAACGGATCTACGGCACCGCGTGGGAATCGGCCGAGGCGCAGGACGCCCACCTCGAGCGCATCGCCGAGGCCGAGCGCCGCGACCACCGCAAGCTCGGCGCGGAGCTGGACCTGTTCTCCTTCCCCGAGGAGATCGGCTCCGGGCTGCCGGTGTTCCACCCCAAGGGCGGCATCATCCGCCGCGAGCTGGAGAACTACTCGCGCCGCAGGCACGAGGAAGCCGGCTACGAGTTCGTGAACACGCCGCACATCTCCAAGGGCGAGTTGTTCCACACCTCCGGGCACCTGCCGTACTACGCGGACACCATGTTCCCGCCGGTGCAGTTCGACGAAGAGGACTACTACCTCAAGGCGATGAACTGCCCGATGCACAACCTGATCTTCCGCTCGCGCGGACGGTCCTACCGCGAACTGCCGCTGCGGCTGTTCGAATTCGGCACCGTCTACCGCTACGAGAAGTCCGGCGTCGTGCACGGCCTCACCCGCGTGCGCGGCCTGACGATGGACGACTCGCACATCTACTGCACCAAGGAGCAGATGCCGGGCGAGCTGCGGTCGCTGCTCAAGTTCGTGCTGGACCTGCTGGCGGACTACGGCCTGTCCGACTTCTACCTCGAACTGTCCACCCGCGGGGACTCGGAGAAGTTCATCGGCGAGGACTGGGAGTGGGAGGAGGCCACCGAGACGCTGCGCCAGGCCGCCGTCGATTCCGGTCTCGAACTGGTGCCGGACCCGGGCGGCGCGGCCTTCTACGGCCCGAAGATCTCGGTGCAGGCCAAGGACGCCATCGGCCGCACCTGGCAGATGTCGACCATCCAGCTGGACTTCAACCAGAACAAGCGGTTCGGCCTGGAGTACACCGCCTCCGACGGCAGCCGCCAGCGGCCGATCATGATCCACCGCGCGCTGTTCGGCTCGATCGAGCGGTTCTTCGGCGTGCTGACCGAGCACTACGCGGGCGCGTTCCCGGCGTGGCTGTCGCCGGTGCAGACGGTCGCCATCCCGATCACCGCCGACCAGGTCGAGTACCTGCACGGCGTGGAGAAGGCGTTGCGCGCCAAGGGGATCCGCGTCGAGGTCGACGCGAGCGACGACCGGATGCAGAAGAAGATCCGCACGCACACCACGCAGAAGGTGCCGTTCCTGCTGCTGGCCGGCGCGAAGGACGCGGAGGCGGGCGCGGTGTCGTTCCGTTTCCGCGACGGCGGACAGATCAACGGCGTCCCGGTGGAGCAGGCCGTCGAGGCGATCGCCGAATGGGTCGCCCGCCGGGAGAACGCGTCGCCTTCGGCCGAGGCCGTGGAGAAGATCCTGAAGTGACCGAGCCGGAACTCGTCGAACAGGACGGGGTCGGGGTCCCGGACGCGCTGCAGCGGCTGTGGACCCCGCACCGGATGGCCTACATCCGCGGCCAGGACAAGCCCGCGGGCGAGGAGTCCGACGGCTGCCCGTTCTGCCGGCTGCCGGGCCTCGGCGACGACAAGCGCGCGCTGATCGTCGCCCGCGGCGAAACCGTGTTCGCGGTGCTGAACCTGTACCCGTACAACCCGGGCCACCTGATGGTGGTCCCGTACCGGCACGTCGCGGACTACCCCGACCTCACGCCCGAGGAGACGCGCGAGCTGGCGGAGTTCACCCAGCACGCGATGGGCGTGATCCGGGCGGTCTCGGCGGCGCACGGGTTCAACATCGGCATGAACCAGGGCGTGATCGCCGGGGCGGGCATCGCCGCGCACCTGCACCAGCACCTGGTGCCGCGCTGGGGCGGCGACGCGAACTTCATGCCGGTGATCGGCCACACGAAGGTGCTGCCGCAATTGCTGGGCGACACCCGCGACCTGCTGGCGGGCGCGTGGTGAGGCCCGTCGCGCGACGGTAATTGAGTGCTCAACCAGCGTATGATGACGATATGTCCGAACCACGCTGGCTGACCGACGACGAGCAGCGGGTCTGGCGCTCCTACGCCCAGTCCAGCTCGCTGCTGCACGCCCACCTCGAAGGACAGCTGCAGCACGAGTCGGGCATGCCGCACACCTACTACGAGGTGCTCGTCGCGCTGTCCGAAGCGGACGGACGGCGGCTGCGGATGAGTGAACTCGCGTCGGTGCGCGGTTCGTCGCGCAGCAGGCTGTCGCACGCGGTGGCGCGGCTGGAGGCCAAGGGCTGGGTCCAGCGCGAGTCGTGCCCCACGGACAAGCGCGGCTCGTGGGCGGTGCTCACCGAAGCCGGGTTCGCCGCTCTCAAGGAGGCCGCGCCCGGGCACGTCGAGGCGGTCCGGGAGACGCTGTTCGACCAGCTGACGGCCGAACAGGTGCGTCAGCTCGGCGAGATCTCCGAAGCGATCCTGGCCGGGCTGCGGCCCAAATGCCAGGCCGTCCGGGAGGCCGAAGAGGTTGCGGAATTCGCCGCGCCGGTCGTCGAACTGCCGAAATCCGGCTGACGTTCCGGCGGGTCGCGGGCGGGCACGTCCGGGCCGGGGAGCGGGGTCGATAGGCTTTCGTCGCCCACCCGCCCCCGAATCAGGTGCACAGACGAGGAAGATGCTCAACATTTTCGCCCGTGCCTCGGTCTCCCGCGTGACGGACCCGATCGGCGCCACCCTGGTCCGCGCCGGACTGACCCCGAACGCGATGACCGTGCTCGGCACCGCGGGAGCCGTCGCGTGCGCGCTGGTCTTCTTCCCGCAGGGCATGCTGCTGTGGGGCACGTTCACCGTGTGGGGCTTCGCGATGCTCGACCTGCTGGACGGCGCGATGGCCCGCGCCCGCGGGTACGGAACGCCCTTCGGCGCGGTCCTGGACGCGACCTGCGACCGGCTGGTCGACGGCGCGCTGTTCGCCGCGATCGCGTGGTGGTGCTTCGTGCAGGACCACAACAACCGGGCCGCGGCCGCCGCGCTGATCTGCCTCGTGCTGGCCCAGGTCATCTCCTACGTGAAGGCGCGCGCCGAGGCGTCCGGCCTCGAAGCCGACGGCGGGCTGGTCGAACGCGCGGAGCGGCTCATCATCGCCCTGGTCGGCACCGGCCTGCACGGTCTGGGCGTGCCTTACACCGTCGAGATCTCGCTGTGGCTGCTCGCCGTGCTGTCGGTGATCACGCTGCTGCAGCGGGCAGCGGCGGTGGCTAGCGCGGCGCGGGCGGCCGCGGCGAAACAGGCCGACTCCTCGGCGGGCGGGGCGCAACCGTGAGCACACTGTCCCAGCGGCTCGGCGAGTTCGGCTACGCGACGGGCTGGCGGTTCGTCCGCCGGCTGCCGCGGTCGTTCGGGTCGGCGACGTTCGCCTTCGGCGCCGACATGGCCGCCCGGCGCGGCGGAGGGGGCGTGCGGCAGCTGCGCGCCAACCTCGCCCGGGTGGTGCCCCAAGCCGGGGAAGCGGAGCTGGACGAGCTGGTCCGGCGCGCGATGCGGTCGTACGCGCGGTACTGGTTCGAGACCTTCCGGCTCCCGGCAATGGACCACGCGGCGGTCGCGAAGCAGGTGACGGTGACCGGCGCGGAGAACATCGACGCCGCGCTCGCCGAGGGCAACGGCGCGGTGATGACGCTGCCGCACAGCGGGAACTGGGACATCGCGGGAGTCTGGCTCGCCAGTTACGCGGGCACCTTCACCACCGTCGCGGAGCGGCTCAAGCCCGAATCCCTGTACCGCCGGTTCGTGGAGTTCCGGGAGTCGCTCGGCTTCGAGATCGTGCCGCTGACCGGCGACAGCGCGGCGATGCGGCTGCTGCTGCGCCGGCTGCGCGAGAACAAGGTCGTGGTCCTGCTGGGGGACCGGGACCTGACGTCGTCCGGGATCCCGGTGCGCTTCTTCGGCGAGCAGACGCACCTGCCGCCCGGCCCGGCGCGGCTCGCCGCCACCACCGGCGCCGCGCTGCTGCCGACCGGCTGCTGGTTCACCGAGGACGGCTGGGAGATTAGGATCCACCCGCGCATCCGCGTCACCGCCCGGGCCGAGGTGCCCGCGGCGACGCAGGCGCTGGCCGACGTGTTCGCCGGCGACATCGCCGCGCATCCGGCCGACTGGCACATGCTGCAGCCGTTCTGGCCCGCCGACGCCGCGGCGACGACGCTGGAAGAAGCGAGCTGACCCGGGTGGCGCGCGGGTTGAAGATCGGGATCGTGTGCCCGTACTCGTTCGACGTCCCCGGCGGGGTCCAGGGGCACGTGATCGACCTGGCGCGGGCGCTGCTCGATCGCGGGCACCGGGTGTCGGTGCTGGCTCCGGCGGACGAGGACGCGCAGCTGCCGGACTTTGTGCACCCAGCGGGCAAAGCGCTGGGGATTCCCTACAACGGCTCGGTCGCGCGACTGCAGTTCGGGCCGGTTTCGTATGCCCGGGTGCGGCGGTGGATCCGGGACAACGGCTTCGACGTGCTGCACCTTCACGAACCGGCCGCGCCGAGCCTGTCACTGCTGGCGCTGAAGGTCGCGGACGGGCCGATCGTGGCCACCTTCCACACCGCGACGACGCGCTCGCGGACGCTGGCGGCCTTCCAGCCGGTGCTGCGCCCGCTGCTGGAGAAGATCACCGCCCGGATCGCGGTGTCCGCGCTGGCCCGGCGGGTGCAGGTGGAGCACGCGGGCGGCGACGCGGTGGAGATCCCCAACGGCGTCGACGTCGAGTTCTTCTCCCGGGCGCTGCCGCTGGACGGCTATCCGCGCGCGGGCGGCACGATCGGGTTCGTCGGGCGGTTCACCGAACCGCGCAAGGGCATGGACGTGCTGCTGGAGGCCGCGCGGCGGCTGCTGCCGGAGTTCGAGGACCTGCGGCTGCTCGTGGTCGGCCGCGGCGAGCCGGACCAGCTGCGGCGGATGGCCGGGCCGCAGCTGTGGCCGCACATCGAGCTGCTGGGCCAGGTCGACGACGAGACGAAGGCGCGGGCGCTGCGCAGCGTGGACGTCTACTGCGCGCCCAACACCGGCGGCGAGAGCTTCGGGATGATCCTCACCGAGGCGATGGCCGCGGGCACTCCGGTGCTGGCCAGCGGCCTCGACTCGTTCCGCCGCGTGCTCGACGACGGCAACGCCGGAATGCTCACCACGACCGGCGACCCGGCGTCGCTGGCTGACGGCCTGCGCGAACTGCTGGGCGACCCGGCACGCCGGGCGTCGCTGGCGGCTGCCGCGGGCGAGCGCGTGACGGCGTACGACTGGACGGTTGTGGTCACCCAGGTGCTGCGGGTGTACGAGACGGCCATCGCGGCGGATCCCCGGCTGGTCGCGGCGGGGGAGCGGGAGCTGGCGTGACGGTGCTGGTGTGGCTGCTCGTGGCGGCAGCCGCGATCGTGGTGCTCGGCGGGCTGTTCCTGGTCGCGACCGCGAACCGGCTCGACCGCCTGCACGTCCGGACCGACGCGGGCTGGGCTGCTTTGGAAGCCGCTCTCGCGCGCCGGGCCGTGGTAGCGCGAGCGGTCGCCGCCGTGCTGCACGACGGAGCCGACCTGCACTCCGCAGCCGCGCGGGCGGAGGGTGCTGCGCGACCGGACCGTGAGGCGGCGGAGAACGAGCTGACGCTGGTCCTGGCCCCGATCGACCGGTCCCGGCTGCCGTTGGTACTGGCCGAGGAGCTGACCGACGCCGAACACCGGGTCGTCATCGCGCGCCGCGTGCACAACGACGCGGTGCGGGACACGCTGGCGCTGCGGCGGCGCCGGAAGGTGCGGTACTTCAAGCTGGCCGGGACCGCGCCGCTGCCGGAGTACTTCGAATTCGCCGAACCGGATCTCTGAGGCAGACTGAGGCGCATGACGACCGAACCCGATGCCTGCGCCGTCGCACACGGCGAGGTCGAAGAGCCGCCTGCCGAACGGACTTTGGTGGCCGTGTTCGCCTCGCCGGTGGCCCGGTACCTGCTGCGCTACGCGGCCGATCTCGGTTACCGCGCCGTGCTGTTCGAGCCGGACGAGGCGCGGGCCACCGATGCGCCCGAGGGCATCGAGGTCCGCACGACCGCGCCCTCTCCGGGCCCGGACGCTGACGTCGTGGTGACCGACCACCACCGGCCGGAGCTGGGGACGGTCCTGCAGGCCGCGCTGGCGGTGCCGACGAGATGGGTGGGCGTGCTGGGCAACCCGCGACACCTGGGCCCGCACGTGGAAGCGCTGCGGGGGCTGGGCGTGGCGGAACCGGACATCGCGCGGGTGCACCGGCCGGTCGGGCTGAACATCGGCTCGCGGACCCCGGCGGAGATCGCGGTGGCGACCCTGGCCGGTCTGGTGGCGGACCGGAACGGGCGACCGGGCGGATTCGAGTTCTGACTCGTGAGTGCTGGCGCCGGTTAGAACCGGCGCCAGCACTCACGAGCACCGCAAGGCCGCCCGGTGCCGCACCGCAGCGGGGCCGGGTCTCGTGAGTGTTTATGCCGGTTCTAACCGGCATAAACACTCACGAGGTGACGACCGCCCCTTCCGGCATCGGCTCGAAGCGGGCGTGCCGCCGGGTGAACGTAGCCGTCCCCGACGTCAGCGACCGCAGGTCAACCGCGTACCGCAGCAGCTCCACCGCAGGCACCTCCGCGTGCACCACGGTGTGCCCGCCCTCTCCGGATTCCGTGCCCAGCACGCGGCCGCGGCGCGAGGACAGGTCGCCCAGGACGGTGCCCAGGTGTTCGTCCGGCAGGCTCACCTCGACCGCGTCCAGCGGTTCCAGCAGCGAGATCCGGCTGGCCGCCGCGGCTTCCCGCAGGGCCAGCGCGCCCGCGGTCTGGAACGCGGCGTCTGACGAGTCGACGCTGTGCGCCTTCCCATCCGTCAGCGTCACGCGCACATCCACCACCGGGTAACCGTCCTGGACACCACGCTGTAGCTGCGCTCGCACGCCCTTCTCGACACTCGGAATGAACTGGTGCGGCACCGCACCGCCGACCACCTTGTCCACGAACTCGAACCCGCCACCGCGCGGCAGCGGCTCGACCTCGATGTCGCACACCGCGAACTGCCCGTGCCCGCCGGACTGCTTCACGTGCCGTCCGTGGCCGCGGGCGGGCTTCGCGAACGTGGAACGGAGGCTGATCCGCACCGGCTCGGTGCCGACGTCCGCGCCGCCCGCACGCAAGCGCGACAGGACGACGTCCGCGTGTGCCTCGCCCATGCACCACAGCACGAGCTGGCCGGTCTCCGCGTTGCGTTCCAAGCGCAGCGTCGGATCACCTGCGACGAGGCGGGAAAGGTTGCGGGACAACGTGTCCTCGTCGCTGCGGGACTTCGCGACGACTGCGACCGGCAGCAGCGGCTCGGGCATCCGCCACGGTTTCATCAGCAGCGGATCTTCCGGCGACGACACGGTGTCGCCGGTTTCGGCGGAACCCACTTTGGTCAGCGCGCACAGATCGCCCGCGACGCAGTACGGCACCTCGCGCAGGTTCGCGCCGAGCGGTGAATACAGGTGGGCGACGCGTTCGTCGGCGTCGTGGTCTTCGTGGCCTCGTTCGGTGAGGCCGTGGCCCGAGACGTGCACGGCGTTCTCCGGGCGCAGCGTCCCGGAAAACACCCGGACGAGGGAAACTCGTCCCACGTACGAGTCGACCGCGGTGCGCACGACCTCGGCGGCGAGCGGGCCGGCCGGGTCGGCGGACAGCGCGTCGTGCTCGGCGCCGTCGGGGGTGGTCACGCCGGGCGGCTGGTGTTCCAGCGGCGACGGGAAGGCCCGGACGATGCCGTCGAGTACCTCGGCGAGCCCGATTCCGCTGGTCGCGCACACCGGGATGACCGGGTGGAACGAACCGCGCGCGACGGCCGTCTCGAGGTCGGCGATCAGCACTTCCTCGGCGATCTCCTCGCCGCCGAGGTAGCGGTCCATCAGGGTTTCGTCCTCGCTCTCGGCGATGATGCCCTCGATCAGCTCATTGCGGGCGTCGGCGAACTCCGCGGACACGGCCGGATCCGGGTCGCTCACGCGCGGCGGGTAGCCGGCGGAATAGTCGTACCGGCGCTGGGTGACGAGCCCGGCCAGGCCGTCCGGCGCGGGGAGGTACAGCGGCAGCACGCCCGCGCCGAAGGCGGCTTGGCAGGCGGCGATCTCGGCGAGCGCGTCGGCGCGATGGTGGTCGAGCCGCGACACCACGACGGCGCGCGGCATCCCCACCGACGCGCATTCCTCCCACACGGCGACGGTGGCGGCGTCCACGCCCTCGGCGGCGCACACGACGAACAGCGCGGCGTCCGCGGCCCGCAGCCCGGCGCGCAGCTCGCCGACGAAATCGGCGTATCCCGGGGTGTCGATGAGGTTGATTTTGTGCCCGGCGTGCAGCACCGGGGCGACGGAAAGCCCGACCGAGCGCTGCTGGCGCACGGCTGCCGGGTCGTGGTCGCACACCGTGGTGCCCTCCACGACCGAACCTGCGCGCGGCACCGTGCCGGACGCGGCGAGCAAGGCCTCGGTGAGCGTGGTCTTCCCGGAACCGGAGGGCCCGACGAGAACGACGTTGCGCACCTTGGCGGGGTCGTCCACAGCGACGGCGGCCCCGGTGTCGGCACTCCTGTTCTGCTTGTCGGCCATGACGGCCTCCTCAGCGACGGCGGATGGAGGAACTGTGTCTCCGATCACACACCCGCGACCCGCCGGGAAGCAAGGCGGACGGCCCGGGACCAGCCGTTCGCTTACTCCCGGCGCCAGGCGCCCCGGGGCTTCCGATTCCACTGTGGACGAACCGGATTCGACTGTCCACAAAGGAGTCAAGAAGGAATTGATGTCGGATTCATCCTTAAAGCCGGTCTGCTGCCGTGGTGGGCGAGTGGCGATTCTTGGGCGGAAAGAGGAATTCCCGGAAAACGGGAACCGGAAATCAGGACTGATGCGGCGAAGTTGATAAATTAACGACCTTCGTCGGTTGTCCCAAGTTGGGAAAAACCCGACTCTTGGCGGGGTTCGATCCCATTCCACTTCCGAATCCGGCCCCCACCCCCGGGCCTGATCCGGCCTGTCCGGAGGAGAACACCGCCGATGAAATCGCGCCGACCGCTCGTGCTGCTCGCAGCCGGGGTGCTGGCCGGGGCCGTCACCACGGCCACCGCCGCCCACGCACAACCGCTCGAACCACAGAGTCCGCAGGCCGCCGAGGCGATGGCCGCCAACGCCGCGCAGGCGCTGGTCGCCTCCCGGCCCGCCGCGCTGCACGCCGGCAAGGACGACGTTTTCCAGCAGCACAAGGTGATCTCGTCGACCAACGGGCTGAAGTACGTGCCCTACGACCGCACCTACAAGGGAATGCCGGTCCTGGGCGGCGACTTCGTCGTGTCCACGAACTCCGCCGGACAGGTGCTCGCCACTTCGGTCGCGCAGACCGCCGCGATCGACCTGCCCAGCACGTCGCCGAAGCTGACCGCGAAGCAGGCCGAAGCGATCGCCCGCACGCAAGTGCCCACTGTGGACAGCGTGCGGCCCGCGACGCTCGCCGCTTACGCGCTCGGAAGCCCGAAACTCGCCTGGACGACCCGGGTGACCGGACGGAACGCCGAAGGCCCGAGCAAGCTGGACGTCGTCGTCGACGCGATGACCGGCAAGGTCCTGCACACGCAGGAACACGTGGCCTACGGCGACGCGCAGGGCGTGTGGAACGGCCCGGAGCCGCTGCACCTCGACACGTCCTCGGACGGCGCCGGCGGCTTCGCGATGACCGATCCGACCATCGCGAACCTCAGCTGCCAGGACGCCGCCACCCAGCAGACCTTCACCAAGTCGACCGACAGCTGGGGCAACGGCGACGAGACCGACCGGGAAACCGGCTGCGCCGACGCCCTGTACGGCATCCAGCAAGAGAACAAGATGCTGACGCAGTGGCTGGGCCGCAACAGCTTCGACGGCAACGGCGGCGCCTGGCCGATCCGCGTCGGACTCAACGAGCAGAACGCCTACTACGACGGCACCCAGGTCCAGGTCGGCAACAACACCGCGGGCCAGTGGATCGGCTCGCTCGACGTGATCGGGCACGAGTTCGGCCACGGCATCGACGACCACACTCCCGGCAGCATGTCCGGCAGCGGCACCCAGGAATTCGTCGCGGACGTCTACGGGGCCTCGTCCGAATGGTTCGCCAACGAGCCCGCGCCGTACGCGGTCCCGGACTTCCTCGTCGGCAACCAGGTGAACCTCACCGGCAGCGGGCCGATCCGCAACATGTACGACCCGTCGCAGCTCGGCCACGCGAACTGCTACGACGACTCGATCCCGGGCACCGAGGTGCACGCCGCGGCCGGCCCGGGCAACCACTGGTTCTACCTCGTCGCCGAGGGCACGAACCCGACCAACGGCCAGCCGACCAGCCCGACCTGCAACAACTCCACGGTCACCGGGCTCGGCGTGCAGACCGCCGTGAAGATCTTCTACAACGCGATGCTGCTCAAGAACAGCGCCAGCTCCTACCAGAGCTACCGCACTTGGACGCTGACCGCGGCGAAGAGCCTCTTCCCGAACGGCTGCACCGAGTTCAACACCGTGAAGGCGGCCTGGGACGCGGTGAGCGTGCCGACCCAGCCGGACGAACCGACCTGCGGTGCGGTCGGCACGACCGGTTCGCGGGCGATTTCCGCTCGATGAAATAGCGCAGATTTCCCCACCGGCGGGAGGGGGAGACGAGCACTCGTCTCTCCCTCCCGATCGTTATTGCGTGCCGGACGGAAAAACGTGTCTTTCTTCGCCTGCCTGCGGCGAATTCTTCCCCGAAAGGGACTGCGCAATTTTCCGAGAGCGGTTACGGCACTCCGGCGAGCCTGAGGAGTGCGGCGGTCGCCGCGGCGGCGATCACCACGAGCACGAACGGTGCCTTCCGCCACGCGAGCACCCCGCCCGCCAGCACTCCGGCCGGACGGGCGATCCCGGCGAATTCGTGCCCCTGGGTCAACGCGCTGGTCGCGACCAGCGCGGCGAGCAGGACCACCGCCGACAGCGTCATCAGCCGCTCGGCCCGCGGGGACAGCCGTACTTTCGTGCGCAGCAGCGGCCCGGCGAGCCGGAACGCGTATGTCCCTGCCGCCAGCACGAGCGTCGCGACGATCAGTTCCGCGCCGTCCATCAGTGCGCTCCTTCCAGTGGTTTCGGCTCCTTCGCCGCAGCTCCGGCGACTACCCCGACCAGCGCCAGCAGCACCGGCAGACCCGCCGGGAGCAGGGGAGTGGCCGCGAGCGCGACCACCACGCCGATCAGCACCGGCAGCCGCGCCGCCCGGTCCTTGAGCGACGGCAGCACCAGCGCCAGCAGCACCGCCGGGAAGGCGGCGTCCAGGCCGAACGCGTCGGTGTCGCTGATCGCGGACCCGGCGAACGCGCCGACCACGACTCCGAGGTTCCAGCACACGAACAGGCCGATGCCGCACGCCCAATAAGCCGCGCGCCGCCGGTCCGCGTCGCGCTGGGCCAGCGCGAACGCCACGGATTCGTCGATCATCAGATGGCTTCCGGCCAGCCGCCCGGGCAGGCCGCGGCCGAGCGCGTCGCCGATCGCGAACCCGAACGGCACGTGCCGCGTGTTCACCAGCAGCCCGGCGGCGACCGCGGCGAGCGGATTGCCGCCCGAGGCGACGATGCCGACGAACATGAACTGCGACGCGCCGGCGAATACCAGCAGGGACAGGAGCATCGGCGCCCACAGCGGGAAGCCGGAGCCCACCGCGATGGCGCCGTAGGAAACGCCGACGAGAGTGTCGGCCAGGCACACGAGGCCGATGTCGCGGGCGAGGCCGCGATCGAGTGTTCGCCAAATCGAACGCATAGTGTCCTATGCTGAACACGTCGAGGCCTGTTCGTCAAGGCGAACGAGAAGACTGATGGAGCGAACACACATGCCGAACGAGAGCACGGGCGCGCCGCTGGACATCATCGCGGCGTCGCTGCGCCGCGAGCGGGCCCGCGCCGGCCTCTCGCTGACCGAGGTCGCGCGGCGCGCCGGCCTGGCGAAATCCACGTTGTCTCAGCTGGAATCGGGGTCGGGCAACCCCAGTGTGGAGACGCTGTGGGCGCTCGGCGTCGCGCTGGACGTGCCGTTCTCGCGGCTGGTCGAGCCGGAGCGGCAGGAGGTAAAGGTGATCCGCGCGGGCAAGGGCCCGACGGTGTTCGCCGAACACGCCGACTACGCGTGCACGCTGCTGTCCGCCTGCCCGTCCGCGGCGCGCCGGGACATCTACCTGGTCAGCGCCGAGCCGGGCATCCCGCGGCGGTCGGATCCGCACATGAGCGGCGTGGTCGAGCACACCGTGCTGTGCGCGGGGCGGGCCCGGATCGGCATCATGGACGATCCGGTGGAACTGCTGCCCGGCGACTACATCTGCTATCCCGGCGATGTCCCGCACATCTTCGAAGCGCTGGAGCCGGGGACGTTCGGGGTGGAGATCTCCGAGTACAACTGAGCGGTCATTCGCCGGTGTAGCTGCTGAAGGTCCAGACCTGGTTTTCCGGGTAGCGCAGGAGTATTCGCGGACTCCGGCGATCGATGCGTGGACGGGGTTCAGGATCCGCGCGCCGTGCTCCTGCGCGCGTTGCTGGTGCTCGTCCAGCGATCGGTCCGGGACCCATACGCACAAAGCGTGGCTCGTGCCTTTCAGCGCCAGCGGACTGTGCATGCCGTACCGGTCGGCTGGCTGGTCTTTGCTGAGGAAGATCAGCTGGGTGCCGACGCGAAGCTGGGCGTGGTCGACCGTCCCGTCCGGACCGTCCACGGTGAAATGCGTGGTGAAGCCGAACGCTTCGCCGAGGAAAGCGACGGCGGCCTTGGGATCGGCGTACTTCAGGTTGGGGTACACGGTCTGAGCTGGAACGTCGTCGGCCATCGCCTCATCATGCCGGTTCGGCGGGCTGTGCCGGAGCCACTCCGACGAGAACCTTTCCCAGGACTCCTCGCGCGACGGCGCAATGGGCCTCCGCGACGCGGTCGGTCCACTCGGCGGCTGTACACCGGCGGCTCGATGCCGCAGAGTCCTTACCGGACGAAACATCGGCCAGGAGGTGTGATGACCGGCGAGGAAATCGTGCTCGGTCCCCTGCCCAAGGGGATCACGCCCGCCCGCGAGGGCATGCGGGACAAGGTGTGGAACGTGCTCGGCCACACCTATTCGATGAAGGCGGCCAGCGAGTCGAGCTTCGCCTTCGAAACCCTCGACCCGCCCGGCACCGGCGTGCCGCCGCACGTCCATCCGACTCAGGACGAGCACATCTACATCCTGGAAGGCGTGTTCACGCTCTACCTCGACGGCAAGTGGGAGACCGCGGGCCCCGGCGACACCGTGCGGATGCCGAAGGGGCTTCCGCACGCGTATTACAACCGCAGCGAGGGCATGACCCGCGGGCTGTTCTGGGTGAGCCCGGCCGGGAAGCTCGCGACGCTGTTCGACAAGCTGCACAACCTGACGGACCCGGCCGAGGTGGTCCGGGTGTCGGCGCTGCACGACGTCGATTTCCTGCCGCCCGGTTCGGTGGAGGGCGCCTGAACCGGCTCAGGCGCGGTTCACCTGTTGCTGGGACGCACCGGAAGCCTGGGCATAGCCGGCGACGATCGCCTCGAGCGTGGCCGCGTCGATCACGTCTTCGAGACGGGTGAAGCCGTCCGGAGCACGCCGTTCGACCTCGTCGATGACGTTTTCCGGGCCGCCCCGGCGGTTCCGCAGCACGATGTCGCTGGTGGCCGGCAGCCGGTCGGCTTCGTACGCGCGAAGCGCCTCGACGGGATCGGCGCGCCGCGTCAGGTGCCAGGCGAGATTGGTCGCGTCGAGGATCGCCTGGCCGGCGCCGTTGGACCCCATCGGGTACATCGGATGGGCGGCGTCGCCCAGCAGCGTCACGCGTCCGTGCGACCACGCGGGCAGCGGATCCCGGTCGCACATCGGGAATTCGAAGATCTCCTCGGTGGCCTCGACGAGCGCGGCGTGGTCGACCGCCGGGCACTGGAACCGCCCGAGGTGCCGGGCCAGCTCTGCCCGGTCGCCGGGTTTGGCCCAGTCCTGCCGGTCCGGAGGCGGGGAGCCGGGCTGTCCGGTGCGGATGCAGACCGCCCAGTTCGTGAGCCTGGTGCCGGCTGTCCTGCCCGGTCCGATCGGGTAGATCACGAGCTTGGCTGCGGTGCCGCCGGAGACGATCATCGAAGCGCCGCCGCCGAATTGCGGCCAGTCCGTGGCGCCGCGCCACATCAGGACGCCGTTCCAGCGGGGCGGTCCCTCCTCGGGGAACAACAGGGACCGTGCGGCCGAGTGGATTCCGTCGGCCGCCACCAGGACGTCGCCGGTCGCAGTGACCTCCGTGCCGTTGTCCCGCTCAGCGAACTGCGCCTGGACGCCCTGCGCGTCCTGGTCGAACCCGGTCAGCCGGTATCCGGTCCGCACCGCGTCGGGACCGAGCCGCGTTTGGACCGCCTGCAGCAGCATGTCCCGCAGCTTGCCGCGGTGCAGGCAGTACTGGGGGAGGGTGAAACCGGCGTCGAGTCCGCACGGTTTGCGGAGGATGACCTGCCCGAGCCGGTGGGTGTAGAACAGCTCGCGGGTACGGATCCCGATCTCGTCCAGCGGCTCGAGCAGCCCGAGCGCGGCGAGTTCCTTGACGGCGTGCGGCAAGGCGTTGATGCCGACACCCAGCTCGCCGATCCGGGCGCTCTGCTCGTACACCGCGCATTCGATGCCTTCGCGATGCAGCCGCAGGGCTGTGGTCAGCCCGCCGATGCCCGCTCCGGCGATGACGACCTTCACCGCGAACCTCCCTGTCGTCGACTGACTCAGGGTGGCGGAGATCGGGTGGGGGCGCTACCGCTGAGTGGAGGGG
>NZ_PQIA01000155.1 GCF_003385235.1 Amycolatopsis circi | reverse complement strand
CCCGGAGGGGCTGGGGTGGATCGTCGGGTGTGTTTGCGGGCTTCGGGGCGGGTGGCCGGTCCGGTCGGCGCGGCCGGAATCCAGCGGGCGATGGCGGCCGCCGGGGTGAGCCGGTTCGGCCTCGCGGAGGGGCTGTTCGTGCGCGCGGTGCGGCCGGAATCCAGCGAGCGACGAGACCGCCGACCTTCATCCGGCGCGAGCGGCCCGCCCGCCCTCCTCCTGCGCCTCCAGCACCCCGCGGGCAACCAGCCCCGCCGTCTCCGCGACCTCCAGCCCAAGCAACTCCGCAGCGACCTCGAACGTCTGCTCGCCCAGCAACGGAGCCTGCCCCACCGGCGGATCGGCGACGTACGCCGCGTGGATCTGCACGTTCTCCAGCACGTACGGCTCCTCCGCGTACGGATGCAACTCCTCCCGAAACGCGCGCCGCTCGCGGTACTGCTCCCATTCCGGCAGGTCAGCCGCCCGCAGCATCGCCCCGGCCGGAACGCCAGCGGCCTGCAGCAGATCCATCGCCTCCAACGGGGAATGCCGCGAAGTCCACTCGGTCACTGCCGCGTCGATCCGGGCGCGGGACGAAGCCCGGCCGGTGCGGGTGGCCAAGCCAGGGTCGGCGGCCAGGTCGGGACGGTCCAGCACCGAACACAGCGCACCCCAATCCGAGTCGCCGCGGACGGTGACTGCCAGCCAATCGTCGTCGCCAGCGGTCGGGAACACGCCCCATGGTGCGTCGTGCGCGGGTTCAGCGAGGCGGTGTCCTCGACGGCACAGGTCTTCGGCGGCGATCCGGTCCGCGAAGTGGCTCAGCATCACCTCGGACTGCGCGACGCTCACCGCCCCGCCCTCGCCGCTGCGTTCGCGGCGGACCAGCAGCGCCAACGCGGCCAGCGCGCCGATCCGGGCGCACACGTGGTCGGGATAGACCGTGACGGCGTCGCTGAACGTGCCTGGCTCGCCCGGATAGATCCACTCGCTGGTGAGTCCGGTCGCGGCGCGCACGAGCGGGCCGTAGCCAAGGCGCCGAGCCCACGGGCCGGTCGGGCCGAAGGCCGAGCTGTCCACGACGACGATCCCCGGGTTCACCTCAGCTAGAGCAGCCCGGTCCAGGCCGAGTGAGGTGATGACGCCGGGTTTGAAGTTGGTCAGCACGACGTCCGACTGCGCGACGAGCCGCCGTACCAGCGACTGGCCCTCCGGATCGCGCAGGTTGACGCCGATGGCGCGTTTGTTCCGGTGCCCGGCGGCGAATCCGTGCGACATCAGGCCCGGCAGCGCGGCGCGGGAACCGTCCGGGAAAGCGGAGTTCTCGATCTTGATGACGTCCGCGCCGAGGTCGCCGAAGAGCCGTCCGGTGTCGCCGCCGACCACGATCACGCCTAGGTCCAGGACCCGGATTCCTTCGAGCGGGCGGCCTTCGCCGCGACGGGGGCGAGCGGCCAGGATCGGCGCGGAGGCGACTCGCGCGCCGGTCTCCGGACCGGCGACCGCGCGGTGTCCGTCGATTTCGGTGATGCCGGCCGGGACCGGCGCGATCAAGCCGGGCGACAGTTCGGTCTCGCGGAAGAAGCCGCGGGCGGTGAGCTGGTCGGTGTGCAGGGCTTCGGCGAGCGTGAGGACGGCGGCGGTCGGTACGCCGTGGCGCTGGCCTTCGCACTCCAGTTCGGAGCGGGTGCGGTCGGCGAAGAACCGGCCGATCGCGGGCAGCAGATCCGGCGACGCGTAGCGTTCCCGCACCTGGTCGTACTTCGGATCGGCGAACTCGGCCGGGCTGCCCATCCATTCGAACATCCCGCGCCACTGCCGCCGCGACAGCAGGCAGATCCGGATATATCCGTCCTGGCAAGGGAAAATCGGGTACCGGTGGCGTTCTTCGGTGCGCCCGCGCGGAAGGTCGCTCAACGGCACACCGGCGGCGGCGCTGCCGACCATGCCGAACGCCGGGTCCAGCGCCTGCATCGCACCGTCGAGGACGGAGAAGTCGATGCGGTCGCCGCGTCCGGTGCGCAGCCGGTCCAGGTACAGGCTCACCGTCTGGAACGCGGCTTGCGCGGCGGCGACGTGGTACGGCAGTTCGCCGGGCGGCAGCAGCGGTGCGCGGCCTGGGATACCAGACCGGGACAGTTCGCCGGTCAGCGCGTGGAACACCGGTGTGGTGGCTTGCCAGTGCCGCCGGGTCGTGGTGCGGCCGAAGTCGCTGATCGACAGGATGACCAGCGCGGGATGCCGGGTGCGCAGGCCGGGGACGTCGAGGAGTTCTTCGGCTGGCGAACCCGGCGGAGTGGTCTCGATCAGCAGGTCGGCGTCCGCCAGCAGCTGTTCCCAGCCGTGCGAGCCGGGTTCGGTGGTGGCGTGGGCGAAGCCGTGCCGGTCGATGGCGGTGCCGATCGCGACGCCGTCGACGACCGGGCCGGTGGTGCGTTCGTCGGTGACGCCGGGCAGGACGACCCGGGTGACGCGCGCGCCGAGATCCGCCAGCAGCCGTCCGGTCGCGGTCATCGGGCCGGAGGACAGATCGAGCACGCGGACCCCGGACAGCGGCGGATCGTAGGTGTCGGACAAGAGAACCAGCCTCCTCGACGGCTCAGCTGCGGCGGACGGCGCGGAAGGGAAGGTCGCGGTCGACCTCGGGCTCCTTGGGCAGGCCGAGGACGCGTTCGGCGATGATCGTGCGCTGGATCTGGTCGGTGCCGCCGCCGATGGAGGTGAAAAACGCGTTGAGCGCCAGGAAGTTCACGTCGTCGGCGACCGGGTTCACGGCCCCGGCGAGCAGGGTTTCCGGACCGGCGATGTCGGTGCGCAGCCGTCCTTCGGCGTGCAGGATTCCGGACATCGCGAGCTTTCCCAGCGACATCACCGAACTCGACGTGCCTTGTTCAGCTGCGGCCTTCGCTCGGGCGTTGTTCAACGCGTTCAGTTCGCGCAACGCGAGCACGGTAGCCAGATTGTCGCGGACGACCGGGTCGGCGAGGCGGCCGCGTTCCCGCGCCAACTCGACGAGGTCGTCGGCGATCGATCCGTGTCGTGACGCTCGCGCGCCGTCGCCCATGATCGAGCGTTCGTACGCCAGCGCGGTCTGCAGCACGCGCCAGCCCTTGCCCTCCTCGCCGACCAGGTAGTCCGCCGGGATTTCGACGTCGGTCAGGAACACCTCGTTGAAGTGCGCTTCGCCGGTGATCTGCACCAGCGGCCGGATGTCGACGCCGGGCTGACGCATCGGCACGACGAAGTAGCTGAGGCCCTTGTGCTTCGGGACGTCCCAGTCGGTGCGGGCGATCAGCAGCGCGTAGTCCGCGGTTTTCGCGCCGGACGTCCAGACTTTCTGGCCGTTGACGATCCAGCGGTCGCCGTCGCGGACCGCGGTGGTGCGGACTCCGGCTAGGTCCGAGCCCGCGCCGGGCTCGCTGTAGAACAGGCAGGTCCGGGACCGTTCGGTGAGGACGTCGTGCAGCAGGTCGTTCTTGAGTTTTTCGGTGCCGAACGCGAGAACGGTGTTGGCCGGGATGCTGTATTTGTCCTGTCGGGCGCCGGGCGCGCCGACCGCTTCGAATTCGGCTGCGATCGCGTCGGCCAGTTCAGCCGGGTAGGCGCGGCCGGACCATTCGACCGGCCACGTCGGCACGGCGTACCCGGCGGCGACGACCTTTTCCAGCCATGCCACGCGCTCCGGGGTGGTACTCCAACGGTCCTCGGCGGGGCCGAGCCCGGTCCATTCCGCCGCGAGCCACGCGCGGACTTCTTCGCGGAGCTGATCCGCTGTCGGCAGGGTGGTGGTCATGAGTCAGGCCTCCTTCGAGACGAGGTAACGCTCTCGGTGCAGCCGCGAGCCGCCGAACAGTTGTGCGCCGGAGCGGGCGCGGCGCAGGTACAGGTGCGCCGGGTGTTCCCAGGTGAAGCCGATCCCGCCGTGCATCTGGATCGCGGACAGGGCAACGGTTTCGTACGCTTCCGCACAGGCGAACCCGGCTAGCGCGATCGCGCCGGGGCTTCCGTCGGCGGCGGCGTGCCGGGCGGCGGAGGTCGCGGATTCGACGTCGAGCAGGCGGTCCGCGGCGAGGTGCTTCATCGCCTGGAAACTGCCGATCGCGCGGCCGAACTGAACCCGGGTCTTGAGATATTCGACAGTCGTCTCAAAGATCTTACGAGCGCCGCCTGCTTGTTCTCCGGCCAACGCGATGATGCTGATATCCAAGGCTTTCCGCACAGCCTCCCAACCTGCAGTACCAACTCGCCGCGCTGGTGTATCAGCGAAGGTGAATTGAGATAGCCGTACGGTCGGGTCGAATACCGACGCGGCGGTGCGGGTGAAACCGGGCCCACCGGGAGCGACCTCGAAGACGCCGATGCCGTCGCCAGTGCGCGCCACCACGAGAATGACGTCGGCAAGCTGGCCGAAAGTTACATAGGAAGCGGTACCGGTGAGAGTTCCGTTTGCCTGTACCGCAACGCCTTCGGGCGTCCAAGTGCCGGCAGGTCCCGTGACGGCAACGGTTCCGATCGAAGACCCGTCCGCGAGCGCGGGCAGCAGACGGCGTTTGTCCTCTTCGGACCCGGCCGCGTCAATGAGGGACGCCGTCAGCACCGAACTGGACAGGAACGGCGACGGCACCAGCGCCGCCCCGATTTCCTCCGACACCGCTTCGAGTTCTTCCTCGCCCAGGCCGACGCCGCCGTATTCGGTCGCGATCAGCAGACCGGGCAATCCCAGCTCGGCCAGCTGTTTCCACAGCTCGGGGTCGTAGCCGGAGTCCGTCGCCATCACGCGGCGCACGTCCGCCTCCGTGCAGCGGTCCGCGAGCAGGTCGCGCACCGCCTCCCGCAGCTGTTCGGTTTCCGCGGCGCTGATCGCCATCGCCGGACCGCCTTTCCCGTCGTCGGGTCTCGATCCCCATGCTGGGGGCGGAAAACGGCGATGTACATCACGGATTCCGACACCGGCAGGTTTCCGGAAGCGACATCGGCGCACGTGTCGCGGGCGCTCATCTGCCGGTGTCCCGACCGGTCGTTTACGCCGTGTCAGCGGGATGCGAACGTGGAGGTGCGACCACCGGTCGGGAACGGAGTGCGACGAGATGACGAGCAGGCGGGAAACCCCGGCGCGCCGGAGGGCGGCAATCGCCGGTCTCGGGCTCACTGAGCTGGGAAAAGTCTACGGTCCGAGCGCGCGGCAGTTCGCCGCGCAAGCCGTCCGGCGGGCGGCGGACGACGCCGGGATCGGGCTGTCCGACATCGACGGGCTGCTGGTATCCGCCGGAACGACGCCCGGCGTGGACCTGAGCCTGCAAGTCGACTTAGGACTACGGGACCTGCGCCTGTTCACCCAAATGCAGGCGTTTGGATCGACTGCGGGTGCGATGGTGCAGTACGCAGCGATGGCCGTCGAAGCGGGCATGGCCGACACTGTCGCCTGCGTGTTCGCGGACGCGCCGCTGCAGCAGGGCAAAGCGACCGGCGCGGCCTACGGTGGCCGTCGCACCACGCCGACCGGTTGGGGAAGCCTGCTGGGCTCCAGCGGCTTCGCCGGGCCGAACTCGTTCTACGCGCTCGCCGCGCGACGGCACATGAAGACCTACGGCACCACGAGCGAGCAACTCGGCGCGATCGCGGTCGCGCAGCGCGCGTGGGCGGCGAAGAACCCGCTGGCGCAGCTGCGGGATCCGATCACTCTGGCCGATCATCAAGCGTCGCGGTTCATCGCGGAACCGTTCCACCTGCTGGACTGCTGCCTGGTGTCGAACGGCGGCGCGGCGGTGATCGTGACTTCCGCGGAACGAGCAAAAACGTTGGCTCAGCCTGCCGTCCAGGTGCTCGGCTGGGGCCAGGCGCACCCCGGGAATTCCTTCCGCCGCAACGACAATCTCGGCCTCGTGAGCGGCGCGGCGCAGTCCGGGCCAGCGGCGATGGAGATGGCCGGAGTGACCATCGAGGACATCGACGTCGCCGAGATCTACGACTGCTACACCTTCACCGCGCTGCTCACGCTGGAGGACTACGGGTTCTGCGGCAAGGGCGAAGGCGGCGAGTTCGTCTCGACGCCGGGCATGCTCGGCCCGGACGGCAAGCTCGCGATGAACACTGGCGGCGGCCAGCTGTCGTCGTACTACCTGTGGGGCATGACGCCGCTGTCCGAGGCGATCATCCAGGCTCGTGGCCAAGGCGGCGAACGTCAGGTGCCGAAGCACGACACCGTGCTGGTCTCCGGCAACGGCGGCATTCTGGACCACCACAGCACGCTCGTGCTTGGAACGGAGGGATGACAGTGCGGATCAACCCAGTCGCCCGCGACGAGGAGTCCGCGGCGTTCTTCGACGGCACCGCGATCGGCGAGTTCCGGCTGTTGCGGCGGCGCGGCACCGGCGAATACCTGGACCCGCGCACGGTCCCGGACCCCGGCGACGATCTGGAGTGGACGGCCGCGGCCGGAACCGGCACGGTGGTGTCGTGGTCGGTGGTGCACAAGCGGGCGCGCGACGGCGGCGAGCCGGAGCGCGCGGTCGTCGGCATCGTGGAGCTGGCCGAGGGACCGTGGTGGTGGTGCCGGCTCGACGCCGACCCGGACGCGGACCTCTGGCAGCTGCCGGTGCGGGCAGTCTTCGTGCCCTCCGGACCCGACCCTGACCACGAGAAGGTGCCGGTCTTCGCACCGGCGGAGGAGGCAGACCATGCCCGATGACGCTCCGGCCGCGCTCGTCGAACAGCGCGGACACGTCCTGGTCGTCACGCTCAACCGGCCGCACGCGATGAACGCGGTCAACGCCGAGCTGAGCGAACTCGTCGGCACCGCGCTGGAACGGGCCGAACAAGACCCCGAAACGCGCGTAGTCGTGCTGACCGGCGCGGGGGAGCGGGCGTTCTGCGCCGGAGCCGACCTGAAAGCCGTGTCGCGCGGCGAATCGCTCGCCGCGCCCGGCCACGCGGAATGGGGTTTCGCCGGATACGTGCGGCACCCGATTTCGAAGCCGACGATCGCCGCGGTCAACGGGTTCGCGCTGGGCGGCGGCACCGAACTCGCGCTGGCCAGCGACCTGGTGGTGGCGGCCGAATCGGCGAAATTCGGGCTGCCCGAGGTGAAGCGCGGCCTCTTCGCCGCGGCCGGCGGAGTGTTCCGGCTGCCGAGGCAGATCCCGCAGAAGATCGCGATGGAAATGATGTTCACCGGCGAACCCCTGGACGCCGCCCGCGCGGCGACGCTGGGACTGGTGAACCACGTGGTCCCGGACGCCGACGTGCTGACCGAGGCACTGGCGCTGGCGGAGAAGATCGCCGCTAACGCGCCGTTGGCGGTGCAGGCCAGCAAACGCGTCGCACTGGGCATTGTGGACGGTGCGATTTCGGCCGAGGACGGCGCGTGGGACAACACCCGCGAGAACGCCGTCGGAGTCATGACGAGCGAGGACGTCCGCGAGGGGACGCTGGCGTTCGTCGAGAAGCGCGCGCCGGTTTGGCAGGCCAAGTAAGCGTTCCGTACCCGGAAAAACGCGCTCTGTTCGCATCGGCCCCGTGAACGTCCGTGAAGGGCTCCTTGAGGGAATCTGATTCCCTCAAGGAGCCCTTCACGGACATTGGGCAACGCTGCCCCGCGGGTGCCGGGATCGTGGCAGACTCGGCAGATGCGCGGGTGGGGGGCGACGCCGTGGACGCGGGCGCCGAAAACGGGGTGGCGGCAACCAGCGGTCGTAGTGGCCGCGATCGCGGCGGCGGTGCTCGTCGCGCTGCCTGCCGCGGCGGTGACGTTGTTCCTCTCTTCGGCCGGGAACGCGACGTTGCACGACCAGACGAGCCGGGCGTGCCAGTGGGCGGTCGGCGCGGAGTGGATCGGCGGCCTGCCGATGTCCCAGCCGTATCCGGGCGCAACCGGGCCGACCGGGAAGGCACTCGACGACGCCCGGCTCGCCGTGGCCCGCGACGCGGCTCGCGAGGTGCCCCGGCTGTCCGGCGTGCGGTCGACGCTCTCCAACTCCGCGAAGGTCAATCCGGTCCGGCCGGGCTCGCCGAATCCGGAACAGTCCGCGATGTGGCTCGTCTACCAGGACGATTTCGCCGCTCACCTGCAGGTTCTGGAGGGCGGCAAAGGGCCCGGGATCTGGGTGCCGAGCCAGTTCGCCCAGGCGCGCGGGCTGCATGCGGGCGACCAGGTGGTGATCCAGGGCGGCTGGGCCCCGAGGACGGGCGTGCCGCCGGGCGCTCCGGTCCGGACAATGCCGGTCGCCGCGGTGTACCGCGATCTGCGCGAGCTGCCTGACCAGCCGTTCTGGTGTCATCTGCAGTCGCTGTACCGGCCGAATCCGCTGAGCGAGGCCCCGGTGTTCCCGGTGGGGTTCGTGTCGCGGGACGCTCTGTTCGGGCTGACCCCGGCCGACTCGGGCGTCGGCAGTCGCCTCGAAGCCTCGGTCGACCAGAACGGGCTGACCACCGCGAACGCGCCCGCCACCATCGCCGGCCTGGAACAAGCCCGGGCGCGCACCGAGAATCAACCTGACCTGTTCGCGCAACGCGGGCGGATGCAGTTCACCTCGTCGCTGCGCGGCATCGCCGACCGGGCTTACCAGGTCGAATCCTCGCTCGCCGCGACGGTCGTGCCGATCGGGGTCGCCGGGTCGCTGACCGGGCTGGTCATTTCGGTGACGGTCGGATCGTTCTGGGTCGAACGCCGACGAGCCGAGCTGGCCGTGCTCTCCGCGCGCGGGGCCGGGCCGGGCGCACTGGCCGGGAAAGCGTTGCTGGAGCTGGGTTCCATCGCGCTGCTCGGCACCGTCGGCGGCTGGTTCGCCGCGCGCGGGCTGGTCAGCGCGCTGGGACCGAGTCCGCTGGTGACGCCGTCCGCGCTCGGCTTTTCGATCGGCGGCGCGGCGGTCGCGTTCCTGGCGACGCTCGCCGGGATCGCCGGTTCGGTCGTCCTCCGCACGCGGGCGATGTTCGACTCGCGCACGTCGCGGATCCGGCATCTGCCGTGGGAAATCCTTCCGCTGGTCGCCGCGGTGGTCTGCTACTTCGCGCTCGGCGACGGCACGCAGACCGGGCTCGGCCAGGCCGGTTCGGTCGCGCGGATCCCGCCTCGGCTGATCGTCGTGCCGTTGCTGCTGGTGTTGGGGCTCGCGATGCTGGTGACCCGGGTCGTGCGGCTGACGTTGCCGCGGGTGCGTACGGTGCGGCGAGCACGGGCAGTGGCGTTCCTGGCCTGGCGACGGCTGGCTTCAGCGCCCGCCGCGGCAGCCGTCCTGGTCGGGGCGACTGCGGTACCGGTGGCGCTTTCGATCTTCGCCACCACCGTCACGGGCTCCGTCCAGCGCACGCTCGACGACGAGGGCCAGCTCGTGGTCGGCTCAGATGTCGTGGTGCATTTGACCGGACCGGCCGCGATTCCACCTGGCCTAAGTGGACAGTCCACATTGGTCGACCGCTACGACTCGGCTTACCTGGGCAACACGACGGTGAACGTACTCGGCGTCGACCCGGCGTCGTTCGGCTCGGCCGCGTTCTGGGACGACCACTTCAGCGGGCCGACCCTGCCGGAGTTGCTCGACCAGATGTCCGGCGACACTCCGGTAGGCATCCTCGCCGGGGTTCCGGACACGCCCGCGCAGGCGACGCTCAGCATTCAGGGCAAGGACCTGCCGCTGCGCGTCGTCACGGTCGCGCAACTGCCGGGGAAGAGCGCTGGGTTCCCGGAATTGCTGCTGCGCAAGGACATTCTCGCCAGGTTCGCCGGAGAGAGCGTGCACCGCGAGCTGTGGGCGCGAGGCGATCCGGCGCAAGTGCTGCCGGAACTGGGCAAAGCCGGGGTCCCGGCTGGGACGGTGAGCCGCGCGACCGACGTCACCGCGCACGGCGTGTACGGCGGGGTCACTTACACCTTCGCGTTCCTGACCGCAGTGTCCGCTTTGGTCGGTGTGGTGGTCCTAGTTGGACTCTTGCTGTACCTCAATTCCCGGGCGCGCGCCCGGCGCGGAGCTTATGTGCTGCTGCGTCGGATGGGCATTACTTCCGCTGCGCATTGGCGGGCGCTCGCATACGAGGTCGGCGGGTTGCTGGCGGCCGGATTCGCTTTGGGCGTCGGATTCGCAGCGGTCGCGGTCTCGGTGACCTACGAGGGTTACGACCTCGATCCGGCGACGCCGCCGGGCACGGTGATCCCGGTGCCGTGGGGGCAGGGCGGACAGCTGCTGGTTGCGGCGGTAGTCGTCGCGCTTGTCGTTACTTACGCGGCCCAGCGTGCGGCTGCGCGGGCGCTGCCTTCGGAGGTGTTGCGTGACACTGCCTGATCAAACACTGCCTGATGCGGTCCGGGTTACTGGACTGACCCACAGCTACCGCACGGCCGGTCGCTCTCTGACTGCTTTGCACGAGGTCTCGATCGGTGCCGCGCGCGGTCGAATCACCGCGCTGGTCGGGCCTTCCGGGTCTGGCAAGTCGACCTTGCTGCGGATGCTGGCTTGCCTGGAACGGCCGGACGAGGGCCGGGTCGAGGTCGGCGGTACCGACGTCACCGCGTTGTCCGCGCGGGCACGCCGGGCCGTTCGGCGGCGACGGATCGGTTACATGTTCCAGAATCCCGTCGACAACCTGCTGGATTACCTGACGGTGCAAGAACATCTGGAGCTGGCCGCGAAAATGCGCGGCACTGGTCTTTCATTGGCCTTGCTCGACCGGCTGGGCCTGGATCATCGCCGCGGCCACCGTCCGCGTCAGCTCTCCGGCGGCGAACAGCAACGAACCGCCCTCGCTTTCGCCGCGGTGGGCGACCCGGACGCGGTGCTGGCGGACGAACCGACCGCGCAACTGGACCGTTCGTCGGCCGGATTGGTGGCCGAGGCGTTCCGCGCGCTGGCGGAAGCAGGCCAGACCGTCGTGGTCGCGACGCACGACCCCGTGCTGGCGGAGGCGGCGGACGACGTGGTGGAACTCGTGGACGGGAGGGTCCGGTGAGCGCTCTGCTCAGTCTGTCGGACGTAAGCCGGTCGCACGGCGGGATGCCGGTGCTGCGGCACACGAGCCTGGACCTGATGGCGGGCGAACTGGTCGCGCTGACCGGCCCGTCCGGCTCGGGCAAAAGCACTTTGCTGATGATCGCGGGCGGCTGGGACGCGCCGGACAGCGGAACGGTGACCGCGCACCCGCCGATGCCGGACGTGCCGGTGTCGGAACAGCCGTGGCATGCGCTGGCTTTTGTGCCGCAGTCGATCGCGCTGTTCGAGGAGCTGACGGTCGCGGACAACCTCGCTTTTGCCGCGCGGACCGCGGTGGAGCCGCCGGATCGGTCGAAGCTGCTGGAAACCCTGGACCTGGCGAAACTGGCCGACCGATTGCCGAGCGAGGTCTCGCGCGGGGAACAGCAACGGGGCGCGGTGGCGCGGGCGCTGGCGTCGGGCCCGCTGGTGCTGCTGGCGGACGAGCCGACGTCGCACCAGGATCGCGCGCACGCGGAGATGGTGCTGACGGCATTGCGCCGAGCCGCGGACCTTGGGACGGCGGTGTTGGTCGCGTCCCACGATCCGCTGCTGGCCGAGCACGCGGACCGCGTGGTGACGGTCGGCGAGTGAGTTGCGCGCAGGTTTGCAGTCCGTGAGGGGAACCCTGAGGGATTCAGATTCCCTCAGGGTTCCCCTCACGTACTCGAAGCTCCAGGCGAGGAGACAGCACGCGAGTGAGTCAGTCCACTTTGGACGGGTGCCGCGCGAGGGCGGTCACCTGGATGTCCATGTACGGGAACAGCGGGAGGTTCGACAGGATCTGGTGCAGCTCGTCGTGGTCGGCGACGTCCAGCACCGAGTAGTTCGCGTACTCGCCCGCGATCCGCCAGATATGCGGCCATTTCCCGCTGCGCTGCAGTTGCTGGCTGTACTCCTTCTCGCGCGCGATGAGGGCGTCGCGGACCGCCGGGTCCAGGTCCGGGGGAAGGCGGACGTCCATCCGCACGTGGTAAAGCATGAGTCTCCTGCCGAATCAGAGGGCGGAATCAGAGGGCGGGGTCGAGGACGAAGCCGTACTCGATGGTCTCGCCGTCGCCGGACGGCTGCGGGTCGAGCAGCAGTTCCGGCTTCACCGCGGACGCGATGTCGTCGTCGTTGTGCTCGTCGCCCGGGAAGTACAGCTGCGCGGTGAGCAGTTCGTGCCCCGGCGCGGACACCTTCACGTGCAGGTGCGCCGGACGCCAGGCGTGCCAGCCCGCGGCCGCGATCAGTTTGCCGCACGCGCCGTCGGTCGGGATCTGGTACGGCGCGGGGCGCACGGTGTGGATTTCGAAGCGGCCCTCGTCGTCGGTGGTGAAGGTGCCGCGCAGGTTCCACTCCGGGATGTCCGGCGCGAACTGCGAGTACAGCCCGTCCGCGTCCGCGTGCCACAGTTCGACCTTCGCGCCGCCCAGCGCCGCGCCGGTGGTCGAGGTGACCTGCCCGGTCCAGGTGAGCGCGGTGCCCGGCTCGTTGTCCCGCGTCGGGATCGAACCGCGCGCGCCCTGCTCGGGGGCGTCCGGCACGTAGTAGGGGCCCTCGATGGTGCCCTTGTTGCCCTGGCGGTGCTCGGTGGCGACGTCCTCGACGACGTGCTCGACCCAGACGTCCAGGAACAGCGGCCATTCGCCGTCCTCGCCGACGCTGATCAGCCACGACTTGAGCGCGTTGTACTCCTCGTAGGTCACCTTGTGCTTGCGGATCGTCGCGTGCACGGCCTCGAGCACCTCGCGGGCGAGCAGGCTGACCCGTTCCTTCGGGGTGCCCGCGACGCTGGCGAACTTGTCGCTCTTGAACCGTTCGGTGGCGTTGGCTCCGGACGCGGCGGCGGTGGGGGAATGCGTGGCAGTCATGAATCCTCCTTGATCCATCGGGGGTTTCCGGCTCAGCGGTCTTGCCGGTAGTGCCGGAGCTTGCCGGGGTCGAGTACGGCGCCGAGCCCGGCGCCAGGGCGGATGACCAGTTCGCCGTCCGCGATGCACAGCGGTTCGGCGAGCAGGTCGTCGGTCATGTCGAGGAAGTTGGACAGTTCGCCGGGGCGGCGCGACGTCAGCTCGTACGCCGCTCCAAACGCGACAGTGCACAGTGAACCGATCTGGCCGTCGATCTGGTTGCCCATCACCACTTCCAGCCCGAGGCCGTCCGCGAGATGGTGCGTGCGCTGCGAACGAGTGAAGCCGGTGCGGGCGGTTTTGATGCTGATCGCGGTGGCCGACCCGGAGAGGATTTCGCGGGTCACGTCAGCTGGAGTCACCGCGGATTCGTCGGCGATGAACGGAATGTCCAAACGGGACACCAGCCAGCGGCGGCCGAGTACGTCGTCGGCGGGACACAGCTCCTCGGCGAACAACAGATCGAGGTCGGCCATTTCCTGCATCGCGCGGGCAGATTCCGCAGCGGTCCAGCCGCGGTTGCCGTCCACGTACAGGTCGACCTCGGTGCCGAACCGCTCCCGCAGCGCGCGAACCACTGCGGTGTCAAGGGAAACCGGACGGCGGCCGACCTTCACCTTGAACGTGGTGATGCCGTAGCTGTCCCGAATCCGCTCCGCCTCGGCGACCATCGCGGCAGGCTCGTCGAAGCCGAGCATGTGCGACACCTTCATGCGGTCGGTGTAGCCGCCGAGCAGTTCGGTGACCGACACGTCGAGGCTTTGCCCCAGCGCGTCCCAGATCGCCATGTCCAAAGCGGACTTCGCGGCCGGATTGCCGACGGTGCGGGAGAGCCGGGCGTGCACCGTCTCGCGTTCGAGCAGGCTCAGGCCCACCACCTGCGGGGCGAACACGGTCTCCAGCACGGCCACGATCCCGGCTTGGGTCTCGCCGTAGGTGAACGGCCGCGGCGGCGCTTCGGCCATGCCGATCACGCCGTCGTCGGTGTGCACGCGGACCAGCACGTGCTCGGCCGTGTGCACCTCGCCGGACGCGAAGCGCAGCGGTTTGCGGTAGGGGATGGCGAACGGGATCGCCTCCACCCGGGTGATCTTCATCGTGTCCTCCCTGACACGGGCACTTCGACGGGGAACAGCTCGCCGAGCGCGTCGAGCACGGCCGGGACCAGTGCCGAGGCCCGTTCGCGGTGCCAGGCGAGCGCGAGCTGGACGGTGGCGGCCCCGGAGAGGTCGCGGAACACGACCCCGGCCAGCGGCAGCGCCCGCGCGGACGCGGGGACGACACCGACGCCGAGACCACCGGCGACGAGAGCGAGCAGCACCGCGGTGCCGGCCGCTTCGTGCTCGCGGTGCGGGGTGAATCCGGCGTCGCGGCAGCTGCGCAGCACCGCTTCGTTGACGACTGAGTAGCTGGCCGGGTAGGTGACGAATGCTTCGGCGCGCAGATCGCTCATCGCCACCACCGGTTCCACCGCGAGCCGGTGGTCGGCCGGGACGGCGAGCACCAGCGGCTCGGTCTCGATGACGTGCAGGTCGAGGTCGCCGCCGGTGACCGGCGGACGCAGCACGCCGATGTCGAGCGTGCCGTCGCGCAGCTGTTCGCACTGCTCGCCGGTCAGCAGATCGGCGTGCACTTCGAGTTCGACCTCGGGCAGCCGGTGCTGCAGCGCGCGGGCGACCTGCGGCAAGTGCGACAGCGCGGCGGTGCCGGTGAAACCGATCCGCGCGAGCCCGCGCCTGCCGTCGGCGATGCGCCGGGCTCCGCGCGCGCCCGCCTCGACGGCGTCCAGGATCCGTTGCGCCTCAGCCAGGAAGAACCGCCCGGCCGGGGTGACCTGCACCTGCCGGGTCGTGCGGCTGAGCAAGGCGACGCCCAGCTCGTCCTCCAGCTGCCGGATCGCGTGCGAAAGCGCGGGCTGGGCGAGGTGCAGGCGTTCGGCGGCGCGGCCGAAGTGGCAGGTCTCGGCTACGGCGGCGAAGTACCTCAGGTGGCGCAGTTCCATCGGGCTGCCTCCTCACCGGCTCCTCGCGTGGTCTCGCTCACCGTAAGTTCCGGCATTGAGTGAAGACAAGGAGCGGTTTGCGTGCGATTGATAAACGGCATCGAATAATTACACCCTAGGTCAGGACTGGGTCTTGCCCTGGTGTGACTGCGGCCACCGACTGGCACAGTGCGGGAAACGCCCTGCTGGGGAGCCGATCAGTGCAGATCGCCAGGCCCGTTGGAGGAGTCATGACCGAGATGCTGGACCACGCCGCTTCCGTAGTCGCGGACGCCGTGGTGGAAGACCCGGAGGCGGGCGTCTACCGCGCGAACCGCCGGATCTTCACCGACGAGGAGATCTTCGAACTCGAAATGAAGCACATCTTCGAGGGCAACTGGATCTACCTCGCGCACGAGAGCCAGCTGCCGAATCCGGGTGACTACTTCACCACCACGATCGGCCGCCAGCCCGTCGTCCTCACCCGGGACAAGGCAGGTGAACTGCACTGCCTGATCAACGCCTGCGCGCACCGCGGCGCGATGATCTGCCGGCGCAAACGCGACAACCGGCCCACGCTGACCTGCCCGTTCCACGGCTGGACCTTCCGCAACGACGGCAAGCTGCTGAAGGTCAAGGACCCGGACGGCGCGGGCTACCCGGAGTCGTTCGACACCGGCGGTTCGCACGACCTGACGAAGGTCGCCCGGTTCGAGTCCTACCGCGGGTTCCTGTTCGGCAGTCTCAACCCGGACGTGCTGCCGCTGACCGAGCACCTCGGCGACGCCACGAAGGTGATCGACATGCTCGTGGACCAGTCACCGGACGGACTTGAAGTACTACGCGGGGCTTCCACATATACCTACGACGGCAACTGGAAGGTCCAGGCGGAGAACGGCGCGGACGGCTACCACGTCACCGCGACGCACTGGAATTACGCGGCCACCACGGCGCGGCGCAACACCGGTGAATCGGCCAACGACACGAAGACGCTCGACGCCGGTTCGTGGGGCAAGTCCGGCGGGGGCTACTGGTCGTTCCCGCACGGGCACCTGTGCCTGTGGACCTGGGCGGGGAACCCGCAAGACCGGCCGTTGTGGCCGCGGATGGCGGAGCTGAAGGAGAAATACGGCGACGCCAAGGGCGAGTTCATGGTGCGCGGGTCGCGGAACCTGTGCGTGTATCCCAACGTGTACCTGATGGACCAGTTCTCGACGCAGATCCGGCATTTCCGGCCGATCGCGCCGGACAAGACCGAGGTCACCATCTACTGCATCGCACCGAAGGGCGAGAGCGACGAGTCACGGGCGTGGCGGATCCGGCAGTACGAGGACTTCTTCAACGCTTCGGGCATGGCGACGCCGGACGATCTGGAGGAATTCCGGTCTTGTCAGCTCACTTTCCGCGCGACCGCCGCGCCCTGGAACGACATGAGCCGCGGCGCGCGGCATTGGCTCACCGGGCCGGACGAGGTCGCGTCGTCGCTTGGCCTCGACGGTGTCGTGTCGGCCGGGCAGAAGAACGAGGACGAGGGCCTTTATCCGGTGCAGCACGGGTATTGGCAGGAAACCATGCGCGCGGCGATCGCCCGTGAGCAGGCTGTTCGAGGTGAAGTCCGATGACCGCTGCCGCCGAGAAGACCATCACCCAGCACGACGTCGAGCAGTTCCTCTACCGCGAGGCGAGGTATTTGGACGACCGCGAGTTCGAGAAGTGGCTGGAATGCTACGCCGACGACGTCGTGTACTGGATGCCTTCCTGGGGCGACGACGATCTGCTCACCGAGGATCCGCAGCGCGACATTTCGCTGATCTACTACCCGAACAAGGGCGGGCTGGAGGACCGCGTGTTCCGGATCCGCACCGAACGGTCGAGCGCGACGTCCCTCCCGGAGCCGCGGACGAGTCACAACATCTCGAATGTCGAGCTGATCGAGCGGCACGGCGATCTCGTGGACGTGCGGTTCAACTGGCACACGATGTACTTCCGCTATAACACGGTCGATCCGTATTACGGGACTTCGTTCTACACCGTCGATTTCTCCGGGCCGTCACCGCAGATCCGGCGGAAGACCGTGGTGCTCAAGAACGACTACATCCACCACGTCGTCGACGTGTACCACTTCTGAGCGGAGGCGGTCATGAACCATCGCATCGCTCTGTCCTTTGAGGATGGTGTCACCCGCTTCGTCGCCTGCGCGTCGGACCAGACCGTCGCGGACGCGTCGTACCGGCAGCGCATCAACATTCCGCTCGACTGCCGCGACGGTGCGTGCGGAACCTGCAAGGCGTTCTGCGAATCGGGGGAGTACGAGGGCGGTTCCTATCTCGAAGACGCCTTGAGTGCGGACGAGGCGGAGCGCGGTTATGTGTTGCCGTGCAGCATGAAGCCGAAGTCTGATCTGGTATTGCAGATCGCGAGCACGTCGGCGGTCGCGAAGACGCAGGCTGCCGAGCATCACGGCACTCTTGTTGCACTGGACAGGCTTTCGCCGACGACGATGTCGCTGACGGTGGAGATCCGCGATCGGGACCGGCTCGCGTTTCTGCCCGGGCAGTACGTGAACATCACCGTTCCGGGCACCGAGGTGACGCGGTCGTATTCGTTCAGCAATGCGCCTGATGACACGCGGCTGACTTTCCTGGTGAAGCTCACGCCCGGCGGTGTGATGTCGGATTACCTGACCGGGCAGGCGAAATCCGGCGACGAGCTGACGTTCACCGGTCCACACGGGAGCTTCTTCCTGCGCGAGACGGATCGGCCGGTGCTGTTGCTGGCCGGTGGCACCGGGCTCGCACCGATTCTGTCCATTGTGCGCACTATACGCGATTCCGGCGTGACCAGGCCCGCGCATCTGGTGTACGGCGTGAGCACCGACGACGACCTGGTGGAAACCGCGACGCTGGACAAGCTCGCCGGAGAGGTTCCGGGGCTGACCTGGGACTACTGTGTCTCGGATCCGGGCAGCGGCGCGCCGAACAAGGGCTATGTGACCACGCTGATCCGGGACGAGCACCTGCACGGCGGGGATGTCGCGGTCTATCTCTGCGGCCCGCCGCCGATGGTGGAAGCGGTGCGAGGACATTTCGCGTCGGCTGGGTTCGAGCCGACCGGCTTCTACTACGAGAAGTTCGCGCTCGCGACACCGCTCCGTGCGCCGGAGATTCCGGTGCAGCCGGTGGTGGTGGCCGATCCGGAACCCGAGCCGGAGCTGGAGTTCGTCGCGGGTCGTGCGCTGGCCGGGCAGGAATTGTTCCCGACGGTCGAGCTGACCCCGCTGCGGGCCGGAGCGACGCTGTCCGCGGCGGAAGAAGCGCGGGTCGCGCGCACGATCGCGGGTCAGGAAATGCTGCCCGCGGCCGACGAAACGCCAGGCGAGTACGAAATCGGCGAGGAACACCCGTCGGTGCACGAATCGGACGCGGTTTTCGAGGCCCGGCAAGCCCTCGAACTGGGTGCGCTCGAACTGACTATCGGACGGCTGACCTCGGGTCAGCTCGCCGGATACCGGCTGCTGGCGGAGTCGACAGTGCCCTATGTGGACGGTGACCGGTTCCTGGACGCCGCCGCCTACACCGAAACCAACGCGGCGTTCCACGACTACCTGTTCACGCTCACCGGCAACGAGCACCTCCTGCAGGCATATCAGGCGCTCGGCGTGAAAGGCCACATGGCCGAGACGCTGCGCAACGCGACCTGGTGTCATCCGCGGTGCACGCAAGACCACTTGGACCTGGTCGCCGCGTTCGAGTCCGGAGACCGGGCGACCGCGCGACGGCTGGTGGCCGAGCACGCGGAACGGTCGAAAGTCACCACTCGGCGCGCGATGGGCGGTGCTGCGGACGGGCCGAAATTCCTGTCGCCAGGGCGGTTCGCGGGCAAGGTCGTGGTGATCACCGGCGCCGCGCAGGGGATCGGCGAAGCGACGGCCCGGCGGATCGCCGCGGAGGGTGGGGCGCTGGTGCTCGCCGACCGGTCCGGCCTGGTCAGCGGCCTGGCCGGCGAGTTGCCCGAGACTGCCGCGGTGGTTGCCGACCTGGAGACTTGGGAGGGGGCGCAGACGGTCGCGGAAGCGGCCTTGGCCCGGTTCGGCCGGATCGACGTGCTGGTCAACAACGTCGGCGGCGCGCTGCGGTTCAAGCCGTTCACCGAGTTCAGTCCGGACGAGATCGAGGCCGAGGTCCGCCGGTCCTTGCTGACCACGCTGTTCTCCTGCCGGGCCGCGTTGCCGTCGATGGCGCAGCGGGGCGGCGGGGTGATCGTGAACGTCTCGTCGGCGGCTACTCGCGGCATCCACCGGATCCCGTACTCGGCGGCGAAAGGCGGGATCAACGCGCTGACCGCGTCGCTGGCGTTCGAGTACGCTGACGCCGGCATCCGCGTGGTCGCGACCGCGCCCGGCGGGACCGAAGCCCCGCCGCGGCGGATCCCGCGCGGCGGCCCCGACCCGTCCACGGACCGGGAACGGGAGTGGTTCCAGGCGCACATCGACCAGACTGTCGAGTCGTCGTTGCTGAAGCGGTACGGCACCCTGGACGAGCAGGCCGCGGCGATCGCGTTCCTGGCCTCGGACGAGGCCTCGTACGTCACCGGCACGGTCCTGCCCGTCGCCGGGGGCGATCTCGGCTGACGGCGGCATCCGGCGAAGCGGGGAGGACCGTGACGACTGCGGCGGAGGAGCTGGCCGGCCTGCTGACCCGGGCAGGGCGCGCGGTGCTGCTGTGCGGTCCGGCCGGGTGCGGGCGCACCACGCTGGCGTTCCGCGCCGCCGACGCGTTCCCCGGGCCGGTGCTCCGGGCGACCGCGGCCGAATGGGAGAGCTGCAGCGCGTTTGCCGTGCTGCAGCAGCTGTTCCCGGAGTTGCCCGCGGACGGCGGGCCGTTGCCGGTCGCGGGGCGGATCGCGGCGGAGCTGGTGCCGGGGACCTTGCTGGTGGTCGACGACGCCCATTTGTCCGATGTGGACTCGGTGCGGACGCTGTCGTCGCTGCTGCGGCATCATCCGGCGGCGCGGGCTACAGTGCTGTTCACTGCGGCGACGGGAGATTCGCGCGCTTGTGCGGACGTTCTTGAGCTGCTCGCGCGGATGTCCGGTGACGAGGTGCACGTGCCGCCTTTGGACGCTGCGGAAGTGTCCGAAATGGCCTCGGCGCGCGGTATCGCTCTGCATCCGACGATGGCCGAACGATTGTGCCGACACACTCTTGGCCGACCGCGGTATGTCGTGCAGCTGTTGACCGAGGTCTCGCGGGCCACCTGGGCCGGGTTTGATCCGAATCTGCCCGCACCGGCCGCGGTTGCCGCCTCGGTCCGCGAACGGATCTCGCAGCTTTCCCCGGCGGCGGAACGGTTTGTCGCGGCTGCTGCGGTGCTTGGTGCTGGGGCGGCGGTGCGGTCAGTGGCGTCGCTGGCCGATCTTGACGGCGATCCGTTGCCGGTGCTGGACGAGGCATGCGCGACGCGGCTGGTCGAGCTTGCGCCGCGCGGGCTCGCCGAAGTGGGGCCGCCGGATCCGATGGTTCGCGCGGCGGTGCTGGCCGGGTTGGGGCCGGAGCGGCGGTCGAAGCTGCAGCGGCGGGCGGCGGAGCTGGTCGAGGATCCGGCGCGGAGTCTGCGGTTGCTGGTCGCGGCCAGCCCGGTGCCGGATGCGAGTGTCGCGGATCGGCTTGACGCGCTGGCGGTGGAGCGG
>NZ_PQIA01000154.1 GCF_003385235.1 Amycolatopsis circi | reverse complement strand
GTACGTGAGGGACCCCTTCACGTACTCAGATTCCCTCAAGGAGTCCTTCACGACCCGCCTGCCAGCCCCAGCCCAGCCGCCAACCGCCAACCGCACCGATGCACCCAACGATCGAGGCACCCACACCTCCCCCAACCCCGATACGAAGCCTCCCTGCGGTTCGGGGGTGCTTGTCAAGGCATCTTTCCCGCCTTGACAAGCACCCCCGAACCGTCAGCACAATCAACCTTCGGGGTGCCCCACGCAACCAACGAGCGCAATGTCGCCGCCAGGCGACGAGCCCTCAACTAGCACAAGCCCCAGTACCAACCCGGTCAGTCTGCGACGAAGCCGCATCAACCTCACCGCGAACCTGATCCGCAGTCAACGTAAACCCAGTATCCGGATCCTCCACCGCAGCCCCAAAAACCACCCCGATGACATCCCCATCAGGAGTAATCATCGGCCCCCCGGAGTTCCCGCTCCGCACCGTCCCGCGAACCGTGAACACATCCCGCTGCACAGTATTAGCGTCATAAATATCCGGCCCACGCAAGTTAATCCGCCCCCGAACCCGCGCGGGCGTAGCCGTATAAGGCCCATCCAGCGGATACCCAAGAACCACCGCATTATCCCCAGCCCGGGCAGTCTGCGGCGCGAACGGCAACACCGGAGCCTTCAACCCAGGCACCGCCAACACGGCAACATCGACCTCCGGATTGAAATAGACAACCCGAGCCCGATAATCCCCCGAAGTCGACTCAATCCCGACCTCGGAAGTCCCAGCCACCACATGCGCGTTAGTCATAACCCGCTGCGGCGCGACCACAAACCCACTGCCCTCAAGCGCCCGAGAACAAGAAGGCGCATTTCCCCGAATCTTCACCACACTCGGATGCACCCGCTTAGCCACCGCGGACACATTGAGCGAAGTATCCGGCGGCGGCGTATCCGCAGAAGGAGCCTTCTCGAACGGCGACAACGCGGACGGAAACCCAGACGCATCCAGCAACTTCCGCAAATCGCTAGGAAGCCCCTGCGCCTCAGCGGGCATCAGATCATTGACCTCGCCGAGCACCACCGACGAGTTGATCGACTTGGCCAGCCCAGGAATCGCCGACACCGTGGTCAGCGGATTCGCCACCAGCCAAGCAACCACGAACACCGCGGCCGCCTGCAAGATCGCGCCGAGCGTCTTGTCGATGCCGGAAAGCTTGTCCGGCCTGATCTTCTGCCGCAGCTTCCGCCCGACCCACACGCCGAGCGTCTCGCCGAGCACGATCAGGAACACGACCACAGCGAAGGCGAATGCGACCTTCGCGACCGGACTGTCGAACAGACTGATCACGAACGGTGCCAGCTTCACTCCGGCCACCGCGCCCAGCGCGACGCCCACGAGCGCGGGCAGCGCGACGATCACGCCCTGGAACGCGCCGGAAACCGCCGCCATGACCGCGAGCAGCAGGACGACGACATCGACCCAGTTCACCGCGCCGTCACTCCTCGATACTGCCGTCCCGAGCCGCCGACCGGCCCTGATGTTCGGCCCACGCTACGTCAAGCTCGCGCACATCGCCGGTGTCCCACGCCCGTTCCCAGCCGCCGAGCGAAAGCAGCACCGACAGCAGACCAGCGGTGAAGCCCCATACGAACAGGCCGTCGACGGTGAACGCCGGTCCCCGCCACGACGCGTCGCCGCGGCGCACCGTGAACCGGTTCGCCGGGTCAGCGAGATCAGCCAGCGAAACCCGCGCGACCGCCGCCGTCTCGCCCGGATCGACCGCGCGCACCGGCGACGGCGTGTGCCAATGCGCCAGCACCGGCGTCACCGCGAACCTCGACACCGGCACGAACAACTCCGGCAGCACCGCGACCGGCAGGATCCCCGACGGGTCGACGCCGGTCTCCTCCTCGGCCTCACGCAGCGCGGTGCCGACCGGGCCGTCGTCGCCGTCCTCCGCGCCGCCGCCGGGGAACGAGACCTGGCCGGCGTGCGAGCCGAGGGTGTCCGCGCGCCGCTGCAGCAGGACGTCCGGACCGTCTCCGCCCGGCCGTTCGCCGAACAGGATCAGGACCGCGGCAGCGCGGGTGAGCAGGTCTTCCGGCGGGCTGAACCGGGTGAACGTGCGGCTGTCGACCTCTCCGGACACCTTCACCAGCGGCCGCAGCCATTCCGGCACGGCTTCGGGTTCGACAAGCGGTCCGGTGGTCATGAGTAGTCCTTCACAGCAGCGCGCACCTGGTCAGTGTTGTCGAACAACCGCGGGTTCGCGATGAACCGGACCTGGCCGTCCGCGGTGACCAGGTACGACGCGGGCAACGACGAGGGCGCCTTGAGCGCGGTGCGGATCGGACCGGTCTGACCGTCGCCGTCATAGAGCGACGGAAGGTGCACGCCGAGTCGCGTGAACAGGCCGAGCCCGTCTGCGGCCGGGCTCGCGACCTGCACGCCGACCACGCGCACCGCGCCCGGCTCGGCGGCGTACCGCTGCAGCACCGGCAACTCGGTACGGCACGGCTGGCACCACGACGCCCAGACGTTGACCAGCACCGGACCGCCGCCGAGGACCTTGCCGACGTCCACCCGGGACCCGTCGCCGAGGCAGTCGGCCTCGATCCCGGACAGCTGGCCGACCTCCTTCGCCGCGGCAGGCGGGCAAGCCTGGAGCTTCGCCGAGGCTCGCGCGGCCTTGAGGTCACCAGACGCGGGTGGCGCGGAAGTCGCATCGCCGCCGCGAAGCGTCAGCACCGCGACCAACGCGGCCACCACCAGCACCGCGACCCCGAGCGCCCATTTGGTGACCGCAGTCACCCGCGCGCCGCCAGCTCGAGGATGTGGTCCTTCTCCGGGCCTTTGACCAGCTTCGCGGCCACTTCGAACTCAGTGGGCCCGGCACCGAACGACGGGCAGTCCTTGCGCAGCGGACACGCGCCGCAGGCCGGTTTCCGGGCGTGGCACACGCGACGGCCGTGGAAAATCACGCGGTTGGACAGCGACGTCCACTCTTTCCGCGGGATCAGCTCCCCGACCGCGTGCTCGACCTTGACCGGATCCTCTTCAGCGGTCCAGCCCCAGCGGCGCACGAGGCGGCCGAAGTGAGTGTCCACTGTGATTCCAGGCACGTCGAAAGCGTTGCCGAGCACGACATTCGCGGTCTTGCGGCCGACGCCGGGCAGCGTGACGAGGTCGTCCAGCTTCTTCGGCACCTCGCCGTCGTAGCGCTCCACGAGCGCCGCGCCGAGACCCATCAGCGAATTCGCCTTGGCCCGGAAAAACCCGGTCGTGCGCAGGTATTCCTCGAGTTCGGAACGCTCGGCTCCGGCGTAATCGGCCGCGGTGCGGTACTTCGCGAACAAAGCGGGCGTGACCAGGTTCACCCGCACGTCCGTGGTCTGCGCCGACAACACCACCGCGACCAGCAGTTCCAGCGGATTCGTGAAGTCCAGCTCAGCCTTCGCGTCCGGATAAACCTCGTCGAGGCAACGTTTCATCCGCCGGGCGCGTCTCACGAGAGCGAGTCGGCTTTCTTCGCGGTCCGCGCGGGGCCCGTTCGGGACAACAGGGGGCACCCCGATAGCCTACGGGCGAGTCGGACGAGCCGGTCGGGAGCATCCGCCGGTGGACGGCCGAACCGCCAGAGCACCACCTCTGCGGGCCGCGCGTCCGCCCTGAGCGAGGATCTGGAGATCCATGACCGAGTGCGTCACCGACAACAGCGGAGCTGTGGCATGACCGTGTGGTTCGTGATCTTGGTCCCGTTGGTGATCATGTTCTTCGCGTTGTTCATGGAGCGGGTCGAGAGCAGGCTCAAGCACGTCGCGGTGCAGGAGAACGAGGTCGAGGAGTTCCTGGAGCAGGCTCAGCCCAACGAGGTCAGGGCCCTTTACGGGCACGGGATCGGCCGCGCGCTCGAGCTGTTCCGGCTTCGCCGGCTCGGCGGACGGGCAGCCAGGCTACGCGCGCGCAAGGTGCGGAGTTAGGCTGCTCAGTCGGACGTGATCGTTCCAGGCAGCCGCGCCGGGCGCGGCGAGCTGACGAGCGATCTGCCCGACACGCCCTAGACTGACGCGAAAGTGATCGGCGACACTGCCTTCGGCCTGCGAAGGAAGTGATCGTTTCTCGACGAGGAGGCACCCGAGGTGGACGAAACCCTGGCCCGTGCGGGCATTTTCCAGGGTGTGGAGCCGGCAGCGGCGGAGGCGCTGGCCCAGACCTTGGAATCCGTGGAGTTCCCCCGCGGCCATGTCATCTTCAACGAGGGCGAGCCGGGCGACCGGCTGTACATCATCCAGTCCGGCAAGGTGAAGATCGGCCGCAAGTCCCCGGACGGCCGCGAGAACCTGCTGTGGATCGCCGGTCCGTCCGACATGTTCGGCGAACTGTCCATCTTCGACCCCGGCCCGCGCACGTCCGGTGCCACGACGGTCACCGAGGTCCGCGCGGTCACCATGGACCGCCCGGCGCTGCGGCAGTGGATCGCCACCCGCCCGGAGATCGCCGAGCAGCTGCTGCGCGTCGTCGCGCGCCGTCTGCGCCGCACGAACAACATGGTCGCGGAACTGATCTTCACCGACGTCCCCGGCCGCGTGGCCCGTGCGCTGCTGCAGCTGGCGCAGCGCTTCGGCAGCCAGGAGGCGGGGCTGCTGCGGGTCACGCACGACCTGACGCAGGAAGAGATCGCCCAGTACGTCGGCGCGTCCCGCGAGACCGTCAACAAGGCGCTGGCCGACTTCGCCCACCGCGGCTGGCTGCGGCTCGAGGGCAAGAGCGTGCTGATCCTGGACCCGGAGCGGCTCGCCCGCCGCGCCCGCTGATCTTCCCCCGAGTGGGTTAATCCGCACGGGTTTTTCGAAGGCCACCTCCTACTGGGGGTGGCCTTCGTGCGTGTGCACCGGACTATCCCCCACAAGAGCGGCATTCCGCCGCGACCCCGTGTCGCCGCCGGGTTCGGCCTCGTCGAGGCCGGAAAATGACAAGGAGCCGGGCGCCACCCCCGACGTGGCGCACCGGCTCCTCGCCTGCGCACGGATCATCCCCCGACGACCCGCGCTCCCCGCCCTCCGGACCAGGCCCCGACCCATATGCCGGAGGGAGCTGGGTGCTGCAGTGCTGTCCAGCCCGCAGTGGGCTGTCGTTCAACCATCACGGCCAAAACTCACGAATTCAAGGCCATTCACCCTCAAGGACGCCAAGACCGCGTCTTCGTTGCACCAGTTCACGCAGAATCCAGCTGGTGTTACCGGATCGAGACCTTTAGTTCGCGCAACCTCGCGGCCACCGCCGCCGGTGCGGGCTGCTCGGCGATCTGGGCGGCGAGGGACCCCGCGGACTCTCGATACCTCCGGTCGGCGAGCACCGTCCGGACGGCGTCGAGAATTCCGTCGCCGGAGTCCACCGCGATTCCGGCTTCCGCAGCCTGAATCTGGGCGGCGACTTCGAAATGATCAGACGCCAACGGCAAGACCACGAGCGGCACCCCGTGCGCGAGCGCCCCGAGCACGGTCGCCGAACCGCCGTGGCAGACCACTGCGTCGACCGCCGGCAACAACTGCGTCTGCGGCACGAACTGCTCGATCCGCACGTGGTCCGGCTGCTCGCCGAACCGGCCGACGTCGCCGTCCTGGCCGATCGTCGCCACAACGTTCACCGGCTCGTCGCGCAGCGCAGCCACCATTTCTTCCAGCACGCCCGGCCGCGCGTTGTGGGTGGTGCCGAGGGTGACGTAGACGGTCCGGTCGTAGGGCAGCCCGTCGAGCACCGCCGGACGCGGACCAGTCGTCGGCACTACTCCGGCGGGTTGGAGCGGCCAGCGCGTCGAGTACTCCCATGCGGTGTCGGCCGGACTCAGTCCCTCGGGCCAGAAGTCCAGGTACGGCACGGCGTCGCGCGGCGGCAATCCGTCGAGACCGCGCTGGCGGACCAGGCCGTTCGCGACTTCCCAGGCTCGTTCCATCGTCGCGGCTGACTTCGGCGGACCGATCGCGTGCATCGCGTACGGCACGCCGACCAGGCACGCAGCCATCACGGCCGCGCGTTCGGCGAGGTTGGCGATGACGAGATCCGGCTGCCAGTCGCGGACGAAATCGACCATGTCGTCGAGCCGCTCGGCCGCGCCGAGACCGACCATGTACTCGGCGACAAGGTGGGAGAGCCGCTCGTCCGCGGTCATCCCGGCCATCTCCTCGCGGGCCCGCTGCCACGTCACAGCCGCGGCGGCGGGGTCGCTCGGCCGCCCGACCGAAACGGCCTGCAGCCCGGTGTTTTCCAGGTACCGCATGGCTTCCGGGCCGGTCACGAACGCGACCTCGTCCCCGGCGGCCCGCGCGGTCTGGGCGAGCGGCAGCATCGGCGAGAGATGGCTGTATCCAGCGCCGGAGGAGAACATCAGCCGCATCGCGCGAGCGTAGCGGCTGACCCGATCGGGCGTGACCAAGACGACCGGAAAATAACTGGTACCTCCGTACCAATTTCGCCATACTAGTACGCGTGTCCCAGTCTGCCCATTCCGAAGGCCGCACCACGCTCGCCGACTACCGTGCCGCGCTGACCGCCCCTGGCTCGCGCGGCCCGGTGATCGCGTCGATCCTGGCCCGCCTCCCGATCGCGATGATCGGCATTTCCGCGCTGCTGTACGTGCAGCGCGAAACCGGCTCGTTCGCCGCGGCCGGGCTGGTCTCGGCGAGTTCGCTCGCCGGGGTCTCGGTGGGCGCGGTCGTGCAGGGCAGGCTGATCGACCGGTTCGGGCCCAGCCGCCCGCTGCTGATCGTCGCCGCGGTGTTCGCGCTGTCGATGGCGTCGCTGGCGATCGCGATCGAGGCCCGCCTGCCGACGTTCGCGCTGATCCCGCTGGCCGCCGCGACCGGGCTTTCGGAGCCGATGGTCGGCTCCGCGTCGCGAGCGCTGTGGACGAAAATTCTGCCGGAAGGACCGGCGCGCAACGCCGCGCTGTCCTACGAGGCGATCAGCATGGAGGTCTTCTTCATCCTGGGCCCCGGCATCGCGGGCCTGCTGATCACCGCGCCGTGGGCGGGCACCGGCATGGTCGTCGGCGCGATCACCATGGTCACCGGCGCGGTGCTGTTCGCACTGAACCCGACCGTGCGCGCGTGGGGTCCGGCCCCGAAGACCAAGACGCCGCTGCTCGGCGCGCTGGCCAGCCCCGGGATGCGGACGCTTGCGTTGGCAGCGCTCGGTTTCGGCGTGGTGATCGGTTTCGTGGAGGTCGCTGTTCCCGCCGCCGCAACGGAATCCGGCCACCCTTCGCTCAGCGGTTTGCTGTTGTCAGCGTGGTCGTTGAGTTCGGTGGCGTTCGGCGTGGCCTACAGCCTGCACCCGTGGCCGCGACGGCTCGGCCTTCGCCTGCCGGTCTTGCTGGGCGGGTTCGGTGCTTTTGTTGCCCTGCTTGCCCTTCCGTCGAGCCTGTGGGCATTGGCGCTGCTGATGCTGCTGGCCGGGGCGATGATCACGCCCCAGTCGACGACGCACTCCGCGGCGATCGAGGTCGTCGCCCCGCGCGGCACGGCGGCCGAGGCCTTCGGGTGGGTCCTCACGGCGGTCACGCTGGGTCTCGCCCTTGGGCAGTCGGCGAGTGGTTACCTGGTCGAGCACTCCGGGACGGCTGCGGCTTTCTTGGCCGCCGGGGTGGCGGGGGTCGCGCTGGCTGGGGTGGTGTGGCTGCTGCGGGGGACTGTGCGGGCTGCTACGCCGGTTCCTGCTGACGACGCTCTTGTCGGGGCTGCCAGCTAAGCGCTTCCGAGGCTGCCGGGGCAGATCCCTTCTCTTGCTGACGGCACTCCTGCCGGGGCCGCCAGCAAAGCGCTTCCGCGGCGGCCGTTGCGGATCCCTTCCCTTGCCGACGGCACTCCTGCCGGGGCCGCCAGCAAAGCGTTTCTGCGGCGGCCTTCTCTTGCTGCCGACACTGTCCGCGCCCCCACTTCCTGGACGTTTTCGCAGCTCAACGGTGTCGGCCCAGTTTTTTGTCGGTGGTCGTCGTTACGTTGTGTGGCATGGATCTCACCTCCTTCGTGCGGCCGCTGGCGGCGGTCGCGACCGCCGCGGCCCGACTCCTCTCGAGGCAAGCCCGCCTGCGCTTGCGGGCGAGCGCCGACGGTCTCGTGGTGTCCGGCAACGACCGCGACCTGGCCGTCCAACTGTCCTGCCCAGCCACCACGCATCTGGACGGCGAAGTCGTAGTGCCAGCCGCGCCGTTCGCCGAAACGGTCCGCATGCTGGACGTAGACCAGGTCCGACTGGCCGTCGAAGGAAGTCGCCTCGCGATCCGAACGGACAGTGCCCGCTTCGCGTTGCCCCTGCTGGACCGCGACCTTCTCCACGATCCGGAACCGCCACCTCTACTGTCCAAAGTAGACGGCGCTGCCCTCGGAGCGGCATTGCGCACCGTCGCGGGCACCGCCGCGAAGGATGACCCCCTCCCGGTCTTCACCGGCGTACGAGTGCAATCCATCGGCAACGAACTGTGCCTGACAGCTTCGGACCGCTACCGGATGGCCGTAGCCCGCTTGCCGCTGCAGGAAGTCCGGGAGCCCATCGATGTCCTAGTCCCGGCCACCCTGCTGACCGAAGCCGCGCGCCACAGCGCCGGTGCGATGGGACTGCACGCCGACCCCGGCCACTTCGCCCTGAGCTGGCCCGGCGGCACGGTCACGACGGCAGTCCTGGACGCAGGCTTCCTGTCCGCCGACGCAATCCCGTCCGATGCGGTCGACACGGAGGTCGAGGTGGGTGCCGACGAGCTAGCCGCCGCCATCCGCAGAGTCGGCGTCTACTCCGAGGACCGCCGCGTCCTGACCCTGGAAGTCGGCGATGCGCACCTCCGCCTGGCCAGCACCCGCCAAGACACCGGAGAAGCAGAAGAACACCTAAAGGCAAACGTTTGCGGCGGCCGAACATCGCCGTCCTTCCAGGCGCGGTATCTCCTGGACGCACTCGCGCCGTTCACCGGAGAACGCGTGCGACTGGCGATCCAGCCAGGGTTGCGAGCGTGCGTCCTGACTCCGGCGGATGCGGACGGACGGGAGGTGGGATTGAAGTACTACCTGATGCCGATGCTGTCTCGATGACCGGCGACCGACTGACTCGCGCGAACGGCTAGGTGACGCGGCGCTGAGTCGAGCGGAATTGTGCTTGGCGAGGCATCCGGCCGGAGGCATTCCGGCAGCAAGCATGCCGCGTTGGCTCGCAGCGGCCCGCCTGTTGCGGTCGGCACGGCAGAGCGGGGAGGCAGCGAAGTTGGCCGCCGCCTCCCATCGCAGAGGATCCACCAGGGTAAATGCGGGTGCCTGCGGAGCACCCGCAGCCGCCCCAGCGTGCCCAGAAGTGCCCAGAAGTGCCCTCAGGCAGCCGTCTCCGCGGCAACCGCCGCCTTGACCTCGTCGAAAGTCGGGTTCACCAGCGCGGTCGACCCGACAACCACCGTGGGCACCGTCTCGTTCCCGTTCGCCACCTCGCGCACTCGCTCGGCCGCGCCTGGCTCTTCCCAGATGTTGATCTCCCGGACCGGCAGGCCGCTCGCCATCAGCGGCCGGCGCAGGGCCGAGCAGAATCCGCAGCCTGGTCGCCAGTAGAACTCGACCTCGACGTCGCTCATTGTCCGTCCTCCGAAGAAGCCCGTAGGTAGTCCAGTTGTGCGCGCACGCTCGCCTCGGCCGGAGCCCACAGCGCGCGGTCGACGTCGGCGTAGACGGCCTCGACCACTTGCCGCGGCGTCGCGTCTTCGCCGAGCGTTCGCAAGGCGGAACGCACCTGATCCAGGCGCTGTTCCCGGTGCGCCAAATACTCCCGGGCGGTCGCGGGCAGATCCGGCAGTTCCGGACCGTGTCCGGGCAGGCCTGGCGTACCGGCGGGCAGGGCGATCAGTTTGCGCAGCGAGCGCAGGTAGTCGCCCAGGTCGTGCAGGACCGTGGTGCCTCGGCCGAGGATTGTGTCTCCGGTCAGGATCTGGTCCGCCACCAGCAGCGATACCGAATCGTCGGTGTGGCCGGGCGTGTGCAGGACGCTGAAGTCCAGGCCGCCTGCCGTAACGACATCACCGTCGGCGAAGGGGGGTGCGTCGATGCAGAGGGAAGCGTCGAAGGCTCGAACGGGCGCGCCCGTTTTCGAAGCGAACCACGGTGCGCCTTCGGCGTGATCCGGATGGTGGTGCGTAAGGAGGATCAACTCGACGGGACCGACGGCGGCGAGTTTTTCCAGGTGGTCGAGGTCGTGATAGCCGGGGTCGACGACCACGGACGCAGCGGCGTCGTCGCCGCGCAGCACCCAGGTGTTGGTTCCCTCCAACGTCATCGTGGACGGGTTGTTCTCCAACAGCACCGACGCGGTCTCGGAAACACGACGCAGCACGCCATAAGCGGGGGCGGTCACTCAGGACTCCGAAGTATCGAGGACGACGCGGATGTTCTCGCCGTCCCGGACAAGGGTCGGCACGGTCTTCACGATCTCGCGCGGCTCGGCAAGCACCGCGTCGGCCTCGGAAAACTCCGCGAGTTCGACGAGGGTCAGCCAGGTCGGCGGCATCAGCGTGCGGCGGCCTTCGCGCGCGTCCGCGACTGCCTCGGCGGGCGGTTGCCAACCGGCGGCGGCAGCTTCGGAGGTCGCGCCGTCCGCGCGCTGGCCTTCTGGCAGCTTCGCGACGAAGAAACGGGTGTCGTATCGACGCTGCTCCTGCGGCGGCGTGACCCAGTGCGCGTACGGGTGCAGCAGGTCCGCGCGCAAGGTCAGCCCGGCGTCGGCGAGGAATCCAGCGAGGGAGATTTCCCGTGATTCCAAGGCTTTTCGTGCTTCGTGATACGGCGTGACATCGGCGACCACCGCGTCCTCGGTCCCGGCCAGCAGCACGCCGGATTCCTCGAACGTCTCGCGTACCGCGGCGCACACGAGCGCGCGGGCGAGGCTTTCGTCGCAGGTGAACTGCTCGGCCCACCACGACGGCGGCGGCCCGGCCCACGCCACGGAGGCGTCGGCGTCGCGCGGGTCCACTCCGCCGCCAGGGAACACAGTCATCCCGCCCGCGAACGCCATGCCCATCACGCGGTGCTGGAGGAAGACCTCTATACCGGGCGAGGCGTCCCGCAGCAGGATCACCGTGGCGGCGTCCTTCGGGGTCGCCGGCGGGCCATCCGCGTTGTCCCGGATCGCGATGCCGGGACGGGCGGGGATGTCGAAAACGAATTCACGCGGCCGTTCCACCCGGGCAACATACCTCGCAATCCGTACGCGTCGCGGATTACTTGTGTCACCTCGCGACGGTCCGAAGCCGCCGTCCCGCGTCCGGTCGCCCGAAAGCCGTGAAGGGCTCCATGAGGGAATCAGATTCCCTCAAGGAGCCCTTCACGGAACAACAGGGGCTCAGGACCAGTGCTGGTCCCCGCCGGAACGGGACGCGCCGTTGAGCCGCAACCGGGCGGCCTCGGCACGCTCGCGCTCGGCCAGTTCCTCGTGCAGCTCGCGCAGCAAAGCACGGTCGCGTTCGGACAGGCTCGGATCGTCCAGATCCAGCGCGGGCAGCTCGACCACCTCGTGCATGCTCGGCTTGCCCGCGGCGATCTCGCGGCCCTTCTCCGGATCCTCGGCCAGCGCGCGCCGCAGCTGCGCAACCTCGGACGGCGTCAGGTCCGACGTGCGCTCGGCACGCGTCTCCGACCCGGCCGTCCGCGCACGCTCCGCAGCGGCGGGCTCAACCGCCGGCTCCGGCATCGCGGGCGGCTGTGCGGGCACTGCCTGCACGATCGGCACCACGGGCGCGACCGGGACCACCGGCTCGGCGACCGCCGGTTCCGGTTCGGGCTGACGGTGCCCGTGGCGGCTCGGCGCCTCCGAAACCGGTTCGGGCACCGGAGCCGGAGCGGGCGCCGGGGCGCTGCGCTGCGGCGTCGGTTCCGGCCGGTAGTCCGGGGCCGAATGAGTGCTGCCGGTGACCCACACCGGGCTCGCGACAGCACCCGCGGCCTGGTGGTAATCCGACTGCGGGATCCCCGGGCCGCTCACCTCGACGACCGAGCGGATGCCCGCCCGGCGCAACGCGGTGTCGACGCGGAAAGCGACCGCGGGCGGATTGCCCTCGGGACCCAGCTCGACCAGCACGACCCGCTGCGGCAGCGCGCCCGGCACGCTGCCCGCCGGGGTGTTGCGCCACACCGCGTGCACGGAACGCACGTCGGGCAGCACCTGCAGGGTGCGGTCGAGCGCCTCGGCGAGACCGAACTCGGGCTGGTTGTCGCCCGTGAACCGGTGCGTGTGCATCGGCTCGTGGTCGGTGACCAGCAGGTCGTTCGCGAGCGTCGCGTCCGACCGGCTCATCTCGAGAACCAGCGCCAGTTCGCGCTGTTCGGCCTCGCTCACCCCGATCCGGCCCGCGATCAACGTGCCGGTGGTGAGTTCCACCGCCTCGTCGATGTGGGCCCGGGCGATCAGTTCCCGCGCTTCGGTAAGGGCGCTGTCGTCGATGCGGCCCGCCAGGGCCAGCAACAAGTTATGCAGGCGCAGGGGCACCGAGAACCCGTCCATCGGGCCGTCGTGAACCTCCACCATGGCTCTGCTCCTCCCAGCTCGCCTGGCGGCAACGAGCGTTAAGCGGCGACAAGTCGATGACCGGCGCCCGCGGCGCCTACGCAGACCAGCTCGGACTCGGCGAGCGCGGCCCGGTGGTACCCGGGAAGGTCGAAGCGCGGCGGGATGACCTCGACGCTGGGTTCCTCGTCCCCCATGACCCGCAGCACCCGCTGCAGTTCACCGGTGAGCCGGGGCTGTCCCGCGGTCGCCGTCACCAGCAGGACTCGCTTCGCCCCGCCCTCGCCGGAAGCGCCGCCGAGGCGCCGCCAGCTCTGCCGTACTTCCCCCACATCCGCGCGTCCACGCAACGTCGCGTGGAGCAAGACGGACACAGAGTCGACGGAGTTCACCCATTCGGGCGCACTCTGCGTGAATGTGTACCTGGTCTCGGTGACGTCGTCTACCCCCAGGGTGGAACTCACCTGGTGCCAGTCGGCGCCGTGCGGGATCAGACCGGCCACGAGCAGGCGGTACTCCGCCTGGTCCAAATCGATCCTGTGCTTGAGCAAAGACCTCGGCAGGGTCCGCGCGAGCGTCCCCATCGCGCCTTCGCCGAGCCAGTCGCGGAAACGCCACAACAGCTGGTCCGGCGTGCGGCCGGCGAGCCGCAGCAGCAGTTCGTGCAGGGACTGTTCGATGTCGGGGTCCATCACTCCACCTCCACGATCAGTTCGACTTCCACCGGCGACGCGATCGGAAGCTCCGCGACGCCGACGGCCGACCGGGCGTGCACCCCGGCGTCGCCGAAGATCTCGCCGAGCAGCTCGGACGCCCCGTTCACGACCGCGGGCTGGCCGGTGAAGCCCTCCGCGGAGGCGACGAAACCGACCACCTTGACAATCCGGACAACAGAGTCAATGCCGACAAGGGCGTGCACCGCGGCGAGCGCGTTCAGCGTCGCCGTGCGGGCGTGGCCCTTGGCTTCCTCCGGGCTGACCTCGCCGCCGACCTTGCCGGTCGCGGCGAGCGCGCCGTCGACGAAGGGCAGCTGGCCGGAGGTGTAGACGTGCGAGCCGGTGCGCACGGCCGGCACGTACGCGGCCAGCGGTGCGGCGACTCCGGGCAGTTCGATTCCGAGTTCGGCGAGCCGGTCGCTCCAGGTCAACGCCGCCCCCTCAGCTCTTCGGCCGCTTCAGGTACGCGACGTGCTGTTCGCCGCTCGGGTTGGGCAGCACGGTCACCAGCTCCCAGCCGTCCTCGCCCCACTGGTCGAGAATCTGCTTCGTAGCGTGGATCAGCAGCGGGACGGTGGCGTACTCCCATTTGGTCGCACTCATGACTCGGGAGCGTAACCAAGCGGGCAAGGCCCTCCGGACCGCGGCCGCCGAAAGCCCGTCACCCGTCCAGGGCAATGCCTGGCTACGCCGGGCGAGTGTGGGTCACTTCACATCCGATCGTCGCTCTCGTGAGTGGCGATCACGGTTAGAACCGCGATCGCCACTCACGAGGTCGCTAGCGTGGGCGGGTGGAGACCTGGCGGATCGTCGCGACCGTGCTGCTCGCCGTTGCCGGACTGCCGCTCGTGCTGGCCGTGATGGCCAAAACCCGGGACCGGGTCAACGATTCGGGCCGGGTGGCGATCGCGGGCGCGGTCACCCTCACCGGGCTGATCGTGGTGGCAGTGCTCACGCTGACCGTGCTGCCCGCCCTGGTGACCTGGATCGTCGTCGCGGTGGTCGCGGCTGCGGTCAGCGTCATGATGCTGGCCAGCTGAGCACCGGTTTAGTGTTGAGGATGTGACCACACCCTCCGCCGGCTGGACCGACGAGCTCGCCAGGGCCCGGCTGCATTTCGTCACCGGCAAGGGCGGAACCGGCAAGACCACGCTCGCCGCGGCGCTGGGTCTCGCGCTCGCCTCGCGCGGCCGCCGGGTGCTCTTGATCGAGGTCGAGGGCCGCCAGGGCATCGCACAGCTTTTCGACACCGAACCGCTGCCGTACGCGGAACAGCGGATCGCGTCGGTCCCCGGCGGCGGCGAACTGCGCGCGCTGCACATCGACGTCGAAGCGGCGCTGCTCGAATACTTCGAGATGTTCTACAACCTCGGTTTCGCCGGGCGGACGCTGCGCCGGATGGGGGCGATCGAGTTCGCCACCACGCTCGCGCCGGGCCTTCGCGACGTGCTGCTCACCGGGAAGATCAAGGAATGCGTCGGGCGCACGGAATCCGACGGCCGGCACACGTACGACGCGGTTGTAGTCGACGCGCCGCCGACCGGGCGCGTGGTGAAGTTCCTCGACGTCACCAAGGCTCTCACCGACCTCGCCAAGACCGGCCCGATCCGCGGCCAGGCCGACGGCGTCGTCCGGCTGCTGCATTCCGGCGAGACCGCCGTGCACCTCACCACGCTGCTGGAGGAGATGCCGGTGCGCGAGACCGTCGAGGCGGTGGCCGAACTGGACGGAGCCGACCTGCGCCCGGGCGCGGTGCTGGTGAACCGGGTCCGTCCGCCGCGGCTGCCCGCGCGTTCGGTGACCGCGGCCGCCGACGGCCGGGTGGACGCCGACCGGGTCCGCTCCGGTCTCGCCTCGGCCGGGCTGAACCTGCCGGAGGCGACGCTCGACGCGCTCGTGGAGGAAACCGTGGAGCACGCCGTCCGCGTCGCCGCCGAACAACGGGCCCGCGAACAGCTCGCCGAGGCGGATCTGCCGACGCTGGAGCTGCCGGACCTCACCGACGGTGTCGACGTCGCCGCGCTCTACGAACTCGCCGAAACGCTGCAGGAACAGGGGGTGCGCTGATGCCCGCCGACCCGAAGCTCGACGTGGACGCCCTCCTCGACGACCCGGCCAGCCGCGTGATCGTGTGCTGCGGCTCCGGCGGCGTCGGCAAGACCACCACCGCGGCGGCGCTCGCGTTGCGGGCCGCCGAACGCGGCAGGCAGACCGTGGTGCTCACGATCGACCCGGCGCGCAGGCTCGCGCAGGCGCTCGGGCTGCGCGAACTGGGCAACCACCCGAGGCAGGTGCAGGTCGAGGGCTTCGAGCCCAAGGGCGAACTGTGGGCGATGATGCTCGACATGCGTCGCACGTTCGACGACATGGTGCGCGTGCACGCGGGCCCGGAGCGGGCCGAGCAGCTGCTGCAGAATCCCTTTTACCAGACCATTTCCACGTCGTTCTCCGGCACGCAGGAGTACATGGCGATGGAGAAGCTCGGCCAGCTCGCGGCGACCGACGAATGGGATCTGATCATCGTCGACACGCCGCCGAGCCGGTCCGCGCTCGACTTCCTGGACGCGCCGACCCGGCTGTCCACCGCGCTCGACGGCCGGATGATCCGGTTGCTCACCGGCCCGGCGAAGGCCGGCGGCTGGGGTCTGCGCAAAGTCGTCAGCGCCGGGTTCTCGATGTTCGCGAAGGCCGTGTCGACGATCATCGGCGGCCAGCTGCTCGCCGACGCGTCAGCGTTCATGCAGGCCTTCGACAGCATGTTCGGCGGCTTCCGCGAACGCGCGCGCAAGACCGCGGAGCTGCTGCGGTCGTCGGGCACGTCGTTCCTCGTGGTGGCCGCGCCGGAGCCGGACGCGCTGCGCGAGGCGTCCTACTTCGTCGAACGGCTGGCCGGGGAATCGATGCCGCTGGCCGGATTGGTGGCCAACCGCACGCACCCGGTGCTCGCGCCGCTCTCCGCGACCGAAGCGCTGACCGCGGCCGAGTCGGTGCAGAACGCGCCGCTCGCCGAAGCCGTGCTGCGGCTGCACGCCGACCGTGTCGCGCTGGCCGAACGCGAAAACCGCCTGCTGGCGCGCTTCACCCGCGCGCATCCGGAAGTGCCGCTGACCCGGGTGCCCGCGCTCGCCGGTGACGTGCACGACCTCGAAGGCCTGCGCGACATCGGAGCGAAGCTGACGTCGTGAGCGGCAATCCCGGTTAGAACCGGGATTGCCGCTCACGAGCAGGTTTAGCCCGCCGCGGCGGCCAGCGCGTCCCGCTTGGCCGCTTCGAGCAGGTCGGTCCAGCTGGTCACGTCCGGACGACGGCGCAGCAGGGCGCGCCGCTCCCGTTCCGTCATCCCGCCCCAGACCCCGAAATTGATCCGGCCGTCGAGCGCCTCGGAGAGGCATTCGGTGCGGACCGGACACCCCATGCACACGGCTTTCGCCCTGTTCTGTTCGGCGCCTCGCACGAACAACCCGTCGGGATCAGCGTCCCGGCACGAGGCATCGACCCGCCAGCCAACCTGATTGGTTTGCATACCCCCAGCTCCCTCATCTGGTGTATGGCACCAGCGAAGGCGAAGCTCCCGCTCCCACCCCCGCGAGCGTTTCCCACTGCGCCGCACGTCGGTGACGGCACCTCCCCGGTGCCGCTGCCGCCGTCCGGACCAGCCAGGCTCCCACCCGGGCTGCTCCGTCTGTCGGCATCTACGTGAGACGTTGACGGACTGTAGGGTCCCTCGGTTCCCTCCGTCGAGACCTAGCATGCATTCCGTTACCAAAGGTCACGTCACGGGGTCCCGTTAATGATCGCGGACGGGGCGCGCGGGCCGTGAGGTCACGAAGCCGACACGGGCCTTCAGTACCCTGGCTTTCGTGCGCAAAACGGATGGTCTTTTCAAGCTCATCGGCCTGTGCCTGCTGGCGGGGGTGCTGGTCGCCGGGATCATGTTCCCGGTGGTGGGCGCCGCGGGGGTCGTGTCCAACCAGGCGAGCGAGACGGTCGACAAGACGTCTTCCGACCTCGCCGACATCCCGCCGCCGCTGGTGACGACTGTCACCGACTCCGGCGGCAAGCCGATCGCGACGCTGTATGACCAGTACCGCATCCCGGTCCGTCCCGACCAGATCAACCCGGCGCTGAAGTGGGCGCTGCTGTCGGCCGAGGACAAGGCCTTCTACGAGCACCACGGGGTGAACTGGGGCCGGACGCTGCGCGCCGCCGTCTCCAACACCGCGGGCGGGGACACGCAGGGCGCCTCGACGATCACGCAGCAGTACGTGAAGAACTACCTGATCAACGTCGTCTACCGCGGCGACAAGAACGGCCAGGCCAAGGCGCAGGAGCAGTCGCTCTCGCGCAAGCTCAAGGAAGCCCGGATCGCGATCAACCTCGAGACGAAGCTCTCGAAGGACCAGATCCTCGCCGGCTACCTCAACATCGTCGAGTTCTCCCGGCAGATCTACGGGGTCGGAGCGGCCGCGCACGCCTACTTCAACACCACGCCGGAAAACCTGACCGTGCCGCAGGCCGCCCTGCTCGCGGGCATCGTGAACAACCCGATCGTCCTCGACCCGTGGAAGCATCCGGACAAGGCGACGAAACGGCGCAACCTGGTGCTCGACCGGATGGTCAGCAACCAGAAGCTGGCGAAGACGGACGCGGACAAGTTCAAGGCGGAACCGCTCGGCGTCGTGCCGGACACCCCGCAGAAGCCCGCGTCGAACTGCACCGGAGCCGGGCCGGAGAACGGCTTCTTCTGCCAGTACGTCGAGGACTATCTGATCAAGTCCGGGATGTCGAAGGACCAGCTGTACACCGGCGGCTACACGATCAAGACCACGCTGGACGAGAAGGCCAACCACGAGGCGAAGGTCTCGGCCGAGACTCAGGTGAGCAAAACCCAGAAGAACGTCGCCAACACGCTTTCGCTGATCCGGCCGGGCAAGGACCGGCACGAAGTGGTGGCGCTCGCGGCGAACCGGGACTACGGCATCGACGCGGATCAAGGGCAAACGACCTACGCGCTCCCGTCCGGTGTGTTCAACACCGGCGGCGCGGGGTCGAGCTACAAGATCTTCACCACCGCGGCGGTGCTGAACCAGCACATCGCCGGGATCTACAGCAACATCCCGGTCGGCAACGGCTACATCTCGCACGTGTTCACCGGTGGCGGCGGCCATTGCCCGCCGACCGGCCCGCCGCTGAACTCTCGCTGGTACTGCGTGGGCAACGCCGGGAACTACGGCGATTCGACCACGCTGCAGAACGCGCTGGCGACCTCGCCGAACACCGCGTTCGTGGCGCTGGAGGACAAGATCGGCAGCACCGGGCCGGGCATCGACATGGCGATCAAGCTAGGCATGCGCGACACCATGGCGAGCAACCCCGGCGGCGGCCGTGTCGACCCGAAGTCGAACGACTCGGGCAAGAACCAGACCCAGGCGCAGGCCTACGGCCCCAAGGGCAACTACCCGGGCACGGGTGCGTTCACGCTGGGCTTCAGCCCGACGAGCGGCCTGGAAATGGCGAACGTCGCGGCGACCATCCTGAGCGGCGGCAAATGGTGCCCGCCGACCCCGCTGGCGTCGGTGACCGACCGCGACGGCAAACCGGTGCCGATCAAGGAAGCCGCGTGCGAGCAGGTCGTGCCGGAAGGCCTCGCGAACACCATGGCGGTCGGGATGAGCAAGGACGACCAGGAGCCCGGCGGTACGTCCGCCAAGGCCGCTCAAGCGGTCGGCTGGAACCGTCCGCTGGTCGGCAAGACGGGCACGACCCAGAACAACGGGTCGGCGACCTTCGTGGCCGGAACCCCGCAGATGGCCGGTGCGGCCATGGTGTTCCGTCCGGAAGGCGGCAGTGGCGGTCTTTGCTACAACGGCGTCGGCAACGTGTCCACCTGCGGCACCGGAAACATGTTCGGCGGCAAGACGCCCGCCCAGACGTGGTTCGGCGCGATGACGAACATCATGAAGGACCAGCCGGTGGTCGGGCTGCCTCCGGAGGATCCGGCCTACACCAACTGAATCCGGTGAAAACGGGGCGGGAGACGCGATCTCCCGCCCCGTTTCGCTTGTCCGGGCCCAGGCGTCATCCTTTGAGCGCTATTCGGAAGAGCCGCACGATCGCGATCAGAAAGCCGGGTCCCAGCGTGATCAGCCACACCTGCGGCGCCCAGGTGCTGGGGATGCCGCCGTCCCAGTATTCGTAGGCAGGCCACCCCAGCGAAAACAGCACAATCGCGCTCAGCGCCCAGGGTTCTGTCGCCCGGCGCCACGGGAACGCCGCCAGCACCACCAGCAGGATGAGCACCGCAAGCAAGAAGAGAATCGCTGCCCCCATAGCCCGGCTCCGCATCGTTTGTCCGGCTGGTCCAGTCCAATTCGATCCAACGACGCCCAGCGTCCGATGTCGAGAGAATGCCGCTGAGACCTTCGCCCTACGCCAACCGGCACCGGCCACAGCGGACGACCCGATCGAACACGTATCCTCGACCCTGTGAGCACGCTCGGTAACGCCAGTCCGCCCGGGGGCACCGCGAAGCGGTGGGCCGCAGGGACCATCGCCCTCGGGGCCGCCACCCTCGGTTACGCCGTCGGCATCGAACGCCGCCGCTTCACCCTGCGGACCGCCGAACTGCCCGTTCTCGCGCCCGGCACGCCGCCGTTCACCATCCTGCACGTCTCCGACCTGCACATGCTTCCCGGCCACCAAGCCAAGCAGCGCTGGGTCGCCGCGCTCGACGAACTCGAACCCGACCTCGTCGTCAACACCGGCGACAACCTCTCGCACCGCACCGCGGTCCCGTCCGTGCTCCGCGCGCTCGGCCCGCTGCTCGACCGGCCGGGGCTGTTCGTCTTCGGCAGCAACGACTACTACGCGCCGAAACCCAAAAACCCCGCGCGCTACCTCATGCCGCGCGGCAAAAAGAAGCGCATCCACGGCACCCAGCTGCCCTGGCGCGATCTCCGCGCCGCCTTCGTCGAACACGGCTGGGTCGATCTGACGCACGTCCGCCGCACGATCGACGTCGGCGGTCGCTCCGTCTTCGCCGCCGGAGTCGACGACCCGCACCTCCACCGCGACCGGTACTCCGACATCGCCGGACCCGCCGACACCACGGCGGCCGTCCGCCTCGGCGTCACCCATTCCCCGGAACCGCGTGTCCTCGACACCTTCGCCACCGACGGCTACGACCTCGTCCTCGCCGGCCACACCCACGGCGGACAACTCCGCATCCCCGGCTACGGCGCGATCATCACCAACTGCGAACTCGACCGCAGCCGCGCACGCGGCGCCTCCCGCTGGGGAGCCCGCATGTGGCTGCACGTCTCCGCCGGACTCGGCACCTCCCCCTACGCCCCCGCCCGCTTCCCCTGCCCCCCGG
>NZ_PQIA01000158.1 GCF_003385235.1 Amycolatopsis circi | reverse complement strand
AAGAGGTACAGATGGCGGAAAAGGGCTGGAAAGCCGACCTGTCGGCAGACACATCCCTGGCGGTGGGCATGAACACCCACTCAGGCGCACTGACGAACGAAACTGTCGACACCGCCCACAACCTCCCCCACACCCCAGTAGAAACCGCCCTGGCGTAACCCACCACTCACAAAAAGCGGCGAGGCCTCAAGCCTCGCCGCTTTTCTTATGCCACAAGTCTTTTTCGTTCCAACCCCACCCACCGCCCAACCGCCGCCGGAGGCACCGCGGGGGTCCGGGGGGCTCGGCCCCCCGGGTAATACGACGCCCCTTCCCGACGAAGCGCCGCCAGGCGCGAGTAGGGAAGGGCCAGAAGGGGCGACCCGCTCAACCAGCCTGGGGGTCACTGGGAGCGGGTCGCCGAGTACTAGCTTAAAGAACATTGGGCGGGAGCGCGCGTCCGGGGGTGGATTTCGCCGGGGTTCTTCCCCGCGACCAGGTGAACGTTCAACCTTTCACCTTTGCTGGCTGGAACAGGGTTTCCCTGCTCCATGCGGCTTCCGGGGTCCTTCGCGCTCCGCTGGCGTGCCGTTCGTCACCTCCGCCTCGGGCAGCGCCGGTTGTGCCCGTTTGGTCCGGGCCAGCGGCTCGCTCGGGAATAAATTGTCGGTGCCGCTCCCTAACCTTGTGATGTGACCACCACTGCGACGCCTGCGCGTCAAGACCGTCCGATTGCTGAGACGGCGCCCCCACCGGTCGGCTGGGTGCGCCGGTTGTCCGCTGCCTGCTGGGAGCACCGCGGCGTCGTCGTGCTCGCGATGACGGCGGCGATCTTGAGCGTCGGCGTGCAGGCGGCGAGTCCGTTGCTGGTGCGGTCCGCGGTGGACGACGCGGTGGCCGGGCACACGTCGCAGCTGGGCGGGCTCGCGGTGGGGCTGGTGGCGTTGCAGGTCGTCGCGTTCGGGTCGGCGTTCCTGCGGCGGTATGTCGGCGGGCGGCTGGCGCTGGACGTGCAGCACGATCTGCGGAACCGGGTGTTCGGCGCGGTGTCGCGGCTGGACGGCGGGAAGCAGGACGCGTTGCGCACCGGGCAGGTCGTGTCGCGGGCGATTTCGGATTTGCAGCTGGTCACCGGGCTGTTGATGCAGGTTCCGCTGTCGGCGGGGTCGGTGATTTTCGCCGTGCTGGCGCTGGGCGCGATGTTGTGGATGTCGCCGCTGCTCACGCTCATCGCGCTGGTGGTCGCGCCAGCGGTCGGGATTGTCGTGGCGCTGAGCAGGCGGCGATTGTTCCCGGCGACCTGGTCGGCGCAGCAGCGTGCGGCGGATGTCGCGCAGCACGTCGAGGAAACCGTCACCGGCGTGCGCGTGGTGAAGGGGTTCGGGCAGGAGGCGCGCGAGGTCGCCCGGCTAGAGCGCACGGCACGAAAGCTTTTCGCGGAACGGTTGCGCGCGGCGAAGCTGTCCGCGTTGCCGACAGCGACCACGTCGGCACTGCCTGCCGCGGGACAGGTCGCGGTGCTGGCGATTGGCGGCATGCTGGCGTTGAACGGGCAGATCAGCCTGGGCACGTTCCTCGCGTTCGCCACCTATCTCGCCGCGTTGATCGGCCCGGCGCGGTTCCTGTCCGGGCTGGTCGTGCAGGCGCAGCTCACGCGGGCTGGCGCGGAGCGGGTGTACGAGCTGATCGACGCGCAGCCGGAGGTCACCGACAGCCCCGACGCGCGGCCGCTGCCGCCCGGCACGCTGGGCGTGGAACTCGACGACGTGAAGTTCGGCTACACCCGCACCGACCCGGTGCTCGACGGGCTCACCCTGGAAGCGCGCCCCGGCGAAACACTCGCGCTGGTGGGCACGGCCGGGTCGGGCAAGTCCACGATTTCCATGCTGCTGCCCCGTTTTTACGACGTGCACTCGGGTTCGGTGCGAGTCGGCGGGCTGGACGTGCGCGACGTGCCGTTGAAGGACCTGCGGCAGGCGATCGGCGTGGTCTTCGAGGAAGCGTTCCTGTTCTCCACGTCGGTGCGCGACAACATCGCTTACGGCCGCCCGGACGCGAGCGACGAGGAGGTCTTCGCGGCCGCCCGCGCGGCGGAAGCGGACGAGTTCATCCGCGCGCTTCCGGAGGGATACGCCACCGAGGTCGGCGAGCGCGGGCTCACGCTGTCCGGCGGGCAGCGGCAACGGCTCGGCCTCGCCCGGGCCCTGCTCACCGACCCGCGCGTGCTGATCCTGGACGACGCGACGTCGGCGATCGACACCGTCACCGAAGCCGCGATCCACGACACGCTGCGCGCAGTCACCGCCGAGCGCACCACGCTGCTCATCGCGCACCGGCGCTCCACGCTGCAACTCGCGGACCGGATCGCGGTGATGGACCAAGGCCGAGTGGTCGACGTCGGCACCGAGGAGGAACTGCTGGCGCGGTGCGCGCTGTTCCGCGAACTGGTCGCCGGACCGGGCGACGACGTCGAGAAACCGCACCGCTGCGACAACCTCGAGCCCGGCGCGGACGGCACCACGGCAGTGCTGTGGCCGCGCGACGAACGCGACGAAGTCGACGCTCTCGCCGAGGCCGCGCAGTCCCGCGGCGGTGCGCCAGGCGGCGGGACCGGCTTCGCGGGCAGCGGCGGCGCGGACGTGCCGCCTACCCCAGAGCTGCTGGAAGGCGTCCGCCGGCTGCCCCCGGCCGCTGACCGCCCCCGACTGTCCGATGTGGACGTCACGGCCCCGGATCCCGGCTTCCGGCTGTCCCGGATCCTGCGTCCGGTGCGGTGGCCGCTCGCCGGAGTGGTCGGCCTGGTCGCGGCCGACGCACTGGCCTCGCTCGCGCTGCCCGCGCTGTACCAGCGCGGGGTCGACCACGGCGTGCTGCCCGGGGTGGCGAGCGTCGTGTGGCTGCTGGCCGGAATCGGCGCACTCGTGGTGGCGGCCGACTGGTTCGTAGTGCGCTGGCAGACGCGGCTCACCGCGCGCGTCGGCGAGACGGTGCTGTACTCGCTGCGGGTGCGCAGTTACGCACATCTGCAACGGCTCGGGCTGGACTACTACGAGCGCGAGTTGTCCGGGAAGATCATGACCCGGATGACGACGGACGTCGACGCGTTGTCCACGTTCCTGCAGACCGGCCTCGCCACCGCGGTGGTCAGCGCGCTCACCTTGGTGGGCATCACTGTCGCGCTGCTGGTCACCGATGCCGCACTGGCCGTGTACGCGCTAGCCATGCTGCCGATCCTGCTCGTAGCGACCTTTGTGTTCCGGCGGGTCGCTTCGCGCGCGTACAGCGAGGCGCGCGAGAAGGTGAGCGTCGTCAACGCGGACATGCAGGAGAACGTCAGCGGTCTGCGCGTCGCTCAGGCGTACACGCGCGAAGAACGTTCGGCGGAGGTGTTCGCGTCGCGAAGTGACGACTACCGGCGATCGCGGCTGCGCGCGCAGCGGTACATCGCGACATACTTCCCGCTTGTCTCCCTGATGTCGGATCTGGCGACCACGACGGTGCTGGTCGTCGGCGCACACCGCGTCGCCGGCGGCACTCTCGAAGCCGGTGTGCTGCTGGGATTCCTGTTGTACCTGCAGCAGTTCTTCTCGCCGATCCAGCAACTGTCCTCGGTCTTCGACGGCTACCAGCAGGCGCGCGTCGGCCTGAGCCGCATCGGCGATCTGCTGCGCACGCCAACGTCGGTGCCCGCGGCTGAGCGACCGGTCGAACTGCCCGCGCACCTGTCCGGCGAAGTGCGGTTCAAGGACGTCGATTTCGCTTACACCGGCACGGATAAGCCCGCATTGGAGAACCTGACGCTCGACGTCGCGGCAGGAGAAACCGTCGCGCTGGTCGGCGCGACCGGCGCGGGCAAATCCACCGCGGTGAAGCTCGTCGCGCGCTACTACGACGCCACCGGCGGCGCGGTGCTGATCGACGGGGTCGACGTCCGCGAGTACGACCTGCCCGCACTGCGCGCCCGGATGGGTGTGGTGCCGCAGGAAGCGCACCTATTCTCCGGCACCGTCGCCGACAATGTGCGCTACGGCCGCCCCGAAGCCACCGACGCGGAGGTCGAGGCCGCCGTACGCTCAGTCGGCGCGCTGGACGGCGTAGCCGCGTTGCCCGCCGGTTTCCGGCAACCAGTAGGCGAACGCGGCCGTTCCCTGTCCGCCGGGCAGCGGCAACTAGTCGCACTGGCCCGAGCCGAGTTGGTCGACCCGGACGTGCTGTTGCTGGACGAAGCCACCGCCGCCCTGGACCCGGCCACCGAAGCCACCGTCCTGCGCGCCACCGAACACCTCGCCCGCCGCCGCACCACCTTCGTAGTCGCCCACCGCCTGGCAACGGCCGCGAAAGCCGACCGGATCGTGGTGCTCGACCACGGCCGCATCGTCGAACAGGGCACGCACACCGAACTGGTCGCAGCGGAGGGCCACTACGCGAGGCTGTGGGCACTGGGATGACCGCGACCGCCTAGGCCCCGGCACACCACGCGAGCACCGGCGCTCGCGTGGTGCCCACCCACAGCCGCATCGCTGAACAACACACCGAACCAGCCACGACCGACAGGCACCACGCACAACCCTGCACGCTGCATAACTGACGAGATCTCGCGGCGACAGAGCGCAACGCCAAACACCACGCACACCGAACCGGCCCCGGCGACTGGCACCACGTGCGGCTGTGCGCTGGGATGAGCCGGGAGATCTCGCGGCGACAGATCACATTGCCGAAGAACCACGCCACCGCCAAACTCCCGACACACCCGCGCGAGCACCACTACCCACCAGACACTCGCGCGGTGCCCACCCACAACCGCATCGCCGAACAACACAGCGAACCAGCCGCAACCAACGCGCGCTACCCGCTACAACCGAACGCTGAAGCGACTCAAGAAATCTTCCGCCGATAAATCACATTGGCGAAGAAATACGCCACCACCAAAATCCCCACACACCAAGCGATCGCAGTCCAGACACCGCTCCCCACCGGACGCTCCGCGAACAAATCCCGGATCGTGTTGACGATCGACGTCACCGGCTGGTGTTCGGCAAAAGCGCGCACCGGCCCCGGCATCGTGCCGGTGGGCACGAAGGCCGAGCTGACGAACGGCAGGAAGATGAGCGGGTACGAGAACGCGCTCGCGCCGTCCGCGGATTTGGCGGTCAGTCCGGGGATCACCGCGATCCAGGTCAGCGCCAGGGTGAACAGGACGACAATGCCGAGCACCGCGAGCCACGCCAGCGGTCCCGCGCTGGTGCGGAAACCCATCGCGAACGCGACGAGCACCACGACCGCGACCGAGATCAGGTTCGCGATCAGCGAGGTGAGCACGTGCGCCCACAGCACCGCCGAGCGCGCGATCGGCATGGACTGGAAGCGTTCGAAGATGCCGCCTTTCAGGTCCAGGAAGAGCCGGAACGCGGTGTAGGCGATCCCGGACGCGACGGTGATCAGAAGGATGCCGGGCAGCAGGTACGTCACATACGACTCGGAGCCGGAGTTGATCGCGCCGCCGAAGACGTACGTGAACAGCAGCAGCATGACGATCGGCGTGACCGTCGTGGTGATGATCGTGTCCATGCTGCGGGTGATGTGCCGCAGCGACCGTCCTAACAGGACCGAACTGTCGGCGACGAAGTGGTTGCTCATTGCCCGTCCCCCTTGCTTCCGGTGCCGACGAGGGAAAAGAACACGTCTTCCAGCGTCGGCTGCTTCTCGACGTACTCGACCTTGGCCGGCGGAAGAAGCTGCTTGAGTTCGTCCAGCGTGCCGTTCACGAGCACTCGCCCCTCGTGCAGGATCGCGATCCGGTCGGCGAGGTGTTCGGCCTCGTCCAGGTACTGCGTGGTGAGCAGCACCGTCGCCCCCTGCTCGGCGAGTTCCTCGACCGCCTTCCAGACGTCGTTGCGCGCCTGCGGATCGAGCCCGGTCGTCGGCTCGTCGAGGAAAATGACCTGCGGGTCCCCGATCAAGCTCATCGCGATGTCAAGACGGCGACGCATACCCCCGGAATACGTCGACACCTTCCGCGCCCCGGCGTCGGTCAAGGCGAACCGCTCAAGCAGCCCGTCCGCGATCGCGCCCGGGTTTTCGAGATGCCGCAGCTTGGCGACCAGCACCAGGTTTTCGCGCCCGGTAAGGATTTCGTCGACCGCCGCGAACTGCCCGGTGAGGCTGATCGACTCGCGCACGTCCGCCCCCTGGCTCGCCACCGCGAACCCGTTGACCTCCGCCTCCCCCGCGTCGGCCTTGAGCAGCGTCGACAAGATCCGCACCACCGTGGTCTTGCCCGCCCCGTTGGACCCGAGCAACGCGAAAATGCTGCCCCGCGCCACCTCGAAATCGACTCCGCGCAACACCTCCAGCTTCCCGTACGACTTTCGCAGCCCTCGCACCCGAATCGCCGCTGTCGTCATGCCGCACCGCCCACGGCGCGCTCGATGGATTCGGTCAGCCGGGTCCGTTCCCGGGAAATCCAGCTGCCCTCGGGATAACTGCGGAGAAACTCCTCCGCGAACTCGACCGGCTCGTCGCCGACGATGCCCCGGACGGTCGTCCCGTCCGCCACGCTCTGCTCGAACAGGTCGATGAGATCGTCCAGCATCCGCAGATGACCTGCCGACGTCCCCGGTCCGAGGTACTGCAGATACCGGTGCAGGGCCTTGATCGCCGCCCGGTAGTCCGGCGGCAGCTCCTCGACGCGCTCCTTGTACCGCCGGTACCGCTTCTTGTCCTCCAGCGGCCCGATGACCACCTCCAGATATTGCTGATACCTGCTCTTGGATTCATTCCCCATGATCGATTCCCTCCTTGCGCAGCTGTTCGAGCCGGTCCGAGAGAAAACGCCAGTTCCGCCAGAACTCGTCGAGATTCGCCCTCCCCAGGGCGTTCAACGAATAGACCTTGCGCGGCGGCCCTTTCTCGGACGGCACTTTCTCGACGTCGACGAGCCCGCGCTGCTCGATCCGCACGAGCAACGCGTAAACGGTGCCCTCGGCGAGATCGGTGAACCCCCGCTCGCGCAGCCAGGAGGTGATCTCGTACCCGTAGGCGGGCCGACCGGCGAGAATCGCGAGGACGATGCCCTCCAAGGTCCCCTTGAGCATCTCCGTCGCCTGCTTGCCCATCGAACGCCCTTTAGCTAGTCAGTAATGCTGAGTACCGGTAGATAGTAACACTGACTACCGGTGACAGGGAGAGGCATTTCGCGACCTCCGCGAGGAGGCAGGCCAAAGAGCCCGGGCGACGCGGCTACGTCCAGGCAGGATGAGACCGGCAGGTCAGGTTCGAGAGACCTCGCGCCGCGAGATCAGGGCAGTTCGCGCCACCGGAGGTCGCCCCACCCTGCCGAGGCGACGTCGGCAAGCTCGGCCCAGCGAGTCGTCCCGGGGCGAACGTGCGTGTCCGAGCCGATCGACCACTCCGGCGCTTCCGGCTCGACGTGCTCGAACTCCTCGATGCCGGACGGGGTTCGCCACACCGCGGTGCAGGAATCGCACATCAGCACGACTTCGCCGTGCTCGGTGACGAGCGGACGGATCAATCCCTGGTCCCAGAACGACGGGCATTCGACCAGCCACATCGCGTCATCACCGCCTCGCGCGTCGGAAACCGCTGCGCCCGGGGGAGGACGCAGCCTTTTCGACAGCACAACACCGCACAGTGAACGACCCGCTACGCAGATCCCAACTCGGCCGGAACAGGCGCGAACGACCGCACACCGCCCTATCCGGATGAACGACCCCGGCCCCTCGGACGCCCGGTCCGAGCCGCCACGACGGCCGACCGGACAGCACGGCACCGGCGGCCCGACCTCACCGCCAGCCCGCGTCACCGCCAGCCCAACCCGGCACCGGCGCACGAGCGCACCGGCGAGGACCGCCGCCAGCCGAGAGCCGCGGCGCGAACCAACCGCCCGGCGCACGTGGTCCGGACCAACAGAGCCACCCGCCACCGCCATCCGAGCGAGCCGCGACACAGGGCAGCCGCTGTGTCCGGGATCACCCCAAACCGGCCGAGGTGACGGCATTCGGCCCTTGCGACGCGTACGGTGGGCCCTGCTGTCTGTCAGGCTGGGCCTCTCAACCGATCCAGACAATGACCTGTCTCACGAGCGTCCAGGTGGCGTGTTTCGGGCCACCGGCAGGGGACTAGCCTGGCGGTCAGCAGATGCTTGTGATATCGGATCGAGAATGGATAGAGGCGAGAGCCAGCCGTGGCCAGCAGCAGTCCCGCATCGCAGTTCGGTGCCAATGAGTGGCTCGTCGAAGAAATGTACGAGCGGTTTCTCGCGGACCCCCAGTCGGTAGACGCCGCCTGGCACGATTTCTTCGCCGACTACAAGCCCACTCCAGGCGGCAACGGCACGCAAGCGGGAGGGAACGGAGAGGCCAAGGCGTCCGCACCGGCCCCCGCCGCCAAGCCCGCCCCGTCCGCGAAGTCCCCGGCGGCGCCGGCGGCCAAGGCACCCGCCGCCAAGGCTCCCGCGGCCAAGGCTCCGGCGGCGAAGGCCCCGGCAGCCAAGGCGGCCCCCGCCGCGGCCGCTCCGGCAGCCAAGTCCGCGCCGGAATCCAAGCAGTTGCGCGGCGCCGCGGCGGCGATCGCCAAGAACATGGACGCCTCGCTCACCGTGCCGACCGCGACCAGCGTGCGCGCGGTCCCGGCGAAGCTGATGGCGGACAACCGCATCGTCATCAACAACCACCTCAAGCGCACCCGCGGCGGCAAGATCTCCTTCACGCACCTCATCGGCTACGCCATGGTGCGGGCGCTGAAGGACTTCCCGAACATGAACCGGCACTACCAGGTGATCGACGGGAAGCCGTTCGCGATCACGCCGGAGCACGTGAACTTCGGTCTCGCGATCGACATGAAGGGCAAGGACGACTCCCGCACTCTCGTCGTGGCCTCCATCAAGGCCACCGAGAACATGACCTTCATGCAGTTCTGGCAGGCCTACGAGGAGATCGTCAAGAAGGCCCGCACGAACAAGCTCACCGCGGACGACTTCGCGGGCACCACCATCTCGCTCACCAACCCGGGCGGCATCGGCACGAACCACTCGGTGCCGCGGCTGCAGGCGGGCCAGGGCGCGATCATCGGCGTCGGCGCGATGCAGTACCCGGCCGCGTTCGAGGGCACCAGCGAGAAGACCCTGGTCGACCTCGCGGTCAGCAAGATCATGACGCTGACCTCGACCTATGACCACCGCATCATCCAGGGCGCGGAGTCCGGCGAGTTCCTGAAGCGCATCCACGCGCTGCTGCTCGGCGAGGACGGCTTCTACGACGACGTCTTCACCAGCCTGCGGCTGCCGTACGAGCCGATCCGCTGGGTCGCCGACATCCCGGACGGCCCGGTCGACAAGACCGCGCGCGTCATGGAGCTGATCGAGGCGTTCCGGATGCGCGGCCACCTGATGGCCGACACCGACCCGCTGAACTACCGCCAGCGCAGCCACCACGACCTGGACGTGCTCAGCCACGGCCTGACCCTGTGGGACCTGGACCGCGAGTTCGCCGTCGGCGACTTCTCCAGCCGCGAGCGGATGAAGCTGCGCGACATCCTCGGCGTGCTGCGCGACTCCTACTGCCGCACGGTCGGCGTGGAGTACACGCACATCCTCGACCCCGAGGAGCGCGGCTGGATCCAGGAGCGCGTCGAGGTCCGGCACAGCAAGCCGGAGCCGTCCGCGCAGAAGTACATCCTGTCGAAGCTCAACGCCGCCGAGGCGTTCGAGACCTTCCTGCAGACCAAGTACGTCGGCCAGAAGCGGTTCTCGCTGGAAGGCGGCGAGACCGCGATCCCGCTGCTGGACACCATCCTGGACAAGGCCGCCGAGCACGAACTCGACGAGGTCGTCATCGGCATGCCGCACCGCGGCAGGCTGAACGTGCTGGCGAACATCGTCGGCAAGCCGATCAGCCAGATCTTCCAGGAGTTCGAGGGCAATCTCGACCCGGGCCAGGCGCACGGCTCCGGCGACGTGAAGTACCACCTCGGGGCCGAGGGCAAGTACTTCCGGATGTTCGGCGACGGGGAGACCCGGGTGTCGCTGGCGTCCAACCCGTCGCACCTGGAGACCGTCGACCCGGTGCTCGAGGGCATCGTCCGCGCCAAGCAGGACGTCCTCGACAAGGGCGGCGAGGGCTACACCGTGCTGCCGGTCCTGATGCACGGCGACGCGGCCTTCGCGGGCCAGGGCGTCGTGGCCGAGACCCTGAACCTGGCGCTGCTGCGCGGCTACCGCACCGGCGGCACCGTGCACGTCGTCGTCAACAACCAGGTCGGCTTCACCACCGCGCCGGAGCACTCGCGGTCCAGCCAGTACGCCACCGACGTCGCGAAGATGATCGGCGCGCCGGTCTTCCACGTGAACGGCGACGACCCGGAGGCCGCGCACTGGGTCGCGAAGCTGGCGGTCGACTACCGCCAGGCGTTCCACAAGGACGTCGTGATCGACCTGGTCTGCTACCGCCGCCGCGGCCACAACGAGGGCGACGACCCCTCGATGACTCAGCCGGCGATGTACGACATCATCGATTCCAAGCGTTCGGTCCGGAAGACCTACACCGAATCGCTGATCGGCCGGGGCGACATCTCCGTCGAGGAGGCCGAGGCCGCGCTGCGCGACTTCTCCAGCCAGCTCGAGCACGTCTTCAACGAGGTCCGCGAACTCGAGCGGCACCCGGCGAAGGCGAGCCCGTCGGTCGAGGGCGAGCAGCAGATCCCGGCGAAGGTCACCACCGCCGTGTCGCGCGAGGTCGTCGAGCAGATCGGCGACGCGTTCGTCAACCTGCCCGAGGGCTTCACCCCGCACCCGCGGGTCAAGCCGGTCATGGAGCGCCGCCACAAGATGTCCCGCGAAGGCGGCATCGACTGGGCGTTCGGCGAACTGCTCGCGTTCGGCTCGCTGGCGATGGAAGGCCGTCTCGTGCGGCTGTCCGGCCAGGACTCCCGGCGCGGCACCTTCACCCAGCGGCACTCGGTGTTCATCGACCGCAAGAACGGCCAGGAGTACTCGCCGCTGCAGCACCTGGCCGACGGCCAGGGCCGCGTGATGATCTACGACTCGGCGCTGTCGGAGTACGCGGCCGTCGGCTTCGAGTACGGCTACTCGGTGGCGAACTCCGAGGCGCTGGTGATGTGGGAAGCGCAGTTCGGCGACTTCGTCAACGGCGCGCAGACCGTGATCGACGAGTACATCTCCTCCGGCGAGGCCAAGTGGGGCCAGCGCTCGGACGTCGTGCTGCTGCTGCCGCACGGCCACGAGGGCCAGGGCCCGGACCACACGTCCGGCCGGATCGAGCGGTTCATGGCGCTCTGCGCGGAGGCGTCGATGACCGTCGCGGTGCCCTCCACCCCGGCGAACTACTTCCACCTGCTGCGCCGGCACGCCCTCGACGGCATCCAGCGTCCGCTGATCGTCTTCACGCCGAAGTCGATGCTGCGCAACAAGGCGGCCACGTCGTCGGTCGAGGACGTCACCGGCCAGAGCCGGTTCATGTCGGTCATCGACGACACCACGCAGGACCCGGCGAAGGTCCGCAAGGTGCTGCTCACCTCGGGCAAGCTCTACTGGGAGCTGGTGGCCGAGCGCGAGAAGCGCGGTGCGGACGACGTCGCGATCGTGCGGATCGAGCAGTACTACCCGCTGCCGAAGAAGAAGCTGCTGGCGGCGGTGGAGCGCTACACGAACGCCCAGCAGATCGCGTGGGTCCAGGAAGAGCCGGAAAACCAGGGCGCGTGGCCGTTCTTCGGCCTCAACCTTCCGCGGAAGTTCCCGGAGTTCTTCGGCGGGCTCGACGTGGTGGCGCGGCGTCCGATGGCCGCCCCGTCGGCCGGTTCGTCCAAGGTGCACGAGGTCGAGCAGAAGGCGTTGATCGCCAAGGCGTTCGACTGATCGTTGTTCGTTCGGAGGCCGCCGCGGGATTCGTTTCCGCGGCGGCCTTCGTCGTCGTGAGTGGCGATCCCGGTTAGAACCGGCATCGCCACTCACGACCACCTACCCGGCCGCCTCCACGCGAAACACCGCGATCCTCCCCGCGGCCGCCGCGACCCCGTCCGGCGTCGGCGACTCCGCCAACCCCGTCGTGACGTAACGCTTCCCCACGCTCGCCGGCCCGGCCGCCACCACCTCCCGCAGCACCGGCCCGCGCTCCCCGACCGGCAGTTCCACGAACCGCACCCGGCGCGACCGTCGACCGCGCGACAGCGTCCCCGCCTCGGCCGCGCGCACGTTCGCCACCCACGCCGCCTTCGGGAACGCCTGGATCAAGTACTGCTCGCCCTGGACTTTCAGTACCGCCAACGGAAACGTCCGCGGCTCGCCGCTGCGCCGTCCGGAGACGGTGAGCAGCTCCATCGGCCCGAACGCGAGCCCCGCGCGCTGCAGAGCGGTGATGAACCGATTGATCGTGTTGACCTTGCGCCGGTATCCGGCTGCCTTGGTGTCCATGATTCCGAGCGTACGCCATCTTGTATGAGTTTCATACTTTCTGGTATCCATAGATATACCTTCCGGGTATGCCCGGGGTGCCGGAACGGCAGTGGCGGCGCCCCGGGCGGACCAAGTTGACTGGTTCACAAACACCCGAGGAGGGCTGGAGTGCACTACGACGTCGTCGTAGTCGGAGGCGGTGCTGGGGGTATCGCCTCCGCGGCAGGGGCGGCGCGGACCGGGGCACGGGTGCTGCTGGTCGAGCAGTACCCGTACCTGGGCGGCGCGGCGACGATCAGTTCCGTGCTGACCCTGTGCGGTTTCTTCGACCAGACCGGCGAACAGGTCGTCGCGGGCGTCGGCGAGGAGGTGCTGCAGCGGCTGCGCCAACGCGGCGCCTACGAAGAGAAGACGATGGGCTGGACCGGCAACAAGATCGTCCTGCTCGACCTGGAAACCACCAAACTGGTCTACGACGAGCTGGCCGCGGCCGCGGGTGTGGACGTCCTGCTGCACACCAAGCTGATCGGCGCGAAGCGAACGCACGGGGTCGTCACCAAGGTCGAACTGCACCACCGCGGCGGCCTGGAACGAGTCACCGCCGGTGCGTTCGTCGACGGCAGCGGCGACGGTGCCCTCCTGGCCGCCGCTGGAGCCGCCGTCCGCGTCGCGCCGCTGAACGACCGGCAAACCAGCACGCTCGTCTGCCGTTTCTCCGGCGTCCCCGAAGACGCCGACCTTTCGCGGGAGGGCCTGCGCGCCGCCGTCGCCGCGTACCAACGGGAAACCGGCGTCCAGCTGGCTCGCGACTACGGCATCGCCGTGCACCTTCCCTTGACCCGCAACGTAATCGCGCTCCTGGCAGACGAACAAACCGACGTCCTGGACGCCGCCGCGCTAAGCCGCGACGAAGCCAACGCGCGCCGCCAGGCGTGGCAATACCTGGACGCACTGCGCAAACACCTTCGCGGCTGGTCCTCCGCGCGGCTCGAAGAAACCGGCCCGCAGATAGGCATCCGCGAAGGACGGCACCTGATCGGGCGCGAACAACTCACCGGCCGCGACGTCCTGACCGCCCGCAAACGCCCCGACGCGTCGATCGGCCGCTGCGGCTGGCCGATCGAAGACCACGCGGGCCCGGGCGTCACCCGCTACGAACCGATCGCCGGCCGAGGCTGGTACGACCTCCCCTACGGCACGATCTGCTCCGCCGACACCGCGAACCTCTGGGCAGTCGGCCGCCTGACCAGCTCCGACGACGACGCGTACGCCTCAGTCCGAGTCATGGGCACCGCCTTCGCGACGGGCCACGCCGCAGGAATCGCCGCCGCCCAGTACGTCGACGGCCGAGCCCACGACGTCCGCGCGATCCGCGCCGAGCTGCACCGGCAGGACGCCTTGGCTTGACCCGCCGCGCCGGTGACGGGAACCTTCCCTGATCATCCGCCTCAGGCCGAAGGAGCCCCCATGCCGAGCCGCTATCGCTGGGTCGTCCTTCTGCTCTGCTGGGCAGTGTTCACGATGACCTCGGTAGACCGGTCGACCTGGGGACCGGCGTCGTCGGCGGTCAGCGATTCGCTCGGCGTGCCGCTGGCCGCGCTCGGGATCTTCGCCACCTGCTACTACATCGGCTACGTCATCTCCAACACCGCGGGCGGGTTCCTGTCCGACTGGCTGGGCAGCCGCGCGATCCTCGGCATTAGCTCGCTCGTCGCGGGCGTGCTGATGGTCGGGTTCGGCTCAACCACGTCCATCGCCTGGGGCCTGGTCCTGCAAGCCCTGCTCGGCCTGTTCGCCGGAGTAGACTTCTCCGCCGGGCTCAAGCTGATCACCACCTGGTTCCGCCCGGAAGAACACGGCTTGGCGAGCGGCATCTTCATGACCGCGACCTCGCTAGGCACCGTCGTAGCCAACGCCGTCGTCCCGACCCTGGTGAAGAACAGCGGCTGGCCGGTGTCGTACCACCTTTTCGGCGGAGTCACCGTCGTGCTAGGCCTGCTGTGCCTGGTTTTTATCCGCAACGGCACCGTCTCCGCTTCCACCCGCCGCGGTTTGCCAAACCCCCGCCCACTCTTCCGCAACCGCGACCTGCTGCTGCTCGGTCTCGCCGGTTTCGGCGGCCTATGGGGCACCTACGGTTTCGTCACGTGGTCCAACACCCTGATGATCCGCGGCGAACACATCGACCCCGTACGTGCTGGCGTAGTCGTGGTCATCTTCTCCGGCACAGCGGTCGTGATCAAGCCGTTGATCGGGTGGCTCACCGACAAAGTCGGCCTGGGCAGGCGAATCCCCATCATCGCCGTCCTGATCCTCTTCGGCGCGGCCCTGTTGGTCTTCGGCTCCCTGAGCAGCTACAGCGCTTTCCTAGTGGCAGCCCCGATTCTCGGCATCGGCGCGTACGCCTACAGCCCGCTGACCGCCGCCATGATCCCCGCCCTGACCGGCGCAGGCCTAGCCGGTTCCGCCGCTGGTGCGGTGAATGCCTTTTGGCAACTGGGCAGCGTAATCGTGCCCGCAGTGGTCGGCCCAGTCTTCCACGCGACCGGCTCGTTCTACTCCGCGTTCCTCACTCTGGCCGCTGGACCGCTTGTGGGAGCAGTGGTCCTCCTCTTCATGCGAGACGACCGCCCGGCGCGGGTTGCTCCGCAGGCGGCGACGGCCTGATTCAGCCCTCGCCGACCACCAGGTTAACCGGACTGAAAAGCCGTCCGCGTATGCCACTTGCCTCCGCTCTAATGCGGCCCGGAAAAATCAATCTCCGTACAAGGCACCACTCAGGGAGACTGGGCGCATGCAGATCCGCCAGTCGACCACCGACGACGCACCCGCGATCCACGCCGTGCACACCGCCGCGTTCCGTATCCACAACAAGGACGTCACCGGTGAAATGCCAGAAGCCAAGCTAGTAACCGAACTCACCGCGGACGGTGATCTGCTCCCCGCACTCTCGTTAGTCGCCCTCCTCGACGGCGAAGTGATCGGCCACGCCTGCTCCAGCCCAGGCCACCTCGGCGAAGACCCAGAATCCGCCATCGGCTTCGGCCCGCTAGGCGTCCTCCCCGAGCACCAACGCAGCGGGGCAGGCTCCGCCTTGGTCCACGCGACGATCGGCGCCGCCAACGCTCTTGGTTACAGCCTGGTCGTTCTGCTAGGCGACCCCGGCTATTACTCCCGCTTCGGCTTCGTCTTGGCCGAAACGCTCGGCATCACACCGCCGGTGCCGGAATGGGCGCCGCACTTCCAGGCCCGCCAGCTCACGGCGTACAAGCCAGCTAACCGAGGCGCGTTCCGTTACGCTGCGGCCTTCGACCGGCTGTGAGCCTTCTGGAGAAGGAACTCTGCGGTCTCTTGCTCGCTCAACGCCAGCTTGCGCCGTGACGCGACGACGGACCGGTGTCTGCCGTGTCTCCGGCCGCAACTTGAAGCTGTTTCTGACCGACAGTCACGTTCGCCATCTCGACCAGCAAATCGTCCAGCTCAAGACCGTCTCGGTCGTCTGACCCGCAAGGAGCGCCACAGTGTCCGAGGAACCCGGCCGCATCTTCCGCGACGCCTGGATCGCTGGCGTCAAACGGCATTTCCCCGGCGAACCCAAGCCCGGGTACATCACGCCGTGGGAAGAAACGCCGGACTGGGAGCGGGCCAGTGCCGCCGCGGTTTACGCCCAGGTTCGGCAGTTCGTCGAGATTTCCGGTGGCAGCACGGCGAAACTGAGCCGGGCGCAGAAGAGCCGCTTCGTGGCGTTGTGCTGGATCGCGCAGATTTACCAGCACATCCCGGACCCGAAGCCAGCGTATGTCGCGGACTGGGATCAGCTCCCGCCGTGGCAGCAGGAGACCGACGCGGACATCTTCGAAGCTATCGAGAAGGCGATCAGCTATGACAGAGGATGAATACGTCGAAGACGAACGCCGCCACTTCGCCTGGATCATGCAGCACCACAGCGAAATAACCCCCGCCGAAGCCGAAGCAGCAACCCTAGAGCGATACCCCGCCCTCGGCTAAGCCTTCAAACCGTTCCGCTGCAAGAACTCCTCAGCGATATCCTTGGCATTCCGCTTCTCGTCCGTGTACTGCACGTTCAACTCAGTCAGCTGCTCAGTAGTCAACGCCGCCGACACCTGGTTCAACGCAGCCGTTTCAGCATCATTCAACGTGCCCCGCGACACCAACGGCACGATGTTCTGCGCCGGGAACATGTGCTTGTCATCCTCCAACGGCACAAACCCGTTAGAAGCAATAGTCGCCGACGTGCTGAACAGGTCCGCCACCTGCACATCACCAGACTTCAAAGCCGCCACCGTCACCGGGCCGCCGGTGTCCGTCGTGCGGATTTCCTTGAACTCGCATCCGTACAGTTGCTTGATCCGGTCCTTCCACCGGCTGCTCCACTGCCCCGGCCCGCCCATCACCAGGTCCTTGCAGCGCGGTCCGAGATCGGAGAAGGTCTTCACCCCGGCGGCCGCGAGTTCCTTGCCCACCACCAGCAAATCCTTGTCCTGCGCGGGCGACTGGTCGAGAACCTCGAAACCACCGGGGATTTTCTGCTTGAGCTGTGCGTAAACATCTTCCGAAGTGGTCGCCGGGGTGTTCTTGTCGAAGTATCGCAGCAAGTTCCCGGAGTAATCCGGCACCACCGACAAAGACTTGTCCTGCAACGCTTTCACCACGACCTCGCGGCTGCCGACCGGCGGGCGCACCGTCACGTTGTGCGCGCCGACATTCCGCAGCGCCCCGGCGTAAATCTGGGCCAGCAAAGAGCTTTCCCCGACATCGGACGCGCCGATAATGATGTCGCCGGTATTCCCGCCCTCGCCACCGCCGGACAACGGGTTTCCGCACGCCGATGCCAGCAACGCCAGTCCGGCCACCAGGATCCCCCACCGTTTCACGCCGCACCTCCCGCAGCCACTGCCCGGCCGGACGCTGCCTGCGCCGCCAGCCGGACTCCCTTGGGCACCAGCGCGCGCTGCGCCGCGGCCAGCAGCAGGTCGACCACGATCGCCAGCAGCGCCGTGAGAATCGCGCCCGCGACGACCTCGGTGTAGTCCAAAATGGCCAGTCCGTCGAGCAGGAATCGGCCTAGGCCGCCGAGACCGACGTACGCGGCCACGGCGGCGGTCGCGATCAGCTGCAGCACTGCGTTGCGGATTCCGCCCAGTACCAAGGGAAGCGCGATCGGCACCTCCACCTGCCACAGTCGTTGCCAGCCGGTCATCCCGATGCCTTGCGCGGCGTCGACGACATCATGTTCGGCCGCTTGCAGACCGGCGTACGTACCAGCCAGGACCGGCGGGATCGCCAAAACCACCAGGCCGATGATCGTCGCCGTAGTGCTTTCGGTGAAGAGCAGGAACAGGAACGTCACGAGACCGAGCGTCGGCAGTGCGCGGATCGCGTTGCCGACGCCGACCAGCACGACGCCGCCGCGGCCGGTGTGGCCTACGAACAGTCCGATCGGGATCGCGATCACCAGCGCGATGACGAGCGCCAGCGCGATGTAACCGACGTGTTCGGCGAGGCGGGCGAGGATGCCGCCCGGGCCCTGCCAGTTCGCTGCGGTGGTGAACCAGGTGAAGACGTCGCCGATCATCCGGCCACCTCCGCGGCCGGCGCGCGACCTGCTCTCTCCCAAGGCGTCAACAGATTGCGCAGCAACACCAGCAGCAGATCGACGATCAGCGCGAGCAGCATCGTCAGCACGATCCCGACCACGATCGGCGAGAAGTATTCCCGCTGGAATCCGTCGGTGAACAGCACTCCGAGAGCCCCGGTGCCGATCAGCGCGCCGACGCTGACCAAACTGATGTTGCTCACCGACGCCACCCGAACTCCAGCCGCGAGAACCGGGACCGCGAGCGGCAGTTCGACGCTGAAGAACCGGCGCGGCCCGCGATATCCGATCGCCGTGGCCGCCGCGACGATGTGCGGCGGCACGGCTTCCAGCGCGTCGAGCACCGGACGCACCAGCAGCGCGGTGGTGTAGATGGTCAGCGCGACGATCACGTTGACGCTGTCGAGAATCTTCGTCCCGATGATGCCGGGAATCACCACGAACAGCGCCAGCGACGGAATCGTGTAGAGCAGATTTCCGACTACCAGCAGCACGCTGCGCGCGGGCCGCCAGCGATGTCCGAGCCAGCCGAGCAGGATCGCCAGCACGATGCCCGCGATCAGCGGCACCAGCGCGAGATAGATGTTCTCGAGCAGGTTGGCGAGGATTTCGCCGCGGTTGTTGGAACTCGACAGGTACCGGCCGAGTTCGCCGAAGAAGTCGCCCATCAGGACGCCTGCGGGGAGGCCTCGATTACATCCAAGACCTGGTGCGCGACCACCGTCCCGAGCACGCGGTTCTCCTCGTCCACGACGACGCCGAGGCTAGCCGGCGAAGACAGAGCCGCGTCGAGCGCCCCGCGGATCGGCGTGCCCTGCACGTACAGCGATCCGCCTGCCACGAGGTCGGTTTCGGCCAGCGGACCATCCACAGTGGAGCCAGGCGGCAGCCACCCGCGCGGCTGCTTCTCGTCGTTCACCGCGAGCAGCCAGCCCTGCGACGGACCGTCGACCTTGCTGCCGAGTTCGATCGTGCGAGCAGGCGACACCTCGACGCCGCTCGCCGGGAGGAACGAGAGCCCGCGATACCCGCGGTCGCGGCCGACGAACGACGCGACGAAGTCGTCCACCGGATGCCGCAGCACCTCGGCAGGCGTGCCGTACTGCGCGAGCTTCCCACCGACGCGCATCACCGCGACCTTGTCGCCGAGCCGCACCGCCTCGTCGATGTCGTGTGTGACGAACACGATTGTCTTGCCCAGCTGGGATTGCAGCCGCAGCAGCTCGTCCTGCAGTCCTTCCCGGACCACCGGGTCGACCGCGGAGAACGGCTCGTCCATCAGCAGCACCGGCGAATCGGCGGCGAGCGCCCGAGCCACGCCGACGCGCTGCTGCTGTCCGCCGGACAGTTGCGCCGGGTACCGCTTCCCGAGTTCCGCCGGGAGGCCGACCGTCTCAAGCAACTCGGCCGCACGGGCGCGCGCTTTGCGTTTGTCCCATCCGGACAGCAGCGGCACCGTGGCGACGTTGTCGAGCACTGTCCGGTGTGGAAAGAGACCGGCGTGCTGGATCACGTATCCGATGCCGCGCCGCAGCACCGCCGGGTCGCCCTCGCTGACGTCCTTGCCGTCCAGCAGAACCGAACCCGAGGTCGGCTCGACCATCCGGTTGATCATCCGCAGCGAGGTCGTCTTGCCGCAGCCGGACGGGCCGACGAACACCGTGATCGTGCCGTCTTCGACGGTGAGCGAGAGGCCGTCGACCGCGACTGTGCCGTCCGGATAGCGTTTGACGACGTCTCGGAATTCGATGGTCACAGACTTCTCCCCACGTGCGGTGCAGAGTCCGACGGTAGCCCACTCGCGCGGCCTTGGCAGCCCGTCCCGGACGGTGGCCTACTACGCTCGGACCCCGTGACCGCCCTAGACGACGTCCTCGCCGCACACGGCGCCGCCGTCCGCCCGCTCTACGAAGTGCTCGGCCTGCTGCGCAGCGGCTCGTATGAACTGGCCGACCTAGTGCGACTCACCGCCGCCCCGCGCCGAAGCGTCGAAGATCTCCTCGCGGCCCTGGAACCGGACCTGGAACGCTCCCCCGCCGGCGTCCGAATCGCCCCGCAATCGCGCGCCACCTACGCGGTTTACTCCCTTCCGCCCCTGCCCGATCCCCTCGACGCAGCAGTCGCAGACCAACCCGCCCTGCTCACCATGCTGGCCGAACGCATCGCCGCAGTCCCGCCGCCGCTGGCCGCGCTGGACCACGTGCAAGCGACCCCGGAGACGGTGCTGCGCCGCGCATTGTGGCTGAACTCTCGCTACGACCTCCGCCGCAGCAACGTGCTCTTCCTGGGAGACCACGACCTGACCTCGCTGGCCGTGCGCGCCGTGTGCCCGGAAGCCAAACTGTCCGTAGTGGACCTCGACGAACGCGTTCTGTCCTACCTGGACGCAACCGGCGAACGCGGCATCTTCACCGCACACGCAGACCTGCGCGTCGGCCTGCCCCCCGCCCTGACCGGCAAGGCAGACCTGGTGTTCAGCGACCCGCCCTACACGCCGGAAGGCATGGGCCTCTTCGCCGCACGCGCCGTGCAGGCACTTCGAGAACCCACCGAAGGCCGCATCCTGCTGGCCTACGGCTACAGCCCGCGCCACCCCGCTCTAGGCGCACAGGTACAGCGCTCGCTCGCGACGCTGGGCCTGACCTTCGAAGCGATCCTCCCCGACTTCAACCGCTACACCGGCGCACAAGCAATCGGCAGCGCAGCGGACCTGTACGTCTGCCAGCCGACCGCGAAGGCCAAGAAGTCGTTCGCCCGCAAGGGAAGCTCGGCGATCTACACCCACGGCCCCCAGTCAGTAGAATCGGCCGGAACGAAACCGGGCCTGCTGGCCGCCGCCCGGGAAATCGCCTCCGAAGGCGGCCTGGCGCTGGAAACCCGCCCAGTCGGCTGGGCCACGTCCGGCCCCGAAGGCGACGCCGTAGCCATGGACCTCTCCGCAGACCCCGGCCCGTGGCTCCTGCGCACCCTGCTGGGCACGAACGCCCGCCGCCTGGCGCTGCTCGTCCCGAACAACCACCCCGACCTCGCAGACGCGTCCGCACAAGCGGCCCTGACCGCGCTGGTGGCGGACAAATACCGCCTGCGCCTGCTCCGCAGCACTCCCGACAACCGCCACGCCATCGTCGCCGCAGACGTAGTGGACCACCCGTCCGACCTGCTAACGCGCGCCCACGCGAGGCTGGCGAACGCCGCACTGAACGTCCCCGAGGACTTGGCGGACCTACGCCTGGTGGACGTGCCCCGACACCGCCTGGCAGAACTGCTCCCCGGCTGATTCTTCGCGCGCGTCGCTGAGCGGCCAGGTTGCACTCTCCGCCCCTGACCAGCGCGATCATTTCTCGCCTAGCCGACCCGGCTCCGACGCAACCACTGCTCGCCGCCAACACGGACGTGAGGGGAACCCTGACGGACTCTGAGTCCCTCAGGGTTCCCCTCACGGACTTCCGCCGCCCGTGAAGGACTCCTTAAGGGACTTAGATTCCCTCAAGGGGCCCTTCACGGACCACCCCGCCACGCCGCCGCCGCCGCTGAGATGCACCCAATGCGGCGTTCGGTGCGTCAAATGCACCCAATCCCACATTGGGGCGCTAGCCCCACCCACCCACCAAACCGCAGCAAGCGCACCCAACGAACGAGGCACCCACACC
>NZ_PQIA01000157.1 GCF_003385235.1 Amycolatopsis circi | reverse complement strand
GTGCAGAACGCTGCCGCGTCGGTCACCGCGCTGGTGCAGAACCCGACCAGTGCACTCGCCCTGGGCAACGACCTGGCCAGCGGGCTGGACTCCAGCGCCGTCGCGCAGGCGACCGGGCAGGCCGCCACCGCGGCTGACGGTGCCGTCTCGCAGGTGCAGCATGTCGGCGGCGAGCTCGCGGCCGCTTCGCCGGTCAACGTCGGCGACCTCCCGGTCGCGAACTCCGCCGGACAGGTCGCCGACCACGCGACCGAGGCCGGCGGCGGGGTTGCCGGGCACGTCAGCGACGCTGTCGGAACTGTCACCGACAACGTCGGCAGCCTGAGCAACACGCTCAGCGCCGATGGCCTGAACCACGCGGTGAACGGCGTGACCCAGCAGGCGCACTCGCTCATCTCCCACGGTGACGCCGAGCGTTCCGACGCTGCCACCGAAACGCACACCGGCACCGACGCTGGCGTCGGCATGGTGCACGACACCGTCTCGACGGTCTCCGACCTCGGGCACCAGGGCCTCGGCCTTGACCTGCACGCCGGTGCGGTGAGCTCGCACGGCGGCGGTGAGCTGCACATTTCCCTCTGAGCAAGGGTAATTCGGGAGTGGCTCCGCGGTCTGGGTGCGACCGCGGAGCCACCACCCGGTTCGGATACTCCGCGTACACGGGGGACACTGGTTCGCCGTGACGGCTCCAGCTTGGCTCGAAGTGCTCGCCGAGACCTCGGACGCCTGCCGGACGCACGGCCGCGAAGACCTGGCGCAACGCCTTCGCCGGCGTCAGGACCGGCCGCCGGGGGGCACGCGCGTTGCTGTGCTCGGATTCCCCAAGCAGGGCAAGGGCTACTTGGTCAACGCGGTCCTCAACGCGCCGGTCTGCCCGGTCGGCGACGCGACGACTCCCGCAGTGCCGATCGAAGTCAGTTACGCGGCCGAGCCCGGCGCGACACTCGTCGGACGCGCCGACGAACGCATTCCGGTCGAGATCGAGAAGCTGACCGGCGAGGTCGGTGCCCGGCCAGCTGGGTCGCTGAGGCGGGTCGAGGTCGGCGTCCCGCGCGATTTGCTGTCCGCGGGTCTGGTGCTCATCGACACTCCGGCGATCGGTGACCCGAGGTCGCCTCGCACGGCTGCGGCTCTTGACGTTCTCGCGGACGCTGACGCGGTCATTCTCGTTTCCGACGCTGCCGCTCCGCTCGATCAGGCCGAGCTGGCGCTGGCACATCACATCCGGACGTGGTGTCCGCACGTGGTCATCGCGCTGACCAAGATCGATGTCAGCGCCGGGTGGCGGACCGTTGCCGAACAGAACCGGACCGCGTTGTCCTCGGCCGGGATCGACTCGCCGGTGCTGCCGGTGTCGGCGACAGTTCGTTTCGCCGCGGCCAAGGGCGGCGATCAAGACCTCAACGCGCGGTCCGGGTTCCCGGAGCTGCTTTCCTGGATCGCGACGCAGGTTTCGCGGCCGGCGGAGAGCACGGCCGCATTGCTCGCCGCGGTGAGCGTGCGCGCGGCGGCGGCCGAGCTGGTCGAGACGTTGCGGGCGCGAGCCGAGGCAGCCGGGCAGGAAGCAGGCGTCGACCAGACGACGTTGCTGCAACGCTCCCAACGTCGCGCCGACGAGTTGCGCCGGCGCAACAGTCGCTGGCAGAACCTGCTGTCGGACGAGATCGCGGACCTGCAGTCCGACGCGGAGTATGACCTGCGTGAACGCACCCGCAAGATCGTCGAAACGATCGACGAGACCTTCGACCGCGGGGACCCGGTGAAGGTGTGGGACGAGTTCGGGCCGTGGCTGGACAGCACGCTTGCCGAGGCGGTCGAGACGACCTATACGTTCGCGGCGGAGCGCGCGGAGTGGATCGCGCAAGCTGTGGCGGTGAGCTTCGGCGCGCAGTACGACCTGCCGGAACTGGCCTTGACCGACTACGGCGTGGACCAGATCGCCGAGGTGCGGCAGCCGCGGATCGAGCGGTTCAAGATCGGGCAGAAGGCGTTCACCGGATTGCGTGGTTCGTACGGCGGCGTGCTGATGTTCGGTCTGGTGACCGGGTTGGCGGGGTTGCCGTTGATCAACCCGGTGTCGATCGGCGCGGGCGTCGCGTTCGCGGCGAAGACGATCAGCGACGAGGGCGGGATGCGGCTGCAACGTCGCCAAGCGGTGGCCAAGATGACCGCGCAACGGCACGTCGACGACGTGTTCCTGCGGTTCAGCAAGGAATGCCGCGACGCGATCCGCCATGTGCAGCGACGGTTGCGGGACCACTTCACTGAGCTTGCGGACGGGCTTGCCGACGAGCTGACGCGAGAACGCGAGATGATCATCGCCGGGTCGGCCGAGCGGGAGCGGCGCAGTGCGGCGCTGCGGCGGGAGATCGACCGGCTCGCCGGGTTGCACAAGCGGGCGGGGGAGTTGGGGATGTTGGCTAATCGGACGCCCAAGGAGTTGCCTGCGTGACCTCAGCCTCGGATGGTTGAGCGCGGCCTGCTCGGGTAGTGCTCGTGGCTTTTGCAGGCGGGGCTTGGGGATCCTGGCTAAGCGGGTGCCCAGGGAGGTGATTGCGTTACCTCGGCTCAGCCAACTCGGCGCGGTTGCCCGGTAGTGCAAGGCGGCTTCTCGGGGTGCGGTTTCGAGGATGCTGGCTCGGTTGCCTAAGGAGCTTCCCTCGTGACCTCCCGGTGTGCTCGGGTGGTGTGCGCGGCGGTCTGTCAGCTATCCATGCAAGTCGGGCAGCCGAGAAGATTCCTGCGCGACTTGCGGGTGGGCGTCCTTTGGCGAAGCTGGCTTCTTCCTGCGGGACTGGTCGAGGGAGCTGAGCGTTCGGCGCTGGCTATGTGCGGCGACTTCTGAACGTTGGGGTGTTTCGGAGTGGTTTCCACATCGTGAGAGTGAGATGGCCTGATGGGTTGAGGCGTTTTGCTGCGGCGAAGGCGGTTCGGGAAGCGGGGCAAGTTTTGGGCGATGGAGCTGACTCGGGAGATGTGACTGCATAGCTCAGTTGCGAGTGATGCGGCGTTTCTGACGGTTGAGGGTGTTTCAGGAGCTGTCGGCTGGCGCGGTCACGGGCGGATTCGGTATCCGGTGAGCGGAGCATCGCCGGGTAGTCGAGGATATGCGGGGCTGTGCCGGGTGGTGTGAGTCGAGTGAGGAGTGGTGTCGCGCGTGGTCGAGGACGTTCGGGCGCTGCTGGCGGATGCTTGTGCGTACTACCGCGACAGTCCGAGGGCTTCGGCGTTGCTGAGGGAAGCGCTCGATCATCTCGACGAGCCGCTTCGGGTGAGCATCGGCGGAGCTGCGGGGACGGGGAAGTCCACGTTGACCGCGGCGTTGGGGGAGTGGCCGACGCGGGCGTTGCGCGATCTGGAGTTTCTCGATGCGACGCATCCGTCGACGCTCACTGACGCGTCCGTACAGCTGCTTCGCCACCTCGAGCCTGATCAGTTGGCGACACTGCGTCCGACAACACCTTCAGCGTTCGCGCGGCAGACGGCCGTTGACACGATCCTTGTGCTTGCGCGCGCGGACGAGACGGGCGCGGGGCGGATTGACGCACTGCTTACCGCGAAGCAGATTGCGCGGCGCGCGTGGCGCGAAGATCCGCTGTGCAGCGGTTTCCAAGGCGTGATCGCGGTGGCGGCGCAGCTTGCGTACGGGGCGCGCGCGTTCACTGATGACGAGTTCGAGCTTCTCGCGGCCTTCGCGGCTGTGCCTCGCGAGGAGCTGGAGCGGTATCTGCTGTCGGTGGATTCCTTTACTGATCCGGCGTTTCCGGGGCCGGTGTCGGTCGAGACGCGACGGTCGTTGATGGTGCGCTTCGGATTGTTCGGGGTGAAGCTCGCGCTGACGTTGATCCGCACGGGATGTGACGACCGGGTGAAGCTATCGACGGAACTGGTGCGGCGCAGCGGTCTTGGCGAGCTTCGCGACACTATTGCTGGTTGTTTCGCCGCGCGCGCGGACGCGTTGCGCGCGCGGACGGCGTTGATTCGGTTGGAGACCGTGTTGAACGCGGAGCCTCGGCCGCACAGCGATCGGCTTGCGGCGCGGGTTGAGCGGTTTTCAGCCGGTGCGCACGACTTCCGCGAGTTGCGGCTGATCGCGGACATTCGCGGCGGGCGTACGGCGTTGGCGGGGGAGTCGGCGGAGGAAGCCGTGCGGTTGCTGGGCGCGGAGGGGACGGCACCGGAGGAGCGGCTGGGACTTGCGGTCGGCACGGACCCGCGCGAGATGTACGAAGCCGGTCTTGACGCGGTGATGCGGTGGCGGCACGAGGCGGAACGGCCGGACCGGGCGCTGGCGGAGCGGGCGGCGGCGCAGGTTGTGGTGCGCAGTGCGGAAGGATTGCTGGCGCAGTTCGTTTGACCGGGGCAGTCGTCCCGTGCGGTTGCCCGGGGCGCGTGGCTGATGGCTGGGGTGACTGCGCCTAGGCATCAGGTCGGACGGTTGGCTGGGGCGTTTGACCAGGGCGACTGACTGGTGCGGATAGCAGGACGGCTGACCTGGGTTGACGATCAGGGCGATCGACCGGGACGGTCGGCCAGGGCGATTGACCAGGGCGATTGACCGAGATGGCTAGCGCTTGCCGCTGGCGGGGGCCAGTCGCCAGGAGATCAGTGGGGGCAGTCGACCGAGGCGAATGGCTGGGACGACTGACCGGGACTCGCGACCAGGGCAGTCGACCAGGGCAGTCGACCGGGGCGACCGATCGGGATGGTCGGCCACAGCGAACGGCTGGGGCGACTGGCCGGGGCGGTCGGCTAGGGCGGTTGACCAGGGCGATCGGCTAGGGCGATCGCCCTGGAAGGGTTCGCCAGGAACGGGAGCCTCAGGCGTTGCCCAGCACCCGTCCGATGGTGAGTTCCAAAACCACTCGCTGCGGGTTCTCCCGCGGCTGCCGGTACCGCTGGGCGTAGCGCTCTTCGGCGTCGCGGACGGAAGCGGCGTCGTCGAGCAAGCGGATCCTGCCCTCCAACGTGGACCAGGTCCGGTCTTCGAACTGGCACACGGCGGCGGCCAGTCCGGTGTCGCCGGCGGCGCGGATGAGGCGGGCCTTGTACGAGGTCCCGGAGGCGATCACGCGGGCGAGGCCCTGTTCGAAGTCGACCGTCACGCCTACCGCTACCACGTGCGGCGTTCCGTTCGGGCGCACCGTCGTGAGCGACGCGAGCCGCCGTTCGGTCCAGAACTGGCGGAAGCCCTCGTCGAGTGTCATGTTCGCACGCTAGACGAGACAGAACTTCAACCGCTTGTTGACCTCTTTAACAACCAGTTGTAGCGTCCCGCGGAACCAACGACGTCCTGGAGGTTCCGCATGTCGTCGCTTCGTCCCCGTGCCTGGCAGGCCGTACTGCTGGGCGGCTTGCTCGCGTTCGCTACCGCCTGTGGAGGTGGTCCTGACGGGGCCGGCGGCGGGCAACAACAGAAGCCGAGCGCTGTTCCGGACAACACCGCGTTGCTCGGCGCGATCAAGGCCGACCCGCAGCTCGCCGGGGCATTGCCGCCGGCGGTGGCGCAGGCCAAGACGCTGCGGCTGGCGTCCAATATCCAGTCGGCACCGAACAACTTCTACGCCGCGGACGGCAAGACGCCGATCGGCTACGAGGTCGATCTGGCGAAGGCGGTCGGGGCGAAGCTCGGGGTGACCGTCGCGTACCAGGATCTCGCGTTCGGTTCGCTGATCACGAGCCTGCAGTCCGGCCGGGTCGATCTCACCATGGCGGCGATGAACGACACCAAGGAACGGCAGAAGCAGATCGACTTCGTGGACTACTTCTCGTCCGGCATCACGATCATGATCCGCAAGGGCAACCCGGACGGCATCACCGGGCCGGACACGTTGTGCGGCAAGAACGTGGCGGTCGTACAGGGCACCAGTCACCAGAAGTTCGCCACCGCGCAGAGCGCGAAATGCACGCAGGCGGGCAAGCCGGCGATCACGGTCACCGCGACCGACAGCGACAACCAGAACCAAAACCAGCTGCGCACCGGTCGCGTCGCGGCGATCCTCAACGACCTGCCCAGCGCGGTCTACATCTCGCGCACCGCGGGCGACGGCAAGTTCTTCGAGGTCGTGCCCGGCCAGCCGATCGAGGGCGGGCCGTACGGGATGGGGTTCGCCAAGAGCAACACGAAGCTGCGCGACGCGGTCAAGCAGGCGTTGCAGTCGCTCGTCGCCGATGGGACGTACGGCAAGATCCTGCAGTCCTGGGGCGTCGAGCAGGGCGCGGTCAAGGAGGCGGCCGTCAATGGCGGAAGCTGAACCGCTGCCGATCGTCCGGCTGCGGCATTGGGGTCGCTGGGTCAGCGCGGCGGTGATCGTCGCGCTGCTGGTGCTGCTGGGTTTCGCGCTCGCGCAGGCGCAGATCGAGTGGGGTTCGGTACCCGACTTCGTGTTTTACCGCGTGATGGCGCTCGGGCTGCTCAACACCGTCGTGCTGGCGGTGATCGCGCAGGCGATCGCGATCGTGCTCGGCATCCTGATCGCGTTGCTGCGGCTCAGCGCGAACCCGGTCGCGAAATGGTTCGCGGCGGCCTACATCTGGCTGTTCCGCGGGCTTCCGGTGCTGCTGCAGATCCTGATTTGGTACAACCTGGCCCTGATCTTCCCGACCGTCTCGATCCCGCTGCCCTTCGGCGGTTACCTCGTCCACGAGCCGACGAACGTGCTGATCAGCGCGTTCACCGCGGCGCTGCTCGGACTGGCGCTGAACGAGAGCGCGTACATGGCGGAGATCGTCCGCGCCGGACTGACCAGCGTCGACCCCGGCCAGACCGAGGCGGCGAAATCCATCGGCATGACGCCTGGCGCGACGCTGCGCCGGGTCGTGCTGCCGCAGGCGATGCGCGTGATCATCCCGCCGACCGGCAACGACTTCATCAACATGCTCAAGGGCACGTCGATGGCGTCGGTGATCGGCGTGACCGAGCTGATCCACGCGGCCAACAACATCTCGTCCAACAACCTGCTGGTGATGGAGACGCTGATCGCGGCGGCGATCTGGTACATGGTCGTGGTGACGGTGGCGGGCATCGGCCAGCACTACCTTGAACGATCGTTCGGGGCAGCTGACCGGAACGCGGCGGCGCGGATCGGGAAGGCGCTCAAGGGGATGCCGTTGGTGAGGGGGGCGCGTGTCTGAGCCGCTGCTGAAAGCTGTCGGGGTTCGCAAGAACTACGGGCACACCGAAGTGCTCAAGGGCATCGATCTGGAGGTCCACAAAGGACAGGTGGTGTGCCTGCTCGGGCCGTCCGGGGCGGGCAAGAGCACTTTTCTGCGCTGCCTCAACCATCTCGAGACGATCGACGGCGGCCAGGTCTGGGTGGACGGCGAGCCGATCGGGTTCACACTGCGCGGCGGCAAGCTGTACGAGCTGCGGGAGAAGGACGTCGCACGGCAGCGCCGGGACATCGGCATGGTTTTCCAGCGGTTCAACCTGTTCGGGCACCGGACGGCGCTGGAGAACGTGGTCGAGGGGCCGGTGCGGGTGCTCGGCGTCGACGCGGCGCGGGCTCGGAAAGAGGCGCTGGACCTGCTCGACCGGGTCGGGCTCGCGGACCGAGCGGGTGCTTACCCAGGGCAACTGTCCGGCGGGCAGCAGCAGCGCGTCGCGATCGCGCGGTCGCTGGCGATGAAGCCGAAGCTCATGCTGTTCGACGAGCCGACGTCCGCGCTGGACCCGGAGTTGGTAGGGGAGGTGCTCGCGGTGATGGGTACGTTGGCTCGGGAGGGGATGACGATGGTGGTCGTGACGCACGAGATGGCCTTCGCCGCGGAGGCCGCCGACGAGGTGGTGTTCCTCGCCGACGGCGCGGTGGTCGAAACCGGGCCGCCGGAGCGCGTGCTGAAGGCTCCGGAACACGAGCGGACGCGGCAGTTCCTCGCGCGGGTCCTCTCGTGACCCGCATCCCGCCCCGGTACCTGCTCCAGTTCGACGAGCCCGCCGGCTACCTGGACTTCGCGCGGTTCGGGCCTCCGTCGCACGCAGTGCTCGACACCACCGCGCGGCTGCTCGAGGCGACGACCAAGGCCGGTCCGTCCACTGTGGACGAGTTGATGCGGCAGGAGATCCGGGCGAAAGCAGCGGCCGCGCGGCTGTGCGGCAGCGACACCGACCACACGGTGCTGCTCCCGCACACCAGCCTCGGCCTGTTCCAGGCGGCGTTCAACAGCCACGGCGAAGTGCTCGTGTCGGCCGCGGAGTTCCCGGCCAACACGTACCCGTGGGCGCGCGCCGAGCAGGCCGGAAGAGTACGGATGCGGCGGCTGGAAGGCGGTTACGTCACCGCCGACCGTCTCGCGGAAGCGCTCACGGCGGAAACCGCTGTCGTTTCGGTGAGCGCGGTCGACTTCCGCACTGGCTACCGGGCCGATCTCGCGGCGTTGCGCGAGGTGGCGGGCGATCGGCTGCTGGTGGTCGACGGGATCCAGGGCTTCGGGGTCGTCGACGCGCCGTGGGAGGTCGCCGACGTGCTCGTCGTCGGCGGGCAGAAGTGGCTGCGCGCGGGCTGGGGCACCGGGTTCGCGGTGCTGTCCGACCGGGCGCTCGCGCGAATGGACCCGATCCTGTCCGGCTGGACCGGCGCGCGCGACCCCGGCCTGTTCGACAACGAGATCCACCCGGCCGACCCGACCGCGGCGAGCTGGTCGATCTCGAACCTCAGCCCGGTCACGTCCGGCGCGTTCGCGGCGGCGCTCGAACTGGTCGAGGAGACCGGCGTCGCGGCGATCTCGGGCCGGATCGACGAACGCGTCGGCGAGTTGGAGGACGTGCTGCGTTCGTTCGGCGCGGAGATCGTGTCGGCGACTGAACGGCGGGCCGGGATTCTCGCGTTTTCATTCGTGGACAAGCCGGCGGAGCAGGTCGGGGCGGCGTTGACGGCGGCGGGGATCGCGGCGACGGTGCGTCCGGAACATGTCCGATTGTCGCCGCACGCGTCGACCCCGGCCGCAGCCGCCGATGTGGTGCGGGATGCGTTGGAAACGCTCGTGCGGCCTCGCCGGGTCGTGCCGGTCGCGTCGGCTTCGGGCACGGCGACGCACGAGCTGCTGACCGCGTTGATCCCGGCCGTGGACGGGCTGGCGGCGATGCTCGGGCCGGGCAACGAGGTGTTGCTGCACGACCTGTCGCGGCTGCCGGATTCGATCGTCGCGATCGCGGGCAGGCTCACCGGCCGCTCGGTCGGCGGGCCGATGACGGATCTGCTGCTCGGGCTCGTCCGGCGCGGCACGACGCAGGATCTGACCAACTACCGCACGCACAGTCCGGACGGCCGCGAGATCCGGTCGTCCACGTTGTTTCTGCGGGACACCGAGGGCACGGCGATCGGGTGTCTGTGCGTGAACAGCGAACTGCCTGCCGCGGCGCAGACGTCGGAGGAACGTAGGGAGGAGACGTTCTTGCCGGACGTCGACAGCTTGCAGCGGTTCCTCGTCGGGCGCGCGATCGGGAAGTCCGGGATTCCGGTGGAGCTGATGAAGAAGCGGCACAAATCGGCGGTGGTCCGAGAGCTGGACGAGGCCGGGTACTTCCTGATCAAGGATGCGGTGGATCACCTGGCCGGGCAGCTTGAGGTGACTCGGTACACGATTTACAACTATCTCAACGAGATTCGGGCCGGATAGCCGAACTGCCCGGGCTTGGTGCTGCCGAGCCCGGGCGGTCCGTGCGTGCTTACTTCAGGAACTTCTCCACCGCGTCCGCAGCCGCGGTGATTCCGCCGTTGGCCCGGATTTCCGCGCGCAGCTCGGCCAACCGCGCGGCGACGTCCGGCGAACTGCTGACCGTATCGACGGCTTCGCGGAGGGACTTGGCGGTCACCTGGTCCGCGGGGAGATGCTTGCCTACCCCCAACGCCTCCAGTTGCGCGGCGTTGCCGAATTGGTCGACGGCCTGCGGGATGGCGACCGTCGGGACGCCGTACCACAGGGATTCCGTGCAGCCGCCCATGCCCGCGTGCGTGATGAAGGCTGACGCGACGTCGAGAATCGCCAGCTGTGGCACCGTTTCGTGCACCTCGGCCGACTCTGGCAGCGGGCCTAGGTCGTCCTTCGAGACGTGCTTGCCGATCGAGAGCACGACGTGCCAGTCCTCGAATTCGGTGATGCAGTGCCGGTAGACGTCCAGTTGGTCGTTGTACGCGGTGCCGAACGACACGAGCAGCACGGGTTTCCCGTCGGACGGCGGAGTCCAGTGCTCGGCGGCGCGCGCCGGATCGAGGCAGGGGCCGACGAACTGGACGCGGTCCTCCGGCACGCGGTCGGCGTTCGGCTGCATGGCGCGCGGGATCAGTGACAGGATCGGCACCGGACGGGCGAGCCACGTCCAGGCGTCTTCGGCGACGCCGTTTTCCGCCAGCCACTCGGTGAATGCCCGGTTGTAGTCGATGCCGGCCGGTGAGGTGCGGATCGGCTTGAGGACGTCGACGAGTTCTTCCTCGTAGCCGTCCCAGGCGACGTAGGTGGGGGAGAGCTGGACCGCCGGTACGTCGTAGCGAAGGCCGAGCAGAGGGGCTCCGAGGCCGCCGATGTCGTAAAGCAGCAGGTCCGGGCGGTCCTGGTCGAAGGTTTCGACCAGCCGCGGGTGGATCGCGATGGCCTCGTCGAGGAAGACGCGCATCGCGTCGGCCGGGTCCTCGGGCCATTCCGCGTCCGGGCCGAGCGGGAAGATCGTGGGATGCGCGACGACGTCCGCGCCGGTCGCTGTGACCAGTTCGGCGAGCGGTTCGCCCACGACGTAGCTGACCCGGTGGCCGCGGCGCACCAGTTCGCGGATGATCCCGAGCGAGGGGTAAACGTGGCTGGGCGCGGAACAGCCGACCACGACGATGTGCTTGCCCATAAGGCGAAAGTGTCCTTTCCGGACGAGATGCGGTCCGGCACGCGAAGCGGGGGCCGCCCGGTGGCGGGCGGCCCGGAAGTCATGCCGGGATCAGGACAGGCGGCAGCGGGCGAAGATCGTCATGGACCGGGACGGTAGTGCGGGCGGTTGCGGGGAGCAACCGGATTTGCCGGGCACAGCCGGCACGGACTTGTCGCGATGAACAACTCCGCATCGCCCACCACTTTCCGTCGCAACCTACTTTGTGTTACAAAGTTCAGGACAGCGAAGCACTGGGGGACGAGATGACAGAAGCGTTCAGGCTGACCGGCCTGGTGAAGCAGTTCAAGCAGGTCCGCGCGGTCGACGGCGTGTCGGTGGCGGTGCGGCGTGGCGAGGTCGTCGCGCTGCTGGGGCCGAACGGCGCGGGCAAGTCGACCACCATCGACATGCTGCTCGGGCTCACCTCGCCGGACGAGGGGAGCGTGCAGGTGTTCGGCGCTGCGCCTCGGGCGGCGCTCGACTCCGGGCGGCTCGCGGCGATGGTGCAGAACGGGTTCCTCTTGCGGGACGTCACACCGGCCGAGTTGGTCGAGTTGCATCGGTCGATGTTCCGGAACCCGTTGTCGGCCAAGGAGGTTTACGAACGGGCTGGCATCGGGGAGTTCGCGAAGCGGCGGTGCGGCAAGTTGTCCGGCGGGCAGCTTCAGCGGGTTCGGTACGCCCTCGCGCTCACTGGCGATCCCGAGCTGCTGATCCTCGACGAGCCGACGGCGGCGCTGGACGTCGATGCCCGGCGCGAGTTCTGGGCTTCGATGCACGAGTTCACCGCGGCCGGGCGGACGGTTCTCTTCGCGACGCACTACCTCGCCGAGGCGGAGGACTTCGCGGACCGCGTGGTGTTGATGCGGCACGGGAAGGTCGTCGCGGACGGGGCGGTCGACGAGGTGCGCGCGAATGTGTCCGGGCGAGTGATCAGGGCAGTCGTACAGGGCGCCCGCGAGGAAGCCCTGGCCGCGCTGGCCGGGGTCGCCAGCGCACGCGTTCAGGGCGATCGTGCGGAACTGGGCTGTACCGACTCCGACCTGGCGATCCGGGCGTTGCTCACGGGATTCCCGCAGGCCAGCTCGATCGAGATCACCTCCGCCGGGCTCGAGGAAGCGTTCCTCGCCCTCACCTCCGACGAGCCGCAGGGAGCGCTCCGATGAACCTCGTCTACCTCCGGCTGGAGATCCTGCGCATCGTCCGCAGCCCGCAGTTCGCGCTGTTCACCATCGTGGTTCCGCTCGGCATGTTCCTGCTGTTCGGCGGACTGTTCGGGGACCAGATCGGCGCGAACGGCATCAGGGCGAGCGTCACGACGATGATCAACATGGGCGCGTACGGCGCGATGAGCGGCGCGTTGTTCACCGGCACCCGCGTCGCGACCGAGCGCACCGACGGCTGGCAGCGGCAACTGCGGCTCACACCGATGCGCGGACCTGGCTACCTCGCGGTGAAGATCGCGTCTTCGATGGCGATGGCGTTGCCCGTGGTTCTGGTGATCTTCGTAGCCGGTGCGCTGCGCGGAGTGCAGCTGACCGCGACCCAGTGGCTGCTCAGCGGCGTCTCGTTGTGGCTGGGCGCGCTGCCGTTCGCGGTGCTCGGGCTGCTGCTCGGGTTGTTCGGCAAGGGCGACACGGTCGGTGCGATGACCGGTGCGTTGATGCTTCCGCTCGGCGTCTTCGGCGGACTGTGGATGCCGCTCGCGTTCCTGCCGGAATGGATGTCCACGCTCGCGCACTTCTTCCCTACGTACTGGCTCGGCCGCGTCGGCACGCTCCCGGTGGATCACGCCGGCGGGCTCGGCCTGGCGGTCGGCGTGCTGGCGGCGTGGCTGGTCGTGCCCGCGCTCGTGGTGGTGCGGCGGTTCCGGCTGGGCCCGGTGAAGGTCGCGTGACGTGTTAGCTTCCGTGCTGCATGTGGGGTCAGTACGGGGGAAGGGCGGTCCGGGGTGAACGACGACGCGGGGGACCCCGTCGAGGACGAGGGCGAGCCGCTGTCCGCGGCGGAGTCGCTCGAACTCATCGCCCTTCAGCACGAGCGGACGCGCCGGGAGCTGCGAGTCAGCCCGGCGCGTCTGTTCGGCGTCTGGGCGTTCACCTGGCTCGTCGGCTGGGGGCTCGTCTACCTCTCCGACGACCGGTCGGCGGCGCTGCTTCCCGGCTGGGGCGCGGGGATCGTCGTCGCCGTGCTCATGATGGGCGCGATCTTCTACTCGGCTTGGCACGGCAGCAAACCCAGCCGGGGGATCCGCGGCCCGTCGCGGCGGATCGGCGCGATGTACGGCTGGTCGTGGGGGATCGCGTTCGCGGCGATGTGCCTGATCGACATCCGGATCACCAAGCTCCTTCCCGAAGGCTCGGATCTGGTGCCGCTGCTGTGGTCGGGCACGTCCCTGTTGCTCACCGGCACGCTCTACCTGGCGGGCGGGATGCTCTGGCAGGACCTGCGGCAGTACTTCCTCGGAGGCTGGATCATCGTGTGCAGCGGGGCGAGTGTCCTGGTCGGCGTGCCGGGCAACTTCCTCGTCCTCTCGCTCGCCGGCGGCGGCGGATTCGCCGTCGCGGCGCTGGTCTACGTGGTGCGGCCCCGTGACTGAGCTGCCGGAGCTCGATCCCGTCATCCACGCCCAGGCGCGGCTGCGCGTCACGGTCGCGCTCGCCGGGCTGCGTCCCGCCGACCAGATCACCTTCCCCCGGCTGCAGCAGTTGCTGGAGATGACCGCGGGCAATCTCTCGACGCACTTGCGCAAACTCGAGGACGCCGAGTACGTCGAAATCACCAAGGCTTACGAACACCGCACGCCGGTCACGCTGGTGCGGCTCACGAGCAAGGGGCGGGCCGCGTTCGAGAGCTACACCAAGGCGTTGCAACGGCTCCTGGACGCTGGAACCTGACATGTCTCGCTGGGTCGTGCACTTGGACCTCGACGCGTTCTACGCCTCCGCCGAACAGCTCACCCGGCCGACGCTGCGCGGGCGCGCGGTGGTGGTCGGCGGCACTGGACATCGCGGCGTCGTCGCTGGCGCGAGTTACGAATCCCGCGAGTACGGCGTGCGTTCGGCGATGCCGATGTCGCAGGCACGACGGCTGCTTCCGGCCGGTGGCGTGGTGCTGCCGCCGCGGTTTCGGCTGTACGAGATCCTGAGCAAGCAAGTCTTCGACGTCGTCGGCGAGGTCGCGCCGGTGCTGGAACGGATCTCGCTCGACGAGGCGTTCGCCGAACCGCCTGCGCTGGCCGGTGCGTCGGTGGAGCAGGTGACCGAGTGGGCCGAGAATCTGCGCGCTCGGATCCGTTCGGAGACGGGATTGACCGCGTCGATCGGGGCGGGGACTGGCAAGCAGGTCGCGAAAATCGGTTCGGACCGCGCGAAGCCGGACGGTTTGCTCGTCGTGCCGCCGGGAACCGAACGCGAGTTCCTGGATCCGCTGCCGGTGCGCGCGTTGTGGGGGATCGGGCCGGTGGCGGAAGCGAAACTGCGCACGATCGGCATTCTTACTTTGGGCGAACTGGCGGCGTTGCCGGAACCGGACGCGGTGTCGACGCTCGGCGGCGTGGTCGGCCGCGATCTGCGCCGGCTGGCGAGCGGGTTCGACGACCGACCGGTGGCCGAGCGGGGCGAAGCCAAGCAGGTGAGCGCGGAGACGACGTTCGACGTCGACGTGGTCGACCTTGTTCGATTGCGAGCGGAGGTAAGGAAAATCGCGGCTGGCGCGCACGCTCGGCTGGTGAAGGCGGGTCGCGTCGCGCGCACGGTGGTGATCAAGCTGCGGCATACGGACATGAGCACGGTGACCCGCTCCGAGACTGCCGCGTCGCCGACCGATGACCTCGAACAGCTTGCGGCTACTGCAGAAAGACTGCTGCTCGACCCGCAGGAGTTCGGCGGCGTGCGGCTGGCGGGGGTTGCGTTCAGCGGGCTTTCGGTGCCGCATCAGGACGCGTTGTTCAGCTTGGCCGTGCCTGCGGTGGCAGAGGAGCCGGTGGTCACTTCGGCGCCGTCGCCGGGCGGAAGCGCGCCGGTGTCGTCGTCGGGGTGGCGTCCGGGCGACGACGTGGTGCACGCCGAGCACGGCACCGGCTGGGTCCAGGGCGCGGGGCACGGCCGGGTGACGGTGCGCTTCGAGACGCGCACGTCCGGCCCGGGCGTCGCGCGGACGTTCGACCAGACCGACCCGGCGCTGACTCGCGGACAGCCCGCCGACTGCCTAGCCTGAGCATTTCGCCTGGTCACGACCGGGGTGTTAACCCACAAGAGTGATAAGGAAGGATGTGCCGGGCAGTCGGGCAAAGGGGATGATCATGACGAACATGCGCCGGGCCGCCGCCCTCGCCGGGGTCGCGCTGATGCTGACGGCGTGTGGGAGCGAAGCCGCCCCGCAACGGAACGGAACGCCTTCGACGGGGATTTCGTCGTCGGCGGCCGCTTCGCCGGACTCGTTCACCGTCGTGGCGACCGGGGACGTGCTGATCCACCCGCGGCTCACCGAGCAGGCCGAGGCGGACGGCGGCGGGAAGATCGACTACCGACAGCTGTTCGCCGGGGTCAAACCGCTCGTGTCGGGCGCGGATCTGGGGATCTGCCATCTCGAAACGCCGCTCGCGCCGGAAGGCGGGCCGTACAGCGGGTATCCGTCGTTCAGCGCGCCGCCGGAGATCGCGGACGCGTTGAAGGACACCGGATACGACACCTGTTCCACCGCGTCGAACCACACGCTCGACCAGGGCGCGGCGGGCGTTCAGCGGACGTTGGACAAGCTCGACCAGACCGGGCTGAAGCACACTGGCTCCGCGCGTTCGGCCGGGGAGGCGGAGAAACCGCTGATCCTGGACGTGCACGGGGTCAAGGTCGCGCAGCTTTCGTACGCGTTCGGGTTCAACGGGATCAAGCGGCCGGCCGGGAAACCGTGGCTGGCCAACGAAATCGACCCTGACGAGATCCTCTCCGCGGCACGCGAGGCGAAGGCGGCGGGGGCGGAGGTCGTGATCGCCAGCCTGCATTGGGGTGTCGAGTATCAGCATGACGTGACTGCTGAGCAGAAACAGTTGGCGCAGAAGCTGACTGCGTCGCCGGATCTGGACCTGATCATCGGGCATCACGCGCACGTGGTGCAGCCGTTCCAGAAGGTCGGCGGCAAGTGGGTGGCGTTCGGGCTGGGCAACGAGGTCGCTCGGCATGATGAACCGCGTGGCTCCACTGAGGAGGGGGTCGCGGCTCGGTTCCGGTTCAGCCGGGCTGGCGGGCATTGGGCGGTGGACAAGGCCGAGTACGTGCCGACGTTGATCGACCTCGGGCCGCCTATCCGGTTGCGGGACCTTACGACCGCGCCGCCGACCCAGCGGGGGAAGGAAGCGCTCGCAAATACCGATGAGGTGGTGCTTTCTCGAGGTGCTGGGGATGAGGGGCTGAGCCGCCCGGGGCGGTGACGGTTCTGGGCGCGATTCCGCAGCTTCAGGCGGCCGACGGCACGGGTGCTTTCAAGAACAACACCAGGCCGCCGGTGATGGTGCCAGCCATCACCAGTATGCCGAGCGCGTCGAATCCGGACCAGGTCAGCAGCGCCCCTCCAAGCGCGGCTCCCAAGAGGTACCCGGTTTGAGTAATAGCGGTCCTCGCGGTCATCATCGCGTCTGTTCGAGTGGGTTCCACCTGTGTGCCGATAAAGCTGGCGACTGGCGTGCGAACTCCGCAGAACGCCGACATGACGCAAAACAGAACGGCTAGCAGTGCGGCGGGAAGAGGGAGCAAAAAGAGCGCTCCTCCCGTTATCGACATGCCTGCGGAGGAAGTGATGATGGCTGCTTTCGCGCTCGTTCTGGAGAGAAGGTTCTTGACGCGGCTGGAGATGATGAAGAACATGCCGGCGCCGAGACCCAGGCAGACGCCTGCGAGGGTTTCCGACAGGTGACCTTGCTGGATCAAAAGCGGGCCGACGAAAGTCATGGTGGCCGTCCAGGCAGTGTAGGCGGCCAGTTCGGCGAGAATCCACATTCGAGCTGGCTTCGCGGCCAGCAGCTGCCATACTGTTGATCTTTCGCTCTGGCTTTGGGGCTTGGTCCGGGGTGCGTATCGTGCGCACCACATGGCGGTCAGGGCAAATCCTGCTGGCAGCAAGAAGGAAAACCGCCAACTGAGCGTCTGGGCGAACAGTCCGGACAGAGGGTTGATCGCTACCCAGGCCAGCGAGTTTGCTGCTGCCACAAGGCCGAGTGTTCGAACGGGCGACTCGGCGGCAGCGGCGCCCGAGAACGAGGCGGAAAGAAGAAACGACACCGCCAAACCGACGATGAGATGTGCTAGCCAGAAAATCCACAACGACGAGGAAAGTCCTACGACGAGGCAAGCGGCAAGCGAGAGCAGGCCGCCTGTTTGAATTGCTCGCCGTACTCCGATCCTGCTCAACCGGGGGCTGAGCCAGAAAGACGAGACAACTGCCGCGACGGCCGCTACCGCGCGAGCTTGGCTCACTGTGCCCACTGACGCGTGGAACGATTCGGCTATGCGAACCATTGCTGGTGCCAGAACAACCATGAGAGATTGCGACGCCATGGAAGCGAGCATGAGTCCGGCAATGCTACGCGACTCGAGAGCGGCCATAAGCGAACCATACCGCAGTCGGGCCATTAATTGGAAGGCGGGACCGGGGTGCGTGCGAGCCCGCCCGCGCGAGTCGCACCGCTTTACCGGAGAAAGTAATCCATCTTAAGTCGGGGATTATGATTCGATGGAGCGGAATAGAATTCGACGATCTGGTCGTGGAATTGGTCAAGGGAGTGCTTTATGTCAGTACGTTGTTCACGACTTGATGGGCGCGTTCCGCGGGAAAATCTCCGATAATTTCGACTGCTTCCGCGAGGAGGCCGGCATGGCCCGCTTCGGCATCCAGGCGCATGTGGGTGATTAAGGGTTCTGCTGACTCGACAGGGAATCCGCAGCGTTCTGCGGCGTCTCGGAGGTCTGCGGCGGCCTGTTCGTAATCCTCGGAGCGGGCTTCGAATAGAGATGTCGAAGCGATATGCGAAAGAGTGTCTTGGCGCGCTATTTTACACAAGTTATTGATCGGTGAGATGGTTACGACCAGAGGGTGCGCCGTCTGGAGATGCGCCGACGGTATTCCCAGTTGATGTAGTGGTATGTCTCGAGAACTAGCCCGAGCAAGACCTCGGGGCGCAAGCTGCCCTCTGTTATTCCGGTGAAAATGTGGTGGAAGCCAATCTGCTGGCCCCGCATTCGGCAGGCATCTTCGATCTTCTTGACAAATTCTGCGCCAGAAATGCTTTCGACAGATTCTCGGGCGACCCCGGCTTTGGCTGCGATATCCGTTGACGTGTGCCTGCCGTCGAGGTAGCGTTTGATGCTCAGGAGATCATGTCGATTACCGATTTCTTCGGTCAGTTCAAAGTGCTGATCGCCGATTATCATCAAAAGCGGTTCATCCGGTGAAAAGTCACACGTAGTGCAGTGTCGGATAATCGTCTTGTAGTGCTCGGATTCAAGTGTCGTCTAATCACCGTCGAATATTGCTGCAGTTATCAATTCGTCGGTGGTGCACCGTTAACTAGGCTCCGACGCTGGCATCGCATACAGCGGGTGATGGCCGAGATCTTGGACGTGGATGTGCGGTTGTCCACTTTCCGGATCTTGATCTTCACGGACTTTGCCTTGACGCCCATGAACGATGTCTATGCCTGCGAAAGCAGTAATGGTCTGCCCGGATGTCGCGGTTCGCTGCTTCCGATGATCTAGTGACCGTTGGACTGGTTGGAATATTGCGAATGCTTGACGGCTGCGGTATGGCTGGAATTTTCCGGATCTTGGGGACTACCGTCAGTCAAGGGCATGCGCCACGTGAGAGTTCCTGGTTGCAGGGTTCGCGGCTCTGAAAGCTGTGGCCGCGTCCTCCTCCGGCCGGCGTGCGCCTGGGTCCGCGTGGGTGCACTCCGATAGGCGGCATCGACGGTGCGACCCGACCCGCGGCCAGATCTCCGTCTGCTGCCCGCTGATGGCACCCGAACCCGTCGAAGGGCTGGGCTGCCAATCCGCTGGCTGGTGCGGTTGTCCTCGGGCGGATCTCCAGGTCGCCGCCCCCGGCGGTTGCCCCGGGACGGGCGTCCGTCCTGGTCGGGCGTTCACCCAGGGCGATCGTCCAAGTCAGTGGTCCGGCGGGTGATGAGCTGGGCGATCGCGGTCAGTTCGGCCGTCGCGCGGGCGGCTGGGTGGGCGGCGGTGAGGGCGGTCAGCGCGTCGGTGAGCAGTTCGTCTGCTTGGGCGTGGCTCCAGGAGCGGCCACCGGCTTCGTCGATCAGGGCCGCGGCTTTCGCGAGGCAGTCGTCCGGCAGCGGCTGCCGGTACAGCATTGCCAGTTCCTGTCCGGCTGACGTGCCTGACGTGAGAGCCGCGACCACGGGGAGGGATTTCTTGCGGCTGCGCAGGTCTGAGTAAACCGGCTTTCCGGTGACTGCTGGGTCGCCCCAGATACCGAGGAGGTCGTCGACGTGTTGGAAGGCCAGGCCTAGCGATCGGCCGAAGCGGCTGAAGCGTTCGACGTGTTCGCCGCGGCCGCCGACTACCAGCACGCCGAGGGTGCAGGCCGCGCTCAGCAGGGCTGCCGTTTTGCCTTGGGCCATTCGGACGCATTCCGCCACTTCGACGTTCGTTCGCTGTTCGAACGCCAGGTCCTCGTGCTGGCCGTGCAGCAGGTCCAGCACCGCAGTGCTCAGCAAGCGTGCGGCGGCTGGGCCGTCCGCGGACAGGACGTCGAAGGCCAGCGCGAGCAGGGAATCTCCGGCCAGCACGGCTTGTCCGGTGCCGAATACCGTCCATGCGGTGGGACGGTGCCGTCGTGTGCGGTCGCCGTCCATGACGTCGTCGTGCAGCAGCGAGAAGTTGTGGGCCAGTTCGACGGCCACCGCCGCGGGGATCGCGTCCTCCGGGTCTCCGCCGCAGGCTTCCGCGCACAGCAGCACCAGCGCCGGGCGCAGGGCTTTGCCGCTCGACGCGGTCGTCGCCGTTCCCGTCTCGTCCCACCAGCCGAGGTGGTAGCCGGCGATCCGGCGCATCGACACGGGCAGCCGGTCGACCGCCTCCCGCATCGCTGGCTCCCACCGGCTCCGGCTCCAGTCCAGCACCTCGGCTACGGAACGAGCCCCGGTTCGTGCGTCGACTGTCGTCATCGCTCCTCCGCTTCCCCGCACGGCGCGGCGGCCAAAGTGGACAGTGCGACGGGGTCGGTGACGGTCACTGCGGAACCACCTAACGTCGAAACGCCCGGAAACACAGAGAGACAACGTTTTTCCGGGAGTGGACAAGGAATGCGAAGAAAAAAGCGGCGCCGCGGATCAACATAGCAAGGCAGCTCAACCCGACAATCACTCGATCGGGTAGCCGGAGTCACTTTCACCTGTTTGCCGAAGCTCCTTTTCGGACATTGCCGGTGCTGTTGTCAGGTCGACAACCAGGGGCGCGTCACGGTGGGTCTGCTGCCGTAACCCGGTCGGGTACGCGCGACTGGTACTCGAGTCGTTTCCCTTGCCAAGAAAGAGCAATCGGGGGAACGAGTATCGGGCCACTGCTCCGATCCGGCGAACCGCGCGGGGTCCGGAGGGCCACCCGGCTGAATCGCGCGTTCCGCCGTTGTCCGTTCCGGAATCGGCTGGATAGCGTCGGCCAGCGTATTTGCCCGCGCGAAAGGAACCTGATGAACGTCTACGTGACCGGGGTGTTCTGGGTCGTCGGCGGGGCGATCGTCGCCGCGGTGATCGGCTATCTCGTCCGGCGTTTCGGCTGGGACGAGGGCCGCCGCGACAACAACGACGCCGCGGGCCAGGTGTTCACCATCGTCGGCGGGCTGTACGCGGTGCTGGTCGTCTTCGTGCTGATTTCGCTCTTCGACGCCGTCACGGCCACGCGCGAGGGTTCCTACACCGAGGCGGAAGGCCTGGTCGCCGCGACCTGGTCGGCTCAGGCGCTGCCCGGCGACACCGGCGAGCAGGTTCGGCATCTCGCCATCGCGTATGCGACGACGGTGTCGAAGCAGGAGTGGCCCCGGCTCATCGACGACGGACCGATCCCCGACACCGGCTGGACCCAGCTCGACCAGATGCGCCGCGTGGTCGCCAACGCGCAGGCGAGCGACGACTGGACGAACGACCGCAAGAAGGACGCCGCCGCTCAGCTTTGGCAGGTTTATCAGGCCCGGCAGACCCGGCTCACCGGCGCGGAAACCGACGGCATCGGCTCGGTCATGTGGTTCGCGCTCATCCTCGGGAGCGTGATCTCGATCCTGCTGCCGAACCTCTTCGGCGGCACGCGGATGGCCGCGCACCTGGTGATCGTGTCGACGCTGGCCGGCACGATCGTCCTGCTGCTGTATGCGATTTTTCAGCTGCAGAACCCTTATGGCGGAGGCGCGAACGTGCACCCCGACGCGTTCACCTCGGCAATTTCGCGGCTCGGCTGACCGGTGCGAGGTTCCCGGTACCTGACTGTGGTGGCCGCCGCGGCCGCGGTCGCCGGGCTGCTGGTGGCGTCCGGTTGGCTGGCTCCGGCCCGGCAGCGCGCGGCCGCGACGTCCTGCCGGGTGCTGCAGGTCGAAAGCCGCGACGGGTGGTCGTCCGACATCGTGCGGTTGACGTTGCCCTCCGGCGCGCGGCATCTGTTGCACCACAGCCCTCTCGCGCTGAATGCCATCGCGTATTCCGCGGCGCAGAATGTGACGTATGGCGTCGCCGACGGCCGTTTTCACGACGGCTGGCACGCGGTGCGGATCGACTCCGACGGCGAGTTGACCGACCTCGGCCCGGTCGGCCGCGACACTCACCACGGCGTCTGGAGCTGGGTGACCGGCGCGACGGCCGGGGCGATGTCCGGCAATTCCTGGTACGTGAAGCGGGCAACCAGTCTGTACACAGTGGACGTTGACCCGCGCAGCCCCGGCTATCTCACCGCGGCCGGGCCGGTGCTGCTGCATCCGTGGTGGCTCGCCTCGGGCGTCGACGACTTCGCGTACAACCCGGAAGACGGCTTGCTGTACGGGGTTTCGTCTACCGGCGAAGGCGCGGTGGTCACGGTGAATCCGGTGAGCGGACAGGTCGCGAAGGTGCCGGGGGAGCGGTTTCCGGAGGCGACTTACGGTTCGGTCGTGTTCGGGCCGGACCACAAGCTCTACGCGACGGCGAACTGGATCGACGGGCGGAGCGTCACGTACCGGATGGACGGTGGGTTCGCGGTCGAGGTGAGTACGGGGCCGCCGCTGGTGCTTTCCGACGGTGCCGGATGTTTGGCCGAGCCGCCTCCGCC